>NZ_JAKSYO010000025.1 GCF_022829635.1 Methylobacterium sp. E-066
CGCTAGAGCGTTTTCGGTTTAATCTGGCTCCTATCCTGCGGCTCCTGCGGCGGCGAAGAAGTTGGCGCACTCGTCGGGTGTGACGGTGTCGACGAGGCGCCCGATGGCCGACCACAAACCCTCGACGGTCCGCTCGGCAGCGAGACGGCGGAGGTCAGTGCAGCAGCTTCCCCTGAGCGCTGACAAATGACCCGATCCCTTCACGGGCAACCGCCTCGTTGAAGGCTCGGTAAGCGTGTTTGTCCGACGCGAACCGATAATCCATGCCGACGCATATCGCGAAGTTCACCGTGAACCGCTCGCCGCACATCGACAAGAAGTCGCGCGAGCAGTTCGAGATGCGCACGCACAAGCGAGTGCTCGATATCGTCGATCCGACGCCGCAGACCGTGGACGCGCTGATG
>NZ_JAKSYO010000101.1 GCF_022829635.1 Methylobacterium sp. E-066
GAGGGAGGCACCCCAAGCGAGTCGCACAGACGCGTCGCCGGTGCAAGAACAAGCTCCGGCCTGCACTCCGGCGCTGCCTCCTCCGGAACCCGCGTGCCCCTCTCCCGACCCTCGCTGACGCGGGGCCCACCCTCCCCCGCAGAGGGGGGCGGGAGACGCGCTTGGGTCCGGCCGTTGCTTCCATCCGGCAACGATGTGTGACCATCGTAGCCCGCATGGGAGAGGGGACCCGCGCCTTCTGCGCCCACGGCATGATCACGGCTACGCTCGAAACCTGTGTAGCCCGTAGGCAGAGGGGGAAGGGGAAAGCGTTGTGATTCAAACGCTTGGCGGAAAACTCCGTATGTGAAATCCGCCTCGATCCCGCGTCAGCCCTTGCTCAGCCGCTTCGCGTTGGCCTGGACCTCCCGCAATCGTTGAAGCGAGCCCATCGCTTTCTGCCCCTACGGCATCCTGACTAAATGGCTCCACCTTGACAGGAATGTCATTTCACCTTCCGTTCGATCCAGTCCGACCTATGGAGATCGCGATGGTGTCCCTCGCGGTAACAGTGAAAGGGCAAGTCACGCTCAAACGTGACTTGCTGCAACATCTCGGCGTCAAGCCCGGCGAGCGGATCGACTTCGAGAAATTGCCCGCCGGTGAGTTGCGGGTGCGGGCGGCACGGCCGACCGGCAGCATCGACGACTTCCTGCATGCCCTCGACGGAAAGGTGACGCTGGATCAACCGCTAATGATCGAGGCGATGAACGCCATCACCGAAGCGGGGTGGGCCGGCGTGTCGGACGACGCATGAACATGCCGTCGACACCAACGTGTTGGTGCGCGCGATTCTAGCGGACGATCCCGCGCAGGGCCGCTCAGCCCGAAAGCTTCTCACAGATGCGACCACGATCGCGGTCCCGCTGCCGTGCCTGTGCGAACTGGTCTGGATCCTCCGGCGCGGGGCCAAGCTCGCGACAGCGGATATCGCAGGCGCGATCCGCGCCTTGGTTAATACCGGGAACGTCGCCATGAATCGGCCCGCCGTGGAAGCCGGGCTCAGGCTGCTCGAGGCCGACGGCGTCATTGCCTATGAAGGCCGATGGCTTGGCGGCGAGACCTTCATGTCCTTCGATCGGAAGGCCGTGGCGCTGCTGTCCCAGCAAGGGGAGGCCGCGCAGCTCCTATCCTGAACGCGGCCCCGGTCGGGATACCTCAGCCCTTGCTCAGCCGCTTGGCGTTGGCCTGGACCTTCCGGCGGTAGCTGCGGATCACCTTGCTGTTCGAGGCGCCGGAGGCGACCATCAGGGCCGCCTCGCTCGCCGCCATGATCTTCTCCGTGACCATGCGCTGCGCCTCGAGCTGCGCGGCCGGGCCGCCCACCGCGAACATCGCCATGCGCTGGGCGATCACTCCCTGCGCTTCCAGCCCCAGCATCGCCATGTCGAGGCTCGTCTTCCACCAACCGAACAGCATCGTGGTCCTCGTCTCGCGAGCCTCAGCCCGACAGGTATGTGCCGGCGTCTAGATAAAGATGATGCCCAACCCAAGGCGTCGCGCGGGGCACAACGGCCCAGCCTGCCCTTGGCTCCCGGTCCCCCGACCACGGTTGCGTGAAGCATCCCACAGCCCGCGATCCCGGCTCCGTCTTTGCGCCGTCTCGATCCATGCCGTAAGCGGCCTGAAGAAAGCCTTCCCCCGGACACGGCAACCGCCCTTCATGATACGCCTGGACAAAATCACCAAGCAGAACGGGCGGCAGCTCGTCTTCATCGAGGCCTCGGCCGCCCTGCAGCGGGGCGAGAAGATCGGGCTCGTGGGTCCCAACGGGGCCGGCAAGACCACCCTGTTCCGGATGATCATCGGCCAGGAGCAGCCCGACGAGGGCCAGGTCTCCGCCGACCGGGGCATCACCATCGGGTATTTCAGCCAGGATGTCGGCGAGATGGCCGGCCGCAGTGTCGTCACCGAGGTGATGGACGGGGCCGGGCCGGTGAGCGCGGTGGCGGCGGAACTCGCCGAACTCGGCGCGGCGCTGGCCGACCCGGACCGCGCCGACGAGATGGACGCCCTGGTGGAGCGCTACGGCGAGGTCCAGGCCCGGTTCGAGGAGCTCGACGGCTACGCCCTGGAAGGCCGCGCCCGGGAGGTGCTCGACGGCCTCAGCTTCAGCCAGGAGATGATGGACGGGGATGTCGGCGCCCTCTCGGGGGGCTGGAAGATGCGCGTGGCGCTGGCCCGCATCCTGCTGATGCGCCCGGACGTGATGCTGCTCGACGAGCCGTCGAACCACCTCGACCTGGAGAGCCTGATCTGGCTCGAATCGTTCCTGAAGGCCTATGACGGCGCCCTGCTGATGACCTCGCACGACCGCGAGTTCATGAACCGCATCGTCACCAAAGTGATCGAGATCGACGGCGGCGCGCTCACCACCTTCTCGGGCGATTATGCTTTCTACGAGGAGCAGCGGAAGCTGAACGAGGCGCAGCAGCAGGCGCAGTTCGAGCGCCAGCAGGCGATGCTCGCCAAGGAGATCGCCTTCATCGAGCGGTTCAAGGCCCGGGCCTCCCACGCCGCCCAGGTCCAGAGCCGGGTGAAGAAGCTCGACAAGATCGAGCGCGTCGAGCCGCCCCGGCGCCGGCAATCCGTGGCCTTCGAGTTCCAGCCGGCGCCGCGCTCGGGCGACGACGTCGTGATGCTCAAGGGCGTGCACAAGCGCTACGGCAGCCGCACGATTTACGAGGGGCTCGACTTCTCGGTGCGGCGCCGGGAGCGCTGGTGCGTGATGGGGATCAACGGCGCCGGCAAGTCGACGCTCCTGAAGCTCGTCACCGGCACCACCGAGCCGGATGATGGCTCGGTCACGGTCGGCGGCAGCGTCAAGCTCGGCTACTTCGCCCAGCACGCCATGGACCTGCTCGACGGCGACCGCACCGTGTTCCAGACCCTGGAGGACGCGTTCCCGCAGGCGGGCCAGGGCTCGCTCCGGGCGCTCGCCGGCTGCTTCGGCTTCTCGGGCGACGATGTCGAGAAGCGCTGCCGGGTGCTATCCGGGGGCGAGAAGGCCCGGCTGGTCATGGCCCTGATGCTCTACGACCCGCCGAATTTTCTGGTGCTCGACGAGCCGACCAACCACCTCGACATGGGCACCAAGGAGATGCTGATCGCGGCACTCGGCGCCTACGAGGGCACGATGCTGTTCGTCTCCCACGATCGTCACTTCCTCGGGGCCCTGTCGAACCGGGTGCTGGAGGTGACCCCCGAGGGCATCCACCAGTATGGCGGCGGCTACACCGAATACGTCGCCCGCACCGGCCAGGAGGCGCCGGGCCTGCGCAGCTGACAGGCCCGGGGCGCGACCTTCGGGCCTGCTCCCGACCTGGATGTCCGGCGCTATGCTCGGCCCAACCCTGGGGGCCGAGACAGCGTGCGACGCGTCCTGAAATTCCTGCACACGATGGGATCCGCCGGCCTCTTGGGCGCGATGGCGGCCCTGGTGGTCATGGTGAGCTTGGCCCCGGCGCCGGCCGCCCTGCCCGGCTACGCCGCGATCCGGGGCGCCATGGGTGCCGTCGCCACCTGGATCTTCCTGCCGTCCTTGGCCGTGACCCTGATGTCCGGCCTGCTGGCGATGGCGCTCAACCGCGCCTACCTCAATGCCGGCTGGGCCTGGATCAAGCTCGCCACCGGTGTCCTGATGTTCGAGGGCGGCCTAGTCTACATCCAGGGCCCGATGAAGCGTGAGGCCGAGCAGAGCGCCCGGGCGCTGGCCGGTCTGCTCGATCCCGCGGCCTTGGCCCGCTCGCTCGAGGGCGAGCGCGGCACGCTGTGGGTGCTGCTGGCGGTGGCGACCGCCAACGTCGCCCTGGGGATCTGGCGCCCGCGGATCCTGCGGATCCCGCACTAGGTCGACCGCTTGCGGTTCGAGACCACAGAGCTCCAAACCTCTCCCTCATCCTGAGGTGGCGTAGCGAAGCGAAGCCCTCGAAGGAGCCCTCCAGCCGGCGGCGCGATCCCTGGAGCCCTCCTTCGAGGCCGCTGACGCGGCACCTCAGGATGAGGGAGTGGGTGGGAGAGACCCGGGAATCCGTTTCCAAATCATCACAAACGCCGGCCGCGTTCTAATTGATGCGCCGACTAATAAAACTACTTTCCGATACAGAATCCCGAGAACAGCCGGTCCAAAACATCCTCGACGCCGACATGGCCGCCGACCTCGCCGAGGGACCGGACAGCCAGGCGTAGATCCTCTGCGGCGAGTTCGGGAAGTGCGCCCTCCCCTGCGAGCAGCCGGTCGAGATGCGCGACGCAGGCCTCCAGCGCCGCACGGTGGCGCGCTCGGGTGACCAATGCATCGCCGGCGCCAAGGCCGACCTCAGCCTCAGCCTGGATCGCATCCAGCAGCGCTTCCAGGCCCGCTCCGGTCCGGGCCGAGACGGCAAGCACACCGGGCAGCATGTCTTGTGATGAGCCGGCGAACAAATCGGCCTTGGTGTGCACCGTCAGCGTCCGAACCCCCGCCTCGCCGAGGTCGGGCATCGCGCCGCCCGGGGGGACGAGGGCCAGTACCAGATCCGCGGCGCCGATGCGGGCGCGGCTGCGGAGGATGCCTTCGGCCTCCACCGGCTCGGCGGTGTCACGCAGGCCGGCGGTGTCCACTAAAAATACCGGCAGGCCGCCGAGATCGAGGCGGACCTCGATGGCGTCCCGGGTGGTGCCCGGCACGTCCGACACGATCGCCACGTCCCGGCGGCTGAGGGCGTTCAGCAGGGTCGATTTCCCGGCATTGGGCGCGCCCGCCAGCACGACGAAAAAGCCGTCGCGCAGGCGCTCGCCCCGCCGGCCGTCGTGGAGCGCGGTGGCGATGTCTTCGCGCAGGGCGGCGGCGCGGCCGAACAGGGCGGCGTCGAGACCGGATTCGTCGACATCGCCCTCGTCCGAAAAATCGAGGGCGGCTTCCGCGGCGGCGAGGCAATCGATCGCCTCGGCTCGCCACGCCGCGACCTGGCGGCTCAACGCGCCATCGAGCTGACGCAGGGCCTGACGGCGCTGTCCCTCGGTCTCGGCATCGATCAGGTCGGCCACCGCCTCGGCCTCGGCGAGGTCCATCCGGCCGTTCAGCACCGCCCGGCGGGTGAAGGCACCCGGGCCGGCGGCGCGGCAGCCCGGCATCCGGGCCAGGGCCGTGAGCACCCCCATCCGCACCGCCGCACCGCCATGGAGGTGCAGCTCGGCCATGTCCTCGCCGCTATAGGTGTCTGGGCCGGGAAACCATGCGACCAGCGCCCGGTCGAGTTCCATGCCGTCGGCGGGGTCCCGCAAGGTCCGAAGGGACATCCGGCGGGGTGGAGGCAGGGGGCCGCCGAGGGCGACGAGCACCTGCCCGGCGGCCGGTCCGCTCACCCGGATCACCGAGACGGCGGCCCGGCCGAAGCCGCTGGCGGGGGCGAAGAGGGTTTCGGTCTCGGTCATGGTGATGTCGCCGGCGGGGATCGGCATCCGCGTGGAGTCTCGAAGGCGCGTTTCACGTGAAACACGCGCGTCCGCTCCTTAGCATCTGAGCGCCATCGCTCCACCGCCGCCATCGAATGGCCAAGCTAGGCCATCACATCGGCCGGCGATGCTGTCGAAAGACCGAGTCGCGCCATGACATCCTGGACCCGCCGCACCGCCTGCTTGAGCGCCCTCGCCGCGCCGCTGATCCTGCGCAGCGGGCTCGCCCGCGCCGAGGAGTCTGAGCCCAACCTGGCCGCGATCGAGCGTCGGCTCGGCGGGCGGCTTGGGGTCTCGGCGGGCACGCAGGCGGGCGTTGTTCTGAGCCATCGGGCGGATGAGCTGTTCCCGATGTGCAGCACCTTCAAGGTCCTGGCCGCCGCCGCCGTGCTGGCCCGGGTCGATGCGGGGAGCGAATCCCTGGACCGGGCCATCGCGTTTGGACCCGACGATCTTCTCAGCTACGCACCGATCACCCGAAAAACGCTGGAAGCCGGCGGCGGCACCGGGCGGATGACGGTTTCGGATCTCTGCGCCGCCGCGCTCGAATGGAGCGACAACAGCGCAGCCAACCTGTTGCTCACGGCCTTGGGCGGTCCCGAGGCACTGACCCTTTGGCTCCGCAGCGTCGGCGATCCCGTCACCCGCCTCGACCGCAACGAGCCGACCCTGAACACCGCGCTGCCCGGCGACCCGCGCGACACCACCAGCCCGGCGGCGATGCGCGACACCCTCGGGCGCGTGCTGGTTGGCCCCGTCCTGTTGGCGGCCTCGCGCGCGCGGCTGGAGTCCTGGATGGTCGCGTCCCGGACCGGGCTGAAGCGCATCCGGGCCGGATTGCCGCCGGACTGGACCGCAGGCGACAAGACCGGCACCGGCGACAACGGCACGTTCAACGACGTGGCGATCCTGCGGCCGCTGGGCCATGCGCCGGTCTTCGCCTGCGTGTACATCACCGGAGCCCAGGTCCCGGCGGAGGCGGTGGAGGCGGCCTATGCGGAGATCGGCCGGCTCGTCGCCGCGCGGGCGGGGGGAGCCTGAACCGAGACGGCCATGGCCAAGACGCCCGCAAAGACCACCCGCGCGACCCAGGCCCTCGACAAGGTCGGCCTGCGCTACAGCCTCCACGCCTATGAGTACGACCCGGAGGCGCCGCGCATCGGCCTCCAGGCCGCGGAGGCGCTCGGCGTCGCGCCCAGCCGGGTGCTCAAGACCCTGATGGCGGCGGTGGACGGCAAGACCGTCTGCCTGCTGGTCGCCTCCGACAAGGAGGTTGCGATGAAGCGGGTCGCCGCGGCGTTTTCCGGCAAGGCGGCGGCGATGCTCAAGCCCGCCGACGCCGAGCGCCTGACCGGCTACCATGTCGGCGGCATCAGCCCGCTCGGGCAGAAGCGGGTGTTTCCGACCGCGATCGATGCCGGCTCGCTGTGGGACCCGGCGGCCGAGATCCACATCAACGGCGGCGGGCGTGGCCTGCAGATCCGCCTGACCGAGGGCGATCTCGTAGCCGCCCTCGCGGCCCTGGTGGTGCCGCTGACCTGAACCGCGGCGCGGGCGTAAGCTGCCGTTTACCCTGTTCCCGCACCCTGCCGCCGGAACGGGGATGGGTCGGGCATGCGGGTGACGGGGCGATACGCGATCGGGACGGCGCTCGGCCTGGCTCTGCTGATCACCGGGCACCACGCCCCCGCGGCGGATCTTGACGTGCGCGGCGGCTACGAGACGGTGACCCGCAGCGGCCCGCGTTTCTTCCCGCGCAACGACGGGATCGACCGGCCACCGGTCTACAGCCTTCGCACGCGGGCGGTTCCGGTGGGCTGCACGCCCCGCCGGGTGCCGGTGCCGACCAACGCGCCGGACGATCCGAGCTATGTCGGCTCCGAATACGGCCTGTCGCATCCGAGCTATTACGGCTTCACGCCGCCGCTCGGCGTCGACGATCCGTTCGGCCGGTCGCTGCTGCCGTACTGCCCCTGATCCCGCGCAGGCGGGTTCCACTCCGGCGGATCATGCTCTAGATCGGCGCCCCGCCGCGGAGCCCGACCCGTGCCCGAATCGACCCCCCAGCGTTTCAGCGATCTCGCCGCCCTGCGCCGGAGCGTGGCCGCCTGGCGCGGCGCGGGTGCGCGCGTCGTCCTGGTGCCGACCATGGGGGCCCTGCACGAGGGCCATCTCGCCCTGGTGTCCGAGGCGAGGCGGATCGGCCGGCGGGTCGTCGCCAGCATCTTCGTGAACCCGACCCAGTTCGGCCCGAACGAGGATTTTTCGCGCTACCCGCGCGACCTCGAGGCCGACCTCGCTCTGCTCGGCCGCGCCGGTGCCGACGCCGCCTGGACGCCCGCGGTGGAGACCATGTACCCGCCGGGCTTCGCCACCCGGATCGATGTCGCCGGGTTGACCGAGGGGCTGTGCGGCCCGTTCCGGCCCGGGCATTTCTCGGGGGTCGCCACGGTGGTGACCAAGCTCCTGAACCAGGTCGGGCCGGATGTCGCCCTGTTCGGCGAGAAGGATTTCCAGCAGCTCCGGGTGATCCAGCAGGCGGTGGCCGATCTCGACCTGCCGGTGGAGATCCGGGGCGTGCCGACCGTGCGGGAAGGGGACGGCCTCGCCCTGTCGTCGCGCAACCGCTACCTCTCGCCCGAGGAGCGCGCGGTGGCCCCGCGGCTCCACGCGGTACTGGCCGAGATCGCCGCGGCGGCTCGCAGCGGCAGCCCGGTCGCGGGCCCGGTCGCCGAGGGACGCGCGGCCCTGGAGGCGGCGGGCTTCCAGGTGCAGTACCTCGCGGTCTGTGACGCCCGGACCCTGAGCCCCGTTGAGCGGGTGGACGCACCCGCCCGGGCTCTCGTGGCCGCGTTCCTCGGCCGAACCCGGCTGATCGACAACGTGGCGGTCTAGCGTTCGTCCGGCGCCCACAAGCGCATCGACGGGAAACCCAAGGTTTCAAAAGGTCCGTGACCTTTTGCGGGTGCAGGGCAGAGCCCTGCAAACTCTCACCCCTTAAAACCCCCAGTTGCGTCAGCAGCGGGATCGCGCTCATCTTGGCCGATCACGTGGCTCCGGTCATCGTGACTGTATTCCCGCCACGCCGAGACCCGACGATGCCGACCCCTTCGCCTGATGCCAGCGACATCGACCGGATCCGCGCCCGTCTGGCCGCCAGCCCGCGACCGGCCGATCTCGCGGCCCGCCGCGCCCGCGTGGATGCGCTCGGGGCAAACTATCCGCTGCCGGACGATGTCCATGTCCAGCCGGCCAAGGCCCGGGACGTGCCTGCGGAATGGACCGCGACGCCGGAGGCCGACCGGGACCGGGTGATCCTGTTCCTGCATGGCGGCGGCTACGTCTCGGGGTCGCTGGCGAGCCACCGCCACATGGTGGCCCAGGCCGGCCGGGAGGCGGGGACGCGCACCCTCGCCCTCGCCTACCGGCTCGCGCCCGAGCACCCGTACCCGTCGGCGATCGGCGACGCGCTGGCCGGCTACCGGTTCCTGCTCGAAGCCGGGTTCGCGCCCGAGCGCATCGCCCTGGCCGGCGAGAGCGCGGGGGGCGGCCTCGCCGTGGCGACCGCCCTGTCGCTGCGGGCGCGGGGGATGCCGCTGCCCGGCTGCCTGTGGCTCAGCTCGCCCTGGACCGATCTCGCGCTCACCGGCGGGAGCCTGGACACCAAGGCCGCCGTCGATCCGCTGATCAGCCGGGCCTACCTGACTGAGCTCGCCACCGCCTATCTCAACGGCGCCGATCCGCGCGACCCGCTGGTCTCCCCGATCCAGGCTGACCTCGCCGGCCTGCCGCCGACGCTCATCCAGGTCGGCTCCGCGGAAACCCTCCTCGACGACGCCCTGCGGCTCGCCGGGGTGGCCGCGGCGGCGGATGTGGCGGTCGCGCTGGAGGTCTGGCCGCACATGATCCACGCCTGGCACCTGTTCTACCCGGAGGTCGCGGCCGGCCGGCGCTCCCTGGCGAGCGCGGGCCGGTTCATCCGGGCGCGGCTGGACGGGGCGTCCGGCGCATGACGGCCGGGCCGGCGGGCCCGCGTCTCATCGTCCTGTCGTGCTGCGTCGGCATGCTAGCGATCGGGATCAACGGCACGGCGATCATGACCGCGCTGCCGACCATGCGGCGCGACCTCGCGCTGGATGCCGGCCACTTGGCTTGGGCGGTGAATGCCTATCTCGCGGCGGCCGCCGCCTGCGTGATGCTGGGGGGCGCCGTGACCGACCGGATCGGTGCCGCCCGGGCCTCCGTGGCCGGCCTGCTGCTGTTCGCCCTGGCCTCCGCCGTGATCGCCCTGGCGCGGGATGCGGACATGCTGCTCGCCGGCCGCGCGCTCCAGGGCCTCGGCGCGGCCCTGTCGATCCCCAGCACCCTGGCGGCGATCAGCACCGCGAGCCCGCCCGAACGCCGCGCGGCGGCGATCGGCGCCTGGGGCGGGGCCTTGATGCTCGGCTTCAGCATCGGGCCGCTGATCGGGGGTATTCTGACCCACCTCACCGGCTGGCGCGTGATCTTCTGGGCGGATGGGGCCGCCATCCTGCTGGCCGCGTGCGGCCTGTGGTTCGCGGGCCCGCGCCGACCCGCGCTGCCGGCAACCGGGCGGCACCGCTTCGACGGGGTCGGCTTCGTGTCCCTGGCGGTCGCGATGGTCGCCACGATCTTCGCCCTGGAGGGGCTCGCCCATGTCGGCCGGGCGCCCCTCCGGCTGGCCGTGCCGCTCGGTCTCGCGCTCCTGGCCTTCGCGCTGTTCGTGCGCCAGGAGCGGCGCCGGCCCGACCCCCTGGTCGATTTCGGCCTGTTCGCGACGCGGGGCTTCAGGCCGGCCCTGGTCATCGCCACCACGGCGATGGTCTTCATCCTGCCGCTGCTGCTGTTCTTCAACCTCGAAGCCCAGAAACCGGACGGCCTCGGCCTCAGCGCGATCGCCGCCGGGGCCTTGCTGCTGCCGATGAGCGCCGGCCTGCTCGCCTTCGCGCTGCTCGCCCCCCGGCTCGCGGTGCGGTTCGGGGTGCGGCGGCCCATCGGGGCGGCGCTGGTGCTGGTCGCCGCGGCGGCCCCGGGTGTGGCGTGGGCCTTCGAAGCCCGCGCGCTCCCGCTCCTCGGGTTCGGGCTGTTCTGGCTCGGGGCGGGCCTGGCCGTACCCTACGCGATCGCGCCGCGCCTGGCGCTCGCCGAGATTCCCGGGCCGCAGGCGGGCCAGGGCTCCGGCATCGTCAACAGCTGCACGCTGCTGGGCGGCAGCATCGGCGTCACCCTCGGCACCGTGGCGTTCGGCGAAGACGGCTTTTCCCGGGTGATGGCTTTGCTGGCCGGCGCTGCCCTGATCGGGCTGTTGGCCGCCGCCCGATTGCCGCTTGCGCGGCCGGCCGGGACCGGGAGGCCCTGACGGGATACGAAATCCGCCCTGCGGTCCTCTGCCCATCGCCAAGCCGTGGCCGCCGGGCCACGCCCTCGGCGATTCGGGCGTTCGCTGCCGGACGTGATTGGCACCGGTCCCCCGACCTGCTCTGTGGCCGGGTGATGGGAATGCGCCGTGCCCCTGCCCTGCTGGCCCTGTCGCTGGCCGCCGCGTCGCCCGCCGGCGCGGCCCAGGACGCGATCGAGGACGCGATCGAGGGTATGGCCGGCCCCTCCGGCGAGCGCCTGCGCTACGACGCGAAGGGCCTGACGCTGACCTTTCCCGAGCCCGAGGTGAAGCTCCAGATCGGCGGCCGCCTGCATCTCGATGCCGGCGCGGCGAGCTTCAGCCGG
Source organism: Methylobacterium sp. E-066 (assembly GCF_022829635.1). GTDB lineage: Bacteria > Pseudomonadota > Alphaproteobacteria > Rhizobiales > Beijerinckiaceae > Methylobacterium. The sequence continues at coordinate 11,221 of NZ_JAKSYO010000101.1, forward strand.
CCGGGCCTCGCCGCGACCTTCCCCGACAGCGTCGCGGTGCGCCGCTCGTGGATCGAGCCGACCCTCACCATCGGCAAGGACTGGGTGGTCGCCTTCCAGTACGATTTCAGCGATCCGATGCTGCCGATCAACGACGCCTTCGTCGCCTGGAAGGGGCTGCCGGACACGATCCTGACGGTCGGCAACATGAAGGTGCCGTTCAGCCTCGAATGGCTGCAGAGCAACAACGACACCCTGTTCGCCGAGCGCTCCCTGGCCAACGCCTTCGTGCCGGATCGCCGCTTCGGCTTCGCGATCGGGCATCACGGGCAGGCCTGGACCGCCGTGGCGAGCGTGTTCGGTGATGCCGCCAGCAACGGCATCACCGGCGACGGAGTGGCTGCCGCGGGCCGGGCCACGGTGGCGCCGATCCTGGAGGAGCGCGAGACCCTGCATCTCGGGCTGGCCGGCATCTACCAGAGCCGCGCCCGGGGCGACGGGCCTTTCAGCTTCTCGACCCCGCCGGAGGCGTTCCTGTTCACGCGTCCGTTCGTCGATACCGGCGACCTGCCGGACGTGGCGCGGGTGTCCCGGATCGGCGCCGAGTTCGCCTATCGCAACGGCCCGTTCCTGGTGCAGGCCGAGGTTATCCGCGCCGCGATCGACCGGTTCGGCGGCCCGGGCGAGACCGTCCCCACCCTCGCCTTCCAGGGCGGCTATGTCGAGGCCGGCTGGGTGCTAAACGGGGCGGGCCGCGCCTACGCGCTGGCCCCGCAGGGCGGCACCACCTACGCCACCTTCAAGGGCGTCCAGCCCCGGGACGACCAAAGGATCTCCCGGGGCGGGATCGGCGTGTTCGAGCTGTCCGCCCGCTACAGCGCCATCACCCTGAACGCCCGAGGGTTTCGCGGCGGCGCCGAGCAGGACGTGAGCCTGGGCCTGAGCTGGTACCCCGAGCCGAACCTGCGCCTGATTGCCAACGTCATCCACGGCCGCGTGCAGCCGGGCACGGCCCAGTCCGACGCGCTCGGCACCGCGCCGTTCTCGGTGGACACCGTCCTGGGACGGCTCCAGATCTACTGGTGAGACCCGCGGCTCGGACCGCTCGTCAGACGGCTCTGCGCAGGACCGAGCGGAACGGCCGCCGCTCGGGCTCCGGCTCGGCCGGCGGCGATGGCGCGGGCGCCTCGGGCGGCGGCGCGGCCAAAACTTCGGCCCGCACCGGTCGCGGCGCCGCGAAGGCCGCGCCCTGGGCGTAGGGCACGTCGAGGTCGATCAGGTCCGGCACGTCCGCCTCGTCGGTGACGCCGGTGGCGACCAAGCGGATGCCGGCCCGGGCCAGGGCGGGCGCCAGATCCTCGATGGCGATGTCCGACAGCCTGCGCCGATCCGAGCCCGGCCGCAGCAGCATCTCGGCCGGCACCTTGACCTGGCCGACCCCGAGCCCGGCGAGCTGGGCCACGTCGAAGCGCAAATCGTCCGCCCGGTCGAGGCTGAACCCGATCCGGCCGCGCAGGGGCAGGAGCAGGCCCCGCTGGCCGCCGTCGAGGCCGTGCCAGCTCGCCTGGGGCAGGGCGATCGCCAGCCCGGCCAGGGCGGGATCCTCGGCCACGTTGCGCGCCAGCTCCCGGAGGAGGCCGGGCTCGAACAGGGAGAGCGGCGACAGACCGTAGGTCAGCATGGTCTCGCTGCCCCGGCGGGCGAGGTGGCGCACCACGATGGCGGCCCGCTGCAGCATGCGCCGGTCGAGCTCGGTGGTGCGGCCGTAGCGCTCCAGAGCCGGCAGGAACGCCTCGGGCTCGATGAGCCGGCCCTCGACCCGCAGGCGGGCCAGCGCCTCGTAGGCCGTGACCTTGCGCTGGGGCAGGGTCACCACCGGCTGCAGGTGGATCTCCAGCGCGTCCGCCTCGAAGGCCCGGACGATCTCGGCCTCGCTCTCGGCCCAGGGCGCGGGCGCACGGGGGACGGGGCGCGGCGGGATCGGTCGCGGTGCGGGCACCGGCTCGGGCGGGGCGTCCTGGGCGATCGGGCGCGGCTCGATCGGCGCCCGCGAAGGGGCTGCATTCTGCGGGCTCGGGGATGCCGGGCGCTCGGGTTCCGGAGGCGCCTGGGTGCGCGCCGGCTCCGCATGAGCCTGGGGGGTGGCGACGGTGGGGAGGGGCTCCGGACGCGGCTCCGGCCGAGCTTTCAAGCTGGCGATCTCGGAATCCTGGGTTCCGACCACATGGGTCAGGTCGCGTACGATGCCGCTGAGCAGCCCGAGCTCGACGGTCAATTCCTCGACCTCGGCCCGGAGCGCGGCGTCGCCCCCCTCCGGCCGCGGCGGCGCGGCCGCGGTCTCGGCCTTCAGCAGGCGCCGGGACAGCAGGTCGACCTCGCCGGACAGCTTGTCGCAGCGCGCCTTCAGGGTGGCGGCACGCGTCTGGGCGAGGCCGGCCGCGACGGCGGCGAGCGCGCCGAGCGCCAGGGCGCTCGTGGCCGGCGCGAACACCGCGAGCGGCCCGAGCACGACGAGCGCCAGAAGCCCGGCTGCCAACAACCCCGCGTACCGGCGGAGGACCGGGATCATCGTGACAACACCTAACAGGGGCCTGCACCGGCCGCCGGGAGAAGTCCCGGGCGCTGATTCGGCGGGCGAAGACCGATGCGACGATCTTTGTCGCCGCGCGGCCCGCCCGGCAAGGCGAGGGCATGCGAATTCCGCCCGGTGTGATGCCGGCGCCCGCGGAAACGTTGCGGAATCGTCACGGCCGGGCGGTTTGCACGCGATCGCACGAGGGTTGCGCCGGGCGCTTATGTGGATGGGAAGAAAAGGCGCCATAAAGCGTGGCTATGACGATCGTGCCTCCAAGTGTTCCGAAGTGCGTCCCGATGTTCCGTTCCCTCCGTCGTGTCGGCTCGTCCGTCGGCGCCCTCGTTCTCGCCCTCGGCGCTGGGCCGACCTTGGCCGCGGATCTCGGAGCGGCGCCGTCGCGCCCGATGCCGGTCTTCACCCAGGTCGATCCGGGCGCCGTCGATCCGAGCACCTGGATCGTCACCGTCAGCGCCTCGCTCCAGGCGATCCCGCGCTATCCCGGCGCGTCGGACTACACCGCGGTCGGCTATCCCGGGATCGACATCCGCAAGGCCGGCGAGCCGCGCCGCTTCTCGACGCCGGATGACGGCTTCAGCGTCTCGCTCTACGACGATCCCGTGTTCCGGATCGGCCCGACCGCCCGCATCGTGCCGGGCCGCTATTACGGCGACGACCGGCGCCACCTGTTCGGCTTCCGGGACGCCCGCATCGCCCTTGAGCCGGGGGTGTTCGCCGAGTTCTACCCCTCGCCCTCCATCCGCACCCGCGTCGAAATCCGCCAGGGCGTGTACGGCCATCACGGCACGGTCGGCTCGATCGCGGCCGACTATCTGATGCCGGTGGGCCAGTTCCTGTTCTCGCTCGGCCCGCGCCTGAACGTCGGCGATGCCAGCTACGCCCGGAAATACTTCGGCGTGTCGCCGGCCGAGGCGGCGCTCAACGGCCGCGTGACCCCGTACAATCCCGACAGCTTCTACGCGGCGGGCGTGCTCGGCGCCGTGACCTACACCCAGGACGAGACCTGGGCCTATACGGGCTATGCCGGCTACACCCGGATCCTGGGCGCGTCGGGCGACAGCCCGCTGGTGCGGCGCCCGTTCGGCAACCCCGATCAGTTCCAGTTCGGCCTGAAGATCGACTACGCGTTCCGCATGCCGGCGCAGTTCTGACGCGTCTTGCGCCGGCACCGCCCGGCCCCGACATTCCGGTGACGTTGTTCACGGAGGCCCGGATGGACGAGACGCACGCCGACCTGCTGATGCAGGTCGAGGGCATGACCTGCGACGGCTGCGCCGCCGCGGTGACCCGCACGGTGAACCGGATCGACCCGGCGGCCGAGATCCGGGTCGACCGCGAATCCGGCCGCGTCGCGATCCGCACCGACGCCCAGGCCCTGGTCATCGCCGAGGCCCTGACCAAAGCCGGCTACACCGCCACGGCCATGACCGGGTGAGGGGCGTGCCGGATCGGTGTCTCCCGTCCTCGCCCTCATCCTGAGGTGTGAGCGAAGCGAGCCTCGACGGAGCCCTCCAGCCGGCCGCGCGATCCCTGGAGGCCTCCTTCGAGGCTGCTGCGCAGCACCTCAGGATGAGGGCGAGATCGGGATATCTCCTCCGGTCTGAAGCGCCGTGGGCGCCTACGACCGGCTGAGAAACATCCCGGTCAGCAGCAGCCCGAAGGCTGCCAGGCCGAACAGGCCTTCCTTGCGCTGCGTGGGGTCGAAGAAATGGGCGGCGGCGCCCGCCGCGCAGCAGGCGACGCCCAGGCCGATCGTCAACGCGGACATGGCAATCCCTCCTCATCGCGCGTCGCCCTCGACGCTGCGAAACAGTCCCATTCCGGGGCCTGCCGGACGCCGTTGTCCGTTCAGGATTTCGTTTGTATTCGGATGCTGGCACGACCGGCGAAAACGATCAAGACGCGAATGAAGTCTTGAAGCCCCCAACGAACCGGTCGCGATGTGTGCACCGGGCCTCGAGTTCGGCCGCGATGACTGTCCGATCGAAGGTGAGGACTGTAGTCATTGCGCTGGCGCGTGAGGCGCCCGGTCGTCGGCGGTATCAGGCCCCGACAAGAAAGCGCCCTCCCCGCCTCGATCCAAGGGTCCCGCACCCGGATGCGTTGACCGGCCCGGCCACGCCCGCGTAATCACCCGCATGCTTACCACCTCATCCGACCGGTTCGACGTCGTGGTCGTCGGCGGCGGCCATGCCGGCGTCGAGGCGGCTGCGGCGGCCGCGCGCTGCGGCGCCCGGACGGCCCTGGTCACCCACGACCCCGCCACGATCGGGGCCATGTCGTGCAATCCCGCCATCGGGGGGCTTGGCAAGGGCCATCTCGTGCGCGAGGTCGATGCCCTGGATGGGTTGATGGGCCGGGTCGCCGATGCGGCCGGCATCCAGTTCCGGCTGCTCAACCGCCGCAAGGGGCCGGCCGTGCGCGGTCCCCGCACCCAGGCCGACCGCAAGCTCTACGCCGCCGCCATGCAGACGGCCATCGCCGAGACCGCGGGCCTCACGGTGGTGGCGGGCGCCTGCGAGGATCTGGTCCTCGACTCGGAGGGCCGGCTCTCCGGCCTCGTGCTGGCGGATGGACGGGCGATCGCCTGCGCCGCAGTCGTGCTCACCACCGGCACCTTCCTGCGCGGGCTGATCCATATCGGCGAACGGCAGATCCCCGCCGGCCGGGTCGGCGAGGCGCCGGCGATCGGGCTGGCTCAGACCCTCGACCGGCTCGGCCTGCGGCTCGGTCGGCTCAAGACCGGCACCCCGCCCCGCCTCGACGGCCGGACCATCGACTGGTCGGGCCTGGAGATGCAGGAGGCCGATGCCGAGCCGGTGCCGTTCTCGACGCTGACCCAAAAGATCACCACGCCGCAGATCCGCTGCGGCATCACCCGGACCAATCAGGCGGTCCACGACCTGATCCGGGCCAACCTGCACCGCTCGCCGATGTATTCCGGCGGCATCGCCAGCCGGGGGCCGCGCTACTGCCCGTCGATCGAGGACAAGATCGTGCGCTTCGGCGACCGGGAGGGCCACCAGATTTTCCTCGAGCCCGAGGGCCTGGACGACCCGACCATCTACCCGAACGGCATCTCCACGGCCCTGCCCGAGGAGGTTCAGCGCGAGATCATCCGGCTGATCCCGGGGCTTGAGCGGGCCGCGATCCTGCGGCCGGGCTACGCCATCGAGTACGATTACGTCGACCCGCGCGAGCTCGATGCCGGGCTCCAGGTCAAGCGTCTGCCCGGCCTGTTCCTGGCCGGCCAGATCAACGGCACCACCGGCTACGAGGAGGCGGCCGGCCAGGGGCTGGTGGCGGGGCTCAACGCCGCCCGGGGCGCCGGCGGCCTCGACTGCGTGACCTTCGACCGGGCCGAATCCTATCTCGGGGTGATGATCGACGACCTCGTGACCCACGGGGTCAGCGAGCCGTACCGGATGTTCACCTCGCGCTCGGAATACCGGCTCTCCCTGCGGGTCGACAATGCCGACGAGCGGCTGACGCCCCGGGGCATCGCCCTGGGCTGTGTCGGCCGGCATCGGGCTGAGCATTTCTCGGCTTCGCAGGCGGACCTTCGAGAGGCGCGCGGCCTGCTCGATGCCGTCAGCCTCACCCCAAGCCAGGCGGCGACGCATGGGATCCTGCTGAACCGCGACGGCATCCGCCGGAGCGCGTTCCAGCTACTCGCCTATCCCGAGATCGCCTGGGGGCAGCTCGCCGCGATCTGGCCGGCGCTGGCCGAGACATCGCCGCGGGTCACCGACCGGCTCAAGACCGACGCGACCTACGCGGTGTATCTCGATCGCCAGAACGCCGACATCGCCGCCTTCCGACGCGACGAGGCCGTGCGGCTTCCGGCCAGCCTGGACTATGCCGGGATCAGCGGCCTCTCGAACGAGATGCGGGTGAAGCTCGAGACCGTCCGGCCGGGCACCCTCGGCCAGGCCGCCCGGATCGAGGGCGTAACCCCAGCCGCCCTCACCCTGTTGGCCGCCCATGCGCGACGGGCTGCGCCCGATGCCGGGCGTCGCGCCTCGTGAGCGATCCGGACCGCGCCCGAATCCTCGGCGCCTCCGGTGTTTCACGTGAAACAGCGGAGCTGCTCGACCTCTACGTCGCCCAGCTCCGGCGCTGGCAGCCGATCAAGAACCTCGTCGGCCCGGCCACCCTCGCGGAGGTCTGGAGCCGCCATATCGACGACGCGCTCCAGCTTTTGGACCTCGCGCCGGAGGCCCGGACCTGGCTGGATCTCGGTTCCGGCGCCGGTATTCCCGGCCTGATCCTCGCCATCGCCGGCCGCGAGCGCGGCATCCAGGTCGATCTCATCGAGAGCAACGCGCGCAAATGCGCCTTCCTCACCGAGACCGCCCGTCTCACTGGCACGCCGGCGCGCGTGCGCAACGCCCGGATCGAGGCGGTGATCGGCGACTACCAGGGCGTCGATATCGTCTGCGCCCGCGCGCTGGCGCCCATGACGCAGCTCCTCGCCTGGACGGAGCCGCTGTTGAAAACGGGCACCACCGGGCTGTTTCCGAAGGGCCGGGACGTGCAAGCTGAATTGACCCAGGCCGCCGCGCAGTGGAGAGTCGTTAACGACCTCGTGCCGAGCCGGACTGATTCCGAAGCCCGGATCGTGCGCGTCACTGCCCTCGCCGCCCCGAGCCATCGATGACCGAAGCGATCCTCGGCGATTCCGCCGACCGGTCCGTGGATCCGTCCGCCGATCCCGTCTTGCCCCCCGCCGAAAGACCGTCCGTGCGACATCCCTTGCGGATCCTGGCGCTCGCCAACCAGAAGGGCGGCGTCGGCAAGACCACGACGGCGATCAACCTCGGCACGGCGCTGGCGGCGATCGGCGAGGACGTGCTGGTGCTCGATCTCGACCCGCAGGGCAACGCCTCCACGGGGCTGGGAATCGACCGGGCTCGCCGCCAGGTCTCGACCTACGACGTCATGACCGGCGAGGCGACGTTGGCCGAGGCGGTGATCCCCACGGCGGTGCCGCGCCTATCGATCGCGCCCTCGACCATGGATCTCCTCGGCCTGGAGATGGAGCTGGCCACCCTCCCCGACCGGGCCCACCGGCTGCGCGGCGTGCTCAAGGACATCGCCCATGCCAAGGGCCTGGAGCGGATCAGCTACGTGCTGATCGATTGCCCGCCCTCGCTCAACCTGCTGACCATCAACGCGCTGGCTGCCGCCGACGCGGTGCTGGTGCCGCTGCAATGCGAGTTCTTTGCCCTTGAGGGTTTGAGCCAGCTGCTGCGCACCGTCGAGCAGGTCCGCGGTGCGCTGAACCCGAAGCTGACCATCCAGGGCATCGTGCTGACAATGTTCGACCCGCGCAACAACCTCTCCGCCCAGGTGGTGGCGGATGTCCGCGGTTTCATGGGCGACAAGGTCTACGAGACCGTGATCCCCCGCAACGTCCGCATCTCCGAGGCGCCGTCCCACGGCAAGCCGGCTTTGCTCTACGATTTGAAATGCGCCGGCAGCCAAGCGTATCTGCGCCTCGCCTCCGAGGTGATCCAGCGCGAAGGCCGGGTGCCGGCGGCGGCCTGACTTCTTGTGATCCCCTAAAAAACCGGGGATCGAGTGCGGAGCGTGACACGGGTGACAAGGATGGCGGAGGAGGGGGCACGACCCCGTCTCGGGCGCGGGCTCGCGGCGCTGATCGGTGATTTCGGCGATGCCGGACAGGCGGCCAAGCTCGACGGGAAGATCGAGCCGCAGCGCAAGGTCCCGGTGGAGTTCCTGCGCCCGAATCCGCGCAACCCCCGACGCAGCTTCGGCGAGGCGGAACTGGCGGAACTCGCGACCTCGATCACCCAGCGCGGCATCATCCAGCCGATCGTGGTGCGGCCGCTCGCCGACGTGCCGGGCGCCTTCGAGATCGTGGCCGGCGAGCGGCGCTGGCGGGCGGCCCAGAAGGGCGGGCTCGACGAGGTGCCGGTGGTGATCGTCGAGATCGACGACCGCGCCTCCCTCGAATTCGCCATCCTGGAGAACGTCCAGCGGGCCGACCTCAACCCGATCGAGGAGGCGTCCGGCTACGAGCGCCTGATGCAGGACTTCGCCTACACCCAGAAGGAGCTGGCCGAGATCCTCGGCAAGAGCCGCAGCCACCTCGCCAACACCCTGCGGCTGCTCAACCTGCCGCCCGCCGTGCAGGATCGGGTCACCGCCGGGGAACTCACCGCCGGCCATGCCCGCGCGCTCCTGGCGGTGCGCGATCCCGAAGCCCTGGCCCGCCGGGTCGTGGCCGAGGGCCTGTCGGTGCGCGAGGTCGAGGCGGTGGCCGCCGCCGAGGCCGCCGAGGCTGCTGCCCCCGACACCCCCCGCCCCGGCCGCCCGCGCCTCTCGGCCGAGCGCCCTGCCCCGGTCCGCGACCTGGAATTACGGATCCGCCGGGCCCTGGGGGTCGAGGTGATCTACAAGCCCAAGGACGAGGCATCGGGCGAGATCCGCATCCGCTACGAGACCCAGGACGAGCTCGAGGGGCTGCTCAACCGGTTCAAGGTGTCGGAGCCGGAACAGGGCTGACGGCGGTTGCCGGGGTTCGTCCAGCGCCCGGCCGCACAACGACGCGCATCCGAATCATCTCCCTCATCCTGAGGTGCCGGAGCGCAGCGGAGGCCTCGAAGGAGGCCTCCAGGGATCGCATGGCTGGCTGGAGGGCTCCTTCGAGGCTGCTCCGCAGCACCTCAGGATGAGGGTGTGGGTGGGATCGATGCAAGCCGTCTCGCTTCCTCGGAAGCGAGGCTGACACGATTCCTAGCGCCGCCGCCGCGCGCCCGCCTCCGCCACCCGCAGCAGCGCCGCGGAGGCCAGGGCGTGCGCCAGCTCGGGCTCGGCCCGCCGGCAGGCCAGGATCGCCTCCTGGAGGGCCTTGACCGCCTGCCGCAGGGTGCCGGCCGGCCAGGTGCCGAGCTGGCCCTCGATGCTGGCCTTGCGCTTGAAATGCAGCCCCCGCCAGGAAGCCACCATCAGGGACGGCGTCTTATCCGGGTTGTCGAGGCGGGTCGCCAGCAGGGTCAGGGCGTGCCGCAGGGCCGAGCCGAGCACCACGCCGGGATCCAGGCCCTCGTGGCGGAACCGCCGGTAGTCGCGCTCCACCGCCTCCCGGCGGCCGTCGAAGGCGGCGTCGATCAGGGTGTTGAGCACGCTGGCCGCGACGTCGCTGGTGACGGCCTCGACATGGTCGAGGGTGACGACCTTGTCCCCTTGCCCTTCCCCGCCCGCGTAGAGCGCCAGCTTCTCGATCTCCATCAGGCTGGCCCGGCGATCGCCGCCGAGGCTGCGGGCCAGGACTTCCCGAGCAGCGCGATCGATGCGCAGGCCGCGCTCCTGCAGGGTGCGGTCGATCAGATCCGAGAGCGTGCGCTCGTCGTCGGCGTAGCAGGGAATCGCCAGCGCCTTGGGGGAGCGCTCGCACAGGACCCGCATCGGGTTGTTCTTGGCGAGGTCGCCGCCCTCCACGACGATGCGGGCATCGGCCACGTCGGCGGCGAGCACCGCCTCGACGGCCGGCGCGTAGTTGCGGCTGCCCGGCCGCACCCAGATCGACCGGCGGCCGCCGAACAGGCCCATGGTCCCGGCCTCGTCGCAGAGCCGGCCCGGATCGGAGGCGAGGGTGTCGCCGTCGATCCGCACCAGCGCGAAGGGATCTCCCGGGTCGGTGACGAAATCCTCGGCGAGTTTTCGCGCACGCTCGGTCACGAGACCGGTATCCGGCCCGTAGACCAGGATCACCGGGATGCGCGGATCCGGCCCGCGCCGGATCAGGCCCTCGATCTCGCCCGCCTTGACCGCGGTCAAAGCCGGCTCACGGCTTGGTCGAGAGCACGGCGGCGAGGCGCGTCTTGATCTGGTCCGCCAGGACGCTGGCGAGGCGGATCTCGGCATCGCGGGCCGCCCGCTGGCTGGCGAAGCGCTGGACCGAGCGGTCGTAGGTCGCGGTCGAGGTCGCCACGCCCTCGGAGTAGACCTTGGTGCCGGCCATGTCCTCCAGGCTGTACTTGATGTTGGCCACCAGCGTGCCGGCCTCGGCGCGGCCGGTGGTGGAGGAGACGATCGGGGTCTGCACGATCTCGGAGCCCGAGAGCTTCAGCCGGTAGCGCTTGCTCGCCGGCTGGCCCGACCCGTCGAGCTCGAAGATCAGTTCGCTGCGCAGGTAATGCCCAAGCCGCTCCTGGCCCTGGGCCATCCCGACATCGTCGACCTGCACGGAGGCCAGCAGCGCCTGCACGGTCTCGCCGGAGGCGGTCGGCCCGTAGAGCGGGCGGAAACAGGCCGACAGGTTCAGCGCCAGGCCGGCGACACAGGCGAGGCGGCCGATCCGGCCCGCAACCGATACTCCCGAACGCACCATCACGTCGCCGTTCCGCCCCGCTTCGTCGCAGTCCCTCTTAGCCCGGACCGGGAGGGCCGCGCCATGAGACTACGCGGCAACCGTTACGATTCCTCTGCGGCGAGAGCGTGGTCGCCCGGTTTCAGACCGTTGCCAGATAGCCCGAGACCGTGACGATCGACAGGATCGTCGAGACCAGCACCACCGTGGAGGTCAGGTCGGCCTCCCGGCGGTAGAATTCCGCCAGCATGAACGGGCCGGTCCCGGTGGGCAGGGCGGCCATCAGCACCGCGACGTGGAGCAGCAGCGGCGGCAGGTCGAACAGGTACCGGCCGAGACCGTAGGCGAGGGCCGGCTGCCCGACGAGCTTCAAGCCGACCAGCAGGGCGGCCGCCCGGCGCTGGGCGCTGCCGGGCCGGCGCTTCTGGGCCAGGAACAGGCCGAGCGCCACCAGGGCGCAGGGCGAGGCCGCGCCGCCGAGGAGCTTGAGAAATGTCTCGGCCGATGCCGGTAGCGTGAGGCCGGCGCTCGGGACCAGCGCGCCGAGCGCCGGCGGGATCAGCAACGGGTTGCGGATCAGCGAGCGGCCGACCGCGCGCCAGACCGGGACGTTCGAACCGGCCTGCCCAGACCCGTGCGCTTCCCGCCGGAGGCCGGTCTCGATCAGCACGATCGCCACCGCGAACACCCCGCAGACCGTGAGGATCGCCGCCACGGTGGTGGGCGCCAGCGCCTCTGGGCCGAAGGCGACCAGCGCCAGGGGGAAGCCCATGAAGCCGGCATTGGGATAGCCGGCATTGAGCCCGTCCACGGCGGCGTCGGAGAGCGGGTGCCCCTCCCCCCGCCGGATCAGTACCGTGAGCGCGAACACCGCCAGGCTGCTCAACCCGAAGGCGCCGATGAAGCCCGGCTTCCAGATCGCGCTCCAATGGGCGTGCGCGGTCACGTCGAACAGCAGCGCCGGCAGGGCCAGGAACACCACGAAGCGGTTGAGTTCGGTGGTCGCGGCGGCACCGAGCACGCCGATCCGCCGGGCCAGCCAGCCGGAAAAGATCAGCGCGAAGATCGGCAGCACGACCAGCAGGGTCGAGAGCATGGGCGGCCCGGGTCGGAGGACGAGGCTCCGGCCTTAAGCGGATCCCGCCCCGCCCTCCAGTGCCGGGGGCGAGGATCTGCCATGCCGGCCCCTGCCCCCGCGAAGCCGTTACCAGCGATAGATCAGACTGCCGATCACCGTAGCGGGGGCGCCGCGATAGCAGAAGCCGGCCTGGCAGTTGTAGTAATCCCGGTCGAAGATGTTGAACGCGTTGATCTGCGCCCGGAAGCCTTTGTACTTCGGATCGAGCGCCGCGAAATCGTAGGCGACCAGCGCATCGAACAGGGTCACGGTCGGGTTGCGGACCGTATTCTCGTCGTCGGCGAAGCTGTTGGCGTTGAACCGGATACCGCCGCCGACGGTCAATCCGCGCAGCGCCGAGGAGGGCGGGAACAGGTAGGTCAGGAACGACGCGAAGGTGTCACCTGGGATGCCCGAGAGTCGGTTCCCGTCGATCGCCGCACCGGTGACGACCGAGGTCTGCTTGACGAAGCGGAAGTCGAGGTGGGTGTAGGCGACGGTCAGGTTGGTCCCCGGCGCGAAGTTCGCCGTCGCCTCCATCTCGAAGCCGCGCGAATTGACCTCACCGGTCGCCACTTGGTTGGCGAAGTTCGTGGGATCCTGGCGCAGGATGCTGCTCTGGTTGATATCGAAGCCCGCGATGGCCGCGCTGATGTTCGTGCCCGGGATCAGGTATTTCACGCCCGCCTCGATCTGATCGCCGGTGGCGGGCCTGTAGGGTCGGCCGGTGACGACGTTGACGCCGACCTGTGGGGTAAAGGTCGTGGCGTAGCTGGCGTAAGGGACGAGGCCGGGCGCGAGCTCGTAGTTCAGGCCGGCGCGGTACGTGAAGGCGCTGTCGTTCTGGCTCTGCGGTCCGGCGACGACGCCTCGGGTTACGCTCGCCGTGTCGGAGGCGACCCAGTCCTGCCGTCCGGTCAGCGTCAGGACGAATCTCCCCCACTTCGCCTGTTCCTGGACATAGAGGCCAACCTGATCCTGCGCCTGACGCGACGAGCGGTCGATGGTCGGCCGGGTGATCGGTTGGCGGCCGTAGTTCAGGGTGAGCAAGTTGAGGTCGGGCGCCACGCCGAAACCGGCGATGCTCGAGAAGTCGTAGTGGTAGTAATCGACGCCGGTCAGCAGCGTGTGGGCGATCGGTCCGGTCTGGAGGTGGCCCTCGAGCTGCGTGTCGACCGCGAAGGAGGCCAGCGACTGCTTGAACAGGCCGGTGGACCGCTGCGCGCTGAGGCCCGTCACCGCGTCGACCTGCGTGTACGAGAAGTTGGCGTCGACGCCGGAATAGCGGAAGTTCTGCCGCAGGATCAGGTCCGGCGTGAACACGTGCTCGAAGGCGTAGCCGATCCGGTGCTGATCGGTCCGGTAGGTGTTGAGCGCGCCGTCGCCCGAGTAGATCCGCGACACGCGGAACCCCGGGAAGTTGTAGAAACTGGCATTGCCCGGGACGTTCGATTCCTGGAATTCCGTGAGCAGCGTGAAGGTTGTGTCGGCCGAGGGCCGCCACGTGAAGGCGGGGGCGATGGTGAACCGGTCGTCCCGGACGTCGGGACCTGGCAGGAACGTGTCGGACTGGCGGGCGACGCCGGTGAGCCGATAGGCCATGGTTCCGTCTGAGCCTTCGACGGGGCCACCGATGTCGAAATTCCCCTGGTAGCGATCGAAGCTGCCGCCCTGGAACCAGACCTCGCCGAATTGGGCGAAGACCGGGCGCTTGCTGGTCACGTCGACGATGCCGCCGGGAGAGCCAAGGCCGTAGAGGCCGGAGGCCGGCCCACGCAGGATGGTGAGCGCCTCTGCGCCGTAGGGCTCGATGCGGGGGACGGCGAAGCCGACGCCCGTCTGGCGCAGGCCATCGCGGAAGATCCCGTCGTAGGTCTCGGCGAAGCCGCGGATGTAGAACGAGTCCGCGCGCGGGTCGAAGCCGAACACGTTGCTCGACACGCCGGGCGTGTAGGCGAGTGCCTCGTTGAGGCTTTGCACGTTGCGATCGTTGAGCTGCTCGCGGGTGACCACCGAGACCGATTGCGGGGTCTCGATCAGCGGCGTGTTGGTCTTGGTGGCGGTCGGGCTCACGCGTGCGACGTAGCCGGTGACCCCGGAAGGACCGCCGCCGCCGCCGCTGGTGGCCGCGCTGTTGCCGTCGCCGCCGCTGACATTGGCGCCCCCGAAGCCGGTCCCAGCCGCGGGCGCGGAAGCCGGGCGGGTGGCCTCCACGGAGATCTCGTTGAGCTGCACGGCGCCCTGCGCGGCAGCCAGGGGCGTGACGGCGGCGGTGGCCAGGGCCGTGGAGGTGACAAGCAACCCGAGGCGGGTGGGACGCATGGACATTGAACCCTGAGATGCGCCGCTCGCCGGCACTTCAATCTCAGGATCAACCGTTCACGGGTGGTTGATCAACCCGAAAACGTGTTATCAATCACACACTTAGAAGAGTTCAAATCTGAAATTGTTCGCATTCAAAACTCTAGTGGCGGCTCCCGCAGCGCCTCGGCCTCGCGGGTGCAGACGGCCTGGTCGGGGGCCGTGCCGCCTCCGGACAGGGCGCCCCGGAGCTCCGCCCGCGCCTTGTCCAGGTCGGCCCGGAAGCCCGGATCGCCCATCAGCGTGGCGAGGACCGAGGAGCCGGTGATCCGCCCGGCCGCCACGTCGCTGAGCCAGTGCACCCCGCACACGACGCGGCTCTCGCCGTAGGCCCGGCCGCGCGCGAGGATCGCGGTCGCCTTCTCGGGCACCAGGGAGGCCAGGATCAGCGCGTAGGCCCAGCCCTGGGTGGCATGGCCGGAGGGGTAGCTGAAGCTGTCGGTGAGCGCCTGGGTCCGCTGCACGCAGATCGGCGCCTCGTTGCCCACGAAGGGGCGCAGCCGGCGGTAATGCACCTTCGGGCCGCGGGTCGCCCGGGCGAGGTCGAGCCGGGTGCGTTCCAAGAGGTTGAGCACCGCCGGCACACGGCCCTGGTCGATCCGGGTGCCGAGCACGCAGGCGAAGTTGTCGAGCACCGCGGACGCGCCCTCGGACACGTCGTTGGCGGCGATCTCCCAACGGGGGCTGCCCTTCAGGGCGCGGGTGCCGTTGAAGGCCGCCCGGTCGGCCTTGTCGAGGGGCGCGTCGTGGGCCGGCGGCGGCGGCAGGATCTGGGTCGCATCGGGGCCCGCCGTCTCGGCGAGATAGGGCTTCACCGCCGGCTTGCCGGGCTTGAGCGTGTCGGCTCCCAGCGACGGCGCCGCCGGTGGGTTCGACGGGGCAGGGCGGGGCGGCTCCTCGGCGCGCACCGGGCACGCGGCGATCAGGACGGCGAGGGCCGGCAGGGCGAGAATGCGCAGCATCGGATCCGTGGCGGTGACGGGCGAAGGGACGAGACAGGAGGCGGACCGCTCCCGCAGACAAACGAACGGCTCGGCCAGACGGTTCAGTCCGTGCACAGGCCTCTGATCCTGTCCAGGGGCTGCCATGACGGATGGGAGGCGGCGGTTGACCCGGGCCACCGGCCGCGCAAACCCTGCGTGTCCTCCTCCAGAAGTTCCGACCGCATGGCTCAGCCCCTCGACCGCGCCCGCCTCCTGGAGGCCTTCGAGGTGCTCGGCACCGACCTCGCCGAGCACGGGCAGTTCGTCGAACTCGCCGTCTATGGCGGCGGTGCGCTGATGCTACAATTCGCGTGGCGGCGCGCCACCGAGGATGTCGATGCCGTCGTGCGGGCCGGCTACGACGAGGCGGCTCTTGCGCCCTCGGTGATCCGGGTCGCTAAGCAGCTGGGACTGGAGCCGGACTGGCTCAACGATGCCGTCGGCATGTTCACCCCGCTCGACGAGGACGAGACCCTGTTCGCCCTGTCCGGCACTTATCCCACCGGTGGGACACCAGGACTTCGGACCGTCCTGGCCAGCCCTGCCTACCTCCTGGCGATGAAGTTGCACGCCTTGCAGAGCCTCGACCGCGGCGACCGGGATCTGAACGACGCGCGCGCCCTCTCGGCTCACCTGGGCTTGGGGGATGTGGAGGCGCTGGAACGCCTCTATCGCTCGATCTACGGAGAGGACCCATCGCCGGAGGTGCGGGCGCGGTTTCCCGCTGTGATCGCTGTGGCGCCATGAGACCGCATTCCCTGTCGGAAGTGGTCGAGCGGGCGCGGGAGGACGGTGATTGGGAGCACCACCTGCGCGATTTCCTCGACGCCTTCTACGCGGCTGACGGGGACGTCGCGCGGCAGGCGGCGTTCATCGCCGACGAGCCGGGCCTGCTCGGGCGGCCGGAGGCCGATGCGTTCCTGGGTGGGGCCGGGGAGCATCTGGCCCGGCGCTGGGGCCTGCCGATCCCGGGCTGGGTCCGAGCCGAGAGCCGGTATCTGGCGACCGCCCTGTTCGTGCCCGACGAGAAGCCCCTGCGGGGGTATCTGATGTGCGTCAGCCCGGTCTCGTTTCGGACGCGGCTGATCTTCACTGGGCCGGACCCGCTCCAGCGCGCCCGCTTCCCCTACCATCGCGGCGTGATCACGATGCCGCCGGAACATGGGTTTCCAAAGGGCGAGCCCTGATGATGCCAGGGCTCTGCCCTGGATCCGCAAAAGGTCGCGGACCTTTTGAAACCATTACTTTGCTGGCTAACGCGCCTGGATCGCCTCTGCGATCGCGGCCGGAAACTCCTCGTGCGGGCTCAGTGCCCCGGGAATCGCCGCGCTCGTAACCCGACCGTGGGCGATCAGCGCGTCCATCTCGGCGCCGGAGCGGCGGGGGGCTTTCTCCGGCCGCAGCACCAGGGTCGGCGGCAGGCCGTCCCCGAACAGGTCCAGGAAGGCACCGCGGTCGGCCACGGGGTCGAGGCCGCCGGTGACGAAGGCGGCGGTGCCGAAGCGGCCGTTGCGCTGGCGGGTGACCGCGTGCTTGGCCCGGACCAGGGCCGGCGTGACGTGGGTCGGGTCGGCGTAGACATGGGCGCGCATCATCCGGCCGATGATCGGCGGGCTGATGTTGAGTCGGTAGAGCGCATCGCCGAAGAC
This sequence comes from Methylobacterium sp. E-066, assembly GCF_022829635.1. Taxonomy (GTDB): domain Bacteria; phylum Pseudomonadota; class Alphaproteobacteria; order Rhizobiales; family Beijerinckiaceae; genus Methylobacterium. Next base: position 28,241 of record NZ_JAKSYO010000101.1, read on the forward strand.
CGGCGCCTCCACGGCCCGGCGGATCCGGGGAAACCAGTGCGCGCGGCTCGGCATCGCGGTGGGCAGCGGCCCGCGCCAGGTCGGCGCCACCAGCACCAGACGCTCGAAGGCCTGGGGGTGCCTGCGCGCCGCCGCGACCAGATAGCCGGCGGCGTGTCCAGCGGCGATCCCGATCGCGTAGGGGCCGGGAGCGGCGGCGAGCAACGCGTCCAGGAACGCGTGCAGGGTGTCCGGACCGAGGGGCAGGCGAGTCCGCGGCCGGGCGCCGAAGCCCGGCCAGTCGGGGATCAGGCAGCGGTATTCCGAGCCGAGGGCGCGGGCGAGGTCGCGCATTTCGGCCCGGTCCGAGATCGTCGACAGGGCTGGCAGCAGCAGCGCGTCGCGCCCCGTGCCGATCACGTCGCACGGGGTCGGCACCGGACGGCCCGCCACGGTCAGGTCCAGGTTCCGCGTCGTCTCCACCAAGCCGCCCCCAAGTCCCAAAAGAATCAGGTGCGCAGCAGCTCGTTGATGGCGGTCTTGGAGCGGGTGCCGGCATCGACGCGCTTGACGATCACGGCGCAGTACAGGCCGGGGCCGGGGGTGCCGTCCGGCAGCGCCTTGCCCGGCATCGTGCCCGAGACCACCACGGAGTAGGGCGGCACGCGGCCGTACATCACCTCGCCGGTGGTGCGGTCGACGATCTTGGTCGAGGCGCCGATATAGACGCCCATGGACAGCACGCTGCCCTGGCCGACGATCACGCCCTCGGCCACCTCGGCGCGGGCGCCGATGAAGCAATCGTCCTCGATGATCACCGGGTTGGCCTGGAGCGGCTCGAGCACGCCCGCGATGCCGGCGCCCCCGGAGATGTGGCAGTTCTTGCCCACCTGCGCGCAGGAGCCGATCGTCACCCAGGTGTCGACCATCGTGCCCTCGCCGACATAGGCGCCGAGGTTGACGAAGCTCGGCATCAGCACCGCGCCCGGGGCGATGTAGGAGCCGCGGCGGACGAAGCAGCCCGGCACGGCGCGCAGGCCCGCGGCGCGGAACTCGGCCTCGCCCCAGCCGGCGAACTTGGAGGCGACCTTGTCCCACCAGGGCGCGCCGCCGGGGCCGCCGTCGATCACGGCCATGTCGTTGAGGCGGAAGGACAGCAGCACCGCCTTCTTCAGCCACTGATTGACGACCCAATCGTGGTTGCCGCTCTTCTCGGCGACCCGGGCCTTGCCGGAATCGAGCAGGTTCAGCGCCTCCTCGACCGCCTCGCGCACGGCGCCCTGGGTCGTGGTCGAGATGCCGGCGCGCTCCTCCCAGGCCGTCTCGATGGTCTTGGCGAGGTCGGAGGTGGGCATGGGCGCTCGATGCTCTTGTGACGGGAGCCCGTGCTTACTCGCGGGCACCGGAGCTGTCACCCAGGCAGCCTCAATCCACCCCGCTCAATCCTCCAGCAGAATCCGCACCCGGTCGAGATCGGTCACGAGGTCGACGAGGTCGATCGCCAGGGTGTCGTAGACGGATTGCGCGGCCGCGGGGAATTCTTCCAGCACCCGCCGCATCAGCGTCGGGGTGATCCGCATGACCTCAGTAGCGCCCTCGGCCCGGGCCTCGGTCGGCCGGGTGCCGCGCACGAACAGGGCGAGCTGTCCGATCAGGGCTGAGCGCCCGGCGCGCACCGGCTCGGCATCCGCCACCCGGGGGGCGAGCCGGATCGTACCGGACATCACCACGAAGCCGCCATCGGCCGGATCGCCCCGGGCGAACAGCAGGTCGCCATCGGCCAGCTCGCGCCGCTCGGCCGCGAAGGTCAGCAGGCGCAGGGCGTCCCGGTCGAGGAAGCCGAACAGCGGCGCGTCTGCGAGGATCGCGATGTCGTCGTCGAGCCCCAAGGAACCGCCTCACCGCCTGCGTGCAAACGAGCCTGCGCCTCGCGTACACGCAAATCCCTAAAGCCGTTCCCGATCGCGTTGCAATCGCAGCCGGCTCCGGGAGCGCGATCCGATCAGGGCAGCAGCTTGTAGCCGCCGCCTTCGGTGACGAGGATCGCCGCGGTGGCGGGGTTCGGCTCGATCTTCTGGCGTAGCCGGTAGATATGCGTCTCCAGCGTGTGCGTGGTGACGTGGGCGTTGTAGCCCCAGACCTCGGCGAGCAGCGTGTCGCGGTTCACCACGGCCCGGCCCGCCCGGTACAGGAAGCGCAGGATCGCGGTCTCCTTCTCGGTGAGCTTGAGCTTCGAGCCGCGCTCGCCGACCAGCAGCTTGGCGCCGGGCCGGAACGTGTACGGGCCGATCTGGAACACCGCGTCCTCGGATGCCTCGTGGCTGCGCAGATGCGCGCGGATCCGGGCGAGCAGGATGCCGAACTTGAACGGCTTGGTGACGTAGTCGTTGGCGCCGGCCTCCAGCCCCTCGACGTGGTCCGCTTCCGAGTCCTGCGCGGTGAGCATGATCACCGGGCCGCGAAACCCCCCCGCCCGCATCCGGCGCACGGCTTCGCGCCCGTCGAGGTCGGGCAGGCCGACATCCATCACCGCCAGGTCGATGCGCTCGGCCCCGACCCGCCGGACCGCGTCCGCGGCATTGGCCTCGGTGACCACGGTGAAGTCCTCGCAGAGGTCGAGCTGCTCGGTGAGCGTGTCGCGCAGGATCGCGTCGTCGTCACAGATCAGCAGGCGATAGGCATTCGACATCGTCCGGGGCCCTGGAGCAGGCTGCGGGACCGGGGAAACCCGGCCTCCGGGAGCAGCGTGCGATGGCAAGGATCTGGAGCACGCCGTCCATCGTGAGACAACACGGCCGGCTCCAGGGAAGCGCAGGGCGCGCCGCACCGGAATCCAAGGGCGTTCGGTCCCCCCGGCGCTGGGGTGGGCTGGTTCGCTCCCGAATCCCGGCTTCGGCGGCCTGGGTTCCGCGGCAAGAATAGGGCTGCGTTTGTGGCCGGAAATTGCCTTGTGCGCAATTTTTCACGGTTTCGGTATTGGATACCGGGCATAACGCCCTCCGATCCGCCCCGGGACCCGCGGCCGGGTGGGGCGCGTGCGGCAGGCAGGGGAGGGGCTTTGGTGCGGGGATATCGGCATGCGCGGCTCGGACCTGTCCGCGTGACTCTGGACGAGATCCGGGTCCGCGCGACGGTCGGCGACCGCCGCCGGGGCCAGCTCCTGGTGGGTCCGGCCGTGATCCCCTGCGCCCTCGGGGTGGGCGGCATCGTCTGCGACAAGCGCGAGGGCGACGGCGGCTCGCCGCGCGGACGCTTCCGCCTGCGGGGGGGCGCCTACCGGCCCGACCATCTCGGCCTGCGCCCACGCACGGCCTTGCCGCTCCGGGCGACCCGGCCCGGCGACGGCTGGTGCGACGATCGCCGGGACCGCCGCTACAACCGGCCGATCCGCCTGCCGGCCCCCGGCATCAGCGCGGAATCGCTGTGGCGCGACGACGGGCTCTACGACGTGGTGATCGACCTCGATTACAACCGCACGCCGATCCGGAAGGGGCGCGGCTCGGCGATCTTCCTGCACATCGCCCGGGACGGCTACCGGCCCACCGAGGGCTGCGTGGCGCTGGCCCGTGCGGATCTGCTGCGGCTCCTCAAGCGCCTCGGCCCGCGCACGCATCTGCGGATCGGGTGAGGGCGGCCGTCAGGCCTCCTTCGCCTCGAGTTGGATCCGGAGGCGCGCCCCGACAGCCTCGGCGTAGCGGCGCAGCGAGGCCGTCGACGGCATGACCTGCCCGCGTTCCCAACGGGCGATCTGCCCCTGGGACGTCTGCATCCGCTGGGCGACCTCTTCCTGGGTCAGCTTGGCCCGCGCCCGGGCCTCGGCCATGGAGAGGCCGAGGTCCATCTCCGGCCCGATGGCCGCATGCGCCTCGCGATAGGCGGGATCCGCGTTCCACCGTTCCCGGACGGTCTTGAAGGGGATCGTCACGTCGTTTCTCCTGTGTCGATGGTCCGCGCTCGCGTCTCAGCCAAATCGATCCATCGCTTCGGCGTAGTCTGCGTCTTCTTGATCGCGCAGAGGACAATGATCACCCGCTTGCCGGTCACGGTGACGTAGAGGGCTCGGCCCGTCATGCCGTCGGTCCGGGGTCTCAGCTCCCAGATCCGACCGCGGATGTGTTTGGCGTGCTCCTCGGTAAGGCTTAGCAGGCCCCGAGTTTCGATCCGGGCGACGATGCGGTCCAGGGCGGCGCGAAGCTTGACAGGCCATACATCGACTTCAGCAACGACGGTCTCGTCGAGAAACGAAACCGACCAAGCTTCTGGCGGAGCATCCGCAATACCAGATGCCGTGCCCCGGGGCGGCTTCGTGCTTGAGCCCATCAGTCCGCAACCGAGACTCGAAATATGCGTGAAAAAGCATATCACGGATCGCGGTGTTTGATAGCCCTTTCAGCACCAGGGCCGCCTATCGTTCAGATGGGGTGACCCTCACACCTTCCGAGTTCGAGCCCCAAAAATCGCCGTCCCGACCCGGACATGGGTGGCGCCCTGCTGGATCGCAGCGGGAAAATCCGCGCTCATGCCCATCGAGAGGATCGGCAGGTTGTGCGCCTGCGCCAGTTGGGCGAGCAGGGCGAAATGGGCGGACGGCGGATCGTCCGCCGGCGGGATGCACATCAGGCCCTGGATCGCGAGGCCGTGGGTGTCGCGGCACTCGGCCAGCAGGGTGGCGAGCTGGTCCGGCAGGACGCCGCCCTTCTGCGGCTCCGCACCGGTATTGACCTGGATCAGCAGCTTCGGGGCTCGTCCGGACCGATTGATCTCCTTGGCGAGCGCCGCCGCGAGCGACAGCCGGTCGAGGGAATGGATCACGTCGAACAGGGCCACCGCCTCGCGGGCCTTGTTGGATTGCAGCGGCCCGACCAGGTGCAGCTCGACATCCGGGTAGCGGGCGCGCAGGTCCGGCCATTTCGCGGCCGATTCCTGGACGTAGTTCTCGCCGAACACCCGCTGCCCCGCCTCCAGGGCCGGGACGATGCCCTCCGCCGGCACGGTCTTGGAGACCGCCACGAGCTGGACCTCCGCGGGATCGCGCTCCGAATCCTCTGCCGCCTGGGCGATGGCGGCCCGGACCTCGGCGAGCCCGGCGGCGACATCGGCCTCGCCGACCGGCGGCTTGGCGGTTGGCTGCCCCATCCCGTCCGTCGGGGGAGCGTTCGAGTCGGTGATCGCGTCGTCCATCGCGTGCCTGTCCTGTCGCTGCCGGGTGCCGGTCTATGCTGTCCGCGGTACACGTCCCGATGACGATGCTTAATCGTCCCGGGAGGAGGGCGATCCAACCCACCCCCTCATCCTGAGGTGCCGAAGCGAAGCGGAGGCCTCGAAGGAGCCTCCAGGGATCGCGTGGCTGGCTGGAAGCCTCCTTCGAGGCGGCTGCGCCGCACCTCAGGATGAGGGGGTGGGTGGGACCGCCCTGGTGCGGGCCCCTCTCATGAACCGTGTGCTGCCCGCCGACCTAAGCCGTTGCGTGGCGGGCGCAAGCCCGAAGCCATGCATCCGTTGACCGGCTCCGGCGCAGATATGCTACTGGGCCGCAACGTGCCGCGGCCATCCCCGATCAGCCGCCGAGCCTCTGACCCAGCCGGACCCATGACCAGCACCGCCCCCTCCGCCGTCGAGCGCTACAACGCCAAGGATGCCGAGCCCCGCTGGCAGGCCGCCTGGGCGGAGCAGCGCCTGTTCGAGACCGACAACGCCGACGGGCGCCCGAAATACTACGTGCTGGAGATGTTCCCGTACCCGTCGGGGCGGATCCATATGGGCCACGTGCGCAACTACGCGATGGGCGACGTGGTCGCCCGCTACAAGCGCGCCCGGGGTTTCAACGTGCTCCACCCGATGGGCTGGGACGCGTTCGGGCTGCCGGCCGAGAACGCCGCCATGGAGCGCAAGGTCAACCCGCGGGACTGGACCTACGCCAACATCGCCTCGATGCGCGACCAGCTGAAGGCCATGGGCCTGTCGCTCGACTGGAGCCGGGAGATCGCGACCTGCGACCCCGACTACTACAAGCACCAGCAGCGCATGTTCCTGGACTTCTTGGACAAGGGTCTGGTGACCCGGCGCACCGCCAAGGTGAACTGGGACCCGGTCGATCACACCGTGCTGGCCAACGAGCAGGTGATCGACGGGCGCGGCTGGCGCTCCGGCGCCCTGGTCGAGCAGCGCGAGCTGACCCAGTGGTTCTTCAAGATCACCGATTTCGCCGAGGATCTGCTCACCGCGCTGGACGGGCTGGACCGCTGGCCGGAAAAAGTCCGGCTGATGCAGAAGAACTGGATCGGCCGCTCCGAGGGGCTGGAAGTCCGGTTCGCCCTGGCCCGGCCGCCGGCCGGTGCAGCCGAGTCCGTGACGGTCTACACCACAAGGCCCGACACCCTGTTCGGCGCCCGGTTCCTGGCGATCGCCGCGGACCATCCCCTTGCGGCGACCTTGGCGGCCAATAACCCCGACCTCCAGGCCTTCATCGAGGAATGCCGGCGCACCGGCACCGCCCAGGCGGCGATCGACACCGCGGAAAAACTCGGTTTCGACACCGGCCTCACCGTGCGCCACCCGCTCGACTCGGCCTGGGAGCTGCCGGTCTACGTCGCGAATTTCGTGCTGATGGACTACGGCACCGGTGCGGTGTTCGGCTGCCCGGCGCATGACCAGCGCGACCTCGATTTTTCCAACAAATATGGGCTCGGCAACGTCCCGGTGGTCTGCCCCGAGGGCCAGGACCCGGAGGCCTTCCTGATCACCACCACCGCCTATGTCGAGGACGGGCGGATGATCAATTCGCGCTTCCTCGACGGCATGACTACCGATGAGGCCTTCGAGGCCGTGGCGCGCCGGCTGGAGGCGGAGGGGGTTGCCAAGCGCAAGGTCCAGTTCCGCCTGCGCGACTGGGGCGTCTCACGCCAGCGTTACTGGGGCTGCCCGATCCCGATCATCCATTGCGAGACCTGCGGCCCGCAGCCGGTGCCGGTCGCGGACCTGCCGGTGAAACTGCCGGAGGAGGTATCCTTCGACCAGCCCGGCAACCCGCTGGAGCGGGACCAAGCTTGGCGCAACGTCCCGTGCCCGCAATGCGGCGCGCCGGCTCGGCGCGAGACCGACACGATGGATACGTTCGTCGACTCGTCCTGGTACTACGCCCGCTTCACGGCGCCCTGGCTCACCGACGCCCCCACCGACCGGGCTACGGTCGACCATTGGCTGGCGGTGGATCAGTATATCGGCGGCATCGAGCACGCGATCCTGCACCTGCTCTACGCCCGGTTCTTCATGCGGGCGATGCGCGAGACCGGCTGGGCCGGCGTCTCCGAGCCCTTCGCGGGCCTGTTCACGCAGGGCATGGTCGTCCACGAGACCTACAAGGACGCGGTCGGCGCCTGGGTGCCGCCGGCCGAGATCCGCTTCTCCACCGAGGAGGGCGAGCGCCGCGCGTTTCACGTGAAAACTCAGGCGCCGATCGCGATCGGTTCCATCGAGAAGATGTCGAAGTCCAAGAAGAACGTGGTCGATCCGGACGACATCATCGCGAGCTACGGAGCCGACACGGCGCGCTGGTTCGTGCTGTCCGATTCACCGCCCGAGCGCGACGTGATCTGGAGCGAGGAGGGCGTGCAGGGCGCGGCCCGGTTCGTCCAGAAGGTCTGGCGCCTGGTCAACGCCGCTCAGGTGGCCACCGGCGATGGTGCTGCCGACCTCGCGCTGCGCAAGGCCGCCCACCGGGCTCTGGCCGCCGTGCAGGACGATATCGAGCGGCTGCGCTTCAACCGCTGCGTGGCCCATATCTACACCCTGGCCAATGCCCTCGAGGACGGGCTCCGGGGGGCGGTCTCGCGCGCCGCGGCGACGGAAGCGGCCGGCATCCTGGTGCAGCTCATCGCCCCGATGATGCCGCACCTCGCCGAGGAATGCTGGACGGCGCTGGGCCGTCCCGGCCTCGCCGCCCAGGCGCCGTGGCCGGAGGCGGAAGCCGGGCTCCTGGTCGAGGACGAGATCACCCTGCCGGTCCAGATCAACGGCAAGAAGCGCGCGGACGTGACGGTGCCCCGCGACGCCGACCCCAAGGCGGTGGAAGCCGCCACCCTGGCCCTGGAGACAGTCCAGAAGATTCTGGAGGGCAAGCCGCCGCGTAAGGTGATCGTCGTGCCGGGGCGGATCGTGAACCTGGTGGTGTGAGTTTGCGCGCGGGTGCGCGCCTGTCTATCCCACTCACCCCCTCATCCTGAGGTGCCCGGCGATCGAAGATCGCTGGGCCTCGAAGGAGGGCTCCGGGAATCGCGCGACTGGCTGGAGGGCTCCTTCGAGGCCTTCGCTCCGCTTCGGCACCTCAGGATGAGGTGACGGGTTGGACTTGCCGCAGACCCAGCTCTACGGCGCCGCCAGCCCCGGATCCTGCCCGTTGCCTTCCAGGCTCCGCGCGACGAGCCCATCCGCCTTCGCCCTCGCGAGGAACTCGGCCAGAAAGGCCGCCCCCGCGTCCCGCCCCACCGGCAGGCCCATCGCCTGCGGGATGTCCATGAAATGTCCCGGCAGCAACCGCACCTCCTTGTGGGCGGCCGCGTAGGCGGACAGCGGCTGGTGGACCCCGGCGGCGACATCGAGCCCGTCCCGGGCGAAGGCCGTGACCGCCTCCGCCGAAGTCGGCGCCCGCACCAGGGTGGCGTGGCGCAGCGCCCGGGTCAGGAACAGGTCGTAGGCGCTGCCGCGTCCCACCGAGACGCGCACCCCGTCGCGGTCCACCGCCTCCGGGGTCCGGATCGGCGAGGCGGCCGGGACGAGGTAGCTGCCGGCGATCAGCACGTAGGGCGCCGTGAAGGCGATGCCCTCGGCGCGCTGCGGATCGATCGCCAGGAAGCAGATGTCCCAGGTCCCGGACCCGGCCGAGCCCGAGACGGCGCCCGCCCCGGGGAATGTCACGAACGCCACCGGCACGCCGAGTTTCTGCGCCAGCGCCCGGGCGAGATAGACCGACACGCCCGCCGGGCCGTCAGCCCCCGACCGGGCCAGCACCGGATTGCCGAGGTTGATCGCAGCCCGCAGCCTTCCGGTGGGGGCGAGGTCGTGCAGGATCGCGGGAGAGGGCGTCATCGGGATCGTCTCCGCGCCGGCGGGAGCCGAGACCAGCAGGGCGCACAGCATGGCCGCGATTCGCATGGGCGTCTCCAACACGGTGCGGGTGCCCGCGCCGGAGGCCGGCGGAGCAGAGCCGATTAACGCTGCCCCTGCTCCCGGCCTCCGCTCGCCGCGCGTCGGCGCCCCCGGGCCAGCATGTTGAGCCCCTCCACGCCGGCCGAGAACGCCATGGCGGTGTAGATGTAGCCCTTCGGCACGTGCGCCCCAAAGCCTTCCGCGATCAGCGTCATGCCGATCATGATCAGGAAGCCCAGCGCCAGCATCACCACGGTCGGGTTGCGGGCGATGAAGGCAGAGAGTGGCTCGGCCGCGACCAGCATGACGATCACCGCCACCACCACGGCCACCATCATCACCGGCACGTGCTCGGTCATGCCCACCGCGGTGATGATCGAGTCGATCGAGAACACGAGGTCGAGGAGCAGGATCTGGCCGATCGCCGCGCCGAACCCGATCGTGCCGCCGGTCGTCGTCCCATCGGTCTCGTCGGGATCGACGCTGTGGTGGATCTCCTTGGTGGCCTTCCACAGCAGGAACAGGCCGCCGCCGATCAGGATCAGGTCGCGCCACGAGAAATCCTGGCCCAGCACCGAGAAGACCGGCTCGGTCAGGTGCACGATGAACGCGACGGTGCCGAGCAGCCCCAGCCGCAGGACCAGGGCCAGCCCGATCCCGATGCGACGCGCCCGGGTCTGCTGGTCGGCCGGCAGCTTGTTGGTCAGGATCGAGATGAAGATCAGGTTGTCGACGCCGAGCACGACCTCCATCACCACGAGGGTCGCGAGCGCGACCCAGACGGCCGGCTGGCTGGCAAGCTGGATCAGGTCGGTCACGGGTCGGGCGTCTCGCTGGTCGGGAACAGGCGGCTGCCGAGGGCGGTGAGGTCGAACGGGCCGGGGCGGCTCGCCGGGTCGGGGGCGAAGACCTGGAGGATCTTCGGGAACACCTTGAAATGCGCGGGGGTATGCGTGGTCAGCTCGCCGTCGGTGTTCACCGGCCGGGGCTTGCGCGTGGAGATTGTGATCTCCTGGGTCTGGAAGGCGCGCACGTCGGCGGCGCGGCCATGCGTGCCCCGGCGCAGGGCCGGCAGGAGCGCGATCAGCCGCCACCAATGGGTGACTTCCAGGCTGTAGAAATCGAGCTTGCCGTCATCGACCGTGGCGGTCTCCTCCACGGTCATGCCGCCGCCGTAGTGCCGGCCGTTGCCGACCGAGACCTGGATGGTCGTCACCTTCTCGACCGTGCCGTCATGCTCGATCGTCACGGTGAACGGCCGCACCCGGCGCAGCACCCGGATGGCAGCGACCGCGTAGCCCAGAACCCCCCAGGTCTTCTTGGATTCAGCCGTGAGCTCGCCCGCCAGTTCCGCCGAGAAGCCGATGCTGGCGACGTTGAAATAATAGTGGCCGTTGACCCAGCCGAGATCGACCGGCCGCGCCTCGGCCCCCGGGATGAACCGGGCGGCGGCCAGGGGATCCAGCGGCAGGCCGAGCGAGCGGGCGAGGTCGTTGGCGGTGCCCAGCGGCAGGATCGCCAGCGGAAGCCCGCTCTCCACCAGGGCGGGCGCGGCCATGTTCATGGTGCCGTCGCCGCCACCGAGGATCACCAGGTCGACATCCTTGGCGCGTGCGCGGATTTCCTCGCGGCAATCGGTGTCCGGGGGCGGCTCCACCGGCTCGATGCCGCCGGCCCGCAGGATCCCCCGCACCTCGTCGAGGTCGAGGCCACCGTTGCGGGCCTTCGCGTTGCAGATCAGCAGCGCCCGGCGCTGGGCAATGCTCATCGCGGGCTCCGATGCAGCTGTGGGGTCGCCTCGGTCTCGGGTCGGGGCACGGGAACCTCGATGCGCGGGGCGAAAGATCGCTTGAAACGGCCGACGGCCAAGATTGTCCCCACTTGGTAGCAGAACGGACGAACGCAACCCCGTCATCCACGCAATCCCCGGCTGGTGCGAACCCCACAGATCGGCAGAATCGTGGGTGCGCCCGGAACACCCGTGGAACCGCTTCGGCATGCGGGCGCGTTCTCGTCACGTCCGCCCCGGCCGCCAGGAAGGCACCGATGCCCGCCACCACTCTCACCCGTGCCCTCGCCCTCGGCGTGGTCCTGCCGCTGGCCCTCGTCGGCGCCGCCTCGGCCCAGCAGCAGGGGGCGGGGTCCCAGAGTTCCTGGGTCGATCCGCCGGCCCGGAGCGCGCCGGCCGCCGCGGCCAAGGCGCAGCCGAAAGATCCGGCCGGCGATCAGGCGAAGCGGGCGGTCCCGGAGAAGGAGCCGGTCCGGCAGGCCGCCAAGCCCGAGCCCGCGGACGATGCCTTGCCCAACGACGCCTTGCCCAAGGGCGCCACGACCCGGGCCGCCGGTCCGAAGCGGGCGGCCGCCCTGGAGCGTCCGCGGGCCCGCGAAGCCCTGCGGCGCCCGGCCCCGCATCCGCGCCGGCTCGCCGACACGCCGGCCGCCGTCGCACCGGCGCCGGTCTCGGCCGCCTCCGGCGAGCGGGCTGCGGTGGCCCGGGCGCTGGCGGCGAACTACCTCGCCACCGTCTCCAGCTCGGGCGACACGATGGTCGGCACCGCGCCGCATTTCTACGGGACGCGGGTGCGCTTCTACGGGCACCCGATCACCCTGGCGGGGCTGGTGGCCGAGAAGCGCAGCTTCGTGCAGCGCTGGCCCGAGCGCCGCTACGAGCCGCGGACGATCCGCACCGCCTGCGATTCCGAGACCTGCACGATCCGCACGATCGTGGATTTCCGCACCGCGAACCCGGATCGCGGCGCCATCTCCACCGGGGCGGCCGAGCTGATCCTGGAAGTGAGTTTCTCCGGCAACCGCCCGGTGATCGTCGGCGAGACCGGACGGGTCCTGCACCGGAGCGTCCAGGCCGGCACCCTGGCCCCCTCGCCCGGCAAGGCGTAAAGCGGCGTCCGTGCGGCGCACGGTGAGGCCGGGATCGGGTTTATGACGTCTTCAACGGTGGCGGCGGAACAGGAAGCGGCGCCGGCGCGTCCGGCGCTCGACGATCCGGAGCGCGCCGCCCTCCGCGAGGCGATCCGGGCGGCGGTCGCTCGGGCGCGGCCGCGCCCGGTGGCTGTGCGGACCCTCGAACTGATGGCCGAGGCCGCGATCGTGCCCGGGGCGTACGGCTACCGGGTGCTCGATCGCCACGGCGTCCCGCGCCTGCGCCCGGGGACCTCCGAGCCGATGACGCTCGCCGACTTCGTGGCGGAGCTGCAGGCGCGGCATCCGGCCCTGTTCCTGCCGCCGGAGCCCCAGCCTGCCGCCGCCCCCGAGGAGCCCAAAGATTCCCCGATCCTGACCGGCGCCTACGAGATGAAGGCCGCCACCGCCCGCTTCGTCGAGACCCAGTCCGAGCGGGCCCGGTCGCTCGCCGAGCGCTCCTCCGTGCAGGGGCGGGCGCTGGCCCAGAACGCGGCCGGCCGGTTCGCCACCCTGCGGACCGGCTTGCGGAGCCGGTTCGGTCGCCGGCCCGACGCCGCTGCGCCCGGCCCGGATCCGGTCTCGGCGTGGAACGACGGTCCGGGGCGGCTCGGCGAGGCGGTGCGCGACAGCCTGCCCCATCTGCGCGACCGGCTCGGCCTCGGCGGCGGCGACGAGGGCGGCCGCCGGCATCGGCGCTGGCTCATGGGTGCGAGCGCGGCCGCCCTGGTGGCTGTGGTCGCGGCCGGGCTGGTCCTGGCCGGCCGCGAGCCCGAATCCACGCGTCCTGCAACCACCCAGCCGGCGCCGCCCCAGGTCGCCAACGCACCGACCACGGCTCCGGCGAACCCTCCGGCGGCCCCATCCGCGGCGACTCAGGCCACAGCCCCCGACACGGTGACGCCCCCGCCCGAGACCGGCGGCGATCCGGAGCCCGACACGCCGCCGCCCGCGGCCAATGCCATCACCGGGCAGGCCCAGGTGATCGACACCGCGACCCTGAAGGTCGCCGGCAAGGTCGTGCGCCTGTTCGGCGTCGAGTGGGTGCGCGGCGGCCAGGCCGAGGAGCTGACCCGCTATATCGGCGGTCGCTCGGTGACCTGCCAGCCGGCGCCGGGCAGCGAGACCATGAACTGCTTGGTGAACGGGCGCGACCTCTCCGAGGTCGTGCTGTTCAACGGCGGCGGCCGGGCCTCCCCCGAGGCGAGCCCCGAACTCGTGGCCGCCGAGGATCACGCCCGCAGCGAGCGGCTCGGCGTCTGGAAGCGCTAGGGCGCTTGCCGCCGAAGGGGATGCCGGTTTGGCGACGCGCTTTCGCAGGGCTCTGCCCTGCACCCGCAAAAGGTCGACGACCTTTTAAAACCGGGACGTTGCCGAGAGCGGGGAGGGGACATGCCGGCTGAAATCTTCGGGCGCACCGCGGACGGTCAGGTGGTCACCCGGCACCTGCTGGCCCGGGGGAGCCTGCGCGTCCACATCATCGATTTCGGCGCGGTGATCACGGCGATCGAGGTGCCCGACCGGGCTGGCCGCAGCGGCAATGTCGTCCTCGGGCTCGAAAGCCTCGCGGGCTACGAGACCGTGAGCCCGAGCTTCGGCGCCATAGTCGGGCGCTACGCCAACCGCATCGCGGGCGGGCGCTTCGGCCTCGACGGCCAGACCTATCGGCTACCGGTGAACGAGGCCCCCAACACCCTGCATGGCGGCGACCGGAATTTCGGAAAACATCTCTGGCACGTGGAGGCGGCCGACGGCACGAGCCTCGCTCTGGGCCGCCGCTCCCCCGACGGCGAGGAAGGGTTTCCCGGCAACCTCGACGTCCGCGTGCGCTACAGCCTGCCCGAGGACGGGCTGCTGCGCCTCGATTACGAGGCGGTGACCGACCAGCCGACGATCCTGAACCTCACCAATCACAGCTACTTCAACCTGGCCGGGGAGGGGACCGGCAGCGTCCTCGACCACGCGGTCCAGATCGAGGCCGACGCGTTCACCCCTACGGACGCGACCCAAATCCCCACCGGCGAGATCCGGCCGGTCACCGGCACCCCGTTCGATTTCCGCACCCCGCACGCGCTGGGCGAGCGCATCCGGGTCGGCGACCCGCAGCTCGCCTTCGCCAAGGGCTACGACCACACCTTCGTGCTGCGCGGTCCCCCCGGAACCCTGCGCCCGGCCGCGACCTGCATCGATCCGGGCAGCGGCCGCCGGCTCGACGTGGCGACCACGCAGCCGGCTTTGCAGCTCTACACCGGCAACAACCTGGACGGCACGCTGATCGGCCCCTCCGGTCGGATCTACCGCTCCGGCGACGGTGTCTGCTTCGAGACGCAAGGATTCCCGGACGCCCCGAACCAGCCGGGCTTTCCCTCCGCGGTTCTGCGGCCGGGCGAGGTGTTTCGGGCGGTCACGACGTTCCGGTTCTCGGTGGCGTGAGGGCGGACGGCGCATTACCCCGCCGATTCATTCAGGATCGGAGCGAGCGCCCGGAAGCCGACCCAGCCCCAGTAGACCCGGTGATGGGCGATGAGCCCGGCCGCGAGGTCCATCACTTCGACGAGATCGACCTGGTCGCCCTCCGGCGTGGCGCGCGGATATTCCCAGGTGAGCTGGCGGCCGTCGGAAAAGACCGTGCCGGTGCGGTACCAGCGGCCGAGCGCGCTGCCGGGCTTGCGCAACGATGCGTCGAAGAAAAGCTGGATCGCGGGTTTGCCGGTCAGGATTCCGGATGCATCGATCCCCGATTCGGCCAGGACCAGCGGGCTCTCCAGGATGGAATCTTCGGCATAGAGCGCCATCAGGCCATCGATGTCGCGGTTGAGCACGGTCTCGTGCCAGCGCTCGTAGATGTGGCGGATGTCGGCCTCGGGCGTCTCGGTCATGGCAACCTCGGATCGGATGCGATGACCGGGACCCTAGCGGTGGGGCGAGGCCGGATGCTTCGATACGTGTCGAAGCATCCGTACCGCTTCGATGGCATGGTGGGCCGGCTTCGCAGGAGATCGCCCATGAATCCGCAACCAAGCCTCGCCACGGCGGCGTTCCTGATCGCGGATCCGGCGCGGTCCGTGATGCTGATGCATCTGCTCGAT
This sequence comes from Methylobacterium sp. E-066, assembly GCF_022829635.1. GTDB lineage: Bacteria > Pseudomonadota > Alphaproteobacteria > Rhizobiales > Beijerinckiaceae > Methylobacterium. The sequence continues at coordinate 43,372 of NZ_JAKSYO010000101.1, forward strand.
GGAAAGGCGCGGCCCGCCGGCGAGCTGGCGTTTGCCGCCGGCGTGACCGCGCAGACCGCGAGCTCGCATCTCGGCAAGCTTTTGGCGGGCGGCCTCCTGGCGGTCGAGACCGAGGGGCGCCACCGCTATTATCGCCTGGCCGGCCCGCAGGTCGCCCTGGCGCTGGAGACGCTCGCGGCGATCGGCCCGGCAGCGCCCGCCCGGTCGAAACCCTTGAGCCGGGAGGCACGCGAGCTGCGGTTCGCGCGCTGCTGCTACGATCACTTGGCCGGCCACCTGGGTGTGGCCGTCACGGGCGCCTTGCAGGCGCGCGGCTATCTCGCGCCGGCCGAGGGCAAGCGCTTCGCAGTGCCCCCGGCCGGCATCGCGTGGTTCGCTGGCCTCGGCCTGGAGGTCGACCGGCTGAAGCCGGGCCGGCATGGGCTGGCCCGGCAATGCCTCGATTGGACCGAGCGTGAGCATCACCTCGCCGGCCCGCTGGGCGTCCAGCTGATGAGCCTGTTCTGCGCGAAAGGCTGGCTGCGCCGCTCCGGGACGACGCGCGCCGTGCAGGTCACGCCGCCGGGCTGGATTGGCCTGAAACGGGAACTCGGCCTCGATCCGGTCTGAGGCGCGCCCGGCTCAGGCCGCGAGAACCAGCTCCTCGTCCGCCTCCCGCTTGACCGGAACGGCGACCGCCGGGGCGGAGGGTTTCGGGCGCCAGGTCTCGCCGAGCGCCAGCAGCGCGGCCTTGACCGCTTCGAGCTGCGAGGGCTCGCCCTCGGCCATGCCCTCGGCGGCGGCCACCTCCTTCAGGTACTCGTCCCAGGCCCAGCGCCGGAGGATCTCGCGCTTGCCCTCGCGGAGCAGCCGCGGGTGGTCCAGCACGGCGGCCGGCGTGGCGAAGACCGCGGCTGGGTTGATCAGGGCCCGTTCCAGCTCCGGCCCGTCCGGGAAGCTCGGCGGCGCGGTTGGCGCCTGTTTCCGGCCGAGCACCACGCGGAGCGGCGGCCGTCCGGGTCGCCGCCGCTCATCCGAGCGCGCCGCGCCGACAGGACGCGTGCGGGGCACGCCGGCGGGCTCCGGTTCCACGCTGTACGCAAGGCCCTGGCGCTCGGCATACGCGATGGCCTGCGCCCGGGTTGGGAAGGTGAGCCGCACATCCGTGGCGAGCGGATCGCCGCCGCCGGTCCAGCCCATCAGGGGCTCGATCTCGGGGGGCGTCTCGCGCGCGAAGGTGAGGACCCACGTGCCCTCCCGAGCGCGGCCGGCGGTGTCCACGGGCCGCGTCTGGCGCCGGATCAGGGCTCTTCGGCCGGCGAGCCACGGGGCGGCAGCGACGAAGGCGGGGGGATTGTTGTGTCCGATGCCGATGGTGCGATCCTGGATGGTCGTCTGCATGGTTGCCTCCTTGGAGCTTGGCCCGACGGCGTGGCCGTCGAGCCGACTCGACAGGGGTGATGCGACGCGCTCAGGCGTTCAGCAGCCCGAGGCGTGCGGCGGATTGGACGCCGAAGCTCGCCGCGAAGGCGAGGAGGGCGGCGTCCCAGGCGGTGAGGTGCGTGGCGTTGGCCGGCGGCCCGGCCCGGGTGATCGCGGCGCCGAGCCAGACGAAGCCCGACAGGCTCAGCAGCCCCGCCAGCACCCAGGGCATGGCCGGGGCCGGGCTCAAGGCCGCCAAGGCGAGGCAGAGGGCAGCGGACGCGATCCAGCCGGTGAGGGTGGACCAGCTCTCCCGCTCCACCGCCTCGGCCGGCGGTCCGGTCCGGCTGCGCCGGAGCCGGCTCGACCACCGATAGCGGTCCTTCAAGTCGAAGGTCGTCATCGTTTCCCTCCCGGCTTCAGTTCAAGACGGGATCCGGCGCCGCCGCGCCACGCCGTCCGCGGCGGCCGAGTACGACCGGGATCCGCGGCTTGCGCGTCGCGGGCGCGCTCGGGGCGTGGGCGCCGTCCAGGGCCTGGAGCGCGGCCAGGACGTCGTCGATCGGGACCGGTTCGGACCGGCAGCCGGGCAGGCAGCGCAAAGTCGGGCAGGACTCCACGGCGCGGGCGTCCGAGGCCCAGGAGGCCAGGATCGCCCGCTTCTCGGCGCGCGACAGGCCGGGATAGGCCAAAACCTCCCGGGGATGCCGGAACACGTCGCCCGGTGCCACGAAGGCCTCGAACGGGTCGACCGCCGTCGCCCTCAGATTGGCCGCGGCCATCGGGCCGAGGCGCTCGATAGATGTGTCGATCGGTGTGGTTTCGATGGGCTGCATGCGACCCTCCTGTGCGTCAGCAAAGGTTGGGGCGGCCGGCAGGTCCGCGCTCGGTGGACCGTGCCGGCCGCCGCGTCATGCGTCGTGATCCCGCCGGATCGGCGGGCGGCCTCAATGGGCCGTCTTCTGGGCGCCGGCGCCGCCGTTGATGGCGATGCGGCGCCCCCGCTCCGGCACCTTCTCCGAGCGCGGCAGGGTCACGGTGAGCACGCCGTTCCGGAACGACGCCTCGACCTTGTCCTCCTCGACCGGGAACGGCAGGGCGATCACCCGCTCGAACCGGCCGTAGCTGCGCTCCGAGTAGCCACGGGCCTGGTCGGTGGTCTCGGCGCGCTTCTCGCCCCGCAGGGTCAGCACGCCGTCCTCGACCAGGAGCTCGACGTCCTTCTCGTCGAGGCCGGGCAGCTCGGCCGAGAGCCGCAGCCCGCCATCCGCCTCGACCAGCTCGACATTGGGCCAGCCGAAGCTGCGCCCGGCTACGCTCGGGACCGAGCCGAACCCGGTGAACACGTCGTCGAACAGGCGGTTCACCTCGCGGTGGAGCGTCAGGAAGGGATTGGCCGGCTCGTTCGACAGGGCAGTCGGCGCAGGGGCGCCGGTGCTGCGGTTCCACGGAATCAGGTCTCTCACGCTCATGGCTGTCTCCTTCAGTTTGCTGTCATGGGCTTCTCATTCGGATAGCCGTCGGTGGCCCGCGGGCCTGAGGGCCCGCACGGCGTGTCGTTTCGTCCAAAGGGGGGCCTGGGCGGCCCGCGGATCGGGCGGCCCGGACCCGGACCGCCCGCGATCAGGCAGCCTTGGCCTCGGCGACCCTGGCTTCCGCGATCTTGGGCTGGGCAACCTTGCCCTCGGCGATCTGCGTGGGGGCGTTGTCCTGGCCGGAGGTGGCCGTGACGCCGCCGATGGCGATGCGGCGGGGCTTCAGGGCCTCCGGCACCTCGCGCTTGAGCGCGACGGTCAGGAGCCCGTTCTCCAGGTTCGCACCCACGACCTTCACGTGGTCGGCCAGGTTGAAGGTCTGGCGGAAGGTGCGGGCCGCGATGCCACGGTGCAGGTACTGCCGCTCGGTTTCCGGGGCCGCCTTCTGGCCCGACACGAGGAGCACCGTATCCTGCTGGGTCAGCTCGATCTCGTCGGGGGTGAAGCCCGCCACCGCCATGGTGATGCGGTACTGATCGTCCGCGACCTTCTCGATGTTGTAGGGCGGCCAGGCGGCCGTGGTCTCGACCCGTTCGGCCTGGTTCAGCAGTTCGAACAGACGGTCGAACCCGATGGACGACCGGAACAGGGGCGCAACGTCGTAAGTCCTCATAACCACATCCTCCGTTGAGCAACGTGACTACAAGAGACGCCGGACACCAGGACCGGCGCCCAATCGGCGAACTCGTTTCCGAGCCTCGCACGCGCGTAACGTTTGCTTTGCGGGGTGGTTCCGCAAGAGGGGCGTTTCTTTTTTGGGCTGTTTTGAGATTCGGTCCGTGGGTGAGCCTCCCCTCTCCCCGCTTGCGGGGAGAGGGGGAACCCGCGCCTCGTCCGGAATTGTGTGAAGACCGTAGGCCGGCGGGATCGGGGCTACCACCGCGGGCCGAGCCAAGAGGCCCTCAGCCCGCGGCATCCTCCAGAAGAATCTCGCGCTTGCCGGCGTGGTTGGCCGGGCCGACGATGCCTTCGGTCTCCATCCGCTCCATCAGCGAGGCGGCGCGGTTGTAGCCGATCTGGAGGCGGCGCTGGATGTAGCTGGTCGAGGCCTTCTGATCGCGCAGAACCACCTGCACGGCCTGGTCGTAGAGGTCGCCGCCGGCCTCGCCGAAGGAACCCTGGTCGAACACGGCGCCGTCGAGTTCGAGCTCTGCCGCCCCGGCCTTACCGCCCTTGCCGTTCCCTTGGGCGCCCTTCTCGGGCGCGCCCTCCTCGTCATCGGCGGTGACGGCGTCGAGGTAGCTCGGCCGGCCCTGGCGCTTCAGGTGGGCGACCACGCTCTCGACCTCGCTGTCCGAGCAGAACGGCCCGTGCACGCGGGTCGTCCGTCCGCCGCCGGCCATGAACAGCATGTCGCCCTGGCCCAGAAGCTGCTCCGCGCCCATCTCGCCGAGGATCGTGCGCGAGTCGATCTTGCTGGTGACCTGGAAGGAGATGCGGGTCGGGAAGTTCGCCTTGATCGTGCCGGTGATCACATCCACGGACGGGCGCTGGGTCGCCATGATCAGGTGGATGCCGGCCGCGCGCGCCATCTGGGCGAGCCGCTGGATCGCGCCCTCGATGTCCTTGCCGGCCACCATCATCAGGTCGGCCATCTCGTCGACCACGATCACGATGTAGGGGAGGGGGGCGAGGTCCATGGCCTCGTCCTCGTAGATCGCCTCGCCGGTCTGCCGGTCGAAGCCGGTCTGCACGGTCCGGGTCAGCACCTCGCCGCGGGCGGCGGCCTCCGCCACGCGGGCGTTGTAGCCGTCGATGTTGCGCACCGCGATCTTGGACATCTTCTTGTAGCGCTCCTCCATCTCGCGCACGGCCCATTTGAGGGCGATCACCGCCTTCTTGGGATCGGTCACGACGGGGGAGAGCAGGTGCGGGATGCCGTCATAGACCGACAGCTCCAGCATCTTGGGATCGACCATGATCAGCCGGCATTCTTCCGGCTTCAGCCGGTAGAGCAGGCTGAGGATCATGGTGTTGATGGCGACCGACTTGCCCGAGCCGGTGGTGCCGGCGACCAAGAGGTGCGGCATCCGCGCGAGGTCGGCGATGATCGGCTCGCCGCCGATGTTTTTTCCTAAGCACAGGGCGAGCTTGTGCTTGCTCTCGGCAAAGTCCGTGGAGGCCAGGAGCTCGCGCAAGAACACCGTCTCGCGCTTGGCGTTCGGCAATTCGATGCCGATGGCGTTGCGGCCGGGGACCACCGCCACGCGGGCCGAGACCGCCGACATCGACCGGGCGATGTCGTCGGCGAGCGCGATCACGCGGCTGGACTTGGTGCCGGGGGCCGGCTCGAGCTCGTAGAGGGTCACGACCGGGCCGGGGCGCACGGCCAGGATGTCGCCGCGCACGCCGAAATCGCCGAGCGTCGCCTCGAGCAGGGTCGCGTTCTGCTCCAGGGCATCGGCCGAGACCTGGCTCGCCGGCGAGGGACCGCGTGGGGCGGCCAGCAGGTCGAGGGCCGGCAGGGCGTAATCCTCGGGCCGCATCTGCGGTGCGGGCGCCCGGCGGGCCGGGACCGGCGCGGCGGCCGGCGCCGCGACCCGTGAGGCGGTCGGCTCCGGGGCGCGCGGCGGCGCCGGCCGGGGCGGGGCCTCGCGGGAAGAGGTCTCGAACGCGTCCGGCTCGTCGTCCTCCGGGGGCAGGGCAAGCCGACGGGCGGGTGCCGCTGCCGGCTCATCGAGGGACTCGAACACCGGCTCGCGCCGCTCCGCGCCCGGATGGTGGGGGGTTTCGGGCAGGTGCTCGGCCCAGGGCAGGTCGGCATCCGTGAAGGCGCGCCGTGCCGCGAGCGCCGGCGAGGCGCTGTCGAACGGCTCGACTCGGCCGGTCCGCCAGGTCTCGATCCGCCGCGCCAAGGCGACGCGCATCCGCATCAGGCCCTGGGCGAGGGCGCCGATGCCGACGAGGCCGAGGCTCGGCTCGTCCGCATCCTCGCGCTCGTCGCGGCCCCGCACGGGCTGCTGCCGGGCGGGATAGGGCTCGTCGTGGAAGGAATCCTCCTCGACGGCGCCGAACCGGCAGGCGCCGGTGAGGCTGAGGATCGCCACCGCGGCGTAGACGAAGCCGACGAGATGGGCCGCCGCCGACGAGACGGCCCCGACGATCACCCGGGCCATCGACAGCAGGCCGTCCCCGGCGACGCCGCCGAGCCCAGTCGGGAGCGGCCAGCGGGCGGTGGGGGGCAGGGCACTCGCCACCGCGCTCGCGGCGCAGAAGCCAATGATCCAGAGCGCCAGGCGCATGCCCCCCTGGGGCAGGTCGCGCTCCCGCATCAGCCGCACGCCCCAGAGCACGGGCGGCAGCACGAAGGCGAGGGCGCCGAGCCCGAGGATCTGCATGGCGAGGTCGGCCACGACGGCGCCCGGCTGGCCGAGCACGTTGTGGGCCGGATGGTCGGTGGCGTGGTTCAGGCTCGGGTCGTCGATCGACCACGTGGCAAGCGCCACGGTCAGCGCGACCGCGCCGGTGAACAGGACGAGCCCTCCGAGCTCCGTCAGGCGCTTGCCCAGGAAGGGGCGAACGCTGTCGACGTAAGTGTCGTAGGGCGACGCGGGACGGCGAAGCGAGCGCATGCGGGACCGGACGCGAACGGGGACTCTCGCCCGAGGCTAGTCATGCCGGCCTTAACGACCTGCTAAGGTTGAGGAAGCCTGACCCGGTGCCCACCGGGATCGCGCGGGACCCAGTGCGGGGTGGTGCAAAAACCGCCCCGCTATGGCACAGAAACCGCCATGAACATCGACGGCACGCCCTATCGCACGATCTTCCCGGACCCGGACGGCGTCAGCGTCCAGGTGATCGACCAGACACGCCTGCCCTTCGCGTTCGAGCTGAAGCGGCTCGCCACCCTCGACGACGCCGCCCTGGCGATCCGCACCATGATCGTGCGCGGCGCGCCGCTGATCGGCGTCACCGCGGCCTACGGGCTGGCGCTCGCGATGCGGGCCGATCCCTCGATGGAGGGGATCGACCGGGCGGTGGCGGTGCTCGCCGCGACCCGCCCGACGGCGATCAACCTGCGCTGGGCGCTGGACCGGGTCGCCGGCAACCTGCGGCAGATCCAGCCGGCCGAGCGCTTCGTGCGCGCCTTCGCGGAGGCCGGCCGCATCGCCGAGGAGGATGTGGCGAGCTGCCGCTCGATCGGCGCCCATGGCGGCCAGATCATCGCCGACCTGCACAAGGCCAATGGCGGGCGGGCGGTCACGGTGCTGACCCATTGCAACGCCGGCTGGCTCGCCACGGTGGATTGGGGCACCGCGCTGGCGCCGATCTACGCCGCCCACGAGCGCGGCGTGCCGGTGCACGTGCTGGTGGACGAGACCCGGCCGCGCAGCCAGGGCGCGGCGCTCACCGCCTTCGAGCTCCACGGCCACGGCGTGCCGCACACGGTGATCGCCGACAATGCCGGCGGCCACCTGATGCAGCATGGCGGGGTCGACCTGTGCATCGTCGGCTCGGACCGGACCACGGCGAGCGGAGACGTCTGCAACAAGATCGGCACCTACCTGAAGGCGCTGGCAGCCCACGACAACCGCGTGCCGTTCTACGCGGCCCTGCCGTTCTCGACGATCGACTGGACACTCCACGACGGCGTGAGAGAGATCCCGATCGAGGAGCGCGACGGCCGCGAGGTCACCCACATGACCGGCCGGCTCGCCGATGGCGGCTTCGCCACGATCGAGGTGGTCTCGCCGGGCAGCCCGGTGGCCAACCCGGCCTTCGACGTGACGCCGGCGCGGCTGGTGACCGGAATCATCACCGAGCGCGGCATCTGCGCGGCCACCGAAGAGGGTTTGTACGGGCTGTATCCGGAGCGGCGGAAGGCGGCGTGAGGGGAGCTTCGGAGGCGACATGGTGTGTGTGGCAATCCTGTGCATGATGAGCGCATGACTGAGCTTCTCGATCAGGCCATCGCGCGTGTCCGCGCGCTTCCCCCGGAGACGCAAGATGCGTTCGCGCGCATGCTGTTGAATCTCGCCAGCGATGAGGCCGAGCCCGTCATCCTGACGCGGGACGAACGGGATGCCATCGCCGCATCGAAGTCGGCTGCGGCGCGGGGCGAGTTCGCGACGGACGAGGAAGTGAGGGCGATCTGGACGAAGCACGGCCTGTGAAACTTCGCTTCACCCGTCCTGCTTTGACCGACCTTGCCGCGCTGACCGAGTATATCGAGGCTCGATCGCCGGAAGGTGCTCGGCATGTCCGGCGACGGATCAAGGACGCATTGGAGCGGCTCGCAGATTACCCGATGCTCGGACAGCAAACCGACGATCCGACCATTCGCCGCCTGACCACGATCCCTTATCCTTACCTGATCTTCTACGAAGTCACGGACGCGGCCATCATCGTTCATGCCGTTCGCCACAGCGCCCGCGATCCCGGTTCGATGCCGGATGCGTGATGAACGCGGATATCGATGGCTGAGCAGATGCAACGCGGGCGAAGGCCCGAGCGATGATCGTGTGGGCCTCGCCCTCCACGAACGTACTGCGCTCGGCTTGTTCCAGCCCGGCCATAACGGCGGCCACGTGCTCGGGCTCGATAGCAAGCGGGTCCGCGATCTTCGCCATGCTGAGCATAGCTTGGCCGATGGCATCTTGATCGTCCGTCGACATCTGCCGCACGGCCGCCACCGCTTTCTCGAGTAAATCCGTCATCGGCTGACCTCTGCCTGATCCTCGAACCACGGCCCATCGCGTTGCAATCGGAGGTGGACGTCGAGAACCGCGAGGCTGCGCCTCACGGCTCCCAGCGATGGAACACCGCGCTGTCGAACGAAAAGACCGGCTCGCCACGCTGGTTCACCCCGGTGTTGCGGGCAAAGGCCAGGCCCCAGCCGGGGCGGGACGCGGAGGCGCGCTTGTCGGTGAGCTTCGTGCTGAACCGGACCGTGTCGCCCGCGTAGACCGGCTTCAGCCAGCGCAGATTCTTGAAGCCCGGGGAGGGGCCGGCTTCCGGGACGGGGCCGCGGGTGGCCGTGTAGGCGGCGTCGCGGGCGCGGGTGGTGAGCAGCCGGTTCATGTAGGCGGCGGCGGTGTGCCAGCCGGAGGCGCACAGGCCGCCGAAATGGCTGCGCCGGGCCGCGGCCTGGTCGAGATGGAACGCCTGCGGGTCGTAGGCCTCGGCGAAGGCCACGATCGCCGCGGCGCTGAACGGGTAGGCCCCGAGGTCGCGGACCCAGCCGATCTCGGCGTCGCGTAGGAACGGCAGGATTTCGACATCCTCCGGCTCCGCCACCGGCTCCGGCTCGCCGATCTCGACGGGGCGCGGGGGCAGGGGATCGGTGCCGCGGCGGGCCAGCATGAAGGTGAAGCGCTGGGTCAGCACCGTCTCGCCGCGCGGGTTGCCGAGGGCGACCTCGGCCGTCACGAAGCCGAGCCCCGGCTTCGAGGCCGAATCCCGCATCCCCACGACCCGGAAGGTCAGCGTCAGGGCATCCCCGGGCAGGACCGGCGCCAGCCAGCGCAGCTCGTCGATCCCGGGCGCGCCCAGCGACGAGCCGCCTTGGAACGGCCCCCGCTGCAGCAGCCGCATCCCCAGCGCCGCCGTGTGCCAGCCCGACGCGATCAGCCGTCCCGCGAAGGTCGCCTCCGCGGCCGCCTCGTCGAGGTGGAACGGCTGGAAGTCGAAGGCCCGCGCGAAACCGACGATGGCGTCGCGGCTGACCGTCAGGGGCTCGCCGACGATGACGTCGCCGACGGAAAAGTCCTCGACCGCGGGGTCCGGCATGGCAGCCTCGTCCAGTGCGTCAGGGGGAGGGGCTCAGTTGGCGAAGCGGAAATGCAGCACGTCGCCGTCCTGCACAACGTAGTCCTTGCCCTCGAGCCGCAGCTTGCCGGCGTCCCGGGCGCCGGATTCGCCGCCCAGCGTGGTGTAGTCCTGGAACGCGATGGTCTCGGCGCGGATGAAGCCCTTCTCGAAATCCGAGTGGATCACCCCGGCGGCGCCCGGGGCGCGGGTGCCCTTGGTGATCGTCCAGGCCCGGGCCTCCTTGGGACCGACCGTGAAATAGGTCACGAGGCCGAGCAGATCGTAGCCGGCGCGGATCACCCGGTTGAGGCCGGGCTCGGTCAGCCCCACCGCCTCCAGGAACTCGGCCTGGTCGGCTTCGGGCATCACGGCGATCTCGCTCTCGATCTTGGCCGAGACCACCACCGCGATGGCGCCTTCCGCCTTGGCCCGGGCGAACACCGCATCCGAGTAGGCGTTGCCCTTGTCGGCATCCGTCTCGTCGACGTTGCAGACGTAGAGCACCGGCTTGGCGGTCATCAGCCCGAGGGACTGGAACAGTTTTTCCTCGTCCGGCTTGCGCTCGACCAGCCGCGCCGGCTTGCCCTCGCGCAGCAGCGGCAGGGCGCGGTTGACGAGGTCGAGGCTCTCCTTGGCCTCCTTGTCGGCACCCTTGGCCTTCTTCTCCAAGGCGACGGCCCGGCGCTCCAGGCTGTCGAGATCGGCCAGCATCAGCTCGGTCTCGATGGTCTCGATATCGGCCGCCGGATCGACCTTGCCCTCGACATGGGTGACGTCGCCGTCGGTGAAGCAGCGGACCACGTGGGCAATCGCGTCGACCTCACGGATGTTGGCCAGGAACTGGTTGCCCAGGCCCTCGCCCTTGGAGGCGCCGCGCACCAGCCCGGCAATGTCCACGAAGGTCAGCCGGGTCGGGATTTTTTCCTTCGAACTCGCGATCCGGACGAGGTCGTCCAGGCGCGGATCCGGCACCGCCACCTCGCCGACATTCGGCTCGATGGTGCAGAATGGGTAGTTCGCCGCCTGGGCGGCCGCCGTCTGCGTCAGCGCGTTGAACAGGGTCGACTTGCCGACGTTCGGCAGGCCGACGATGCCGCATTTGAAGCCCATGGATCGGTCCTAGTGTTCGGTCACGACGGCCTCGGGGCCGACCATGAAAGGATTGAGGATGGTGGTACCGCGGACCGTGCGGTCGTGCTGGTAATCTTCCGATAGAAGATAGCGGCACCCGGCGCGAATCGCGGCTGCGAGGATGACGCAATCCCACCACTGAAAGGCTGTCTCGGTCCGGATCGACCAAGCCAGCGTAATGAGTTCGACATCTGTCGCGCCCTGGGAGAAGGGTTGCAACTCCGTCGTTATGCGCCGCATCTCCGCGCCATCCACGACGACCTTCCCGCGTAGGATCGCGTTGTGGATCTCGCCGAGCACCTGCGGGCTCACCACGAGGGCCTCGCGAGTCGCGAGAGTCGCGAGCCAATGCGTCGCCGTTCGTTGCTTATCCGGAAAACGGTCGTCTCGGGCATACAGGAAGACGTTCGTATCGACGAAGACCAGATCAGTCGTCATCGTAGAGTTGGTCTCGTGTCGGAGCCTTCCCGTTTTCGTCCAGAACGTGGAGGGGCGGCCCGGCCAGGAAGCGTTCGAGCGCCTCCCGCTGCGTCAGCGGCCGGCCGACGCGCTGCTCGACGGCTTCGGCGACGAACCGTGACAGGCTCTTGCCGTCGCGCGCGGCGGCGACACGCGCCCGCTGCAGCAGGGCCTCGCTCATCGTCACGGTGACGTTCTTCATGGCAGCCTCCGCCGCCTATATCGTGTCCTCGTGTTTTCGTGTCAATTTTTGGAACCCAGCGTCTTCACTTCGTCCCAGCCCCGGCCGGCCATGGCGAGGTGGACCTTGTTCTGGAAGCTCGCATCCTCGCCCGCCGCCAGCAGCGCGGCGTGGTCGGCCAATGCGCGGCAGAGATCCTCGACCCAGGGCAGCTCGGCCTTGCCGAAATCGTTGAGCACGTACGCATGCACCAGCGCCTTGTCGCCGGGATGGCCGATGCCGAGCCGCACCCGGCGATACGCGTTGCCGCATTGGGCGGTGATCGAGCGCAGGCCGTTATGGCCGGCATTGCCGCCGCCGAGCTTCACCCGGAGCTTGGCCGGGGCGAGATCGAGCTCGTCATGCAGCACGATCACATCGCCCAAGGGGATCTTGTAGAAGCGCTGCGCCTCCGCGACCGAGCGCCCGGACTCGTTCATGAAGGTCGAGGGCTTCAGCAGAATCGCCCGCTCGGCGCCCAGCACAACCTCGGCGGCCTCGCCCTGGAACCGGTGCCGGAACGGGCTCGCCCGGTGCTGCCGGGCGATCGCGTCGACGGCCAGGAAGCCGATATTGTGCCGGTTGTTCGCGTAGCGCGAACCCGGATTTCCGAGGCCGACGATCAACCGCATGGCGGAGTTCCTGACGCGATCCCGTTCATGGTCCATCCCTTTCGGGGCGGTCTGTGGCACGCTTCCTCGCGCGACGCATCCCCGCCCCAGCACCGAGATCCGCGCGCCCGCGCCGTCGGCCCCGGCCTCTCTGGACCGCTGCGTCAGGTATTCTGAGCCGGAGATGCGCCAACCGTGCGCCAGCGCACAGCATCGGTCGAACCACGGGCAGACGATCCCCGTTGAGAGGTCACATTCGGCCAAGCAAAGCCCGAGCGATCAAGACCGCCGCATCGACGATCTTCCTCACCCGACACGGTTGACCGGATGACTTCCCGTCGAAGTCGGACGCAGACACCAGGAGATCATCATGACCATGCGCATGCTCGCCGCCGCCGCCTTGTTGGCCGCCGCTGCCTCGCCGGCCCTCGCGCAGGGCATTGACTCGAAGCGCTCGCCCTACCCGGCCTCGGCCTATTCGGGCTGGATCGGCCATGCCGGATTCCTGCAGCAGGGTCGGCCCGAGTCCGCATTGGCTCCCGCCTACCGCTATGCCGGCCCGCATGCCGGCGGCCCGGCCAACGCCCTGCCGCGGTACTGAGAGCAGGCGCGGCCCGCGGATCGTCCGCGGGCCGGCCTCTCGTCAGGTCGCCGGGGCGGCCCGGCCGTCGCGCGCGACCGCCTCCGGTCCCGCGCCAGCGATCGCGCGGAGCTCTCCCGGGCGCAGCGTCCCGCTCAGCAGGTCGACCTGGCTCACCAATCGGGCAAGCGACTGGCCCCGGTCGAGATCGGGACGAGCGGGCAACGGATGGTCTTCCCCGAGGGCCGCCAGGGTGGCGGCGATCCAGGTCCGCCAGCCTTGCGCCTCCGGGGCGGCGGCCTCGGGGGCGTGGCGCAACACCGTGAGCCGGGCGCTGATCCGGCGCAGGGTCGCGTCCGCCACCATGGCGGCCTCCACCTCCGGGTGGCCGCCTGCCCGGGGCTGCTGCAAGGCGCGCGACAGGGCTGCCTCCAGCTCGTTGAGAGCGAGGCCCGCCGCCCGGGCCCGAGCCAGCACCGCAGCCTCGCGCGCCTCCCCGGGGGCGGCGAGCAGCACAGCCTCGGCGAAGCCGGCATGGGCCTTGAGCGCCCGCCGCAATTCCTGGCGGACCTGATCCGGTTCCCAGATCGGCCAGAGCACCAGGCAGCTCGCCACCGCGATCAGCCCGCCCAGCACCGTGAAACCGGCGCGCATACCGACAATCTCCCAGGAGCTGTGGCCCGGCTCCAGCAATTCGACCAGCAGCACCACCAGCGGGGTCAGGCAGGTGATGAAGAAGCCGTAGGAGATCTGGCGCGCCGCAAAGCCGACCACGCTGAGCACGAGGATCAGCCCGGCCTCCACCAGCGGGGTCGTGGCGTAATAGGCCAGCACCGCGCCCGCGATGCCGCCCAGCACGGTGCCGCCGATCCGCTCCAGCGCCCGCTGCCAGGTCGCGGCGTAGAACGGCTGCATGGTCAGAACCACGGTCATCACCAGCCAGTGGGTGAACGCCCCGGCATAGGTCAGGGTGGCGGCGAGCGCCGGCGCCGCGACCGCGGTGGCCCGCAGGGCGTGCCGGAGGTTCGGCGAGGCGAGGGTGAAGTTCTGCCGGAGCGGCTCGGCGTAGCGGGTCCAGCGGTCGAGGCTGCGGCCGTCCGTGAGGGTGCCGCCGGGCCGGTAGCCCTCGGGCGTCGAGAGCTTGGCGCCGATCCGCACGCGCCCGACGATTCCATCGGCCAGCCGCGCCAGGGTCGCGTCCTCCGACAGGCCCTCCGCCGCCCGGGCGATGGCGTGCTCCAGCCGGCCGAGATCGAGGCTGGCATCGTCGCGGATCGCCCGGGCGATGGTGACGAGCAGCGGCCGCAGGCGCCGCAGGAACGTTTTGGCCAGGGCCCGGCGGCGGGCATCGGGCCGGCTCTCGATCAGCTCCGAAACGGCGATCAGGGCGGAAAAAATCTGCTCGGCGCTCTCCAGGCGCAGCAAGGCCTGGGCGGTGCGCTCGGAGACGCGTTCGCGGGATCGGGCCATGTCGAGGATCATGGTCCGGGCGGTCTCGATGCTCGCGCGCACGCCGCGCCGATGGCCCCGCGCATGCCCGTCGAACGCATCCGCGTCGGGATCGGGCAGGGCGACGAGCCGCTCGAGGTCGCCGCAGAGCCGCGCCAGGCCGTGCCAGACCTCGGCCACCGCCCGGTGCGCCGGGCGGTACGGGTGCAGGCGCCAGATCACCAGGGCGAGCAGCGTCGCCCAGAGCCCGCCGGCTGCGAACATCAGCGCCACGATCCCGGCCTGCTCCAGGGTGAGCGGCCGGTCGAGGGCGATGCACAGCACGACCACCAGCACGTTCCCGGCCGCTTGCGCCTGCACGCTCCAGACCCGGACGTAGGAGCAGGCAAAGATCACCGCGCAGGCGACCGGCACCACCACCGGCAGGCCCAGAGGCTGCAGCAGTCCGAGCCCGGCCCAGAGCAGGCCGCCGAGCAGCGAGAAGGTGGTGAGCACCCGCAGGCGCACCCGCATCGGCCCGCCCGTGTCGCAGAAGCAGGCGAGGTTGGCGGCCAGGGCCATGGTCAGCAGGGGCGGCCACTGCACCCAGATGTTGATCAGGATGACGACGCCGAACGCGAAGGCCGCACGCACGCCCTCGACCAGCCGGATGTTGCGCAGGTCGAGACCCGTGGGCAGGCGCCGCAGATCCGCCCCGGGCCGCGCGAGGCTGCCCCGGCCGGCGGCCCGGCGGCGCCGGGTGCGGTCGGAGGGCGATGCGGAGGGATTCGGGCCAGGCAACCTCGGACTCCTGTGCGGGCGCGGCGCCCCCGCATGAACCACGCCCGGCCTGTCCGGATCCACCCCGCGCCGCAACCCCGCCATGCCGGCCTCGGGAGACGGACGGCGGCGCCTGCTACCCGGCGACCGTCGTCCGTGGCGCAGACGCTTGACCGTCAGCCGAGCCCGTGGCTTTTGGGCGCGCTGGCACCCGAGACTCCGTAGCTCAGCTGGATAGAGCAGCCGCCTTCTAAGCGGCAGGTCGTTGGTTCGAGCCCAACCGGGGTCGCCAGAAATTCACCCGCCCAGTCAATGGCTTGGCGGGTTTTTCCCGGCCCATATCCGGTAGCCTAAGCGCGCAACACGTAGCAACACGGATCGTTGTTTTACAAAGGCTTACAACTCGAGCCGAGGCGCTTGCGGGTGCTCCACGCAACACGGATGCAACACGAAAGGCGTGTCTGTACGCCTCAGCGTGAGCCTCTACGAGCGGCCGACCACATGTCCCGAGCCTGAGCGTTATGTCTTGCAGTCGCACTCGTGACCGCTAGCTGACGGAGCGACCGGCACAGTCCGGTGTCCGAAGCCGGAGGGTCCGATGCGTGTTCTAATGGTGGGCTATGAACCTGACTCGGTCGATTTCTCGGACCCAGCTCTCCCGCCCGGACTAAATGCCGAGAAGATCCACCATGGGATTGAGGTGGCGCTTAAGGATATGCGCGACCGCGGCTGGACGGCTGAGCAGTGTTTCATACAACCGGACGATCAAGCCGGCCCGATCCTGCGACAGATGCTCACTTCCGGCTCCTACGACTGCCTCGTGATCGGCGCCGGCGTGCGTTCCTGGCCGCGGCACCTGGCGGTATTCGAAGTCCTCATCAACGTAGCTCGGGAGGCTGCGCCGACAGTTCCGATCGCCTTCAACACGCGGCCTGAGGATAGCGGTAATGCCGTCGAGCGGGTGTGCAGCAGGCATCGGATCTGACCGTACGCCGCCGCCCATACTTCACCGCCGCTCGACCAGCACGACAGTGTCAAAAAACGCGAAGGTTAAAGCCATCATAACAACAGACCTCAGGACCAAAAGGGGTCTGCTGGATCTTCTCTGACGCTTGGCGGACTAAGCTGGAGCACGACGGCTCGCTGAGACGAGTCCGCGTGTTTGGAGGAACTTCGATGGGCGTGCTCAAAACCGGCCAGACCGTGGCGCTGGCTGTCGTCGCGGCCTCAGGTGGCTGGCTGTTTGCCCAGACTTCCTGGGGAGCATCCGACCACCCACCGCGGTTCCCGCAGCTAACCCTCGAACAGCTTACGCCTGCTCAGCGTCCGGTTGGCGAGAAGATCATGAAGGTCTCAAGCGTCGGACTTGCCGGCCCGTACAACCCGATGATCCGAAGCCCCGAGATGGCTCAGCGGATGTACGACCTGCTCGACTACCTGCGCTGGCACACCTCCGTGCCGACGCGACTGAATGAGTTCGCGATCCTGATCCAGGGACGCCTCTGGCGCTCGCAGGTCGAGTGGTACGCCCATTACCCGCTGGCGATCAAAGCGGGACTCTCCGAGCAGGTGGCGGCGGATCTCAAAGCGAACAAGCGGCCGGAGGGCATGAAGCCCGACGAGGCGGCCGTCTACGACTTCTGCATGGAACTCTCCACGCAGCATGCAGTCTCGGATGAAACCTTCGCTCGGGCGAAGGAAGTGCTGGGTGAGCAGGGCGTAGTGGACCTGACGACACTCACCGGCACCTACGTGACGGTGGCCATGCTGCTGAGCATGGCCGAGGAAGGCGTGCCGCCGGGCAAGGAACCTCCGTTCAAGCCGGGCGAACGGTAGGGCGAGCGCCCGCCGGTCTTGGCGGATCGCTGCCGGGACCCGCTGGACCCTGGCGCGGCGGACATCCGCCCGCGCACGCCTTAACGCCTGTCGTAGCGCCCGCTCCATGGCCGAACGCCAGGTTTGCTCGCGCGTCTGCCACGGCGGCGGGGCGATATCGTTCCAGGATCGACGCTCGACGCTCGGCGCGGTTGACGGTTCACGGATCGCCGCCCGAGCAGACGAGGCTACAATCCGCTATCGGGCCTTCCGCGTGCTCAGGGCAACGCCAAGCAAAACGGCGGCGCCGACACCGGCCCAAACGATCCCGGCGCTCATCGTCCCCGCCGACGGTACACCCTTGCGCGCCCGCCAGCCGCCGTCAGCGCTCGTTCCTTGTAGGATCGGTTTCCGCAGCGCCCCATGGGTCCGTGGTCCTGGATCGGCCCGGTCCAATGCGAAGCGGAATCCTGCGCCCATCACACGCTCGGTCAGCGAGGGCGCAAGCGCGTAGCCGGCTTGGGCGAGGCGGGCCGGCCAGCCGACCGCCATCTCGTGTCGGGGATGCCGAACCAAACGCAGGTAGGCCTCGGCCACATCCTCGGGCGCGTAGTAGACGTGGCCTGGGTTGAGCGTCTTGCCCGTGACGTTGGCCCCGTGCTCCAGACCGGGTGTATCGACAATTGCCGGGAACACGCCACAGACGTGGATATGCTTATGCCGGGCAAGTTCCTGGCGCAGACTGGCCGAGAAGCCGCGCAAGCCGAACTTGCTCGCGGTGTACGCTGCCGCGAACGGCGTCGGGGCCCAGCCGCCCATTGAGACTGTGTTGATCAGCGTGCCGTGCCCCTGGCGCAGGAAGTGTGGCAGCACCGCATAGGCACCGTGAATCGCACCCATCAGGTTGATCTCGATCGTCTGCCTGTGCAGGTCGAGCGGAGCGTCGAGGAGTGGCCCGAATACCCCCGCACCTGCATTGTTGATCCAGACATCGATGCCACCGAACGCCCTCGCCGCGCCTTCCGCCAGCGCGAAGACAGCGTCGGTGTCAGTCACGTCGGTTGGGATCGCGATCGCCGCACCACCACCGTCCCGGATCTCGCGCACGATATCGTCGAGCACATCGGCGCGCCGGGCAGCGAGAACGACGCGGGCACCCCTGGCAGCAAAGGCATAAGCCGCGGCACGCCCGATGCCGCTCGACGCGCCGGTGATCACGACCGTAGATCCGCGCACTTGCGCCATGTCTTGCCCTCCCGCTCGTCGATCTCGATCAACGAACCGGAGCAGGATTGTCGTGTTCCTGCGGCAGAGAGACCGCGGGTCGTCAGGTGTAGCGGATAACCTGGTGAACTCGCGAGCGGGGCAACGCGTCGCCATTGTGCCTTCATCAGGCTTGGCCGATCTTCTCGTAGTCGCTGCCCGTCTGTTCCGAGATTTCGAGCCAGTAGCGGTTTGAAGCGTCAGCGAACGGTGCCTGGACGTATCCCATGACTGAGAGAGGGCGACCGCGGCAGTTTGAACGCGGTCAGCCCGTCGAGGCGCTGGCAGGCACCATCGAGCGCGTCACCTTCCACAGCCCTGAGACCGGCTTCTGCGTGCTCAAGGTCCAGGCTCGGGGCAAGCGCGACCTCGTCCCGGTGATCGGGCATGCCCCCGCCATCGCGGCTGGGGAGTGGATCACCGCCACCGGCATCTGGCACACGGATCGCCAGCACGGCGTGCAGTTCAAGGCCGACACCCTCAAGGTCACGCCACCCACCGGGGTGGAGGGCATCGAGAAATACCTCGCCTCCGGCCACATGCGCGGCATCGGTCCGGCCATGGCCAAGCGCATCGTCGCGGCGTTCGGCGAGGGCACGTTTGAGATCATTGAGGCCGAGCCGCAGCGACTGCCCGAGGTCGCCGGCATCGGCCCGAAGCGCGCCGCTCGCATCATCGCCGGCTGGGCCGAGCAGAAGGCGGTGCGCGAGATCATGCTGTTCCTGCACGCCCACGGCGTCGGCACAGCGCGGGCGGTGCGGATCTTCAAGACCTACGGCCACGACGCCATCGCGGTGATGACCGAGGACCCGTACCGGCTAGCCAAGGACATCCGCGGCATCGGCTTCAAGACCGCCGACGCCATCGCGATGAAGCTCGGGCTGACCCCGGAGGCGCCGCAGCGGCTGCGCGCGGGCATCTCGTTTGCCCTGCAGACGGCGACCGACGGCGGACACTGTGCGCTACCTGTGGCGGAGCTGATCAAGCGCGAGCCCCCGCGCCAGGCAATCCGCCTGTTTCTGGTTGTCGCCCTCCAGGCAGACCCGGTCACCGGGGCGGAGCACCGCCTCCAGCAGCTCGATGACGGACCCGGCCGGGACGACCTTGCCGTCGGCATGGGCGCGCCCC
>NZ_JAKSYO010000114.1 GCF_022829635.1 Methylobacterium sp. E-066
AGCGGTTCGCATGCGACGGGCGTCGAGGCGCAGAGCAGCGGCGGCGGCGGCGGCGCGGGCGGCGGCGCGTCGGGGTCGTCCGCGGGGAGGCTGGCCGTCGGCCTGCAGCTGGGCGGCAAGAGCGGCATCAGCGGCAGCGGCGGGGACGTGGCCGTCACCACCACCGCAGCAGGCGTGATCACCACCTGCTGCGACGGTTCCCACGGCAGCCTCGCCCAGCGGAGCGGCGGCGGCGGCGGCACGGGCGGCAGCATCGCCGCGCGCGAGGACTCGGATCCCGACGCCGTGGGCGCGCTCTGGCAGCAGATCAAGCAGGCGATCGGTGTCGCCGATTACGAAAAATGGGCGAAGGACAAGAGCAACAAGGAAGACAAGAAGGCGCTCGACCAGTTCCTCAAGGACATCAAGACCAGCGATACGTACAAGAGCCTGGCCGACAAACTCAAGAATTCGGATTTCGGCAAGGCGCTCAAATCCTACAGCGGCAGCATCAACGGCTACCTGGACGCGCAGAAAAAGGGCGCCGCCAAGCTGCGCGATCTTTCGTTGACCCTGGCGCTCGGGGGTGATGGCGTGCAGGGCGGGAGCGGCGGCACGGTCTCCATCGAGAATGCCGGCACGATCGCGACGCGGGGCATCGGTTCCCACGGGATCGTCGCGCAGAGCATCGGCGGCTGCGGCGGCCAGGGCGGGCTCTCCTTCGCGGAGGCCACCAACAAGGCCAACGGCACGGTGACGCTCGGCGGCGCGGGGGGTAGCGGCAACACCGGCGGCACGGTCAAGATCCTCAACACCGGTCTCGTCGCCACGGCGGAGGATGCCGCCTACGGCCTCTACGCGCAGAGCATTGGCGGCGGCAATGGCGTCGCCGGCAGCGTCGCCAACAGCAGCGCGAACAAGGGCCTGACCCTCAACCTGACCGTCGGCGGGTCCGGCGGGACCGGGGCGCATGGGGGTTGGGTTCAGGTCGAGAACCGCGGCTCGGTGACCACCACCGGGACCGAGGCGCATGCCGTGGTCGCGCAAAGCATCGGCGGCGGCGGGGGCAGCTTCTCGGCGCCGTCCGCCGACACGGCCGACACACCGGACGGCGAGACTGGCACGGCCGCCGCGACGGGACAAACCAAGGGCGAGGCCAAGAGCGAGGCCAAGACCGATACCAAGAGCGACGCCCAGGCGCTGACGAACGCCCTGCTCTCGGCACTCGATATCGAGCGGATCGCCCCTCCGGAGGATCCGGCGGGCGTGTCGGAGAAATCCGGCAGCCTGACGCTCGGCGGCTCCGGGGGCTTAGCGAGCAGCGGCGGCGGCGTGACGGTCGTACAATCCGGTACGATCGCCACGAGCGGATTCGGGGCCGTCGGCATCCTGGCCCAGAGCATCGGCGGTGGTGGTGGCCTCGCCTCGGTCGCGGCCGGCCCGGGCGGCCACAGATACACGTTCGGGATCGGCGGCGCGGGCGGCGCCTCGGGGAATGGCGGTCCGGTCACGGTGAGCCTGACCGCGGGTGCGCAGGTCTCCACCACCGGCGACGCGGCGCCGGCCCTGCTGCTGCAATCGATCGGCGGAGGCGGCGGCTATGGCGGCGCGCATCAGGTAATGGGCTACGCGGTCCCTTATGCGCTTCGGGACGGGTCCAGCGGCGATGGCGGGGCCATCCGCGTGACGCTGGACGACGGCGCCTTAATCCGCACGACCGGCGCCCAGTCCCACGGCATCCTTGCGCAGAGCCTGGGCGGCGGTGGCGGCCTGGTCCTCGACCTGTCCGGCCCGGCCACTTCGGCTTCGGCGGCGTCGGGCCAGAGAAGGCCCGGGTCCAGCGGACAGGGCGGCGACATCGACATCAGGTCGTCCGGGTCGATCATCGCGTCGGGCCTGGATGCCTACGCGATCTTCGCGCAATCCGGGGTCCAGCGCACCGACGGCAGCCTCGAGCCCGACCCGGCCCGGGGCGGCAGGATCGCCGTCCGGGTGGACGGCCTCGTCACCGGCGGCAGCGGCACCGGGGCGGCGATCCGCGTCGATGGCGGTCGCTACACCACGATCGACATCGATCAGCGCGCCGTGGTCAGCGCGGCCTCGGGCCGGGCGATCGTCGGCGCGTTCAGCGCCGGCGAGATCAACAACCGCGGCACCGTGATCGGCGACGTTGACTTGGCCGGCGGCCCGACGGGCGGCGTCACCTTCATCAACGGTGGTTTCCACAACACGGGGGCAACGTCGGCGATCCTGCGCACCGGACCCGAAGGCGTCATCGCGCTGGGTCCGAACGGCCGCCTTCACAACAGCGCCATCCTCGACATCGGCGGCGTCGGTACGGTCGCCCGGGCGACGGTGACCGGCAATTTCGAGCAGAGCGCGTACGGACGCCTGCTGGTCGATATCGCGCCCCTGGCGCCGGAGGGGAGCTTACGCAACGATCTTCTGACCGTGACCGGCACCGCCTCCCTGAAGGGCGTGGTCGAGCCGCACCTGATCGACGGGCTGCTGCCCGGCCGATACACCTTCCTCAGGGCCGGCCAGGTTCAGGATGCCAGCGCCACCGCCACCGGCGGCAGCATCCATTCGGGCGCGGTGCCGATCTCCTGGGCGCTCGTGTCAACCGGCGACAGCATCGCCCTGACCCCGCAGGCCCATTTCACGGCGCCTCTGGGCGTGACGCTCACCACGGACCAGCGCAGCGTCGCGCAGGGCCTGCAGGACGCCTGGGACGGCAACACCACCAAACTGGGAACCCTCTACGGGCGCTTCCTCTCGGTCGACAGCCAGAAGGCCTTCGCGGCCGCCCTCGACGAGCTGAAGCCGGAATCGAACCAGGACAACCTGACCGACCGGACGCTCGACACCCGCAAGGGCCTCCAGCGGGCCATGAGCTGCCCGGCCTTCACCGGCACCGGCACGCTCCTGCGCGAGGGCGAGTGCGTCTGGGGCCGGATCACCAGCGCCCACACGACCCAGTCCGCGACGGCCGACGACGTCGGCTACCACCAGACCGCCCTCAGCTACCAGACCGGTCTCCAGACCGAGTTCGCTCCGGACTGGTTCTTCGGCCTCACCGGCGCCTATACCCGCGCCCTCCAGAGCGACCCCGACCGGATCACCGGGACGACCAGCGATGCCGGCGACGTCTCGGCGGCGCTCAAGCACCAGGTCGGGCCCTGGCTCCTCGCGGCCTCGGCCAATCTCGGTTACGCCTGGGCCGACAACAAGCGCCTGATCGACTTCGGCGGCATGACCGCGACGGCGCGCAGCAAGTCCGGCATCCTCACCGCGGGCGGCCGTCTGCGGGCGAGCTACCAGATCCTGTTCGGGGACTGGTACCTCAAGCCCTACGCGGATCTCGACCTGCTCTACAGCTACAGCCCGGCCTATTCCGAGACCGGCGCCCCCGGCTTCAACCTCGACATGCGCCCGGTCGCCAAGACGCTGGTGGCGTTCAGCCCGATGCTGGAGATCGGCGGCCGGATCGACTTCGACGACGGGCGCTGGATCCGGCCCTTCGGCACATTCGGCGTCACGCTCCTCTCGGACGACCACTTCACCGGCAAGGCGAGCTTCCAGGGCACCGGCGCGCTCGGGCTGTTCGCCACGGAATCGGCGATCCCCGACCGTCTCGGCGAAGCGGGGCTAGGCTTCCAGGTCAGCCTCGGCGGCGGCATCGAGGTGACCGGCGAGTATCAGGCCCAGGTCGGAGGCCACTTCCTGTCGCATGCCGGGACCGCCCGGATGCAGCTGCGCTTCTGAGGATCAGGCATGCTTGCGCGCATGGCTTACGATGTCGTGTCTCCCCAGCGCACGCCTGCTTCGCCACTTCGACGGCCCAAGAGCAGACGGGCAGAAAACGACCCAACACAGTCGTAGGGACCGCCATCAGCGCTTCCCGCAAGCGGCCATTCGTCGGCCGTCCGGCAACTTCGGCTCGGGGGGCAAGCGGACCCTGACCCTTCCCCTAAAAGCGGACGTGCCGCATCTGACCCATGCCAGGTGTACCAACGGCCTACATCCCGGTAGCTACCTTCTGACGCCGCGTCGGCTGGATCATCGCTTCCAGTTCGAGCAGTTTGTTGAGTTCCGCCTCGGTGAGCAGACCTTCTTCGAGGACGAGGTCGGCGACCGATCGGTTTTCCTTCAAAGCGCGTTGCGCCACCCGCGAGCTCGCCTCGTAGCCCAGCGTCGGCGCCAGCGCGGTGACAAGGCCGATCGAGCCCTGGACGAGGGCGCGGCAACGCTCGCGGTCGGCCTCAATGCCCTCTACGCAGCGCTTGGTCAGGGTGTCCACGGCCGCCGTCAACATGCGCAGCGACGAGAGCACACAGTATCCTATCGTCGGCTCGAAGGCGTTTAGCTGGAGCTGGCCACCCTCGGCGCACAGCGTCACGGTCAGGTCCTGCCCGATCACCATGTAGGCGACCTGGTTGACTGTCCGACGTCAGCACCTGTGGGACAGATTGAGGGTCTTCACGAACGGAGGATGGCTGGTTCATCGTAGCCCCTGAGGAGCGAAGGTGAAGCAGACATCCGGACCGGCCAAGAAGCCGGCAGAAGCGGTGATCAAGGACATCCGTCGGGCCACACGTCGGCAGTTCTCGTCCGAGGAGAAGATCCGCGTCGTACTGGAAGGCTTGCGTGGCGAGGACAGCATCGCCGCGTTGTGCCGACGTGAGGGTATCGCCGCCTCGATGTACTACGGCTGGTCCAAGGAGTTCCTGGAGGCTGGCAAGAAGCGCCTGTCCGGCGACACGTCTCGTGCAGCCACCACGGATGAGGTGCGGGATCTCCGTCGCGAAGCGGGGGCGCTGAAGGAGGTCGTGGCTGATCTCGTCCCGGAGAACCGTCTGCTTAAAAAAAAGCATGAGCGGGGCTGGGGGCGACGAGGCATGAGGTACCCGGCCCCCGAGAAGCTGAAGATTATCCGGCTGGTCGAGCAATCCCACCTGCCGGTGCGTGCCACCCTGGACAAGCTCGGCATCACGCGCTCGACGTTTTACCGCTGGTACGACGCCTACCAGCGCGGCGGCACCGAGGCGTTGAATGACCATCCTTCGCAGCCCAGCCGGGTCTGGAACCGCCTACCTGCGGAGATCCGCGAGCAGATCGTTGCCCTGGCTCTGGAGCAGCCTGAACTCAGCCCGCGTGAACTGGCGGTGCGCTTCACCGATGAGCGAGGCTACTTCGTCTCGGAAGCGACCGTTTATCGGCTGCTCAAATCTTAGGACCTGATCACCAGCCCGGCCTATATCGTCATCAAGGCCGCCGACGAGTTTCGCGACAAGACCACGGCTCCCAACCGGCTCTGGCAGACAGACTTCACCTACCTGAAGGTCGTTGGCTGGGGCTGGTACTACCTGTCGACGGTCCTGGACGACTTCTCGCGCTACATCGTCGCCTGGAAGCTGTGCACGACGATGCAGGCCAGCGACGTCACCGCCACGCTCGATCTGGCGCTGGGTGCGGCTGGGCTCGATCAGGCGCGGGTGATGCAGCGGCCACGCCTGCTCTCCGACAACGGACCGAGCTACGTCGCCAGCGACCTGGCTGACTGGCTCGGCATTCGGGGCATGACCCACATCCGCGGTGCGCCATGCCATCCTCAAACGCAGGGCAAGATCGAGCGTTGGCATCAGACGCTCAAGAACCGCATCCTGCTCGAACACGCCTACTTGCCCGGCGCGCTGGAGACGCAGGTTGCCGACTTCGTCGAACACTACAACCATGCCCGAGCCCATGAGAGCCTGAGCAACCTCACGCCCGCTGACGTCTACTTCGGACGCGGCGAAGGGATCCTGGCCGAGCGCGAACGCATCAAGCGCCAGACCCTGATGGATCGCCGCTTGCGTCATCACGCGCAGGCCGCCTAACCTCTTACCCCAGATGGACCAGAGCCTCCGCTCCTGAACACCGCTGAATGTCCCAAATCATCTGACGACGGACAGTTCACCGGCACGATCTGGAGTTCGGCCTTGTGCGCGCTCTGGCTCGCGTTGAAGGCCTCGACGACCTTCGGCATGAAGGTCGAGCCGTCCGAGCGCACCCAGAGGCTGAAGGTTTCCGCATCGGCCGCGCCTGGGAAAGCAAGAGCGCCGATTGCGAGGGCGCCGAGCCCGAAGAACCACGTCTTCATATCCACTCCTCCCCGTATCGTCGCCGCTTGTGCGGCGTCTTTTCTTGTCGTTGCCGAAGCCGCCCTCCGTTCGGGCGAATCGGAGACCGGATGCCCTATGGGCCGCCGCAGGAGCGGCGCGTCACCAGCCGGCAGGGCTGGCGCCTCACCCCGCGCTCCACCGGCTTGCCGTCGATCATATCGAGCAGCGTCAGCCCGGCCTCGCGGCCGAGACCCTTCAGCTCCATGTCGACCGTGGTGAGTGGAGGGCGCGCGGCCTGCGCGAACAATTCCCAATTGTCGAAGCCGACCACGGCGACATCCTCCGGGACCCGAAGGTTCAGAAGCGTCAGCGCGTCGATCAGGCCGCGGGCGATCTGGTCGTTGCCGCAGAACACCGCGTCCGGACGCTCGGCTCCGGCCGAGAACAGGCGCTGGCCGGTCTCGTAGCCGAACCGTTCCGACCATTCGCCGAACAGGGCGCCGCCGGGGGCCGGAAGCCCGGCCTCCTCGAGCGCCCGCCGCCAGCCGGCCACGCGCAGATGCACGGCCGCGAAACTCTCCGGACCCGTGATGTGAGCGATGCGCCGGCAGCCGAGCCGCGCGAGATGGGCAGTCGCGAGGTAGGCGCCGCCCTCGTCGTCGGGTACGAATCCGACGCCGCCCTCGGGGCATTCGGCATTCACGTGGACGACCGGCATGCTGAGTGCCGGCAGCGTGATCGGAAGCCCACGATCGACCCGCTTGCCGGCGATCACCAATCCATCGACGCGCTTGTCCTCCATGGCCTCGAGATTGAGCCAGGCCCGCTGCGGATCGTCCTCGATCGCGCACAGGAACACGGACACGCCGCGGTCGGCCATCGCCGCCGACAATCCAGCGGCCACCGGCAGGGTGAAGCGGCCATAGGTGTCGTTCGTCAGCAGGCCGAGGGTGAAGGAGCGCTGGTGGACGAGCGCCCGCGCCATGGCGTTCGGCCGGAAGCTGAGGTTCCGCGCTACCTCCTGCACGCGCTGACGCGTTTCCGGCGTCATCCGCCCGCGCTCGTTGAGCGCCTTCGACGCTGTCGCGACCGAGACCCCAGCTGCCGCAGCGACCTGATGGATGGTCACACGCGATACGGTGTCCGACATGCTTGCAACTCGGCCGTCAGTCTCAGCCAGCGTTTCCTCCTGCACGGTGCAGGCAGACTCATCCAACCTGGATCAGTCTCGATTGAGAAAAGGTTTTCCCAAATCTGAAAAAACGATTTCTCACGGTACGCCGAGGCTGTCAACGTAGCTGACGTTCGGCGCGAAACATCGCCTCGGCGCGACCAGATCCTGTCAGCCCGGAAGCGGTCGTGCCAGGTCCGCGCCGTCTCCCACGCGCCGAAGTCCTTGAGCAGGGAGCGTCAGCGGGGAGTGGGTCTTGTCCAGGTACAAGCAAGCAGACATCCTACAGGCACCCACCATCGCCTGCAGATCCGCCGTCAACGGATCGCGGGCGATACCCAAACAAAAGGGTTTCAAAAGGTCGACGACCTTTTGCGGGTGCAGGGTGGAGCCCTGCGAATCTCGGGAGCTCCGCCCCCGAAGCCTGCCAAAGGGCTCTAGCCCTTTGGAAACCCTGTTTCATTTGTTTCTGTATGTAATAATCGACATTTATTCAGTAAAATTCAAGGCAAAAACAAATCATAGATCTATTTGAATGGTCCTGCCCCCTGGTCAGCCGAGATCGCCCCCGGCGACCGGCAGGACGGTTCCCGTGATGTAGCCGGCCTCCTCGGAGGCCAGAAAGAGGATCGGTGCGATCTGTTCGTCCAGCGAGGCGTACCGCTTGAAGAAGGTCGATTCCGTGACCTGGCTGACGGCTTCGGCCATCCAGGCCTGTTCCCGGGCGTCGTCCCCTTCGGGGTTGCGGGGAACGCGCCGGGCCGGGGCCTCCGTACCGCCGGGTGCGGTCGCGACCACGCGGATGCCCGCCGCGCCGTATTCCATGGCGAGGCTTTGGGTGAGGGCATTGATGCCGCCCTTCGCGGCCGAGTACGGCACCCGGCGGATCCCCCGCGTCGCGTTCGAGGACACGTTGACGATCGTGCCGCCGCGCTGGGCAAGCATCATCGGAAGGACCGCGTGGCAGCTCCACAGGGTCGGCATCAGCGATCGGCGGATCTCCGCCTCGATCTGCACCGGCTCGAACTCGGCGAAGGGTCGCATCCGGATCGCGCCGCCGAC
The DNA here is from genome assembly GCF_022829635.1 of Methylobacterium sp. E-066. Lineage (GTDB taxonomy): Bacteria > Pseudomonadota > Alphaproteobacteria > Rhizobiales > Beijerinckiaceae > Methylobacterium. The sequence continues at coordinate 8,317 of NZ_JAKSYO010000114.1, forward strand.
ATTGTTGATCAGGACATCGATGCGACCGAACAGACGCTGGGCCTCCCGCATGGCCGCGGCGGCGCCGGCGTGGGTCTCGAGGTCGCACACGAAGGCGTGCCCGGCCTCGCCGGCCTCGGCCGCGACCTCGGCGACGAAATCGGCGCGGTCGACCAGGAGAACCCGGGCGCCCTCGGCGGCGGCCCGCAGGGCGACGCCTCTGCCGATGCCCTGGGCGGCGCCGGTGACGACGAACGTCGTGTCGCGGAAGCGGTCGGGACAGATCATGCGGCCTCGCTGGGTGCGAATTTCTCGTATTGGAAGCGGCGCGGCGCGACGCCCTTCTCCGTCAGGAACCCGCGTACGGCCTCGACCATCGGCGGCGGCCCGCACAGGTAGATGTCGCAATCGCCGGCATTGAGGTGCTCGTCGGAGAGGTGCTGCGTGACGTAGCCCTTGCGCGGATGTCCGCTCTCGGGATCGGCGACGCACGACACCCACGTGAATCTCGGCAGACGCGCGGCCAGGGCCTCGATCCGATCGATCTCGACCAGATCCCCGTCCCGGGTCACGCCGTAGACGAGGTGAATCCTCTCAGCGACGCCCTGGTCCGCGAGGACTTCCAGCATCGACAGGATCGGCGCCAGACCGGTTCCGCCGGCCAGCAGGATCACCGGACGCTCGACCGCCCGGAGATAGAAGCTGCCATTCGGTCCGACGAAGGACATCCGGATGCCCGGCGCGCCCGTCTTCGACAGCCAGTCGCTCATCAGGCCGCCGGGGACGTTGCGGATCAGGAAGCTCACCTCGTCCGCACCGGGCTTGGAGCTGAAGGAATAGGCGCGGTGCCGGGTCGTTCCGGGAACCGTGAGGTTGACGTATTGCCCCGGGAGGAAGGTGATGGCACCCGGATCGTCCGGACGCAGCCGCAGCACGATGGTGCTGTCCGAGACGAGGTCGATGCTCACGATCTCGCCGCCCTGCTCGGTCGGCTTCACCTTGCACGTGGCCGAGTCCACCGGCACCGCGATGACGCAATCGGTGCTGACGCGCATCTGGCAGGTCAGCACCATCCGCTGGGCCGCCTCGTCGGCGGTCAAGGCATCGTCGATGTAATCGTCGCCGAGATCGTAGCTGCCTTCCTCGCAGCGGCATTTGCACGTGCCGCAGACACCGTCCGAACAATCCATCGGCAGATTGATCTTGTGACGATAGGCGGCGTCCAAGACCTTCTCGTCCGGCTTGCAATCGATGAATCGTGTCGCGCCGTCTTCGAACGTGAGCGCTATTCGATAGGCCATTCGCGTTCCTCCCGGAGGCGGCCAGTCAGACGTGGTACACGTCGATGACTTGGTGGATGTAATCGCCTTTCAGGACGACCTTTTTGCTTTTGATAACTGGCCGTTCGCCGTTCGGATCGATCCGATAGAACGAGGTTCCGAAGAAACTGTCGGTGTTCTTGTAGCGGAAACAGAGCGTGTGCCAGTTGAAGCGCACGTCGATCGCGCCATCCGCCTCGCCCAGAACCTCGATGTTCGTGATGTTGTGGCTGGTTCTCGGTTCGGGCATCGTCGCGCCCGAACGCTCGGTCTTGATACGGAAGACCCGATCCTCCAGGCCGCCGCGGTCGGAATAGTAGATCAGCGAGATGTGCTTCCGGGGATCCTCGACGAGCGTGTCGTCGTCGTCCCAGGCCGGCATCCAGTAGCTCGCGTCGGGGGCGTAGCAGTCCCGCCATTCGTCCCAGCGACGGTCGTCGAGCAATCGGGATTCCCGGTACAGGAACTCCGCGATCTGTTGGTAGCTCAGGCTCATGCCGCGGCCCTCCGTCCCGGGAGGGATGCGACGGCGGTATTGCCGTCACCACTGGGGCCTTCGAGCGCCTTGAGCAGCGTCTCGGCCCAGTACGCGTGCTGCCGCACGAAGAGCCCCTCGTCCTCGCTACGCGTCCCGCTCAATTTCGGTTCGAGGCCCATCGTGCGCGCGTTGTCGTCCGGACCGTCGATCCAGTGGGTGGCCCCGCGGCTGAGATCGTTCCAGAGCGCGCCTGCACCCTCGTAGGCGACTTGGCAGGCGCGGAATTCCTCGAGATCGTCCGGCGTTCCCATGCCGCTGACGTTGAAGAAATCCTCGTACTGGCGGATCCGGAGCGTCCGGTCGTCGGCCGCTTCGTTCTTGGGTGCGAAGCAGTAGATCGTGACCTCGGTCCGGTTGACGCTGATCGGCCGCACGACCCGGATCTGGGTCGAGAACTGATCCATCAGGTACAGATTGGGATAAAGTCCCAGATTCCGGGTCTGTCCCAAGATGAACGCCGCGCGGTCTTTGCCGACGCGCCGCTCGATCTCGGCGGCATGTTTGTAGATCGGCCGGACCTCGGGATTGAGCACGTTGGTCCACAGCAGGATATGGCCGTTCTCGAAGCCGTAGACGCCGCCGATGCTCTTCGACCACCCGTTGGCATCGACGGTCTTCGTGCCCTCGTCCCGCCGTCGGCCCATCGTGGCCGAGTAGTTCCAGTGCACGGCGCTGACGTGATAGCCGTCGGCGCCGTTCTCCATCTGGAGCTTCCAGTTGCCGTCGTAGATGTACGAGGAGTTGCCGCGCAGAACTTCGAGGCCGTCGGGGCTCTGGTCGACGATCTGATCGATGATCGTCCGCGTCGCGCCGAGATGATCCTCGAGGGACGGCACGTCCGGATTGAGACTGCCGAACAGGAACCCTCGGTAGCTCTCGAACCGGGCGACCTTCGCGAGGTCGTGCGAGCCCGCTTTGTTGAACGAATCCGGGTAGTCGCCGGTCTTGCCGTCCTTGACCTTCAGGAGCTTGCCGGTGTTGCCGAAGGTCCATCCGTGGAACTGGCACGTGAAGCTGCCCTTGTTGCCGTGCTTGCGCCGGCAGATCATCGCGCCGCGGTGGGCACAGGCGTTGATCAACGCGTGCAGCGTGCCCTCCTTGTCGCGGGTGATCATGATCGGCTGACGGCCGATGCTGGTCGTGAAGTAGTCGTTCGGCTCGGGGATCTGGCTCTCGTGGGCCAGATAGACCCAGTTGCCTTCGAAGATGTGTTTCATCTCCAGCTCGAAGATCTCCGGGTCCGTGAAGATGTCGCGGCGGCACCGGAAGAGGCCGCTCTCGGCATCGTCGACCACCGCCCGTCCGAGCTTGTCCTGGATTGTCGTCATGGCGAACCTCCTCAGATCATAAGTCAGCCGGCAAGCGCGCGCTGGCGCGTCGAGAGGCTTTCGTCGTCGGCCTTGGCCGCGGGCGGCAGCGTGAAGTCGAACGCGATGTCGGCGTAAGGACTGTTCAAGCCGGCCGCGTGGATCTTCGCCGGATCGTCCTGGTGCACGACGTGCGGAATGAGGTTTTCGTTCGTCGCGTAGGCGAAATCATCGAAGATGTAGGGATCCCCCTCGATGTTGATCTGCGTCGTCAGATGACGATAACCCGGAGCGGAGATAAAGAAGTGGATGTGCGCGGGCCGAATACCGTGACGGCCGACGGCGCGGAGCAGCAGGTCGGTGCTGCCGCCTGGCGGCACGCTGTATCCAGAGGGGACGATGCTGCGGAACTCGTAGCGACCGTCCTGGGTCGCCTTGACCCGCCGCCGCATGTTGAAGTCCGACTGCGACGGGTCGAAGAACGAGTAGTTGCCCTTGGTGTTGGCGTGCCAGACGTCCACGATCGCGCCGGGGATCGGATGGCCGGCCACGTCGCGCACGTAACCGTGCATGATGAGCGTTTCGGAGGGGTCGCTTCCGTCGTCGATCCGCGCCCCGCTCTCGACCAGGGGCGCGCCGGCGACGTAGAGGGGGCCCTCGATCGTCCGGGGCGTCCCTTCCGGGATTCCGGCGGCCCGGTCCTTGATGTCGGCCCGGATGTCGAGGAACCGCTCGAAGCCGAGGCCGGCGGCCCAGAGCCCGAATTCCGGGGCGCCGCCCGCGACGAAATTGAGGGCGTGCCAGAACTCGTTTTCGCTGACGTCGAACCGGTCGATCGTATCGAACAGATCGCCGACGATCTTGCGGACGATCTCTTTGGTGCGGCGGCTTCCCACCCCCGCATCATTGTCGATGCCGGCGATCTTATCGAGGAACGCTTCGATCTCGGCGGACTTCGTCAATGTCGTCATGTCGCCTCTCCTAGGGGATGGTTTTCCGACGCCGCGGTTTTACCGGCGGTCGTCGTCAGGATCGGATCAGGGGCCGACCGGGGTGCCGTCAGGCCGGCTCTTGAAGGATCTCGCGCCGGCGTCGCTGCCGGAGGGCGCCCGCTCGATCCCATCGACAGCGCTGAGGGTCGATGGCGAGCGAAGCGGTTTCAGGCGCGGTCAGACCCGGCGCGTCGAAGAGCTTCGCTGCGGGACCTCACGGCATCGCGCACCGGAGCCGCGATCTGTCGGCGGCTCGAGGCGCGCGTTCGTCGAGACATCGAACGATAAAGGTATCGATCTGATAGTGCGATCATGGCCTTCGGCGCGGCCTCCCTTTCGTTTTTAGTCTAGTGAGAGTATGCCTGCATCGCCTGTGCATCAAAGATCATTGCAGTCTTGAGCGCATACCGGGAGGGTATGGGGTTGGACCTGCGACAGCTTCGATACTTCGTCACGGTCGCATCCGAGCGGAACTTCAACCGGGCCGCCGAACGGCTCCGCATCGCCCAGCCGCCCCTCAGCCGGTCCATCCAGCAGCTGGAAGCGGAGCTGCGCGTCACGCTGATCGATCGGGTCAGCCGGCCCCTGACCCTCACCCCGATCGGACAGCTCTTCCACGATCAGGCGATCCAGATCCTGCGTCGGGTCGACGACATGCGCACGATGATGAACGCCGCCGTCGCGGCCGAACGGAGACGGTTCACGATCGGCTTCGTCGCATCGACGATCTACGCGCGCCTCCCCGCTCTCATCCGCGAGTTCCGTGCGGAGATGCCGAATGTCGAGCTGTCCCTGGTGGAGAGTGGGACGCTCGACCAGATCGCGGCCCTCAAGGAAGGGCGGATCGATGTCGGCTTCGGCCGCATCCGGTTCGAGGACCCGGCGGTGCGCCGGACCGTGCTTCGGCGCGAGATGCTCGCGGCCGCGGTGCCGATCGGCAGCCCTCTCGGTCGCGGCGGCGACCGGGTATCCCTGGCGACCCTCGCGCAGGAGAGACTGATCCTCTATCCGAGCTCGCCGCGGCCGAGCTATGCGGACCAGGTGTTATCGGTGTTCCACGATGCCGGCGTCGAACTCGGCCTGATCCACGAGGTGCGCGAGCTGCAGATCGCGATCGGGCTGGTCGCCGCGGAAGAGGGCATCGCCATCGTGCCGGAATCGGTCCGCCAGGCCCGCACGGAGGATGTCCGCTACGTCGAACTGGCCGAGCCGGTCTCGTCACCGATCATCATGAGCTACCGGATCGGCGACATCTCGCCGGAAATCGCAAGCCTCAAGGGCATCATCGCCCGCAAATACGCGGATTGGGGCTACGGCGTGCCGGAGGCCTTGCGGGCTGTCCAATCCGAGACGGGCGACGCCTGATCCGTCCGTTCGGCTCCATGGGCCAATCCACATGGGTGCGATGATTGACCCTGACCCAGCCAACGGGTCCGCGCTGAGCGCAAGTTTTCGGGCCTCCTGAACCCTGCAGGAGGGTGGATGCCATGCCCTGCAAACGCTTCACGAACGAACAGATCGCCTTCGCCCTGCGGCAGGCGGAGAACGGTGCGACGGCGGACAAGGTCTGCCGGAAGATGGGCGTCTCTGAGCCAACCTTCTACCGCGGGAAGAAGGAGTTCGTTGGCATGGGGGGTGCCGGAGATCCGGCGGCTCAAACAGCTGGAAGACGAGAACAGCAAGCTCAAGCGGCCGGTCGCCGACCTGCGCTGGACCGTTCGATGCGTACCGAGACGTGCTCAAGCGAAGGTGGTGAGGCCCGCCGCTCGTCGTGAGGTCGCCGGTCACCTGTAGGTCCTATGACGTCAGCGAGCGTCGGGCCTGCCAGGCCGCCGGCGTCAGTCGTTCGTCGCAGCCGCCACAGGAAGCGATCCGACCCGCAGGTCGCAATGCGCATGCGACTGAAGGCGCTGGCCGCCGCGCGGGTCCGTTACGGCTATCGGCGGCTGCACATCCTGCTGCGACGGGAGGGCTGGGAGGTGAACCACAAGCGCACCGACCGGATCTACTGGGACGAGGGGCTGTCGATCCGGTCCAAGCTGCCCAAGCGCAAGCGCGCCTGGCGCTATCGCCAGGGGCGACCGGCGATCGGCGGACCCAACGAGGTCTGGGCGATGGACTTCATGTCCGACCGCCTGTTTGACGGGCGTCCGTTCCGGATCCTGACCCTCGTCGATTGCCATACGCGAGAGTCACGCTCACTCACACCGAGAACCAACGTCCGCGCCTTCCAGGTGACCGAGGCGCTGGACGCTTTGGTTCGGCTAAGGGGGCGGCCTCAGAGCCTGCGGGTCGACAACGGCCCGGAGTTTGCCGGTTGCATGCTCGACCCGTGGGCCTACCTGAACGGGGTCGAAATCGACTTCTCCCGGCCGGGCAAGCCGACCGACGACGCCGACATCGAGTCGTTCAACGGCCGTACGGGCGGAGTGCCTGAACGCCTCGTGGTTCCTGTCGCTGGCCGATGCTCGCGAGCGCATCAAGGAATGGAGGTGCCACTACAATGAAGATCGACCCCACATGGCCCTGGGCGGCTTGACGCCCCGAGCCTTCGCCAACCAATCTGTCACAGCCCAGGAACTTGCATAGGCCGTGGACCACAAACGGGGGCAACTCCAAGCCCACCGTGCACTAACTTTAGCCTCGGACTACCTCACAGGGCCGATCACGAGTTCGGCGGATGGATCAGCGATCAACGGAAGGCACACCGATGGGGTTCGCCGGCACCTGTCGAGCCAAGTCGGATCGAGCCTCGCTGCCCCTGTCGCTATGGCCCCGTCACTTCAGGCGCGCGGCGGCCCAGGCGATGTGGTCGGCCATGAAGGTCGAGATGAAGAAGTACGAGTGGTCGTAGCCCTCGCGCATGTTGAGGGTCAGCGCGATGCCGGCCTTCTGGCAGGCCTCTTCCAGCAGCCAGGGGCGCAGGCCGTCCTGAAGGAAGCTGTCGGCGGTGCCCTGATCCACCAGGAACTCGGGGAAGCGCTTGCCGTCCTCGATCAGCGCGGTGGCGTCGTGGGCGCGCCAGGCGGCGGTGTCGGACCCGAGGTACTTCTCGAAGGCGGGCTTCGACCACCCGGCCGTCGAGGGCTGGGCGATCGGTGCGAAGGCGGAGCAGGACTTGAAGCGCTCGGGGTAGGTCAGCGCGATGGTCAGCGCCCCGTGGCCGCCCATGGAATGGCCGAAGATGCCCTGGCGGGTCATGTCGGCGGGGAATTCCTGCGCGATGAGCGCCGGCAACTCCTCCGTGACGTAGCTCCACATCCGGTAGTTCTTGTCGTAGGGCGCCTGCGTGGCGTCCAGATAGAAGCCGGCGCCGGAGCCGAACTGCCAGTTGCCCTCCTCGTCCGGGATGCCGGGGCCGCGCGGGCTGGTATCCGGAGCCACGATGATCACGCCGTGCTCGGCCGCCGCTGCCCGGTACTCGCCCTTGTCCATGACGTTGGCGTGCGTGCAGGTGAGCCCGGACAGGTACCACAGCACCGGGACCGGGCCGTTCTCGGCCTGGGGCGGCACGAACACCGCGAAGGTCATCGGGCAGCCCGTGGTCTGGGCATCGTGCTTGTAGACGCCCTGCGTGCCGCCATGGGCGCGGGCCTTCGAGACGGTTTCCATCACCTGTGATCTCCTGCGAGGGGGCTGAGACGATCGTCTTCAGGAATTCGCGGCTCTCCGCCCCCTTGCGGGGAGGAGTTGGAGGTGGGGGTGGCTCCCGCCAGCCTCAGCCGGCCGAGGGTCACCCGACCACCCCCACCCCTGGCCCCTCCCCGCAAGGGGGAGGGGAAGCGCCTTCATCGGCGCGCGTGTCAGTAGACGACGACGGAGCGGATCGACTTGCCCTCGTGCATGAGGTCGAAGCCGTGGTTGATCTCCTCCAGCGGCATGGTGTGGGTGATCAGATCGTCGATGTTGATCTTACCCTCCATGTACCAGTCGACGATCTTGGGCACGTCCGTGCGGCCGCGCGCGCCGCCGAAGGCCGAGCCCTTCCAGACGCGGCCGGTGACCAGCTGGAACGGACGGGTCGAGATCTCGCGGCCGGCCTCGGCCACGCCGATGACGATCGACTCGCCCCAGCCCCGATGGCAGCACTCGAGGGCCTGGCGCATCACGTGGACGTTGCCGGTGCAGTCGAAGGAGAAGTCGGCGCCGCCGCCCGTGAGGTCGACGATGGCCTGGACCACCTTGTCGGTGCCGATCTCGCTCGGGTTGATGAAGTCGGTCATGCCGAACTTGCGGGCCATGGCCTGCTTCTCCGGATTGATGTCGACGCCGATGATCTTGTCGGCACCCACCATCCGGGCGGCCTGGAGCACGTTGAGGCCGATGCCGCCGAGACCGAACACCACCACGTTGGCGCCCGGCCAGACCTTGGCGGTGTAGATCACTGCGCCGATGCCCGTGGTCACGCCGCAGCCGATGTAGCAGATCTTGTCGAAGGGGGCGTCCTCCCGGATCTTGGCGAGCGCGATGGCGGGCAGGACCGTGAAGTTCGAGAAGGTCGAGCAGCCCATGTAGTGGAACACGGTGCTTGAACCGCCGGGGCTGCCGCCGGTGGAGACGCAGGAGAAGCGGCTCGTGCCGTCCGGCATCACGCCCTGGCCCTGGGTCGCCCGGATCGCGGTGCACAGGTTGGTGCGCTGCGAGAGGCAGGACTTACAGTTGCGGCATTCCGGCGTGTAGAGCGGGATGACGTGGTCGCCGGGCTTCAGCGTGGTGACGCCGGCGCCGACCTCGCGGACGATGCCCGCGCCCTCATGGCCGAGGATCGCCGGGAACTTGCCCTCGGAATCCAAGCCGGAGAGGGTGTAGGCATCGGTGTGGCAGATGCCGGTGGCCATCAGCTCGACGAGAACTTCGCCGGCCTTGGGCCCCTCGATGTCGATGGTCTCGATCGTGAGAGGTTTCTTGGCCTCCCACGCGACCGCGGCGCGCGTCTTCATCACGTGTTCCTAGTGTCTGGACGATCACGGACGGCGTCGAACGGCCGACTCTTCGGCGCACCTCGCTCAAGGGCTGTGCACCGAACGGTCCGAAAATCTGGTGCGTGTGTGATGGTTCTGGCGCCGGGATGCAACGTCTGCGTTCGGGTTTCGGGCGTGCCCACACGATTTGCTTCCGACGACGCGCGACCAGTACCGCCATACGCCAAGTGCGTGTCCGCTGCCGGTTTGGATGGGCACATCCCGACCAGCGTGCAGCGAATGAGGTCGGGCACGACGAGTTCGATGCGTGCAGCCCTGGGTGAGGTCGATGGCGAGCTTGATGCCCCCTGGCCTCCGCTTTCGCCGGGGCGATCAGGGCGCGCCGGTGCGGGATCGACGCGCCCGTCGAGGGGAGGGGCCTCACGCCGCCAGTTCGGGCTGCCGGACCGGGAGCGGCGGGTTTCCGGCGAGTTCGTCCTTGATCATCGCCAATCCCTTGCTCGCGAGCGCCAGGGTCGGCGCATTGGTGTTGCCGCTCACGATGGTGGGCATGATCGAGGCGTCGATGACCCGAAGACCGCGCACGCCGCGCACCCGCAGCGACGGGTCGACCACTGCGTCGGCGTCGGCGCCCATCCGGCAGGTGCCGGTCGGATGCCACATGCAGGTCAGCGTGCGGCGGGCGTGCTCGGCGAGGTCGGCATCGCTCTGCACGGTCCGGCCCGGCAGGAGTTCCGGATCGTCCTCGAGCAGGTGCCGGAGCGCCGGCGCCTTGAGAACCTCGCGCACGTAGCGCAGGCCGGCGACCATTTTGCGCATGTCCTCGGGGTCGCCGAGGTAGTTCGGGTCGAAGACCGGCGCCGAGCGCGGATCGGCATCGCGCAGCTTGACGTAGCCGCGGCTGCGGGGCTGGAGCACGACGTTCTCCAGGGTCAGGCCGGGATAGGGCTCCGGCTTGCCGAGCGCGGCGTTCGCGATGGCCGCGGCGTGGAAGCTCTGGATGGTCGGGGCGCCGTCGGGATCGTCGGGGTTGAAGTAGCAGACGGATTCGATGCCGTTGGTGGCCGCCGGACCGGTGCCGGTCAAAATGTACTGCAGGCCCGCCCGCAGCATCCCGAGGCCCGACGCGGCGCGCGCGTAGCCCCAGTCGCCCTTGCAGCGCGCCGTCACGGGCACCTGCGGGTGGTCCTGCAGATGCCGCCCGACATCGGGGGCCTGGACCAGGAGCTTGATGTCGTGCCGGGCGAGTTCGTCTTTGGGGCCGATGCCGGAGAGCATGAGGAGCCGCGGGGAGTTCAGGGCGCCGGCGCTCAGGATCACCTCGCCCGCCAGCGCGCGATGCGGGCGGCCGTTGCGCAGGTACTCGACGCCGGTGGCGCGGTCCCCCTCCAGGATGATGCGCGTGGCCAGGGCGCGGGTTCGGACCGTCAGGTTCGGGCGGCCCTTCGCCGGGTGGAGGAAGGCCACGGCCGAACTGCACCGGCGATTGTCGCCGATGGTGAGCTGGCAGGGGCCGACGCCGCGCTGCACCGCGCCGTTATAGTCGGGATTGTACGGCAGACCGACCTGCTGGAAGCCCTTCACGATGGCCTGGTTCAGCGGGTTCAGGTGCGGCTGCGACACCTTCAACGGCCCGTCGGTCCCGTGCCAGGGGCCGGCGAGGAGGTCGTTGCCTTCCATCGCCACGAAATGCGGCAGCAGGTCCTGCCACGACCAGGCACCGGTCCCGCCGGCCGCCTCGGCCCAGTGCTCGTAATCCTCCGGCTGCCCGCGCACATAGGCCATGGCGTTGATCGAGCTGCCGCCGCCGAGGCCCTTGCCCTGCTGGACCGGCCGGGGCCGCCCGTCCAGCTGGGCCTGCGGGACAGTCTCGTAGGGCCACAGGAACCAGCCGTGCTGGAGCAGCTTCGCGAAGCCGGCCGGGATGTGGATGAGCGGATCGGTGTCGCGGCCGCCGGCTTCGAGCAGGAGGACCTCGGCGTCGGTCTCGGCGGCGAGGCGGCCGGCGATCAGGCTGCCGGCGGAGCCGCCGCCGACGACGATGACGTCATGGTTCGTCGTCGGAACCGATGATGAGGGGCGGTGACTGGACATGGGGAACTCCTTGGCGAGGCGTACCCGGCCGGGTTCCGGCCTGGGCGAAATGTCGGCTCAGAACGGGTAGGCGGCCGGGCGGCTGCGGACGGTCACCCAGTGCTCGCGCGTGAATTCGTGGAGGATCGATTGGCCGCCGAACCGGCCGATCCCGCTGTTCTTCTCGCCGCCGAAGGGACCGGTCGGGCTGTCGTCGACGGTGTGGTCGTTGACGTGGGTCATCCCGGCCTCGACGCCGAGGGCGAAGCGGACGCCGCGCTCCGGGTCGCGCGTGAAGACCGCGCTCGACAGGCCGAACGGGGTGTCGTTGGCGAGGGCCAGGGCGTGCGCCTCGCCATGCGCCTTGATGATCGGTGCGATGGGGCCGAACATCTCGTCCTGCGCGAGCGGCATGTCGTTGGTCACGTCGGCGAACACGTGCGGCGGCAGCACGAGGCCCTCCGGCTCGCCGCCCAGCACCTGACGGGCACGGGACGACCGGGCGCCCGCGATATGCGCCAGATGGGCCTTCAATTGCCGGGCGTTGATCACCGGGCCGATGGCGACGGACGGGTCGTTCGGATCGCCGTACTTGAGCGTGCGGACATGGGCCGTGAACCGATCCACGAAGACGTCATAGATCTTGGCATCGACGATGATGCGGTTGGTGCTCATGCAGATCTGGCCCTGGTGCAGGAACCGGCCGACCACCGCGGCGCGGACCGCGTGCTCCAGGTCGGCATCGTCCAGCACCACGAGGGGCGCATTGCCGCCGAGTTCGAGCCCGACGCGCTTCATGCTGGGGCCGGTCATCGCGAGCTGGCCGATGTGGCGGCCCACCCGGGTCGAGCCGGTGAAGGAGATGAACCGCGGCACCGGGTGCAGGGTGAAGGCGTCGCCGATCTCCTCGATCGGGCCGATCACCACGTTGAGCAGCCCCGGCGGCAGGCCGGCCTCCTCGAACACCTTGGCGATGAGCAGGCCGCCGGTCACCGGGGTGTCCTCCGCCGGCTTGAGGACGACCGCGTTGCCGAGCGCGAGGGCGGGGGCCACCGAGCGCACCGACAGGTACATCGGGAAGTTCCAGGGGCTGATCACGCCGATCACCCCGAGCGGCTGCCGATAGACCCGGCTTTCCTTGTTCGGCTCGTCGAGCGGCAGGATGCGGCCTTCGACCCGGTACGGGAACCCGATGCAGTCCCGGGTGACCGCCTGGACGAACTGCCATTCCAGTTCGGCCTTGGCGCGGGTGCTGCCGGCCTCGCGCACCAGCCAGTCGACGATCTCGCCGTGGCGCGCTTCCAGGATGGCGAGGGCCCGGACCATCACGGCGGCCCGTTCCGCCGGAAGACGATCGGCCCAGGCCCGCTGCGCCTTCGCCGCCGCCTCGTACGCCGCGTCGAGGTCGCTTCTGTCGGCCATCACGATCACGGCGAGCCGCTCGCCGGAATAGGGATTGTCGTCGGGAAGCTTGCCGCCGTGCCGGCCATGGCGCCAGGCGCCGCCGATATACTGGCCGTCGAAGCCCGCATAAGGCCTCGGGGCTTCCGGCGCGGCGGGGGCCGGGCGCGTGACATCGCCGGATGCGGGGACGTGATTTGCCATGGTTCTCTCCGTCTTGTCGGCTTGATCCGCGGCTGCACGGGTTCGCGGCGTGCGGATCGCGGGCTCGGTCGGTTTTGAGGGTCCGGTGGCGCCACCGCTGACGAGGGCGCGCAGGCCGTCAGTCTTCGGGCGCGAGAATCAGGTGCGCGGTCCGGTGGACGCTCCGGAGCGGGACGGCGGTGGCATGCGGACGGGGTGTCTCGCCCGTCGCCGTCACGACGGGCGGGGCATAGGGCATGACCGAGGCGGCCAGCGCGATGACATTGGCGGCGGCACGCAGGTCGTCGGGCTCGTGCGGGTCGCGGGCGATCCGCGCGGCATCGCGCTGCAGGCGGAGGTTGCAGGCCTGCGGCGGCAGGCCGGTCGCGGGCCAGCAGGCGTCGTGGCGTGCGCAGGCCGCGTCGAGGGCGTCGATGGGCGGCAGCGGCGCGTTGCTGCCCGGGCCGCAATAATTGCCGTGGATTAGGAGCGCCGGGTCGGCCTTCGCGGGGCCCGCGCCGGCGGCCAGGGTCGCCAGGAGAATCGGTACGGTCAGTCTCTCGATCATGGTCATCGACCTCGTCTTGAACCCACCCCCTCAGGTGAGCCGCCGGTCGCGCCGCGCAGCGGGCCGATCGGCCTCCAACGTCCTGTGTCTGTCCCGTCCTGTGGCTCCATCGCAGGCAAGGACCCACCACGCTTTGCATGCGTAAAGATAGAATGCTATCTATCAGCACGCAATCGGTTAGCACGTATGCGACGGGGACATGTCGGACGGGCTTGGCAACGGCCGTCCGCGCGGCCTAATAGGTAGAACACTATCTATTAGGTCTGCACGGTCCCCGACGGGGCTTGCTTAAAGCCGCGAGAGGTCATCGCCGGTGTCCGAGACATTCGACCGTCAGCGCCAGACCTACACCCACACCCTGCTGTTGGCCGGGCGCCAGTGGCGGCGGGCGGCCAACGCCGTCGCCGAAGCGCATGGCCTGTCGGACGCGACCGCGCTGCCCCTGATCCTGATCGAGCGCCTCGACGGGCATCCCCGCCAGAACGCCCTGGCCGAGGCCGTGGGCATCGAGGGGCCGTCGCTGGTGCGGCTCCTCGACCAGCTCGGCGCGGCGGGCCTGATCGTGCGCATGGAGGATCCGACCGACCGCCGCGCGAAGGTCCTCAGCCTCACGCCGGCCGGGAAGACAGTGGTCGCCCAGATGGAGGCCGAGCTCACCAAGTTGCGGGACGCGGTGTTCGCAGAGGTCGACAGCGCCGATATCGAGGCCAGCCTGCGGGTGTTCCAGGCCATCCAGCGCTACAGCCGCAACCTGCCGGCGGGCGCGGTGCCCGAGGAGGCCGCGGAATGAACCTTCCCGGCTGGCAAGACTGGTCCTTCGCGATCAAGACCTACGCGGCGGCGATGCTGGCCCTGTACCTCGCCATGTGGATCGACCTGCCGCGGCCGTACTGGGCCCTGGGCACGGTCTACATCACCAGCCAGGTCCTGGCCGGCGCGACGCGCTCGAAGGCGCTCTACCGGGTGCTCGGCACCTTGCTGGGCGCCACGGTGACCGTGATCCTGGTCCCCAACCTCGCGAACGCGCCGGAGCTCCTGACCCTCGCCATCGCGTTCTGGGTCGCCCTCTGCCTGTATGTCTCGCTGCTCGACCGGACCCCGAGCAGCTACCTGATGATGCTCGGCGGCTACACTGCGGCGCTGATCGGCTTCCCCGCCGTGGGCGAGCCGGGGGCGATGTTCGATACGGCGGTCGCCCGCGCCGAGGAGATCATGCTGGGCATCCTGTGCGCCAGCCTCGTCTCCACCCTCGTCCTGCCCCGCTCCGTGGCCCCCCTGATCGCGGGGCGGCTCGACCTCTGGCTGCGCGATGCCCGGGGCTGGGTCGCCGACGTGCTCGGCCGGACCGGCAGGGCCCGGGACACGCAGGCCCGGCGTCTGCGGCTCGCCTCCGACGCCTTGGCGTTCGATGCCCTGGCGACACCGCTGCGCTACGACATGACCGGCGGCGAGCGCTCGGCCGCCGCCATGGCGACGCTGCGCCAGCACATGCTGATGTTCCTGCCCATCGTCTCCGCCGTCGCGGACCGCATCGCGACGCTGGACCAGGCCGGAGCGCTTCCCGCACGCGTCCGCGGCCTTCTCGACGACATGGCCGCCTGGATCGCGTCCGGGACGACGGATCCGGACGTCGCAGCGCGGATGCGCGCGGCCGCGGACGCCGTCGACCCGCGCCTGGGTCGGGGCTCGAACTGGTCCGATCTGGTCCTCGCGAGCCTCGTCGCGCGCCTGCGCGACTTCATCGACCTGCGCCAGGATGCGCGGCTGTTGCAGCGGCACGTTGTCGACGGCACGCCCGTCACCGAGGACCTCGCCTTCCAGTACACGGCCAAGGCCCGCACGATCCGGCATCGCGATCACGGCATGGCCATGCTGTCGGCGATCGGCGTGTTCATATCGATCCTGCTCTGCTGCGCGATCTGGATCGCCACCGGTTGGCCGGACGGGTCCGGCGCGCCGATGATGGCGGCCGTCGCCTGCTGCTTCTTCGCCGTCCAGGACGACCCGGCCCCGTCCATCGTCAGCTTCGCCAACTCGGCCATCGTCGGCGGTGTCGTGGCCGGCCTCTACCTGTTCGCCGTGCTTCCGAGGGCGACCAGCTTCGAGATGCTGGCGCTGGCGCTGGCGCCGGCCCTGATCCTCTGCGGCCTCTGCATGACCCAGCCGAGGACGGCGCCGATCGCGATGGGCGCCGCCGTCAACGGCTCGGCCATGATCGCGCTCCAGGGCAGCTACACCGGCGACTTCGCGGCCTTCACCAACGCCTCGCTCGCCGTGATCACCGGGATGTGGATCGCGGCGGTGGTGACACGGCTGGTCCGGTCGGTCGGGGCCGACTGGACGGCGCGACGCCTGCGGGTCGTGAACCGCCGGAGCCTGGCGGACGCCGCCGAGCGTCGCGGCGCCGAGAACGGCCTCGAACTCGCGGCGATCATGCTCGATCGGGTCGGCCTGATCGCGCCGCGGCTGGCGGCGCTCCCGCCCGAAGACGCCGCCTGGACCGCCGACCTCGTCGCGGAGGTCCGGGTCGGGATCAACGTCGTCGAGTTGCGCCGGGATCGTCGGCGGCTCTCGCCCGAGGCGCGGACGGGCGTCGAACGCCTCCTCGCCGCCCTGGCGGAGTATTTCCGCACGCGCGCCGCGCATCCGCCCGTCGCGCTTCTGGAGACGATCGATGCCGCGATGGACGCCACCGCGACGCATCCGCAGCAGGCCTCTCACCGGGCGGCGCTGCTCGGCCTAGTGGGCATCCGCCGCGGCCTCTTTCCCGACGCGTCGCCTTGGCGGCCGAACGTGTCGATCACCCCGCAGACAGGGCTCGCGGCATGACCGGAGAACTCGACATCTACGGGGTCTTCGTCCCGTGCCTCGCGGCTTGGATGCTGCTCGCCTTCCTGATCAGCCTGGTGGCGCGCGGCATCCTGGAAAAAACCGGGTTCTACCGCCTGGTCTGGCACCGCCCGCTGTTCGACCTCGCACTCTACGTCGTCCTGCTCGGGTGCGTCGTCTCGGTGGCGCTGCCGCTGACCTCATGACCGCGCGGCAACCGCCCGTCTTCGCTCCGCTCTCGTCCCCGACCGTTCGGCTTCTCCCATGACCCGGCTGCTCACCCTCTCGTTCCGCCTGATCGTCACCCTCGCCATGGTCGCCGCCGCGATCGTCGTCGGGCTGGCCCTGTGGGACTACTACATGGAAGCCCCCTGGACCCGCGACGGGCGGGTGCGCGCCGACGTGGTGGCCGTGGCGCCCGACGTTTCGGGCCTGGTCACCGAGGTCCTGGTCGAGGACAACCAGGTGGTGAAGCGCGGCGACGTGCTGTTCCGGATCGACCCCGAGCGCTTCACCCTGGCCCTGCGCCAGGCCGAGGCCATGGTCGAGGGCAAGCGGGCCAGCGCCGAGCAGGCGGCCGCCGACTACGTCCGCTATTCGCGGCTCAGCGACGCCGCCGTCTCGCAGCAGAAGGTCGAGCTCGCCCGCGCGACGGACCTGTCGGCGAAGGCCGCCTACGACCAGGCTGTGGCCGACCGGGACGTCGCCAAGCTCAACCTCGACCGCTCCGCGGTGAAGGCCTCGGTCAACGGCCGCATCACCAACATGGAGCTGCGGCCGGGCACTTACGTCAACACCGGCAGGGGCGTGATGGCGCTGGTCGACAGCGACACGCTCCGGGTCGAGGGCTATTTCGAGGAGACCAAGCTGCCGCGCATCCATGTCGGCGACCGGGCCAGCATCCGCCTGATGGGCGATGACGGGGTCATCACCGGCCATGTCGAGAGCTTCGCGGGCGGCATCGAGGATCGGGAGCGCACCGCCGGCGCGAACCTGCTCGCCAACGTCAATCCGACCTTCGCCTGGGTGCGGCTGGCGCAGCGCATCCCGGTGCGGATCAAGCTCGACGGCGTTCCCGACCAGACCCGGCTGGTCTCCGGTCGCACCGCGACGGTCTCGGTCGCCGCGGACGGTCAGATTCCGCGGATCAACGTCCTCGGGGTCTGGCGCAAGGTCCTGGTCGTCGCCGACCGCACCCTGAACTGACGCCCGCTCGTCTGCGCCGCTCCCGGAACGCGAAGGGAATCACGCATGCCGGCCAACCAGGATCGTCGCAGCAACCTGCTGGTGCGGACCGAATCCGGCGAAGTTCTTGGCACGACGGCCCACGGTGTGCGGACCTGGCGGGGCATTCCCTTCGCCGCACCGCCGGTCGGCGCGCTGCGTTTCAGGAGGCCGCTTCCGCCGGAACCGTGGCAGGGCACGCGACAGGCCGATGCCTTCGGTCCCCTGCCCATGCAGAAGCGGGGGTTTGAGGCGATCGGCGGCGCGGGCGCGCGCACGCCCATGTCCGAAGACTGCCTGACGATCAACGTCTCGGCGCCGCTCGCGGACAGCCCCGGCCTGAGGCCGGTGATCGTCTGGATCTATGGCGGCGGCTTCTCCCTCGGCGGCACACGGACGCCACTTTATCGCGGTGATCACCTCGTCGAACGGGGCGACGCCGTGTTCGTGAGCTTCAATTACCGCGTCGGCCTCTTCGGCTTTTCCGATTTCAGCGCCTGGTCGACACCGGAGCATCCGATCGACAGCAATCTGGGCCTCCGGGACCAGGTTGCTGCCCTGGACTGGGTGAGGCGGAACATCGCCAAGTTTTCCGGCGATCCGGACAACGTCACCCTCGTCGGTCAGTCCGCCGGAGCGGCGTCCGTGGTCGCGCTGATGTGCGTTCCCGCGGCCGCCGGCCTGTTCCACCGCGCCTACGCCATGAGCGCGTCGGCGGCGTGTGCCTATACGCCGGAGAGACACGCGGTCTTCTCGGCGGACCTCTTGGACAGGCTGGGGATCGATCCCGGCGACAGGAACACCGTTGCACGCGCGCTGAAGACGGTGTCCGCCGAGAAAGCCACCGCGGTCGCTTCGACCTTCTTCTACGATGTCGCGCCGGACAAATACCCCGGCTTCCTGCCGTCCGCGCCCGTGATCGATGGCGATTTTCTGCCGCGGCACCCGATCGACGCCTTCCGGAGCGGCCTGGCCCAGCGCATTCCCCTGGTCATCGGCACGATGGCGCGGGAAGGGGCGACCCTGGATAAGCTGTTGCCGGTCATCTGCAGCCGGGTCAGCCGGCTCGAACCCCTGTTTGCCGGCGAAGATCCCGCTCTCCGGCAGCGCATCGTGGCGGCCTATCCCGGCTATCCGTCGAAGAAGACGGCCATCGACGTTGCCGGCGATCTCAACTTCTGGCTGCCCACTCTGCAGATCGCCGAGGGGCATAGCCGCATGGCCGATTGCTGGGTCTACCGGTTCGACTACGCGACGCCGCTGACCCGCCTTCTGCTGAGCGAGGCCTCGCACGGACTCGACCTGCCGATGCTGTTCGGCACGCCCGGCGAAGGCCCGTTGGGCCGCTTCGACCTGTTCTGTCGGCGCCGATCGGAGGCCATGAGCCGGCGATTTCAGGACGTCTTTCTCGATTTCACCCGCGGTCTCGCGCCCGGCTGGAGCCGATACGACGCGGATCGGCGTCCGACCCGCATCTTCGATCGCACCGATCGCGAAGACCTCGATCCGTGCCGCGAACGACGCCTAGCCTGGGGGACCTATCGGGGGCCGACCTGACGGTCCGGTTGCGGAACGTCGGGCTGGGACGCGCCGGGCGAGATCGACACGATCGCGACCGGTCGGCGACTGCCGGGCGATAGCAGGCCCCGCTGGAGGCGGACCGCATGGTTTTACCGCGTCCGCCGAGCCGTGCATTGGCCTCGGGATCCCGCGAGAGACGCGTCTTGCGGGTTCGATGAACACAAAAAGGGAGCGCCGTCGCGTCGAACGGCTAGCCTCGGGTCAAGGGCGCCACGCCAACCCACAACAACAGTCATGCAAGCTTCATCGCCAGGCCGTAACGGAGGCTGCCGTCAGGGGCGACGGAGGGGCAGATGGCGGGTTCCTCGATCACGCGTCGACAGGCGTTCGCGGCGGGCGTCGCCGCCCCGTTCGTCATCCGGCACGCCGCGCTCGCCCAGGCCGACGCGCGACCGTCGATCACGGTGGCCGTGCAGAAGGTGTCCAATACCAACACTCTGGATGTACTGCGCGAACAGTCCAATGTCGGCGAGCGCGTCTTCTTCTCCTCCCTCTGGGAAGGCCTGATCGGGCGGAACTGGCGCGGCCAGCTCGAGACCGTGCCCGGTCTCGCCACCGGATGGCGGCGGATCGATGAGCGCGTCGTCGAACTCACGCTGCGGCGGGGCGTCAAGTTCCACAACGGCGACGCAATGACAGCGGAGGACGTCGCCTTCTCGTTCGGCCCAGAACGGATGTTCGGCGACACCCAGCCGAGCGCGGGCAAGACCATCGCGGCCGATTTCTCGATCGGTGGCGGCCGGGGTTCGAAGGAGCTTCCCCTCGAGGTGCCGGCGGTGGCCCGGCGCAACTGGCCGGCCTTGCTCGGCGTCGAGATCGTGGACAGGGACACCGTCCGCTTCGTGAACGCCACGCCGGACGTGACGCTGGAAGGCCGCCTCTCGCGCTATGGCAGCGAGATCATGAACCGGCGCGCCTTCGAGGAGGCAAAGACTTACGCCGACTGGGCGAACAAGCCGGTCACCACGGGGCCCTATCGCGTCGCCGAATACCGTCCCGATGTCTCGCTGCTGCTCGAGGCCCATGACGCTTACTGGGGCGGGCGCCCGCCGCTGAAATCGATCCGCTTCGTCGAGGTGCCCGAGACGGCCGCGCGCATCGCGGGACTGCTCTCCGGCGAGTACCAGTTCGCCTGCGACATCCCGCCGGACCAGATCGCGCAGATCGAGACGAACCCGGCCTTCGAGGTTCAGGGCGGCCCGATCCCGAATCATCGGCTGACGGTGTTCGACAGGAACCACGCCCAACTCGCCGACCCGCTTGTCCGCCGGGCGATGACCCATGCGATCGATCGGCAGGCGATCGTCGAGTCGCTCTGGGCCGGCCGCACCGTCATCCCGAAGGGCCTGCAATGGCCCTTTTACGCCGACATGTTCATCGAGGACTGGTCGGTCCCGGCCTACGATCCCGGCCTGGCGCGGGCTCTCGTCAAGCAGGCGGGCTACAGGGGCGATCCGATCCCCTATCGGCTTCTCAACAACTACTACACCAACCAGGTTCAGACCGCACAAGTGTTGGTCGAGATGTGGCGGGAGGCCGGGCTCAACGTCGAGATCGAGGTCAAGGAGAACTGGCAGCAGGTCTTCGAGCGCACGCCGACCCGCGCCGTGCGGGACTGGTCCAACTCCGCGCTGTTCAGCGATCCCGTCTCCTCGCTCGTGAACCAGCACGGCCCCAACGGCCAGCAACAGCAGGTCGGCGAGTGGAGCCACCCGGAGTTCAACACGCTGTCGGTCGAACTCGAGACGTCGACGGACCGTGCCCGCCGCAAGCAGGTCTTCCGCCGTCTGCTCGAAATCGCGGAGCGGGAGGACCCCGCCTACACCGTGCTCCACCAGAATTCGACGTTCACGGCCAAGCCCAGGGCGCTCGCCTGGAAGGCTTCGCCCGCCTTCGCGATGGATTTCCGCGCCGAGAACTGGGGCGGACGGAGCTGAGACTGGCGTGAGAGTTCGACCTCCAGCGCGAGCGTCCGGCGCGACGCCTTTTACAGCTGCCGGTCGGTGTGATGAGGGCTGACACGCTCGTGAGGACTGGACGACCGACCTTGGCTCGCTCGAACACCCGATGTGGCAACGTCCAGACCGTGGCGAAGACCTGGAAGAACGACGCGTTCAACGCGCTCTGCCCGGTGCTGCAGGGTTCGCTCGACCCGCAGGAGCGCCGGCGCGTCTTCCGGCAGATGCTGGAGATCTACGATGTGATCGACCCGCCGGGCACGGCCCTGCACGACCTCACCATGTTCTACGGCAAGGCTAAGGCCGTCTCCTGGCAGGCCTATCCGGTCGAAGTCATGGATTTCCGCGCCGGCAATAGGGTCTAGGCGCGATGGCTGCTCCGCATTCCGACGACCTTGTCACGATCCGCGGCCTGACCGTCACCTTCGACGGAGTCCGCGCGCTCCACGGCATCGACCTGAGCGTCGCGCGGGGCGAGGCCCTCGGTCTCGTCGGCGAGTCCGGCTGCGGCAAGTCGGTCACGTGGCTTGCCGCGCTGGGCCTGCTCCCCGGGCGGGCGAAGGTCGGCGGCAGCGTGCAGCTGGAGGGGCAGGAACTCGTCGGCGCGCCGCCGGCGGTCTTGGACCGGGTGCGGGGTGGACGCATCGCCATGATCTTCCAGGATCCGGCGAGCGCGCTCAATCCGGTCCTCCGATTGGGCCGCCAGGTCGGCGAGGCGCTGGCGCTGCATCGCGGCCTGTCCGGGGCGGCGATCCGGGCCGAGGCGAAGCGCCTCTTCGACCTCGTGGGCATCCCCGATGCGGCACGGCGCCTCGATGCCTACCCGCACGAGCTCTCCGGCGGCCAGAACCAGCGCGTGATGATCGCGATGGCACTGGCCGGCGATCCGGACCTGCTCGTCGCCGACGAGCCCACCACCGCGCTCGACGCCACCATCCAGGCTCAGATCCTCGACCTGCTCACCCGTATCCGGCGCGAGACCGGCATGGCGCTGGTGCTGATCAGCCACGATCTCGGGGTGATCGCGCAGACCTGCGAGCGCGTCTGCGTGATGTATGCCGGGCGCATCATCGAGACCGCGCCGGCCGACCTCCTGTTCGCGCATCCGCTGCATCCCTACGCACAGGGGCTCCTGGCGGCTCTGCCGCCCCTCGACGGTGTCCGGCGCCGCCTGTCCCCGATCGAAGGCACCGTCCCCGATCCCTGGGACATGCCGCCGGGCTGCGCCTTCGCGCCGCGCTGCCCCGGCGCCGTCGCGGCCTGCGACCGGACGGTGCCGCACCTCGTCGAGGCGCGACCGCAGCGTCGCGCCGCCTGCATCGCGGTCCGCCCGGAGGAGCAGCCGGCTGTCCCGGAGCGCGCCCGCGCATGAGCGAGGCCCTGCTCGCGCTGCACGGTGTCGGCCGCCGCTACGTCACGCGCCGGGGCCTCCTCGGGCGCCGAACCGAGGTGCACGCCGTCGACGGCGTCTCGCTGACGGTGGCGCGGGGCCGCACCCTCGGGCTCGTGGGCGAATCCGGTTCCGGCAAGTCGACCACCGGCCGGCTCGCCCTCGGGCTGGAGCCGCCCGATTCCGGAACGGTGCTGTTCGAAGGCGTGCCGCTGCCGCGGGCGGCCACGTCGGACTGGCGGCGCCTGCGGGCGCGCATGCAGATGATCTATCAGGATCCCCTCGGCGCGCTCGATCGGCGCCTGCCGATCCTGGAGCAGGTCCGCGAGCCCCTCGACGTGCACGGGATCGGCGAGCCGAAGGCGCGCGACGAGAAGGCGCTCGCTTTGCTCCGTTCCGTGGGGCTGCGGCCCGAGCAGGGGCGCCGCTACCCGCACGAACTGTCCGGCGGCCAGCGCCAGCGCGCCGTGATCGCCCGGGCGCTGGCCGCCGGCCCCAGCCTGTTGGTCTGCGACGAGCCGGTCTCCGCCCTCGATGTCTCGATCCAGGCGCAGGTCGTCAACCTGCTGGTCGATCTCCAGCAGGAGCTGGGCCTGGGGATGCTGTTCATCAGCCACGACCTCAGGGTGGTCCGTCAGGTCAGCCACCGCGTCGCGGTGATGTATCTCGGCCGCATCGTCGAGGAGGGCGAGGCGGATCTGCTCCTGCACGATCCGGCCCATCCCTATACCGAGGCGCTGGTCTCGGCAGCCCCGGTGCCGGGCCGGGGCGCGCGGCCGCGCATCGTGCTGCAGGGCGACCCGCCCAATCCCGCCGCGCGGCCGCCCGGCTGCGCCTTCCATCCCCGCTGCCACGCCGTGCAGGCGCGGTGCCGGGTCGAGCGGCCGGCGCTTCTGCCGATGCGCGACGGGCGGCTCGCCGCCTGCCACGTCGCGCAGGCCCGGGCGCCGTTCCTCAGGGCCGCGAGCTGATGCTGCGCTTCCTCCTCATCCGCCTCGGCCGCGCGCTGCTCACCATCGCGCTCGTGGTCACCTTCGCGTTCGTGGTGCTGCGGCTCTCGGGCGACCCGGCGCTGATCATCATGAGCGTCGACGCCCCGCCGGAGGCGATCGCCGCCTTCCGCAAGGCCTGGGGCCTCGACGACCCGATCTGGCTGCAATACCTGCACTACTTCGCCGCCATCGGTCAGGGCGAGCTCGGCCTGTCGATGCGCAGCGGCCGGCCGGCCCTCGACCTCGTCGTGGAGCGCATCCCCGCGACCCTGGCGCTGACCCTGCCGGCTCTGGCGCTGAAGCTCGGCATCGGCATCCCGGCCGGCATCCAGGCCGCGCTCCACCGCGACAGCCCGATCGATCGCCTCGTCATGGTCGCGGCGGTGGCGGGCTTCACCGTGCCGAGCTTCGTCCTCGGCCTCGTCCTGGTGCTGCTCTTCGCGGTGCAGCTCGGCTGGCTGCCCTCGGGCGGGCAGGAGAGCTGGCGCCACGCCATCCTGCCGGTGCTGACCCTCGGCATCGGCGGGGCGGCGACCCTCGCCCGCTTCACCCGCTCGGCCATGCTGGAGGTGCTGGGCCAGCCCTACATCCGCACCGCCAGCGCCAAGGGCGTGCCCTGGGCGGCGGTCGTGCGCGGCCACGCCCTGCCCAATGCCGCGATCCCCACCGTCACCATCGTGGGTTTCATGGTCGGCAGCCTGATCGCGGGCGCGGTGGTGGTGGAGAGCGTGTTCTCCTGGCCGGGGGTCGGGCGGCTGCTCGTGGTCGCCGTCGCCAACCGCGACCTCGCCGTCGTGCAGTGCATCCTGCTGCTGGTGGCGATCACCATGGTGTCGTCGAACCTCGTGGTCGACCTGCTCTACGGCCTCATGGACCCGCGGCTGCGGGCCGGCGGCGCGGCCGGAGGGCACTGAGATGGCGGGAACGAGCGCCTCCAGCCTCGTCCGCGGGGTCGCCGCGCCCGGGCGCGGGCGCCGCATGCCGGCCCCCGTCTGGATCGGGCTCGCCTGGCTCGCGCTGATGCTCGTGGCCGCGCTGGCCGCCGACTGGATCACGCCGTACCGCTTCACGACCTTCGATCTGCGCAACCGCCTGGCGGTTCCGTTCCATCCGACGCATTGGCTCGGCACGGACGAACTCGGCCGCGACGTGCTCTCGCGCCTGATCGTCTCGATCCGCATCTCGATCCTGGTCGCCTTCGGGGCGACGCTGATCTCGGCGCTGCTCGGCACCGCCTTGGGGTTCCTGGCGGCGCATGCCCGCGGCCTCGTCGAACAGCTCGTGCTGATGCTGGCGGACTTCCAGGCGGCGATGCCGTTCCTGATCCTGGCCCTGGCCGTGCTCGCCTTCCTGGGCAACGCGCTGCCGCTCTTCATCGCACTGTTGGGGCTCTACGGCTGGGAGCGCTACGCCCGCATCGCCCGCGGGCTCGCCATCTCGGCCGGCGCGCAGGGTTATGCCGGGGCCGTGCGCCAGATCGGGGCCTCGCCGGCCCGGGTCTACCTGCGCCACATCCTGCCCAACATCGCCTCGACGCTGATCGTCTCCATGACGCTGACCTTCCCCGAGGTGATCCTGCTGGAAAGCGGCCTGTCCTTCCTCGGCCTCGGCTTGCAGCCGCCGATGACCTCGCTGGGCAACATGGTCAGCTACGGCCGCGGATACCTGACGCGCGCGCCCTGGATCCTGCTCGCTCCGGCCGCCTGCATCGTCACGACCACCCTGGCGGTCAGCCTGGTCGGCGACTGGCTGCGCGACAGGCTCGACCCCACCCTGCGCTGATCAAACGGGAGAGACATCATGCTGCCCAACGGCGTCCTCGGCACCGGCATTTCCGCCCCCTATCCCGCGGGCGATCTCTCGGATCTGCCCGCCATCCTCGACCGCGTCGAGGCGCTGGGCGTCGAGACGATCGAACTGCCGACCTTCGCGATGGATCTGGTGGTCGGCGGCCGGATCCGCCGCCCGCATCTGGAGAGGCTGAAGCAGGCCTGCGCCGGGCGCCGCGTCCGCTTCACGGTGCACGGCCCGCTCGCGATCAACTTCTTCGACGATCCCGCCCGGCTGGGGCGGCATTTCGAGGTGCTGGAAGCCTCCCTCGAGATCGCGGCCGAGATCGGCGCGGTCCACTACGTCCTGCATTCCGGTCTCGCGCCGGTCGCGGAGGTCGCCATCCTCGAAAGCGCCTATGCCCGCCAGCGGGAGTGGCTGGGGCGTGCCGGCGAGGTCGCCCGCGGTCTCGGCCCGCTGATCTGCGTCGAGACGATGTTCGGCGGCCACGAAGGCAAGGTTCATTGCGCGTCACCGGCCCGCCTGGCGGCGGAACTGGCCGCCATCGACCATCCGTATGTGCGCGCGACGCTCGACGTCAGCCATTCCTTCCTGCGGAACGGCTTCCACGGCGGCGACTTCATCGCCGACATCGCGGCGCTCGCCCCGTTCGCGAACCATCTCCACGTTCACGATTCTTTCGGCCGCGCCGACGCGATCTGGATGTATCACGAGAGCGAGCGGCTCGCCTTCGGCCACGGCGACCTGCATCTGCCGGTCGGCTGGGGCGCGATTCCCTGGGACGCGCTGATCGACGCCTGCACCTTCCCCGCAGGCACCGTCTTCAACATCGAACTCAGGCCGCGCTACTGGTACGCGGTCGAGGCGTGCATCGCCGCCACGAAGGCGCTCGCGGCCCGGGCTCACACGCGGGCGGTCCCGAGCGCGGCATGACCGGCCCGCGCCCCCCGGCCGACCGCGTCGTCCTCTGCGTCTTCGACGGGCTGCGGCCGGATTTCGTCACGCCGGAGCGGATGCCGAACCTCGCCCGCTTCGCCGGGCAGGGCACTTGGTTCCGGGAGGCGCGCAGCGTCTTCCCGTCGATGACGCGGGTCGCCACCACCGCCATCGCCACCGGCGCGCATCCGCGCGTCCACGGCATCGTCGGCAACGCCTTCTACTTCCCGCAGGCGACGCGCAGCCACGTGCTCGACCTCGGCCGATGGGACGACATCTCCCTCGCGGTGCAGGCGACCGGCGGCCGGTTCGTGACCGCCGAACCGATGGGCGACGTGCTGGCGCGGGCCGGCCGGCGCATGGCCGTCGTCCATACCGGGTCGGCCGGCGCCGCCTATCTGATCAACCCCCATGCGCGCGACAACGGCCACTGGACCCTGCCGATCCTCGGCCGCGAGCACGGCGGCACGCCGGAGGCCGCGGATGCGGTGATCGCCCGCTTCGGCCCGCTGCCGCCGCGCCGGCTGCCGCGCTTCGAGGAGACCGACTATGCCGAGCGCGTCTTCCGCGAGCACGTGCTCGAAACACTGAAGCCCGATGTCGCGCTGATCTGGTTCAACGAGCCGGACACCGCCTTCCATTACCGCTCGCTCGGATCGCCCGAGACCCTGGATGTCGTGCGCACCGTCGACGACGCCTTCGGCCGCATCCTCGGCTGGGTCGATGCCCAGCCGGATGCCGACCGCTACACCGTGATCGCCGCCTCCGATCACGGCCAGATCACCATGCGCGACGCGCTGCCGCTCTGCGACCTTCTGAGGGGCGCCGGACATGTCGGGCGACGCGGCGTCGAGCGGACGCTCGACGGTGCGCGCTTCGTGATGACCGGCGGCAATATGGGCGAGATCCGGATCCTGGAGGGCGGCGCGGCGCGGCGCGACGCCATCGCGCGATGGCTGATGGCGCAGAGCTTCACCGGCATGGTGTTCACGCGCGGCGGCGACGGCATCGCGGGCGAGGTCCCCGGCACGTTCTCGCTGTCGCTCGTCGATCTCGACCACGCGCGGGCGCCGGACCTCGTCTTCGTGCTGCGCTCCGACGACGGACCCGATCCGTTCGGCCACCCGGGCCTCGGGTTGATGACCGAGGGCGACGTACCGGTCGGCGGCGGCATGCATGGCGGCCTCAACCGGTACGAGCTGAACACCACCCTGATCCTGCGCGGAGCCGGTCTCCCGGCCGGGGTTATCGATCGCCGCCCGAGCGGCATCATCGATATCGCTCCGACGGTCCTGGCAACACTCGGCCTGCCCCCTGCGGCGACCATGACCGGCCGCTCGCTTCTCGATCCCGCGGCCGAGAGCGAGGCGCCCCGGATCTACGAAACCGGCCTCGGCGGCTTTCGCCAGCGCCTTGCCAGTGCCGAGCGAGACGGCTCGCGAATCCTGCTGCAAGGCGGTCGAGTCGACTGAGAAGCTTCCCACGGCGCAGGAATGGGTGCCCAGCGCGTCGCGCCGGTGGCTGGCCGGGCGGCACCGAACCCCACTTGGGACCAAAGCGGGCGGCGACGTCCTCGGCCGTCCGTCCGTCGCCATTGTGGAAGCGCGGGCCCTGCCGGGGTCAGAACTCCACCGTACAGCCATCGATTCGGCACTGCCTGCGACGTCGATTGTGACCTGCTCGGGCAAGGCACGTCTGACGCATGGCGGCAATGTGCTGCCGCACCGCAGCAAATCGAGTGCGCCACATTTTTGCCATCATCAAGACACTTCGCGGCCTTAATAGAACGTTCTAACAGATGGGCGACGGAGATCGCATTACCCAAGCCATTCGAAATTGCATACCGGGGGTTGTAAGATGGACCCAGCTAGTCTCTCGCCGTCGGCGATGTTCTTTCAGGCCGGGCTGGTCGGTAAGGGGGTGATCATCACCCTCTCGATCGCCTCCGTGTGGTGCTGGGCCCTGATCGCCGAGGGCATCTACACGACCATGCGACTCGGGCGGTCGCTCAAGGCGCTGGAGCGCGGGGGCGTTCCCAAGTTCCTGCGGCCGGTCGTCGATGCCGGAACACAGGCCGCCTCCGTCTCCCTCCCCAACGAGGGGGCGGGCGAGGCCCGCCAGCGCACCGTGGAGGCGATGAACCGCGCCGCCACGCACACGATGATCGCCACGGAGGGCGGTTACTCGAACCTCGCCGTGATCGCCTCCGTCTCGCCGTTCGTCGGCCTCCTCGGGACGGTCTGGGGCATCATGACCAGCTTCATCAGCATCGCCGCCTCGAACGACACCAGCCTCGCGGTCGTGGCGCCCGGCATCGCCGAGGCGCTGGCGACCACGGCGATCGGGCTGATCGCCGCGATCCCGGCCGCGATCGCCTACAGCCGCCTCGGTTCGATCCTCGGCAAGCTGTCCCAGAACCTGTCCCATCTGGTCGAGGCGCTCTCGGTCGACCTGATCGCCAAGAACCGCCTCGCATACAAGGAGATCTGACCATGGCCTTCGCCTCCAATTCCGGCGGCCCCTACCGCCCTTCCGCCGACATCAACGTCACGCCGCTGATCGACGTGATGCTGGTCCTGCTGATCGTGTTCATGGTCACGGCGCCGCTGCTCACGACGGGCATGAAGGTGAACCTGCCGCAGGCGCAGGTTGCCAAGCCGGTCGACCCGAAGGAGCCGGCGGTGGTCGCCGTCACCAAGGACGGCAAGCTGTTCATCGGCAAGGACGAGATCGAGGCGGAGCGCCTCGTGCCGGCGGTGGTCGCCGCGATCGAGAACGATTTGACCCGCGTCATCCATCTTCGGGGCGACAAGGACGCCGCCTACGGCGACGTTATCAAGGTGATGGACCTCCTGGCCAAGAACGGCATGACCCACATCGCGATCATCACCAGCAAGAACGGCGCCCAGGGCACCGCCAATGCCAGCCGCGCGTCCGCGTCCGCCGCGGCGGGGAGCGGTGAACCATGAACACGATGGCGCTGGCCGGAGCCGATCCGCTCGTCCTGTCCCTGCCCAGACAGGACAATGCCAAGGGCTTGGTCCGCGGCACAGCCCTTGTCGTGGCGCTCGGAGTCCACGCGTTGCTGTTCGTCTCGTCGGGACCCGAACCGCAGCCCATCGCGCCGCCCGCAGTCGAGACGCTCGAGGTCAGCGTCGTCGCCCAGGGCGACGCGACCACCGACAACGCCTCGGAAACGCAGAGCGCGGCCGAGATGGCGCCGCCACCGGAGCCCGAACCGGTCCCGCAGCAGCCCGAGCCGGAGCCGCCCCCGGCGGTCGAGGAGGCGCCGGTCAAGGAGGATCCCACGGCCATCGCGATCCCGGTCAGCAAGCCGGAACCGCCCAAGGTGGTGAAGCCGCCGGAGCCCCGCAAACCGCCGGAGCCCCGTCCGGTGCCCAAGCCGAAGCCCCAGCCCAAGGCCCCCCCGAAGACCGAGCCGCCGAGCGCCGCCAGCGCAGCGCAGCACAGGGGCCATGCCGGTGCCGAGCGCGGCGCGCAGGCCGATGCGAGCAAGGCGCTCGCCGATTACGGAGCGCGGCTGAAAGCCGAGATCAACCGGCACAAGGCCTATCCGGCCGCCGCCCGCAACCGGCACGCCTCCGGAATCGTCCTGGTGACCTTCCTGGTGGGTCCGTCCGGACACGTCGGCTCCGCGTCGATCGCCCGCTCGTCCGGGGATTCCGAGCTGGATCAGGCGGCCCTGCAGGCCGTGCGGGGCTCCAGCCTGCCACCGCCCCCGGGCGGCCATTTCGGCGGACGCATCGCGGTCGATTTTTCGCTGAAACGGTGACGAACCGAGATCTGCAAGGGCGCCCCGCCGAATCCCCGGCTGGGCGCCCGATCTTTTTAGAGCCTGTCTGAATGCGTAATTGCGGTCGCGTGACGGTTCTGACTGATGGAGATCCCGATTTCTCCCTCAGGATAAGGTCGAGAAAGGGAAAAGACCGGTCAAACAGGTTCTGAGAACGGCCACAGATCGGGCTTCAATCCCAAGCAAGCCATGAAAAGGCTCAGCGGCAGCCCTCTCAAGGTGTTTGACCTAGACCGTCCTGCTTGCCGCAGACGCTGGGTCCTTGCAGCCGCAGACCTATCAACCTCCCTGTCATTCCGGGGCCGCGAAGCGGAGCCCGGAATCCAGAAACGCAGGTGGAGCAAGGTGTTGCATTGTCGGCGGTTCTGGATTCCGGGCTCGCCTGCGGCACCCGGAATGACGGGATTGGTGCTGAAACGACAGAGCTCGTCTCAAACTCATGGGAGGACAGGCTTTCCCCATGCCTCTGTCCCCCCTCCTTGCATCAAACCGCTGTCTCGCGGCGAGCGGAGGACTCAATCTGGCGGCCCTATACGTCTAGATCGAAGCGATTGATGGAATTGGCGGAACGCTCCGCGGACAGCCTGATCCAAACACCTTGAAAGGGCTGGGCCCTGTGGTGTTGCGTCTAGCCCCCATGCTCCGGTGGGACGCAAAGCCGCCGACGGGTTTGCTTGGCGAGTCGGGTTTTCTTCGTGCGCGCTCGCCAGCGTTAGCCTTGCAGCTGTGTCTCCGGGTCCGGGCCCGTGGAGTCGCGGAACACCAGGCGCGTGGGAAACAGCTTCTGCGCCAGGTCGTCCGCGGGACGTGTGCCCTCGACGATCTCCACCAGCGTCGAGAAGGCGAATCGGACCATCTCCAGCGTCGGAACCTCGATCGAGGTCAGGCTTGGGATCGTGTAGGCGCACTGGACGAAGTTGTCGAAGCCGACGACGCGGATGTCCTCGGGCACCCGGACCCCGTGATCGTGCAGCGCCTTCAAGACGCCGAACGCCACACGGTCGTTGGCGGCCACGATCGCGTCCGGCCGGGACTGGCGCTCCAGGAGGCCGAGCGTCACGCGGCGTCCGCTCTCTGAACTCCAATCGCATGGGATCACGAGGTCGTCGCGCAGCGGCAGCCCCGCCTCGGCGAGGGCCTCCTGGTAGCCTCTGAGCCGCTCGGTGACGGCGCGCAGCCGCCGTCCGTCGCGCTCACCCTTGAAGAAGCAGATCGACGTGCTCCCGGTCTGCGCGAGGTAGCGGACCATCTGGTACATCGCGTCGCGCTCGGCCCGCATCGCGTAGTGGGTGTCGGCGACGTCGAGGCCGAACACGAAGAACGGGAAACGCTTGGCCTGCAGCATCGCGATGAGCGGATCGTCCCGGCGGTCGGCGAAGACGACGATCCCGTCGACGCGAGCTTCGCTCACCAGGCTGCTGATCTTGCCCAGGCCCTCCGGGTCGTCGCTGCGCCAGCGGCGATGGATCAGCGTGTATCCGAACTGATCCGCCACATGCGCGAAGGTCTGCAGAACGATGCCCTGATAGGTCTCCTGCATCATCCCCGAGAGGTCGTCGTAGGGCTGGGCGCCCACGGAGAACACGCAGGCGATGCTGCGGCTCGGCTTCTTCCGGAGCGAGCGGGCCGCGAGGCTGGGGACGAAGTCCAGCTCCCGCATCGCGGCCTCGATGGTCTCCCGCGTCGTCCGGGCAACCTTCTCGGGATGGTTCAGGACCAGGGATACCGTCTGGAAGCTCACGCCGGCACGCCGCGCGACGTCCTTGATCGTCATTTGACCCATTATCACCTCAGCCCCGGCCCGTCCGGCAAGGCGGTACGCGCGCAGCAAGACCCAGGCCGTGCTGCGTTCGAGGCCGCGAAACGCCGCCTTGTCGGTGGACCAGTCTAAAGCTGGCGCGGACGAAGATAAAGACGCGGATTGAAGGCGAACATATCATCGAATAGGCATAGTTCCGGTGCGCCCAGCTCGAGGACAGGCATTGCCGCGGCAAGGGCATTGATCGAGTCGCGGCGCACGGCCCGATAGCGACTCGTCTCGATTTCGCTGAGCGGTTTGATTGCATAAGTCTGGGTGGTGTGAAACTTGTAAGTGTCGTGTCCGGGCTGGTGCAGCTTCAGCAGGTCGGAAAGCCGATCCCGCACGCCGCGAAGCTTCGTGGCCTCGGCCTCGTCGGCCGGCACCAGGTAGATTCCGGCCCCCGGACGCACGTCGACGTTGCCGTCGCCCTCCAGCACCTTCATCCGGAATCGCGGTTCGCAGCCGAGGTCGAAGGCTTCGAGTTTCTCGATGAAGAGCTGGTTGCACGCCTCCACGGACGCATCGAGGGGGAGATCGGCCGGCCAGAGACTCGGCTTCCGGTTGAAGTCGATCACGCCTTCGAACACCGTCATGTGGTAGCTCGACGGCGGCGTGAAGGTGAACTTGTGCGCGTAGGGCTCCGCCTCCAGGGCGGCGCGGAACGCCGCCAGGGGGGCGGTCGCCGGGTTCGACGGCTCGATATGGCAGATGATGGTGTTGCCGGGGCAGCGCAGAACCTGACCGTCGGGGGTGAACTTGGTGCCGATCCAGGGGAACGGCTTCGACCCGTCTGCGGCCGACGCTGCCAGGCTTCGAAGCCCGGCAAAGCTGCCGACCGCCGCCGCACCCGAGAGGTGAAGGACATGCCGGCGCGTCATGGTCAGGCTCCGACCGGTTTGAGAGAGATCGCGTTGGCTCATGGCTAGAAATCCAGGCTGAGGCTGGCGACGACCGAGAACGGCGCGCCGAGATAGAAAAACGGAGTCCCGGCCGAGCTGATCTGAACGCCGGTGCTGTTGCCGGGGTTGATGTACAGGTACTTACTGTTGAGGATATTGGTCAGGTTGAGCTTGAACTCGCCATCCTGCGCCCCCGGGATCGCGTCGAGGAAGGCCGTGCCCTTGAGCTTGTAGCCGAGGCCGAGATCGACCGTGGTGTAGCCCGGCAGGCGGATGTCGTTGGTCAGCGTAGCAAAGACCGAGCTGGTCCATTTCGCCCGGGCGAACCCGTAGAGCGGCCCGTCTTCGTACATGAGGGTCGCGTTGGTGATGTATTTCGGTGCGTTGAAGTACTGTTTGCCCTTGGTCGGGAGAGCCTTGCTGCCATCCTCGACCTTAATATCGCTGTCCAGCGTGTCGTCGTTGATCGCCTGCGAGACCAGCACGCTCCAGCCCTCGTAGGGCTTGGTGCCGAGCTCGATCTCGCCTCCGACCGCCGTGGTGCTGCCGATATTCGTGTACTTGCTGCTCAGCGTCGCATCGTTCTTGATCGTCACCGCGATCCGGTCGCTGTATTTGATCAGGAACGCGGTTGCGTTGACGTTCAATAGGTCGCCCTTGTAGCGATAACCGGTGTCGAAGCTGAGCGAGTTTTCAGCTTTCAGGTCGCGTATGGAGACCGTATTCTTGGTGTTGTCCACGAGGCGGCCGTCGGCGAAGTTCGGCGGGACGCGCGCACTCATCGACGCGTTGAAGAAAACCTGATTCTCCTCGTCGAGATCGTAGCGGACGCCGAATGATGGAAGGAAAAACGAATAGTTTCTTTTTACTTTGTAGTCTAGATAAGCATCCGTCAAATTGCTGTTCCCGGACGGTAGATTGTGGAACGTCCGGTCGTAGATCCGCTCCCGGCCAGACAGGTCGATATGCAGCCTGTCATCGAACAGGGCGATGCTGTCGGACAACGAGAGAGTGGTATTATAGTAATCCGTAACCCAGTCCCGACTCGTAAGGATGTGGCCCTTATTGTCCCTGATCAGATGCGACTGGAAAAAGATGTCGGCGATCGTGTTGGTCAGAGGATCAATCTGCTGGAACGGGTTCAACTGATGCTGGTGGGTGTATTCTGCCCAGAGGCCGCCGCTGATCGTGTGCTCGCCGAATCGCCCCGTCAGGGTCGCGGTGTTGCCGACCCGGTCGAATTCGTTCTGGCTCATCTGAACCAGCAGGGCGTTGGTGTTGGCGGTACCGTAGGCCGTGAACGCGCCGACTGGGCTCGAAAGGAATTTGTTGGTGTATCCGTTCTCCTTGAGAAGGACTTCGGTCGAACTGCCGGATAAGTGGTGGAGGAAATAGGGCGTCACTTGAAGATCGATCGTATCGGTCAGGGGGAACTTGCCGTCGATAGACACGAAGCCGTCTCGGCTCGGCTCCCATTGATAGTCGCCATAGCCAATATTGGCCGGCGTGTAGGGGAACGCCGGGTTGTTCGCGCTGAACGCGGCCTTCGAACCGCTCAGGATCGTCGGTGGTGTCGTCAGCCAGCCATTACGGTAGCCGTAAGCGGCGTACTGCGATTTTGTGATGTTTCGGATATAAGTGTTCTCGGAAAGATTGTAAAAAGATGTGACGGTGAGGCTGCTCCCGCCTTCGAGTTTCAGGTCGAGCCGTCCGTCGACATGGTGCCGATCGGCGGCGCCAGGACCGACGAAATAGTCGGATTGCGCGTGCGAGTACGAGATATAGCCTTTCAGCGCATCGTCGTACATGAGGCCGGTATTCGCGCGAATAAAGCTCTTGAAGTTGTTGTACGATCCGAACGACTGCGAGACCATGGTCTTCGGCGTGTCGGTCGGGACGCATTGCGACATCGAGACCTGACCGCCGACAGCGCCGTGCTGCGCGACGGCACCAGCGCTGGTCCCCTGATTGACGTCGATCGAGCACAGGTTCTCGGAATCCGTGTAGACCTGTGGCGTGACCGCGAAGGTGCCGGGATCGTTGAGCGGCACGCCGTTGAGCGAGAGGCCGATCTGCGTGCTGTCGAAGCCGCGAATCGAGTAGCCGCCGCCGAACAAGCCTGAGGCGTCGCGCGAGTAGGAATTGACGCCGACGACCTTGCCGATCTGCTGCGCGACGTTCTGGGTGCCCGGTTGGCGGGCGATGTCCTCCTGCCGCAGGGTCGTGGCTGCCGATGTCCCATTCTGCTCCGCCAGCAGCGGCGTGCCACGGTCGGCTCCCCCGGCCTGATTCGCCGCCGCCTCCACGGAAACCGTGCCGAGGTCGTTCATCTGCTGTGCGAGCGCTGGAATTTGGAGAGCCGCCAGAGCAACACTACTCAATAGAATCTGAATATGGAACGTTCTAATTTTTGTCATTGGAGATCCATGGCTTGTCAATTCTGAGGCTCAAGAAACCAACGTCGGCCCATCGCGTCCGAGCATGGCAAGTCAGTGATGGTATCCCAACGCCTATTAGAACGTTCCAATCAAAGCATGTCAAGCATGTCGGTTTTGCGACGCAATATGCGTCGCCTTAGATCATTCGAAATTAATTTTGTTATTAGATTTTTACTGATTTATATAGATTAAATTCTGCACAATCGTCATAAAATCCAGTGTATATGAGTCGTAATGTGATTTTCATATCATCACATACGATGGCTGCATTACGCTTCACAAGAGCCTATCGTCATCCACTCCGTATAGACATCGATACCTTCTGCCTATCTGATGTAAGACGGCGTGAAGCGAGGATTTGAGCAGAACCAAGCATCGTCGAAGTTTTAGTTTTGTGGCCCACGACCGGTGTTCGAGGCGTCGTCCGTGCTGCCGATCAGGATCAAGAACGCGCCCGTCTCGCAGGACCACGCCGTCCGAGACCGGCGTGCCGAGCGCCTCGATGCGGTGGACGTCGTCGCGGGTGGCGATCGGAGAAATCGGGCTCAGATCGACCACGTCCGAGCGCTTCGCCATCTCTTTGACGCTCGCGTCGGCGATGCAGCGGTCGCTCCGGCACGGGGCGACGGGGCTTGACGTACAGGCAACGCCTGCCCGCGATCAAGAACCGGGCCATCGGTGCGCCCATGATGCCGAGACCGAGGGATTTGACCTCCATTCCGGTCTTCTCCCGCATGCTCAGAGGCTATTGCGGAAGCGCACGGCGTCCGCAGGTCTTTCGGCGCGACGGCGGTCGGTGCCTCGCGCGAGACAGCATCGGGGCGCGATCAGCGGACGAGGCAGGGCCTCTTCGGATCGAAGGTCCAGCCGGGAACCAGAAACTGCATCGCCGCCGCGTCGTCCCGGGCGCCGAGGCCGTGATCGCGGTAGAGGGCGTGCGCCCGCTCGACACCCGACCAGTCGAGCTCGATCCCGAGGCCCGGCCGTTCCGGCACCTGCACGAGGCCGCCGCGGATCGCCAGCGGCTCCCGGGTCAGGGCCTCCCCGTCCTGCCAGATCCAGTGGGTGTCGATCGCCGTGACCTTGCCCGGGGCC
>NZ_JAKSYO010000121.1 GCF_022829635.1 Methylobacterium sp. E-066
CACCCCCACCCCTGGCCCCTCACCGCAAGGGAGAGTGGAAAAGCGCGGTGCTTCAACCGCTTGCTCCCGGCACGTTGTGTGAAGCCGCCACGCGCCCCCTCTCCCGTGCGCGCTACGATGTTCACACATCTGCGGACGAAGCGCGGGCCCCCTCGCCCCGCTTGCGGGGAGAGGCCCGCACCGACCTCGTCGTCCGTGCGGGAAGCGCAGGCGAAGCCGGAGCGGCGGTGAGTGGGCGGTTCAGGACGAGGCGCGCGTCCGGAGCCGCCCCCTCACCTTCGGCTGCCGCCTCGCTTCGGCGACGACAAGGTCGCCGAAGCCCTCTCCCCGCAAGCGGGGCGAGGGGATACCCGCACCGATGCTGGAGCCGAAGCACGGGCCGTCGTGCAAAAAGGGCCGAACTCGATCTGTGAATCCATTAGCCCGCACGGGAGAGGGGACCCGCGCCTTCTGCGCCCACGGCATTGATCGCGGCTACGGTCGAAACCTGTGTCGCCCGTAGCCCTCATTCTGAGGTGCCGCAGCGCAGCGAGCCTCAGGATGCGGGGATTGGGTTGGCGTTCGGCCGGACTCGGCCCCCTCCCCTCACGCCCGCCACAGCCGCAACCGCCCGTGATCCGGCCCGGTCGCCTCGCGCGCCAGGCCGTAATGCTCGGCGAGCCGCCCCAGGGCGATACGGGCCACGACCTTGGCCGAGCGGGCCGGCCAGCGGCGCTCGGCCTCGATCCGCTCCAGGCCCTTGAGGAAGCCGCACAGGTCGATCAGCAGCCCCGACAGGTCGCTGCCGACCGCGTCGAGGGCGCCGCGGACCCGCTGGCGCGCGGCGATCACCTGATCGGAGGCGGCGGCCGGGTCGCGGGCGCCGCCGCCGTCGACGCGGGGGGCGCCGAGCTCGATCCCCATCCGGGGCAGCATGGCGGCCGTGGTCATGTCCCGGCGCAGCCGCTCGCCGGCCTCGAAGGCGGCCGGGTCGATCAGCGGCGTGCCGTCCCCGTTCCGGCGCCGGACCATCCAGGCCAGGGGATTTTCCGAGGCGTTCCGCAAAGCCGGCTCCGGGGCGCCCCCCTCGATCACGGTCAGGTCGTGGTGCTGGGCGAGATAGGCCATCCCGTCCGGGGCCTGCTGGCGCCGCAGACGTGCTTGTCCCGCCGGGCTGATCGTCAGCTTCGCACCGGCCGGGTCCCAGGCGGCGAGGTCGGCCTCGACCAGCGCCTGGCCGGCTCTGTCCGAAAACCGCCCGCTGCCCACCGAGACCCCGTCGCCGCCCCGCCGGACCAACAGGCCGTCCTCGCTTAGGGGATCGCGCCGGGCATAGGCTCCGGCCTCGCCGAGCCGCGCCAGCAGCCGCGCCGCCTCCGGCGACAGGGGCGCTCCGGCCGCCGCGCCTTGTGCCGCAGCCTTGGGCCGCCTCGCCTTCGCCCGTTTGTTCATGTTTTGTTCCAATCACGGTCCGCAGCTTCGCGGCACCGGACTAGCGCAGGGTCGGTCGCGATGTCAAGGCTTTTTTACCTAGAACCGGATTTAGGTCCGGTCCGGCCTGGTCGGTGGCTGGCGAAGGATTTCGGCGATCTCGTCCTCGGACTTGCCGCGGACCGCGTAGCCCAATTCTTCGAAGCGATCGATCAGCGCGGCGCTGTCGGCGGCAGACCGCGCAGCCCATTCGGAGAGCGCGGTGTTCATCCGCTCGATATCCTCCGCCGGATCACCATCCTGCGGGTCTGGAAACGCAGTCATGCTCAGCACCTCGGCACCGGACGGAGTTGCGACCGCATCGCACGAAACGCGCCATCGCACCTCAACGCCCGACATCGTCCCGGTATCCCGCGATGCCCCGAGGGTCCGGTCCGGTACCGTCAGGCGGCGTCCCGGAGCCCGTCCGGCCGGCCCAGCCCGATCGCCTTGGCGAGTTCGGAACGGGTCTTGGCGTAGTTCGGCGCCACCATCGGGTAATCGGCGGGCAGCTTCCACTTCGCGCGGTATTGCTCGGGGCTCATCGCGTATTTCGACCGGAGATGCCGCTTGAGCGACTTGAACTTCCGGCCGTCCTCCAGGCAGACGATGTAATCCGCCGTCACCGAGCCCTCGACCGGCACGGCCGGCTCCGCTGGTTCCGCCGCCCCAGCGTGGCTCTCCGCGACCCGCTTCAGGGCGGCGTGGACGTCGCCGAACAGCGCCCGCAATTCGCTCACCGGAATAGCATTCTTACGGACATAGGCAGCCACGACGTCGGCCGTCGCACCGACGAGGTCGATCGTTTTCTCGTTCTCTCTCACCACAAGACCCCCCGATTTCAGAAATAGCGTGCGTCCCGCTCCAGCCCTCATCGTTCCAAGCATTGCCTGACGCCCACATCGGGACAGAGTGGTACCCGGCGCGAGCAAGCGGCCCCGAGCCGCGCGTGCACCAATCGATCCCGTGTAGACAGGTACAACATGACGATTTGTATTACAAGTTAGAACGACATTACCGGGGATCGACGCATCCGTCCGTACAGGGATACTTCCATCTCGGATTTTCTATCCATAAGTAGATAGAGATATCCTTCTTACTAACTTAAAGTTATGCCCCGCGGGGCTCCGGCCGGTTCCGGAGTCGCGGCGGCTTGCGTCGCGACCTCCGGCGGGACACATCCCCAGACCGGACGGACAGGACCCGGCGGGAGATACGATGACGGAGATCGGGCGCGGCTTTCTTGCAAACCGGACCGGGGCACCGGTGGCCGAGATCCGGCCGCGGCGCTTCAGCGTCCACGGCCGGGAGATCGTCGACGACTACGCGTGGTTGAAGGCGGAGAACTGGCAGGCGGTCCTCAAGGACCCCGCCGCCCTGCCCGACGACATCGCCGCCTACCTCAAGGCCGAGAACGCCTACGCCGAGGCCGCCCTCGCCGGCGCCGCCGACCTGCGCAAAGCTCTGGTCTCCGAGATGCGCGGCCGCATCCAGGAGGACGAGAGCGGCGTGCCCGATCCCGACGGGCCCTACGCCTACTACACCCGCCACCGCGAGGGCGGGCAGCACCCGCTGGTCTGCCGGCGCCCGTCGACCTCGCCGAACGTGCCGGATTCCGGCCCCGACCCGGACGAGACGATCCTGATCGACGGCGACCGCGAAGGCGAGGGCCTGCCGTTCTTCGAGATCGCCGCCGCGGTCCATTCCGACGACCACGGCCTGCTCGCCTGGAG
Organism: Methylobacterium sp. E-066; assembly: GCF_022829635.1. Taxonomy (GTDB): domain Bacteria; phylum Pseudomonadota; class Alphaproteobacteria; order Rhizobiales; family Beijerinckiaceae; genus Methylobacterium. The sequence goes on from NZ_JAKSYO010000121.1 coordinate 3,183, forward strand.
CGCCGACACCAAGGGCTCGGAACTCTACACGATCAAGGTCCGCGACCTCGCCACCGGCCTAGACCGCGACGACCGGGTCGAGGCGACCTCCGGCGAGGCGGTGTGGGCCGCGGACGGGCACAGCTTCTGGTACGTGGCCCTCGACGCCAACCACCGGCCCGCCAAGGTGATGCGCCACCGCCTCGGCACTGCTCAAGCCTCAGACGAGACCGTCTACACCGAGCCGGATGCCGGCTACTTCGTCCATATCGGCCGCACCCAGTCCGGCGCTTTCCTGGACGTGACCGCCAGCGACCACGAGACCTCCGAGGTCCGGCTCCTCGACCGGCACGCGCCCTCCGCTGCCCTGCGGCTGGTGCAGCCCCGCGAGCCGCTGCTGATCTACGACGTCGAGCATCGCGGCGACCGCCTCTACATCCGCACCAACGCGGACGGCGCCGAGGACTTCAAGATCGTCACCGCCCCCCTGGACGATCCGGGCCGGGCCAACTGGACCGACCTCGTGCCCCACCGGCCGGGGGTGATGATCCGCCACCTGCACCTGCTGGCCGGCCACCTGATCCGCCTCGAGGTCGAGAACGCCCGGCCGCGGATCATCGTGCGCGACCTGACTGATGGCGAAGAGCACGCCGTCGCCTTCGCCGAGGAGGCGTACGCGCTGGGCCTGCGGGGCGGGCACGAATTCGACACGGCGACGATCCGGTTCGTCTACTCGTCCATGACGACGCCGTCCGAGACCTGGGACTACGCCTGCGACAGCCGCGACCGGACCCTGCGCAAGCGCCAGACCCTCCCGAGCGGGCACGACCCGGCCGCCTACGTCACCCGCCGGCTGTTCGCCACCGCCCCGGACGGCGAGCAGGTGCCGATCTCGCTCCTGCACCGCCGGGACCTGGCGCTGGACGGCTCGGCGCCGCTCCTGCTCTACGGCTACGGCTCCTACGGGACGCTGATGCCGGCCGGGTTCCGCACCAACCTCTTGAGCCTGGTCGACCGCGGCTTCGTCTACGCCATCGCGCATGTCCGCGGCGGCACCGAGAAGGGCTGGCGCTGGTACCTCGACGGCAAGCGCGAGAAGAAGCCCAACACCTTCACGGATTTCATCGCCTGCGGGCGGGCCCTGATCGCGGCCGGCTATACGGCGGAGACACGCATCGTCGCCCATGGCGGATCGGCCGGCGGCATGCTGATGGGCGCCGTCGCCAACCTCGCCCCGGAGCTGTTCGCCGGCATCGTCGCCGACGTGCCGTTCGTGGACGTGCTCAACACCATGCTGGACGCGGAATTGCCGCTCACCCCGCCGGAATGGCCCGAATGGGGCAACCCGGCCGAGAGCGTGACGGCCTTCGAGACGATCCTGTCGTATTCGCCCTACGACAACGTCGCCGCCAAGGCCTACCCGGCGATCCTGGCGCTGGGCGGCCTCACCGACCCGCGGGTGACCTACTGGGAGCCGGCGAAATGGGTCGCCCGCCTGCGCGCCACCATGACCGGCGGCGGCCCGATCCTTCTCCGGATCAACATGGAAGCCGGCCACGGCGGCGCCGCCGGCCGCTTCGACCGGCTGGAGGAGGTGGCGCTGATCTACGCGTTTGCGCTGATGGCGGTGGGGAAGGCTTAGGGAGGCGTCTGACTGGCCTCTCCCACCCACGCCCTCATCCTGAGGTGGCGTAGCGAAGCGAAGCCCTCGAAGGAGCCCTCCAGCCAGCCGCGCGATCCCTGGAGGGCTCCTTCGAGGCCCAGCGATCTTCGATCGCCGGGCACCTTGTATTAGCGAATCATGTCAGATTGCCCCTGTCCCGCGAGGGATGCCGGCTCTGGGGTGGCCACCCCAGAGCCGGCGGCGACTGTCGGATCGTTGGCACCTGAGCCTGTGGCCTGCGCCGCGGGCTGGTCC
>NZ_JAKSYO010000150.1 GCF_022829635.1 Methylobacterium sp. E-066
GTCGTCGCCGAAGCGAGGCGGCAGCCGAAGGTGAGGGGGCGGCTCCGGACACGCGCCTCGTCCTGAACCGCCCCCTCACCGCCGCTCCGGCTTCGCCTGCGCTTCCCGCACGGACGACGAGGTCCGTGCGGGCCTCTCCCCGCAAGCGGGGCGAAGGGACCCGCGCTTCGTCCGCAGATGTGTGAGCGTCGTAGCCCGTGCAGGAGAGGGGGCAGCAGAGAGGCGTGGATCCGGCCGCAGCTTGCGACCGCAAAAACCCTATTCCGCCGCCTCGACGAACACCGTTCCGGCCCGCGGCAGGTCGAGGGTCTCCCAGGTCTCGGCCAGCGCCGCGGCGAGGCGGGCGATGTGGGCCGCGTCGTGGAACGGCGACGGCGTGATCCGCAGGCGCTCGGTGCCGCGCGGGACCGTCGGGTAGTTGATCGGCTGGATGTAGATGGCGTGGCGTTCCAGCAGGTGGTCGGCCGCCGCCTTGCACAGTTCCGCATCCCCGACCATCACCGGAACGATGTGGGTCTCGGTCTCCAGCACCGGCAGGCCGGCTTCGGTCAGCGCCGCCTTGGTGGCGGCGGCCTGCGCTTGGTGCGCCTCGCGCTCGGCTTGCGAGCGCTTCAGGTAGCGCACCGAGGCCCGGGCGGCCGCGGCCACCGCCGGCGGCAGGGCCGTGGTGAAGATGAAGCCCGGGGCGAAGCTGCGCACCGCGTCGCAGATCGCCGCCGAGGCGGTGATGTAGCCGCCGACGCAGCCGAAGCCCTTGGCGAGCGTCCCCTCGATCACGTCGACCCGGTGCATCACGCCGTCGCGCTCAGAGATGCCGCCGCCGCGGGGCCCGTAGAGGCCGACCGCGTGGACCTCGTCGAGATAGGTCATGGCCCCGTAGCTGTCGGCGAGGTCGCAGATCTTGCCGATCGGCGCGATGTCGCCGTCCATCGAGTAGACCGACTCGAACACGATCAGCTTCGGCCGGTCGCCGGCGGCGCGGAGCAGCTCCTCCAGGTGCTGGAGGTCGTTGTGGCGAAAAATCTTCTTGTCGCAGCCGGAATGGCGGACGCCCTCGATCATCGAGTTGTGGTTGAAGGCGTCGGATAGGATCAGGCAGTTCGGGATCAGCTTGGCGATGGTCGAGATGCCGGCCTGGTTCGAGACGTAGCCCGAGGTGAAGACGAGGCCGGCCTCCTTGCCGTGCAGGTCGGCGAGCTCGCGCTCCAGATCCACCAGCGGCGAGTTGTTGCCGGCGATGTTGCGCGTGCCGCCCGCCCCGACGCCGCAGCGCGCGGCGGTGTCGGTCATCGCGGAGACCACCTCCTTGTGCTGACCCATGCCGAGATAGTCGTTGGAGCACCACACGGTGATCTCGGTGGTCTTGCCGTCGGGCTTACGCCACTTGGCCGTGGGGAAGCGGCCGGAGATGCGCTCGATATCGGCGAAGACGCGGTAGCGCCGCTCGCCGTGGAGCTGGTCCAGGGCGCCCCGGAAGTACCGCTCATAGCCAGAACCGGCGCGCGTCGAACCCGCTTGGGCGGGCATCGTGCTGGGCATCCGGGTGACGGTCATCGAGCGTCCTTCGCGTGTGCGGCCGTGCGGGCGGTGCCATCGCGGCACCCAAGTCCCGCGATCGAGGTCCGGCCTCGGTCCAGTCCTTCGCGTGAGGGGCGGAAGATACGCGCGGATCTGGAACTGGTTCAAGGTAAGGTTCCGACATCGCTGCCCTGCGCCCGTTGAGAGGCGGGGACGAACTCGCTAGCCTCGCGGGCGGCTTCAACCCACCCGAACACGGCGCCAGATCCTTGAGCACCCGCCCGTCTTCATGCCGAATGGCCTGCCCTGGTGCGGGATCGCGTGTCTCAAGCCTGCGGCGACGAAGGGCCGCGCGATGAGCGAGAGCAAGGATGCGCGCGCCGAGCGCCTGAAGGCGGCGCTCCGGGAGAATCTGCGGCGCCGCAAGGCGCAGGGGCGCGGGCGCGCCGAGACCGGGTCGTCACCGGACGCCGACAGGTCCGGCCCGGACGAGCGCGATTCCGGCGGTCCAGATTCCGACAAATCCGGTCTATAGGGGACGGCCAAGCCTGGGCGCCGCGGCGTCCACCAGGAGAACGGCCGGCCGCGCGCCAGGGAGGTGCGCCGCCCGAGGACACATGATGGACCGCATTCACATCACCGGCGGCGCGCCCCTCAACGGCGTGATCCCGATCTCGGGCGCCAAGAACGCGGCGCTGCCGCTGATGATCGCGAGCCTGCTCACCGGCGAGACGCTGGAGCTGATCAACGTCCCCCGGCTCGCCGACATCTCTGCCCTGACCCGGATCCTCGGCAATCACGGCGTCGACCACATGGTCGTCGGCAAGCGCCCCGGACAGACCACCGAGACCGGCCAGACCATCCGGCTGACCGCCTCGAACGTCATCGACACCACCGCCCCCTACGACCTGGTCTCGACCATGCGGGCGAGTTTCTGGGTGGTGGCGCCCCTGCTCGCCCGGTTCGGCGAAGCCAAGGTCTCGCTGCCGGGCGGCTGCGCCATCGGGACCCGGCCGGTGGACCTGCTGATTATGGCCCTGGAGCGGCTCGGGGCCGAGATCGAGATCGATGCCGGCTACGTGGTCGCCAAGACCAAGAACGGCCTGCGCGGGGCCGAGATCAATTTCCCCAAGGTCACGGTCGGCGGCACGCATGTGGCCCTGATGGCGGCCTCGCTCGCCTACGGCACCACGGTGATCGAGAACGCCGCCCGCGAGCCCGAGGTGGTCGACCTCGCCGAATGCCTGAACAAGATGGGCGCCAAGATCCGCGGCGCCGGCACGCCCCGGATCGAGATCGAGGGCGTCGCCCGGCTGAACGGCGCCCGCCACGCGGTGCTGCCCGACCGCATCGAGACCGGCACCTACGCCATGGCGGTGGCGATGACCGGCGGCGACGTGATCCTCAAGGATACCCGGGCCGAGCTGCTGCATTCGGCGCTCGACGTGCTGTCGACCACGGGGGCCGAGATCAGCCAGGTCGAGGGCGGGATCCGCGTGCGCCGCAACGGCGCCGGCATCGCGGCCGTCGACGTGACCACCGACCCGTTCCCGGGCTTCCCCACCGACCTGCAGGCGCAGTTCATGGCGCTGATGACCCTGGCCAAGGGCCAGTCGCATATCCGCGAGACGATCTTCGAGAACCGGTTCATGCACGTGCAGGAGCTGGCTCGCCTCGGCGCGAAGATCCGGCTCGAGGGCGACCTCGCCATCGTCGAGGGCGTCGAGCGGCTCAAGGGCGCGCCCGTGATGGCGACCGACCTGCGCGCCTCGGTCTCCCTGGTGATCGCCGGCCTCGCCGCCGAGGGCGAGACCCAGATCAACCGGGTCTACCACCTCGACCGCGGCTTCGAGGCGCTGGAAGCGAAGCTCGGGCGCTGCGGCGCGCAGATCGAGCGGGTGCGAGCATAAGTCTGGGCCTGATGCGGGGTCGCCGCTCCTAGGGTGATTGCATACCTGTGGAAGTTCCGAACCGATTGAGGAATAGGACTTCCGTCCGCAGTGACGCTGCGCACGTGTAGCGAATCGCTTGTTCCCAATCTGGAAACATACTATGCAGGATGGATGCGGATCATCGCATTCAGCACGCTGCGCGCCTTCGCAGCTTTGCATCCGCAGGCGCAGCCGGCGTTGTTGCGCTGGCATCGCATAATCAAGGACTTGGTCCCAAATGCCATGTCCGACATTCAGGGGGTCTTTCCAAAAGCGAAAGTGCTGAATGGTGATCGTGTACGTTTCGAGATCGCGGGCGGTCAGTATCGCCTGATCGCAGCCTTCGATTTTGAGAAACAGATCGCCTTCGTGAAGTTTCTCGGCACGCACCAACAGTACGACTCAGTCGATGCCCTCACCGTCTCACAGTTCTAGGAGACCGCCCGTGGAGATCAGGCCGATCCGCTCGGAAGCGGACCACCGGGACGCGTTGCAGGAAATCGAGCGCCTTTGGGGCTCCCCACGGGGAACGCCGGCCGGCGACAAGCTCGATGTGCTCGCCACGCTCGTGGAAGACTACGAAGAGCGGACCTTCCCGATCGCGGCGGCCGATCCGGTCGAGATCCTGCACGCCGCCATCACCGATATGGGCCGCTCGCAGGCGGAGCTGGCGCGTCTTCTCGGCTCGCGCGCACGGGCCTCGGAGATCTTGAGCCGGAAACGGCCCCTGAACCTCGCGCAGATCCGCGCCATCAGCGAGGCCTGGCACCTGCCGATCGCGCTGCTGGCGGCGCCGTATCGTCTCGAACACGACGCCGCCTGAGCCGCCTCAGCCCCCGATCTGCCCGCGCTTGTAGCCGAAGCCCGGTATCTCGCAGCCGCAGGGCGCGTTGTACGGGGCGGGCCGCGTCGGGCAATCGCCCCGGGCCGTGACGCAGAGGCTGCCGCTGCGCCAGCGCCGGTCGTAGCGCGGTCGATCATAATCGTCGTCCGGGGGCGGCGGAGGCGGAGGCGGGCGCCGACGCGGGCGGTCGTAATCGTCATAGAGCGGCGGCGGCGGGGGCGGAGGCCGGCGGGGCCAATCGTCCTCCGGTGGCGGCGGGGGCGGGGGGCGCCGGCGGCGATCGTACTCGTAGCGATCCGGCCCGGGGCGGCCGAACACGTAGACATCCACGTCCGGGCCGACCTGCGCGCGCACCGGGGCGGCGACCAGCGGCGCCAGGGTCAGGGCGGCCAGGGCCGCGAGCGGGATCCGTTTCACCATTGTCGTCCTGCCTCGAATCGTCGTCTCGGTCGTCCGGCCGGCCTTCCTGACGGCACCCGGCCGGCCTAGCTTGAGTCGGATGAACCATCGCTGAGACCGCCGTCCCGGCCCCGGCCGTTGCCCGAGCGGGGTCGGGCCGCTACCTACGGCGTGCCGCGAGGCCGCCGCCGTCGCTGTCCGCCCGCGCCCCGTTATCCCCGAGGATCCTTTCATGGAGCTGCTCAAGCTCGCCGCCCTCGATACCGAGGACCTGACCGTGATCTCCGCGCATCTCCAGGACGCGATCCTGCGGCCGGAGGATCTGACCTACCTGGCGGGTGAGCATCGCTTCCTGATGGTCGTGCGGCGCTTCGACTGGACGCCGGACGTCCCGCCGCGTCGGCGCCTGGCAGGGGTGCACTTTGAGCGCGTCCTGCGCGTGAAGTCCCGCGGCCTGGCCCCGGGGGACGCGATGCCGATGAGCCTGCTCGCCCTCACCTTCGAGGCGACCGACCCGCCCTCCGGCCATATCGACATGGTGTTCTCCGGCGGCGCGGCGGTCCGGCTGGAGGTCGAGTGCATCGAGGTCCGGATGAAGGATCTCGGCCCGGTCTGGGAGGCGGTCGCCCGCCCCGGCCACGAACTCGATGGAACGACCGCGCCCGGCCCGGCGGCCTGAGACAGACGAAAGACACCCGATGGTCCGGCTCGACAGCCAAGCTCCGAATTTCGCCGCCGATTTCGCGCGGCTGCTCACCGCGAAACGCGAGATCGCCGAGGATGTCGACGAGGCGGTGCGCGGCATCATCGCTGAGGTCGTCGCCCGCGGTGACGCGGCCCTCGTCGAATTCACCCGCCGCTTCGACCGGCTGGGCGCAGACTTTTCCGCCGACGCCCTGCGGATCACCGAGGCCGAGATCGACGCGGCCGTGGCGGCCTGCCCGGCCGAGGCCCTCGGCGCCCTGCGCCTCGCGGCGGAGCGGATCGAAGCGTTCCACGCGCAGCAGAAGCCGCACGACCACCGGGCGACCGACGCGCTCGGCGTCACCGCCGGCTGGCGCTGGACGGCGCTGGAATCGGTCGGCCTCTACGTGCCGGGCGGCACGGCGAGCTACCCCTCCTCGGTTCTGATGAACGCGGTGCCGGCCCGGGTGGCGGGGGTGCCGCGGATCGTCATGGTGGTGCCGACGCCGGACAATACCCTCAACCCGCTGGTCCTGGCCGCCGCCCGGCTCTCCGGGGTCCACGAGGTCTACCGGGTCGGCGGCGCTCAGGCGGTCGCGGCGCTGGCCTACGGCACCGCCAGCATCGCGCCGGTCGCCAAGATCGTCGGCCCGGGCAATGCCTGGGTGGCGGCGGCCAAGCGCCGGGTGTTCGGGCAAGTCGGGATCGACATGATCGCCGGCCCTTCCGAGGTGCTGATCCTCGCCGACGGCCACGCCAACCCCGACTGGATCGCCGCCGACCTCCTGGCCCAGGCCGAGCACGACACCGCCGCCCAGGCGGTGCTGATCACCGACAGCGCCGAACTGGCCGAGGCCGCGGAAGCCGCCGTCGAGCGGGCGCTCACCACCCTGCCCCGGGCCGAGATCGCCCGGGCGAGCTGGCGCGATTACGGCGCGATCATCCGGGTGCGGGATTTCGACGAAGCGGTGCCGCTGGTCGACCGGCTCGCCCCCGAACACCTTGAGATCGAGACCCAGGATGCCGAAGCGCTCGCGGGCAAGATCCGCAATGCCGGCGCGATCTTCTTGGGGTCGCACACGCCGGAGGCGATCGGCGATTACGTCGGCGGCCCGAACCACGTGCTGCCCACCGCCCGCTCGGCGCGGTTCTCCTCCGGCCTCGGCGTCCTCGATTTCATGAAGCGGACGACGATCCTCGCCTGTACCCCGGAGAGCTTGCGGACGCTCGGCCCGGCGGCGATAACGCTCGGCCGGTCGGAGGGTCTGGAGGGCCACGCCCGCTCCGTCGCGATCCGGTTGAACCTGTGAGGTCTTGGGGATGGCCGAGAAGCAGCGCGGGCCGAACCGCCTCGCCAAGGTAAGCCTGGACGAGGCGTCCATCGCCCGCGGCAACCCGGATCAGGAACACGAGCGGGCGATCGCGCTGTTCGACATCCTGGAGGACAATTCCTTCACGATCCCGGGCCGGGAAGGGCCCTACATGCTGACGCTCGGCCTCGTCGAGAACAAGCTGTCCTTCGCGATCAGCACCGTGGACGGCGAGCCGGTGATGACGCACCTTTTGTCGCTGACGCCGTTCCGACGGGTGATCCGCGACTACGAGATGATCTGCGAGAGCTACTACAACGCGATCCGCACCGCCTCGCCGTCGCAGATCGAGGCGATCGACATGGGCCGGCGCGGCCTGCACAACGAAGCCTCCGACACGCTCAAGCAGCGCCTCGACGGCAAGGTCGATCTCGACCACGACACGGCGCGCCGCCTGTTCACCCTGATCTTCGCCCTGCACTGGAAAGGCTAGGGCGCCTTCCGGCCCCGAGCGGCGATGGCTGAGCCTTTCCCCGAGACCACCCCGAAGAAGCGGCGGGTCCAGTCGGTCCTGTTCATGTGCAACTTCAACGCCGTGCGCTCGGCCGCGGCCGAGGCGATCGCGCGCGCCTATTTCGGCAAGTCGACCTACGTGCAATCGGCCGGCGTGCGCTCGGGCGAGCCCACCGACCCGTTCATGGTCGCGGCGCTCGACGAGGTCGGCATCGACGCGACTCGGCACCGCCCCCGCACCATCGAGCAGCTGGAGGATTGGGAGGGGCTGAACTTCGACCTGATCATCACCCTCTCGCCGGAGGCCCATCACCGCGCCCTCGCCCTGACCCACACGATCGCGGCCGATGTCGAGTACTGGCCGACGCCGGACCCGACCCTGCTGCAGGACGCCTCCCGCGAGCAGCGGCTCGACGCCTACCGGGACGTGCGCGACGGGCTCACCCGGCGGATCAAGGCGCGGCTGAAGACGTAGCGTCGACGCGCTCGACCCGCGACAGCAGGCAGCCCGGCCGCGCCGTGTGGACGTTGACGAAGGCCGTGCGCGGATCGTCGAGGGCACGCAGCAGCGCCGCATCGACCTCCGCGCCGGGACAGACATGGCCGAGGTCGTACAGGCACAGATCCTCCGCGTCATAGGCCCGGACCGATACGAGGGTGTTGGCGCGGATGATCGGGGCGACGACGTCCGCCGCGGCGAAGCCCGGACAGGTTTGCGCGTGCAGAAAAATCGGGCTCGGAGTCCAGTAGATGCCGCGCGGGCGCCCGAGATCGTAGGATCCGAGCAGCATCGGCTCCCCCGGCTCGGCGCAGCACAGGCAGCGCCGGCATGGAAACCCGCTCGCGCTCGTCGCCGTGACCCGCCGCACCGGATTGTCGAAATCGTCGCGACCGCTGCGGCGGAAACGCTCCGCGACGGCGTCGTCGATCGGAATGCAGCGGTATCGGGTCATGTCGCTCTCCCTGTCCCCGGCACCGTGGCCGTTTATCGGGGGAAAGGCGTCCTGTTCCTTGCTGTCGCGTCTCGCCGCGCGCATCGAAGGTCCTGGGATCCACGGCCCCCGATGGTCCCGACACTTCACCACCGAATGTTACCGCGGCGGACACATCGGTTCGACGCAATCTTCCGCGCACCTCAGATCTTGCTATAGATTACGTATCAAGAAATTTCTCAGGGGAAAATGCTATGCCGAAGTCGCGATTTATTACAACAATCACCGGCGCGATCGTCTTATATTGCACCTCCGCATACGCGCAATGGAGTCCGATCGGCGGCCTATTGAATGTTCCGGTCACACGGGATTGCTCGGAGACGTCGGGAAATATTGCGTCCGCCAAGACCGACAGCCTGTTCCTATGCCCGGCTCGAGCAGAGATAGTCGATTCCCAAGTCAATGATGCCAGTCATTTTTATATCGTCCACGAATACGGCCTTCTCGCCATCCGAACGACATCGGATCGACTGGCGGATTGCTGGGCAGCACATCAACTCGCCGGTGCGCCCAATGGACGACATTACGTCAAGCAATGGATTACGCACTGGACCAGTTACGGCGTCACCCGCCCGAATTTTGGAACACCCGCACAGCGGATCGCCAATGTCCGGGCGTGCTGCGCGTGCGGAATATGAACCCTAAAGTCTTTATGGGATTGTGCCTGCGCCTCGGCACCTCACCCCCTGCTGCCGACCAGCCAGGCTCTGATGCGGCCGGCGAGCATCGGGCGGGCGCGGGCGATGTCGTCGTCGTCGAGAAGTGGGGAACGCGCCAGGGCCGCGAGATAGGCGTCCTCGGCGCCGCGGCAGGCTCGGAACGCGGCATCCGCGGCGAGATCAGGATCCGTGAGCGCGGCTTGAATCCGGAAGTTGCGGCTGAGGCAATCGCGCCAGCCGCCATGGCGCATCTCGGTTTCGCTGTCAGCGCGAACCGGCCCTGAGACGAGCAGCGTCGCCGCGAGAAGCAGGAGCGATGTGAAAGACGCAGGGGGCATGGATCGGGCACTCGGTCCGGGGACAGGGTGACGCCGACAGGGTTAGCGAAGCGTTAAGGTCCGCAGCGGAACGGACGCAGGATTGCCCGGACAGATGACCAGGCCGCGAGCCCCCTGCCCGTTCGATCCGCGAAGCCGGCAGGGCGGGCGCGATCAGCGGTTGGCGGTGGTGACCGGGGAGGTGACGCCGCCGAGCGACACCCAGGCCGTCGCATCCTGACTCTCGCGCTTGATGAACACGTAGCCGGTCTTGTGCCAGGGCACGATCGCGTTGGTCTTGTTGTCGAGGACCATGTCGCCGCGGTCGGTGATCAGGGTCAGGACCGCGTGGCCCTCGCCCTTCTCGTCGATCACCACGGTCATGCGCATCGCCCGCCGGGGCAGGCCGGCCTCGGCCAGCAGGTGCCGCTTGAGCAGCTGGAAATCCTCGCAGTCGCCGATGCCGTCCTCGGCGAGGTCCCAGCGGTCGGCGACGTGGAGGTGCTCCATGTCGGTCTGCGGCTCGACCGACTTGTTCACCCGGCGGTTGACCGAGACGATCGTCGCCCAGGTCGCCGGGGTCAGGCTGATGCGGGCCGGCTCGCTCCGGTCGACGGCGCATTCCGCCGCGTAGGACTGGCAGAACGTCACCCAGGCCGCGATCGGCCGCGCCGCGCCCTGCGGCTCGGCTCCGACCTGCAGGGACGGCAGGCTCGCGAAGGTCTGCGCCTGCACCGCTCCGGTGCCGAGCCCGGCGAAGCACAGAGCCGCCCAGGCCAACCCGGCCAGAACGCGACGGCGGCGGGAGACCCGACGCGGTGCGGCGCCAGCGACCGAACCCTGCACCTTGGAAGCCGCGAACCGCATCGCCGTGACCCAACCGTTAAGCTCTCGTTAACGAAAGCTCTCACGCCGGGGGGCCGGCGGCAATCGGCGGATTAACAAAAGGTTAATGCTGTGCGCAACGCGGATGACGTAGGAATATCTCGGCCTGTGGCGCCGACGCCTCCCAGTAAGCCCGAACCACGCGAAAACGTGAAGATTTCCAACGGTCTTGGGAAACGGTGATCGCCGTTGATCACCGCCGCCACCGCAGAACCAAAATCCGTGGGCGGCTGGAGGAACGCTCATGCCATGCACAGCCGATGTGCGCGGGGGGTTCGCCCGCGCGGCACGCGTGATCGGACTCCTGACCGCCGGTCCGGCCTCGGCCGCGAACCCGGACCCGTCACCGGCCCCGCAAGCGAGCCCCGGCGATCTCCAGAGTGATGGCCCGACGCAGCCGGCCAAGATGCAGGACGGTCAATACACCGATGCGAACGGCGATCCGACCTATCATGTCACCGAGGGCGGCAAGAAGGTCGACTGGTACACGATGTCCGGATGCCTCCGGTACAACGCCAACTGCATCGTCTGCCACGGCCCGGACGGCATGGGCTCGACCTACGTGCCCTCTCTGGTCGATGCCCTCAAGGGCATGGATTACGCCCATTTTTCCGGCGTCGTGAGCGGCGGCAAGAAGGACGTGAATGCGTCCCAGGAGCTGGTCATGCCGGCCTTCGGGGATAACCGGAACGTCATGTGCTACCTGCCGGACATCTACACCTACCTGCGCGCCCGCTCGGACGGGGCGCTCGGCCGGAACCGTCCGGCCGAGCACGAGCCGAAACCCGCCGCCTTCGCCAAGGCGGAAGATGCCTGCATGAAGTGAGGCGCGACGCCGTTCGGCGCTCCCCGGCACCGCGATCCGGCGGGGCGACGCCCCGTTGCGCCGCTCGGTTGCGCACGACATACTCTCGGCAAGACTCTTGAAGAGCGAGCAAAAAACTCGCCGCGGGGGGCGCTAGGGGGTGAACCGTGGCTCGAGGGACGGGAGGCCGCCGCCATCTGTGCGGTATCTGGACGGCCTGGACGGGGGCGGCTTCCGCCTCCGACGCGGTCTCCGACATCGCGCGGGCGATCGGCGCCCCGGCCCTGTCCCAGATCGTCGCGTTCTTCTCCGCCGACTATGATCCCGAGATCCTGGCCGTTGCCATGGACGCGCAATTCCCCGGCGTCCCGGTGGCCGGCTGCTCGATGTCGGGGGGCATCGCCCCGGCCGGCGGGCTCGACCGCGGCCTCGTCGTCATCGCCTTCCCGGCCGAGCGCTTCCGCATCGTCTCAACGGTGCTCGACGCCATCGACCATCTCGACGTCGAGCGCACCGCCTCGGCCGTGCGGGCCCTGCGCCGGACCCTCGACCCGGCGGGTCCCTGCCGCGAGGCCGATGCGCCTTCCGCCGACCGCCGCTTTGCCCTGTCGCTGATCGACGGCCTCGCCAACGCCGAGGAGACCGTGGTCTCGGCGATCGCCTGGGCCCTCGACGGCATCCCGATCGTCGGCGGCTCGGCGGGCGACGACCTGCGTTTCCGGGACGCGGTGCTGCTGCATGGCGGCCGGATCCACCGCAAGGCGGCGGTGCTGGTCCTGGTCGAGACCGACTTCCCGTTCGAGATCTTCAAGAGCGACAATTTCGAGCCGACGCAAACCAAGTTCGTGGTCACCGCTTCGGACGGTGAGCGCCGCACCGTCCACGAGCTCAACGCCGAGCCGGCGGCGCGGGAATATGCCATGGCGATCGGCCTCGACCCCGAGGGTCTGTCGCCGATGAGCTTTGCCGCCTCCCCGCTCGCCGTGAAGGTCGGCGGCGAGTATTTCTGTCGCTCGATCCGCCGCATGAACGAGGACGGGTCACTCAGCTTCTTCTGCGCCATCGACGAGGGCGTGGTGCTGACGCTCGCCGAACCGCGCGACATCGTCGCCTCCACCCGGGACGAGCTGGCCCGCCTCGACACGGTGGTGGGCGGCGTCGACCTGATCATCGGCTTCGAATGCGTGCTGCGCCGGCTCGATGCCGAGAGCCGGCAGGTGGGCCACGGCATCGCCGACCTGTACCGCCGCTACAACGTCGTCGGCTTCGAGACCTTCGGCGAGCAGTACCGGGCCATGCACCTGAACCAGACGTTCACCGGCATCGCCATCGGCAAGGGGCTTTCCGGGCGTGAAGAGACCGGCGACGCCCCGGCCGCATCATGACCCTGCACCCGAGCGGGCTCGAGACCGACGAATCCCTGCGCCGGCGGATCGAGAAGCTGGAGCGGATCAACGCCGCGCTGATGTCCCATGTCGAGCGCAGCATGGACCAGCGCGGCAGCGCCTACTCGCTGTTCCAAACCGCGATCATGCTGGAGGGCCGCGTCCGCACCCGCACCGAGGAGCTGACCGGGCTGATGCACCGCCTGGAGCGCTCCAACGAGGCGCTGGCGGCGGCGAAAGAAGAGGCCGAGACCGCAAACCGCTCCAAGACCCGGTTCCTGGCGGCGGCGAGCCACGACCTGTTGCAGCCCGTGAACGCCGCCCGCCTGTCGATCTCGGCGCTCGAAGACCTTCCCCTGCCACCCGAGGCGCGCACCATCGCGGGCCAGGTCGAGCGCGGCCTGCAGACGATCGAGGACCTGATCAAGACGCTCCTGGACATCTCCAAGCTCGATGCCGGCATCGTCCGGCCGCAGCTGCAGCCGGTGTTTCTGCCCGACCTGCTGGCGGAGCTGGCGGAGAGCTTCAAGCCGTTCGCCGAGCGGAAGGGCCTGCGGCTGGCTGTGCGCTGCCCGGACCTCACCGTCACCAGCGACGTGATGCTGCTCCAGCGCATCCTCCAGAACCTGGTCTCGAATGCCATTCGCTACACGACGACCGGCGGCATCGTGCTGGCGGCGCGGCGACGGGCCGGCGGGGTCCGGGTCGACGTGACCGATACCGGCTGCGGCATCGCCGCCGAGGAGCGCGACCTCGTGTTCGAAGAATTCTTCCGCGGCGGCGCCCGGACCGGCAGCGCGGAGGAGCCGGGCCTCGGCCTCGGCCTGTCGATCGTCCGCCGCATGGCCCAGGCGCTGGACCACCCCCTGATCCTGGCCTCCCGGCCCGGCCACGGCACCCGCGTGACCCTGGGCCTGCCGCTGAGCGAGGTCCCGGCCGCCACGGCGCCCCCCGCCCCCGTGGCGACCCGGCTCTCGGGCGCCCATGTCCTGGTGGTCGAGAACGATGCCGCGACCGCCGACGCCCTGGCGCGCCTGCTGCAGAACTGGGATGCCCGGGTCTCGACGTTCCGCGATCTCGCCGGCGTGCGCGGGGCGCTGGAGGCCGGGGCTGCGCCGCCCGACATCCTGGTGCTCGACTACCATCTCGACGACGGCGCCTGCGGCCTCGACGTGGCCGCCTATCTCCGCGGCCGGTCCGCGACCCCGCTCCCGGTGATCGTCACCACCGCCGACCATTCCGAGGCGATCGAGGCGCGGGTGGCGGCGGCCGGCGCCGAACTGGTCCACAAGCCGATCAAGCCGGCCCAGCTCCGCTCGCTGCTGACGTACATGCTGGCCTGACGAACAATCTCGTCCGCGCCGTGACATAGAACACGCCGCGCCCCTCGACGCTGTGCCGCGCCTGCGCGAGAGGAAGCCGGCCTCCGCGGCGCGTCCTGCGCCCGGATCGTCCCACGCAATCGACGTCGCCGGCCCTCCGGGACGCCGCAGGAGCGCGCGCATGGCGCAGGTCCCGGCCGGTACAGGCGCCCCCGCCCAGCATGACGGCTTGCCGCCGCGGGAGCGCGTCCTGGCGATGGCGGCGATCGGGCTTGCCATGACCATGGCGGTGCTCGACGGGGCGATCGTCAACGTGGCCCTGCCCGTGATGGCGAAGGACCTGGCGGTGAAGCCGGCCGACGCGATCTTCGTGGTCAACGCCTATCAGGTCGCCGTGACGGCGAGCCTGCTGCCGTTCGCGTCCCTCGGCGACATCTTCGGCTTTCGGCGGGTCTACCTGCCGGGCCTCGCCGTGTTCGTGGCCGCGTCGCTGGCCTGCGCGGTCGCGCCGAGCCTGCCCCTGCTGATCGTCGGGCGCATCGTCCAGGGGCTCGCCGGCGCGGCGATCATGAGCGTCAATATCGGCTTCGTGCGCTTCATCTACCCCCACCGCATGATCGGCCAGGGCGTCGCCAACGTGGCCCTGGTGGTGGCCGTGGCCTCGGCCGCCGGCCCGACCGTGGCGGCCGCGATCCTGTCGGTGGCGACCTGGCCCTGGCTGTTCCTGGTCAACATCCCGGTGGGGCTGCTCGCCCTGGCGGTGGCCTCGCGCACCCTGCCGGCGACACCGGCGAGCAGACGCCGCTTCGACTGGGTGAGCGCCGTGCTCAACGCGCTGACCTTCGGCCTGCTGATCATCGGCATCGACGGGCTGGGCGATCCGGAGGGCCAGGCCATAGCCGCCGCCGAGCTGGTGGCCGCCCTGGTGATCGGCGCGGTGTTCGTGCGCCGCCAGATCCGGCTGCCGGCGCCGCTGCTGCCGGTGGATCTCCTGCGGATCCCCGCCTTCGCCCTGTCGATGGCGACTTCGGTGGCCTCGTTCTGCGCCCAGATGGTGTCCTACGTCGCGCTGCCGTTCTACTTCCAGGACGTGCTGCATCTCTCCGGCACCCAGACCGGCTTCCTGCTCACCCCCTGGCCGATCGCCGTGGCCGCCATGGCTCCGGTCTCGGGGCGGCTCGCCGACCGCTACCCGCCGGGGCTGCTCGGCGGCATCGGGCTGGCGATGCTGGCCGCCGGCCTCGTCGGCGTGACGCTGCTGCCGGCGGCGCCCGCCACCCTCGACATCGTCTGGCGGCTGACCCTGTGCGGGCTCGGCTTCGGGCTGTTCCAGTCGCCCAACAACAAGGTGATCGTCACCTCGGCGCCGCGGGAGCGCGCGGGCGGCGCCAGCGGGATGCAATCGACCGCCCGGCTCACCGGCCAGTCCCTGGGCGCGGCCCTCGTGGCGGTGATCTTCGGGCTGACTCACGAGCTTGGGCCTGAGCGGGCCGTGACCCTGTCGCTCTCCTGCGCGGTGGCGCTCGCCGCGATCGGCGGCTGCGCCAGCGTCCTGCGGCGGGGTAAGGGCGGTTAGGCGGGCCGGGCATGCCACCGACCGGCACGGCACGCGTTGGCGAAGATCCACGCCGTCTCGTCCAACCCCGGAGCCTCCGCCCATGGACCTCGACCTCACCGGCAAGAAGGCCCTCGTCACCGGCTCGACCGGCGGCATCGGCTACGCCATCGCCAAGGAACTCTGCGATCTCGGCGCAGAGGTCGGCATCAACGGCCGCACTGCGGAGCGGGTCGAGGCGGCGCTGACCAAGCTCCGCGGCGAGGCCAAGGCCGGCCGCGCCTTCGCGGCACCGGGCGACGTCGCCACCGCCGAAGGGATCGATGCCCTCGTCCGGGCGCTGCCGTCGGTCGACATCCTGGTCAACAACACCGGGATCTTCGAGCCGAAACCGTTCTTCGAGATCCCGGATGCGGACTGGCAGCGCTTCTACGACGTGAACGTCATGAGCGGCGTGCGCCTGTCGCGCGCCTACGCGCCGGCCATGGCCGAGCGCGGCTGGGGCCGGGTCATCTTCATCTCCAGCGAGTCCGGCATCAACACGCCGACCGAGATGGTCCATTACGGAATGACCAAGACCGCGCAGCTCGCGATCTCCCGCGGCCTCGCTCAGACGGTCGCCGGCACCGGCGTGACGGTCAACAGCGTGCTGCCCGGGCCGACCCTGTCGGAGGGCGTGGCAGAATTCATGAAGCAGATGGCCGGAGGTGCGGCCGATGCCGACCTCGACGCGATGGGCCGGGCCTTCGTGGCCGAGCATCGCCCGTCGTCGCTGATCAAGCGTCTCGCGACGGTGGAGGAGGTGGCAAACCTCGTCGCCTATCTCTGCAGCCCAGCAGCGAGCGCCACGACGGGCGCTGCGCTGCGGGTGGATGGCGGTGTCCTGCAGGGTCTCGCGTAGACCACCTCGATTGAAACGGTCCTTGGCACAGGGCCATCGAGCCCCGGTTGATCGAGAGCCACCGGTCCGGCCGAGGGGCCGGACACGGGCTTAGACAATCAAGACTTCAGGTGCGCCGCGAGATGCTTGTTCATCTCGAACATCGAGCACTTGTCCTTGCCGAAGACCTTCTTAAGCTTGTCGTCGGCGAGGATCTCGCGCTTGTTCTCGGGGTTCTGCAGGTTGTGCTTCTTGATGTATTCCCACACCTTGCTGACCACCTCGCCGCGGGCCAGCGCAGCAGTGCCGACAATCGCGCCGAGCTCGGCAGACGGCTTCAGCGGCTGCTGCAGAGCGTTCGGCTTGGCGCCGGCGGTCTTCGCGGCGGCGGGCTTGGCAGCCTTCGCGGGAGCGGCCTTGGCAGCCTTCGGCTCATCAGCCTTGGTGGTCTTGGCCGCCTTCGGCGCAGCCTTCTCGGTCTTCGTGGCCATAAACTTCCTCCGGTTCTCGGGCCGCAGGCCGGGGCATGAGCGCCCCACGGCCGAGCCAGCATAGCAGCAACTAAGCGGTGCTGCCGCCGTTCCAAGGGGAAATCGCCTTCGGAGGGGCATCATCCACAGGGCAGGCGCGGAAATCCACACCGGAACCGGCCGATTTGCACCGCGGCGAAGATGATTTCGTCAGAATCCGCCGGTCGAAACCTGCTCTTAACGATCCGGCGCCAGCAATACAGTCATGTTTACCCCGGTTCTCACGCTCGCGCTGCTGCTCGCCACCGGGCTCGTGCTCTGTCTTGGTCTGGGTGTCCGGTCCGAACCGGCCGCGCCCGGCCTGGAGCCGGGCCGCCACTTGGTCTGAGCACCGAAGCCGCTATCCGCTCCGGCGGGATTGCCGCACCGCGCCGCCCGGTGCATCTGCCGGCGCCATGATCGATCCCATCACACCCATCACCCTGGAAAGCACCGCCCACGTCGTGCAGGTGGCGCTGAGCCCGGTCTTCCTGCTGTCCGGCCTCGCGACGCTGCTCAACGTCTTCGGCGCCCGGCTCGCCCGGGTCGCCGATCAGGCCGAGCGGGTCTCGACGCGGCTGGCCGGCGCCGGCGAGGCCGAGCGGATCATCCTGGGCCAGCGCCTCGACCGTCTGCACACCCGCTCGCTGGCGCTGGACGCGGCGGTGTTCCTGGCCGCGCTCGGAGGCGTCGCGACCTGCGGCTCCGTGCTGACCCTGTTCGTCGGGGCCCTGCGCGACAGCACGGTGGCCAGCCTGCTGTTCGGCCTGTTCGGCGCCGCGATCCTGTGCACGCTGTGCGCGCTGTGCGCCTTCGGGTTCGAGATGCTGCTGGCCAGCCGGTCGGTCCGGGACCGGATCAACCAGCGCCGGGCCAATGCCGGGATGCTCGCGGATCTGTGATCGACCGGAACCCGTTCCTGCCCGGGCGTTTAGTCAGCAGGGCCGGATCCAAGTCCGGCCCCGTCCGCGTAACCCGGGAGTCATCATGCCGACGGATCTGCCCACCGAGCGTCCCGTGAGAAAGACGGGCTCCCTGGAGCTCGATCC
Source organism: Methylobacterium sp. E-066 (assembly GCF_022829635.1). GTDB lineage: Bacteria > Pseudomonadota > Alphaproteobacteria > Rhizobiales > Beijerinckiaceae > Methylobacterium. The sequence continues at coordinate 17,558 of NZ_JAKSYO010000150.1, forward strand.
CACCGGCGAGGGCATCGCCATCGACGAGACCGCCCGCCTGATCGCGTCCAACAAGGTCGAGGGCACGGCGGTCTACGACCGTGAGGGGAAGCACCTCGGGGCCGTGTACAACTTCATGGTCGATAAGGTGACCGGACAGGTCGCCTACGCGGTCCTGGCCTTCGGGGGCTTTCTGGGGCTCGGCGAGAACCATCACCCCTTGCCGTGGAAGGCGCTGACCTACAGCACCGAACTCGGCGGCTACGTGGTCGACATCGATCCCGGCAATCTCGCCGGCGCCCCGAGCCACGGCCCAGGCGAGGACGCCTTCGCCGATCCGAACTATCGCGGGAAGATCGAGGATTATTACGGGGTGCGCGCGCCAACGGCGTGAGCTTTGTGCGCGGGCGACACACGTCTTCTCCCTGCGGCTACCGCCTGCACAGATCTGGAGCGCTGTCGCTCTTACAGGTCGCTACGAGCCCCCTCTCCCGTGCGGGAGAGGGTTGGGGTGAGGGACCAGGTCTTTCCGGAGAGGTCGCATCCCTCACCCTGTCCCTCTCCCGCACAGGAGAGGGGACCCGCGCCCGTCACGAGTAACGCTGTGGCCTGCTCGGCGAGAGAACCCCGCATGAGGCCCGTAGCTTCGTGGGAAAGCGCGGCCCGTCCGTGCACCGCGCCCCCTTCCGGATGCTGCCCTTAGAACTTCCCGCCCAGCCCGACGCTGCCGCCGGGCGAGAGCATCGGACCCATCGCGTTGCTGCCGCCGCTGCTCGCGGCGTTGCCGCCCTCGATATCCTCGCGCCGGATCCGACGCTCGCCGGCGCTGGCCGATTGCGTCGCGCCGCCGGCGCTCCGCGGGATCGCGAGCTGCTTGGTCGGGGTCGTCTGGAGCGGCTGCCCCTCGGCATCGACCGCTACGTTCTTGGCCTCGCGGTTGGGCAGGGAGCCGCGCAGCGACGGCGGCAGGCCGACCTCCGTCTCCGGCATCACGCCACCCCCGCCGCCGAGCGCCTGACAGCCGGCCACCAGGCCGGCCAGGGCGGCGCCGAGCGCGAGGCCGCGCGCTGCGGCGCATCCCGACGAGGTGAGGGTCGACATCGTGTGGTCCTCGCAACAGGCCGCGGTGGTCTCCACGGCTCACATGGCTTTCTGACCCGCTGTCTACGCTGGGGTTGCGGCGAAAACCAGACACCCGTGGGGCGGTGCGAACCGGAGGTTGCCGCACGACAGCGGCGCGGAACTTGCGGACCGGCTGCGACGATCCATAACTTCGCCCAGGTCCTTCGGCAGAGATCTGTCCGCAGGCGGGGTCACGCCGGCGGCGGGCCCGAACCCGGCCGATACGGTCGCGGTCGTGCCGGCCCGCCGGCGGGGCCCGGCCCTTCCTCAGAGGACGCAGCGTGTTCAGAACCAACCGGATGATCGCGGCCATGACGATCGCCCTGTGGGCGTCGGGAGCCGTGGCGCAAGCCCCGTCCACCGGGGGCGACGGCGCATCCGGCCAGGCTCCGCCCCCGAGCCCGCCCGCCGCCCAACCGGTCCCGGGCGCGACCACGGGAACGGCGCCCGCGGCGCCACCAGCCCCCGCCACGCAGGCGGCCCCGACGAACACCGCGCAACAGCCGCAGCAGGGGACGCCGGCAACGGTCCTCGACACCCAGGATTACGAGAGCCTGCTCGGGCGCAGCGTGCGCAGCGCCGGCGGCGACGAGCTGGGGCGCGTCATCGACATCATCATCGACAAGGACGGGCATCCCCGGGCCGCGATCATCGATTTCGGCGGCTTCCTCGGCGTCGGCACCCGCAAGATCGCCGTGGATTGGCGCGCCCTGCGCTTCACCGCCGACGGCAACAAGGAGCGCAAGCTGTCGGTCGCGCTGAGCCGCAACCAGGTTCGCGTGTCGCCCGAATACAAGGCCGGCGAGCCGATCGTCGTGCTCGGCCCGGCGAGCCCCGCCGCCGCCGCACCCGAGGGCGACCAGGCGACGACCGCGCCGCCGCCTGCCGGCCCCGCCGTGCCGGCTCCCGCCCCGACGGCGCCCGCTGCCGCGACCGCGCCTGCTGCCCCGCCGCCGGCTGCGCCGGTTCCCGTCCCCCCTCCGGAAAAGGCCCCGGATAAGTGACGGTGGCCCGATTGAAGGCAAGACCCGCCGTTTCCCCCCGCGAGCGCGAGGTCTCCCGACAAGACCCCCGGTCGCGGCCCGTCCGCCTGAAGGATCCTTCGGCCGAGGTCGCGCGCGAGCCGGCGCGGGCCGCCGCGGAGGCCGTGCCGGTGGACCGAACGCTGTCGGCGGTGAGCCGCCACGGGCTCGACGCCTTCGCGTTCTTCGTGGCCAACCTGCAGACCGGGTTCGGGCCGTTCCTGGCCGTCTACTTCTCGCAGGCCAAGTGGACGCAATCCGATATCGGCTTCGCCCTGACGGTCGGGAGCCTCGTCGCCCTGCTTGGGCAGGTCCCGGGGGGCGCTTTCGTCGACGTGGTGCGCTCGAAGCGCTTCGCCGCCGCAGTGGCGGTGATCGGCATCTCGGGCAGCGCCTTCGCCCTGGCGGTCTGGCCGAGCTTCCCGGTGGTCCTTCTGGCGATGGCGGTCCATTCGGGGGCGAGCTGCGTCCTGACCCCGGCGATCGCGGCGATCAGCATCGGGCTGGTCGGGCGGGCGCGGGCGGGCGAGCGCCTCGGCCGCAACGCGAGCTTCGCGGCGCTCGGCAACGCGCTCGGCGCCGCCGGCATGGGCGCCATCGGCTATTATCTCTCGAACGGCGCCGTATTCTACCTGACCGCGGCCCTGGTGGTGCCGACGATCATCGCGCTCAGCCGCATCCGCGCCCAGGAGATCGACGCCAACGTGTTCAAGGAGCCGGCCGCCCCGGCGCAGGCGCCGGCCGCCTCCGGCAAGGACGGGATCCGGGCGCTGCTGACCAACCGCGGGCTCCTGTGCTTCTCGGCCTGCATGGTCCTGTTCTTCCTCGCCAACGCCGCGATGCTGCCGCTGGTGGGCAGCGTCCTGACCCTGCGGGCGAGCGAGACCGCCACCGCCCTGGTCGCCGCCTGCATCATGGTCCCGCAGGCGGTGCTCGCCGTGAGCGCCCCCGCGGTCGGCCGGGCGGCGGAGCGGTTCGGCCGCTACCCGGTGCTGCTCCTCGGCTTCGGTGCCCTGCCGGTGCGCGGCCTGATGCTCGCCTACACGACCAACCCCTACGGCCTGGTCGCCATCCAGGTGCTGGACGGGATCTCCGCCTCGGTGCTCGGCGTCATGGTCCCGCTCGTGGTCTCGGATCTCACCCGGGGGACGGGACGTTTCAACCTGGCGCTCGGCGCGGTCGGCACCGCGATGGGCGTGGGCGCCGCCCTCTCGACCTCGCTCGCCGGGATCATGGCCGACCGTCTGGGCAGCCACAGCGCCTTCCTGGGGCTGGCCTTCATGGGATTTGCCGCCTTCATGCTGGTGGCGCTGATCATGCCCGAGACCCGCCAGCCCCCGGAGGCGGCGTGACCCGCGGCACCGGATTCGCTTGCGTGTATCCGCGCCGCTCAAGCGGCGTTCAGGTTTGATCGATAAAAGCGCGCGGGAGGTGCGGGCCGGTGCAACATATGGCAACGCTGTCGCGTTGCCGCTGCGGGTCTGTCTGCGCCCGCGTTGCACTCCGCCTCAGCCCGCACCCGCCAGTGCCGCGTGAATACGGAATGGTCACCGCGATGGAAGAGCTGCACCAATACGCTGAGAGGCCCTTCGCCTTCGTCGGGCGATACCTCCGGCGCCGCTGGGTGCCCCACCTGGTGATCTTGATCTCTGTGCTCGGCGCGGTCGGGTTCTCGGTCTCGACCGACTACGCCCTGAAGGGCGTCGTCGATGCGCTGACCAAGGGGCCGGGACCGGGCAACACCCTGGTCTGGGGGGCGCTCGCCGTCCTGATCGGCTTCATCGCGGCCGACAACATGCTCTGGCGCGTGGCGGCGCTGACCGGGGCCTTCACCTTCGTGGGCGTCACCGGCGACATCCGCCGGGACCTGTTCCGGCACATGACCGGCCATTCCCCGACCTTCTTCTCCGACCGGCAACCGGGCACCCTAGCGTCGCGCATCACGGCGACCTCGAACGCGATCTTCACGGTCGAGAACATGTTCGTGTTCAACGTGATGCCGCCCACCGTCGCGGCCTTCGGGTCGATCGCCTACATCGCCACGGTCAACACCACCATGGCGGCGATCCTGGCCGGCGTGTTCGCCGCCGTCGTCGTGCTGATGTTCAAGATGGCCGCGGCCGGAAAGCCGCTGCACCACGACTTCGCCGCCAAGGCGGCCTCGGTGGACGGCGAGATGGTCGATCTCGTCGGCAACATGTCGCTGGTGCGCGCCTTCTCGGGCTTCAAGCGCGAGGGCCAGCGCTTCGAGGGCACCATCGCCACCGAGATGCGCGCCCGGCGCTCGTCGCTGCTCTATCTGGAGAAGCTGCGCATCGTGCACGCGGTGCTGACAGTCTTGGCGGTCTTCGGCCTGCTCTACTGGGCGATCCAGATGTGGGAAGCCGGCCAGGCGACCAACGGCCAGGTGGTGCTGGTCTGCACGCTCGGCATCCGCATCCTGGCGGCCACCCGCGACCTCGCGGTGGCCCTGGTCGACGCGACCCAGCACACCGCCCGCCTCGCCGAGGCCCTGCACACCCTGCTTCAGCCCCACGACCTCGTCGACCATCCGGAGGCGAAGCCGCTGACCGGCCAGGGCGCGAAGATCGAGTTCGACCACGTCGCCTTCAACTATCCGGACGGGCGCCCGGTCTTCACCGATTTCGACCTGGCGATCGAGCCGGGCCAGAAGGTCGGCCTCGTCGGCAAGTCCGGCGGCGGCAAGTCGACCCTGTTCTCGCTGCTGCAGCGCTTCTACGACGTGAAGAGCGGCGAGATCCGCATCAACGGCCAGAACATCGAGCGCGTCACCCAGGAATCCCTGCGCGAGGCGATCACGGTCGTCCCGCAGGACGTGTCGATGTTCCACCGCTCCTTGCGCGAGAACATCCGCTACGGCCGGCCCGACGCCACCGATGAGGAGGTCTGGCAGGCCGCCGAGGCGGCGCGCTGCACCGAGTTCATCCAGGCCCTGCCGGAGGGGTTCGACACCATGGTCGGCGACCGCGGCGTCAAGCTCTCGGGCGGCCAGCGCCAGCGCATCGCCATCGCCCGCGCGATCCTGAAGAATTCGCCGATCCTGCTGCTCGACGAGGCGACCTCGGCGCTCGACGCGGAATCCGAGCAGGCGATCCGTCAGGCGCTGGCCAACCTGATGAAGGGCCGGACCGTCATCGCCATCGCCCACCGCCTCTCGACGCTCCAGGACTTCGACCGGATCGTCGTGCTGGAGGGCGGCCGCATCATCCAGGACGGTTCGCCCGACAACCTGACCCATCTCGACGGCTTCTTCCGCGAGCTGATGAAGAAGGAATCGATGTCGATGTCCCTGGCCGCCGCCTGAGCGGCGAGCCCGGCCGTGCCCGACATCGACAGCGTCGTCCGGGAGATCTCGGAGGAGATGGCGCAGCGCTCCGACCGGGGCGCGGTGGCCGACTACATCCCCGAACTGGCCCGGGTCGATCCGAACCAGTTCGGCATCGCGGTGATCGATGCCGACGGCCGGGTCACGGCCGGCGGCGACAGCGAGACGCCGTTCTCGATCCAGAGCGTCTCGAAGGTGTTCACCCTCACCCTGGCGCTCGGCATGGCCGGCGACCGGCTGTGGAAGCGGGTTGGGCGCGAGCCCTCAGGCAACCCGTTCAACTCGATCGTGCAGCTGGAGCGCGAGCGCGGGGTGCCGCGCAACCCGTTCATCAATGCCGGCGCCATCGCGGTGACCGACCTGATCCTCTCCGGCCACGAGCCCCGGGAGGCGCTGGGCGAGATCCTGCGCTTCATGCAGTTCCTGGCCCAGGACCCGACCATCACCATCGACGAGCGGGTGGCGGCCTCGGAGAAGCGCACGGGTTTTCGCAACACCGCGCTCGCCAACTACATGAAGTCCTTCGGCGTCATCGAGAACCCGGTGGATTACACGCTGGGCGTCTACTTCCACCACTGCGCCATCGCGATGAGCTGCCGGCAGCTCGCCACGGCCGGGCGGTTCCTGGCCCATAACGGCCGCAACCCCTCGACCGGCCACAACGTCGTCTCGGCCGAGCGGGCACGCCGCATCAACGCGATCATGCTGACCTGCGGCCACTACGACGGCTCGGGCGAGTTCGCCTACCGGGTCGGCCTGCCGGGCAAGAGCGGCGTCGGCGGCGCCATCCTGGCGGTGGCGCCCGGCAAGGCCTCGATCGCGGTCTGGTCGCCGGGCCTGGACGCGGCTGGCAATTCCCATCTCGGCCGCGTCGCCCTGGAGCGCCTGACCCAACGGATGGGCTGGTCGGTGTTCGGGGCTTGAGGCGCGTTCGGCTTCAGAGCGCCACCGTCTCTGCGAGATCCACGCGGACGCCCACTGCAAGCCGAAGGGCCTATCCCGCCAATCCCCCTCATCCTGAGGTGCCGCGAAGCGGCCTCGAAGGAGCCCTCCAGCCGGCACCGCGATCCCTGGATGCCTCCTTCGAGGCCTTCGCTTCGCTTCGGCACCTCAGGATGAGGGTGTTGGGTCGGAGGGGCGCCGGTCAGGCCCAGACGCGCCCTCGGACGGGTCCTGTCTTGCGAGGAAGCCGTTGCGCAGCAGCGCCTTTCCGGCCTCGACGTCTCCTGCATGGAAGAGGTCGATCGCCTCGGCCAGGAGCGCCGCTCGGAAAGCCGGGTCGCGCCCGGCCCGCGCTCTCGCCGCCTCCTCGAAACTCCGATGCAACGTCGTCCGGCGAACGGCCTCCGCCCAAGATCTTCGAGGATCGCGTCGTATGCTATCCGGGATGCCCTTCGCCAGCCGAACCGGCCAATCCCGGCGCAGCTCGGACACGCTCGCCCTGCCGGTGCACCAACGAACCCTTGCAGGCGTGACAGTTCCAAGGCAGTGGCGAGCGCATAAGCGACAATGCTCGGTATGGGAGGCGCGCGCGGATGGCGACGACACGGATCGCGCAGCCTGACGGACCCGCCCTGGACCCCGGTGCCATCCTGGCCCGCCTCGACCGGCTGCCGCCGACTCGCACGATCTGGCGCTTCGTGGCTTTGCTCGGCCTCGGCTTCTTCTTCGAGCTCTACGACCTGCTGTTCACCGGCTACGTCGCCCCGGGCCTCGTGAAGGCCGGGATCCTCACGCCGACCACCCCCGGGCTGTTCGGCGCGAGCGGCGTCGCGAGCTTCGTGGCCGCCCTGTTCACCGGGCTGTTCATCGGCACCCTGGTCTGCGGCTGGCTGGCCGACCGGTTCGGCCGCCGGGCGATCTTCACGTGGTCGCTCCTGTCCTACACCGCCGCCAACGTGGTCATGGCCTGCCAGACCGAGGCGTTCGGGCTCAATCTCTGGCGGCTGATCGCCGGGATCGGGCTCGGCCTGGAGATGGTGACCATCGGCAGCTACCTGTCGGAGCTGGTGCCGAAGGGGATCCGCGGCCGCGCTTTCGCCCTGTGCCAGGGTATCGGCTTCACCGCCGTGCCGGTGGTGGCCTTCCTGTCCTACCTGCTGATCCCGACGGCGCCGCTGGGGATCGACGGTTGGCGCTGGGTCGTGCTGATCGGCGCCACCGCGGCGATCGGGGTCTGGTGGCTGCGCGCCGGCCTGCCGGAGAGCCCGCGCTGGCTGGTCGAGCGCGGGCGGCTGGCAGAAGCCGACGCGGTCCTGCGGCGCCTCGAAGGCCAGGTCGCCGCCGAGTACGGCCGCCCCCTGCCGACGCCCGCTACCCCCGAACCCGTGCAGCGGCGTGATGCCTACGGCGACTTGTGGGTGCCGCCCTATCGGCGCCGGGCGCTGATGATGGCCGGGTTCAACGTCTTCCAGACGGTGGGCTTCTACGGCTTCGCCAACTGGGTGCCGACGCTGCTGGTGGCGCAGGGCATCACCATCACGTCGAGCCTCGCCTATACGGCGCTGATCGCGCTCGCCGCACCGGTGGGGCCGCTGATCGGGCTTGCCATCGCCGACCGGTTCGAGCGCAAGCACGTCATCGTGGCTGCGGCACTGGTCTACATCGCCTGCGGGCTGGCCTTCGCGCAGACCCGGGACGTGTCGGTGATCGTCGCGCTCGGGATCGGCCTGACGCTGGCCTCCAACGTGATGTCCTACAGCTTCCACGCCTACCAGGCCGAGCTGTTCCCCACCGGCATCCGGGCCCGGGCGGTGGGCTTCGTCTATTCCTGGAGCCGCTTCTCGGCGATTTTTACGGGGTTCGTCATCGCCTTCGTGCTGCGCGAGGCCGGCACCCCGGGCGTGTTTTTGTTCATCTCCGCGGCGATGCTGGCCGCGGGGCTGCTGGTCGGGCTGCTGGGGCCTCGCACCCGCGATGTGGCTTTGGAGAAGATCGCGGGGTGAGGCTCGCCTCCGTGCAAGCCCGAATCGTGCTAGCCTCACGGCATGGTCGCACAGCCGAAGCCCCGGATGACGGTCGACGAGTTCCTGGTCTGGGCCGAGGACCAGCCGGGACGCTACGAGCTGGTCGAAGGCCAAGTTGTCGCGATGTCGCCGGAGCGGGTTCGGCATGCGGAGGTCAAGGCCTCGGCTTATCTCGCCCTCCGATCCGCTCTGAGCCGGACGCGGCTTCCCTGTCGCGCGCTGCCGGACGGGATGAGCGTGCGCATTGACGACACGACGGTCTTCGAGCCCGACGCCCTCGTCTATTGCGGCGCGCGTGCGGACCCGGACGCGATCGAGATCCGCAATCCTATCCTCGTGATCGAGGTGCTGTCGCCCAGCACGGTCACAGTCGATTCCGGCCGCAAGCTCTCCGGCTATTTCAGCGTCGCCAGCGTCGCGCATTATCTGATGATCGACCCGGTCAAGCGCCTGGTGATCCACCATGCGCGCGGCGCCGATGGCCTGATCGCGACCCGGATCGCCAGCGAGGGCGCCCTCGACCTGAGCCCGCCCGGCCTGAGCCTGTCCGTCGCCGAGCTGTTCGCCGATCTCCCGCCCCCAGGAGATCCCGCGGCTTGATCCGATCCGAGGCGGATGTCACAGCGGCGCAACCGCGAATCAGGACGCCCGGATGACCACACCCCTCGATCTCCTCGTGCTCGGCAACGCCATCGTCGACGTGATCGCCCGCACGGACGACGCCTTCCTGGCCGCGCAAGGCGTCACCAAGGGCGCGATGCAGCTGATCGACGAGGAGCGCGCGGAGGCTTTGTTCGCCGCGATGGGCCCCGCCACGATCGTCTCGGGGGGCTCGGGGGCCAACACCGCAGTTGGCGCGGCCTTGCTCGGCGCCAAGACCAGCTTCGTCGGCAAGGTCCGCAACGACGAGCTCGGCGGCCTGTTCGGCCACGACCTGAAGGCCACCGGCGTCGGCTTCTCGGTGCCGCCGGCGAGCGAGGGGCCGGCCACGGCCCGCTGCTTCGTGCTGGTGACGCCGGACGGCGAGCGCACCATGAACACCTATCTCGGCGCCTGCCAGGGGCTGAACCCCGAGGACGTGGACCGGGCGCTCGTGGCCTCGGCCCGGGTGGTCTACCTCGAAGGCTATCTGTGGGATCCGCCCGCTGCCAAGGACGCGTTCCGCAAGGCCGTCCAGATCGCCCACCAGGCCGGCAACGCGGTGGCGCTGACCCTGTCGGACGCGTTCTGCGTCGGCCGCTACCGGGACGAGTTCCTGGGGCTCGTGCGCGACGGCAGCGTCGACATCCTGTTCGCCAATATCGGCGAGCTCCAGAGCCTCTACCAGACCGACGACCCCGAGGCCGCCGTGGCCGCGCTCCGCGACGAGCGCAACGCCCGTGGCCGGCATCTGCTCGGCCTGGTCACCCGCTCGTCGGACGGCGCCCTGGTGGTGCAGGGCGGCGAGGTCCGGTCGGTCGAGGCGAGCCCGGTGCGCGAGGTGCTGGACACGACCGGGGCCGGCGACCTGTTCGCCGCGGGGTTCCTGGCCGGTCATGCCCGCGGGCTCGACAACGTCACCAGCGCCCGCCTCGGGACGCTGGCGGCCGCCGAGGTCATCCAGCATATCGGCGCGCGCCCCCAGGCCGACCTCGTCGGTCTGGCCAAGGAGCGCAAGCTGCTCTGAGCGGACCCGTTCAAGCCGCCCGCACCGTCGCGAGGAAGTGGGTCACCTCGGTCCGGAGATGCTCGGACCGGAGCGACAGCTCGGAGGCCGAGGTGAGCACCTGACTGGCCGCCGCCCCGGTCTCGTTGGCGGCGCCTGCGACCCCGGAGATGCTGCTCGTCACCTCGCCGGCGCTCGAGGCCGCCTCGGTGACGTTGCGGGCGATCTCCTGGGTCGCGGCCCCCTGCTCCTCGACGGCGGCGGCGATCAAGGTCGCCACCGCGCTGATCTCCTGGATCCGCCCGCCGATGCGGCCGATCGCCGTGACCGCGTCGTCGGTCGAGGCCTGGATCCGCCCAATATGGCCGCTGATCTCGTCGGTGGCCTTGGCGGTCTGGCTCGCCAGCTCCTTCACCTCCGCGGCCACCACGGCGAAGCCCCGCCCGGCCTCGCCGGCGCGCGCCGCCTCGATGGTCGCGTTGAGCGCCAGCAGGTTGGTCTGGCCGGCGATGGTGGTGATCATCGTCACCACGTCGCCGATCCGGGCCGCCGCGCCGCTCAGCTCCTGCACCAGATGGGCGGTCGAGGCGGCATCCTCGACGGCGGCCTGGGTCAGCGCCGCCGCGTTCGAGACCTGGCGGCCTATCTCCTGGACTGAGCTTTCCAGTTCCTCCGCAGCCGAGGCGGCGGTGTTGACGTTGGCGGCGGCGAGCTCGGCCGCGCTCGCCACCCGCAGGGACTGGCTGGCGGCGCCGGAAGCCGTGCTGGTCATGGTGGTGGCCGTGGCCTGCAACGCCGCGGCGGCCCCCGAGACCGTCCCGATGATGCCGCCCACGGCGCCCTCGAAGGCGTCGGCGATCTGGCGCATGCCGGTCTTGCGCTGCTCCTCGGCGGCCTGCCGCGCCTGAGCGGTCTCCGCCTCCAGGGCGTGCGCCCGGATCAGGCCGTCCTTGAAGACCTGCACGGACGCCGCCATGGCGCCGATCTCGTCCTGCCGTTCGGCATAGGGAACGGCGACGGACAGGTCCTGCGCGGCCAGCCGGGTCATGATGTCCGTCATGGTGCGGATCGGGCGGGCGACGCCCCGCAGGATCAGCCAGAAGGCTCCGGCCGTCGCGGCCAAACCCGCGATCAGAACGGCGACCGTCACCGTCCAGGCGGTGGTGTAGGCGTCCTCGGCGCGCTTCGTCGCGGTCTGCGTGCCCTCGGCATTGACCTTGGCGAGATCCGCCAACGCTCCGAAGGCGCCCACCAGAGGGCCGCGGGCCGGCGCGATGGCGTCGCGGGCTGCGGTGCGGTCACCGCGCTTGAGCGCGGCGACGATGGCCTCCCGGGACGCCAGATAGGCCTGCCACCGCGCCTCGAACGCGTTCCACAGGCCGGTCTCGCGCGGCGATCCGATATGCGACCGATACCGCTGGAATTTCTCCGGGATGGCCGCATCCATCTCGGTAAATTCCGCGTCCAGGTCGCGGTTTTCGGCGCTGTCCTCGGCGATGACCTTGCGGATCGTCGTGGTGTGGTACCGCAGCGCCAGGAACTGCAGCTCGTCCAGCTCGTGATTCTTCACGTTCCAGACGTCCCGCATCTCCCGGGCCGAATCATGCACGTCTTTGATACTTACAATATTGCATAATGAATTTACGACCAGAAGAACAAGACCGATACACGAAACCAGGAACAACCGGACCGTTATGCTGCGACCGAACCGCATCTCACTCTCCACCCCCGCGTCACTGCGTAAGATATTACCGCGCCAGCGTGACAAGATGGATTTAAAGACAGCGCTTTGATTTAAAAAATCGGTGACCGACAGACGGCATGACGAACAAATTCCCTCGCAGGCTCGCTTTATAGCCTGACACGATTCCCTTGAGCCCAATTGGAAGTAGAGAACCGGCGATCGCCGCGACGGCCTGCCGGATCACGGCCGCAGCAGCACCTTCCCCACCGCCGCCCGGCGGGTCAGCAGGCCGAAGGCCTCTGGGAAATCGGCGAGCTCGTAGGTGCCGTGGACCTGCGCGGTGAGCTTGCCCTCGGCGACCCAGGCGAGCAGCCGGCGCTGGTCGGCCCGGTGCGCCTCCGGCTCGCGGTCGAGGAAGGCGCCCCAGTGGACGCCCTGCACGTCGAGCTCCTTCAGGAGCATCAGGTTGAGCGGCAGGCGCGGGATGCCGCCGGCCGCGAAACCGATGACGAGGTAGCGGCCGCGCCAGGCCAGCGCCCGCAGGGCCGGCTCGGCGTAGTCGCCGCCGACCGCGTCGTAGACCACGTCGACCCCGCCGCCGCTGATCCGGCGCAGTTCGTCCTTCAGGGTCGTGGGATCGTAGACCAGGGTGGCCTCGGCGCCGTGGGCGCGGGCGACCGCGAGTTTTTCCTCCGAGGAGGCGCAGGCGATCACCCGGGCCCCCATCAGGCGGCCGAGCTCCACCGCGGCGAGGCCGACGCCGCCGGAGGCGCCCAGCACGGCGAGCCACTCGCCCGGCTTCACCTGCGCCCGGTTGGCCAGCGCGTGCAGCGAGGTGCCGTAGGTGATGGTGAGCCCCGCGGCCTGCGCGTCCGGCACGGCCTCCGGCACAGGCGTGAGTTTCGCCGCGTCGATGGCGATCAGCTCTGCGCAGCAGCCATGGCCGGCATGGACGATCACCCGATCGCCCACGGCGACGCCCGAGGCCCCCTCCCCCAGCGCCTCGACCACGCCGACGCCCTCGCCGCCCGGCGAGAACGGCAGCGGCGGCTTCACCTGGTAGCGGCCGGCGACGATCAGCGTGTCGAAGAAATTGAGGGCGGCGAGCCGGATCCGCACCAGGGCCTGCCCGGGGCCCGGCACCGGATCGGGACGCTCCACGATCGCCAGATGCTCCGGCCCATCGAGCTTCGTGCACAGCAGCGCCCGCATCCTGTCCTCCCGGTTGGTTCGTTTCGTCTGTTCAGGCTAAGACGGGTCGCGCGGTCAAGCCGTTCCGATCATCTCGCGGATGCGCGCGCCCAGCACCTCGACCACGAACGGTTTTGTGATCACCTGCATGCCGGGGTCGAGCTGGCCGTTGCCCAGCACCGCGTTCTCCGCGTAGCCGGTGATGAACAGCACCTTGAGGCCGGGGCGCGTGGCCCGCCCGGCCTCGGCCATCTGCCGGCCGTTCATGCCGCCGGGCAGCCCGACATCGCTGACCAGCAGGTCGATGCGCACGTCGGATTGCAGCACCTTGAGGCCGGCGACGCTGTCGGCCGCCTCGATCGCCGTGTAGCCCAGATCCTCCAGCACCTCGGTGACCAGCATGCGCACGGTCGGCTCGTCGTCGACCACCAGCACGGTCTCCCCCGGCGCTGCCCGGGCCGGCGCCCCCGGGATGGCGTGTGGATCCTCCTCCGCCACGTCGCCGCGGTGGCGGGGCAGGTAGAGGCAGACATGGGTGCCCCGGCCGACCTCCGAGACGATCCGCACCTCGCCACCCGATTGCTGGGCGAAGCCGTAGATCATCGACAGGCCGAGGCCGGTGCCCTGGCCGATCGGCTTCGTGGTGAAGAACGGCTCGAACACCTTCGCGACGATCTCCGGCGGCATGCCGGTGCCGGTATCGATGACGCGCAGCACGAGATACTGCCCCGGCGGCATGTCCAGGCGGCGGGCTTCGCGCGCGTCGAAGGTGGCGTTGACGGTCTCGATCGTGATCCGGCCGCCCTCCGGCATCGCGTCCCGGGCGTTGATGCACAGGTTGAGCAGCGCGTTCTCGAGCTGCGGCGGGTCGACCAGGGCCGGCCACAGGCCGGCATCGGCGGCCACCGCGACGGTGACGGCGGGGCCGACCGTGCGCCGGATCAGCTCCTCCAGGCCGGCCACCAGCCGGTTCACGTCGGTGGGTTTCGGGTCGAGGGTCTGCCGGCGGGAGAAGGCGAGCAGGCGGTGCGTGAGGGCGGCGGCGCGCTTCGACGCGCCCTGGGCGGCATTGATGTAGCGATCCACATCCATGACGCGGCCTTGGGCCAGCCGGGTCTGGATCAGCTCCAGCGAGCCCGAGATGCCGGCCAGCAGGTTGTTGAAGTCGTGCGCGATGCCGCCAGTGAGCTGGCCGACCGCCTCCATCTTCTGCGACTGGCGCAGGGCCTCCTCGGCGGCCGCCAGGGCGTCGGCGCGCTCGCGCTCCCCGGTGAAGTCGCGCCCGACCGCGTTGATCACCCCGTCCCCGGGCCGGGCCGCCCAGGTGATCCAGCGGTAGCTGCCGTCCCAGTGGCGGTAGCGGTTGTCGAAGCGCGCGAGGCTCCCGCCCTCGGACAGCTGCCGTGCGCCCTCGCCGGTGCGATCGAGATCGTCCGGATGGACGAAGTCGATCAGGTTGGTGCCGACGAGCGCGTCGGCGCGCCAGCCCAGCACCTCCGTCCAGGCCGGGTTCACCGCGGTGATCGTCCCGTCGAACAGGCAGCGCAGCATCATGTCGGAGGAGAGGGTCCACAGGGCGTTGCGGTCGGCGGTGCGCTCCTCGACCTGCCGGGCCAGGGAGGCGTTGAGGTCGCGCAGCTCCGCGAGCGCCGTCTCCAGCCGGGCTTGGCTCTCCGCGAGGGCGGCATCGGCCAGGACGCGGCCGGTGGTCTCGTTGGTGAGGATGAACAGCCCGACGACCTTGCCGTCCGCGTCGAGCACGCGCGAATACGAGAAGGTCCACCACGTGTCCTGCGCGCCCCGGTCGGTGTCGAGCCGCCACGGCAGGTCGATGAACCGTTCGGGCCGGCCATCCATGGCGGCCTCGATGATCGGCTTGGCCTGTGCCCAGCCATCGGCCCAGACCTCATCGAACCGCGCGCCCATGGCCCAGGGCAGCCGCGGCCCGAGCAGGGGAACGTAGGTGTCGTTGAAGAAGAAATGCAGATCCGGCCCCCAGGCCAGGATCATCGATTCCGGCGAGTTGAGCACCAGCGACAGGGCGGCGCGAAACTCCGCCGGCCAGGCTTTTGGGGGGCCGAGGGGATGGCCGGACCAGTCCCGCGCAAGAATCAGCCGCGCGGCCTCGCCGCCGCCGGAGAGGAAGGCCAGGGAGTCGGTCACGGGGCGATTGTGATCTGCATCATGGCTAATGCCGCGTATGACCGTCTTCGACCGTACTTCCAAGGCCGCGCAGCCTAAATAGAAGATCGCTCGCCATGCCCCATGCTCAGCGCTTCCGCCTGATCGAAGACGATGGCGCGGCCCGCGCAGCCGCGGAACAGTTGTTCGCGGTCGTCCGCCGCACACTTGAGCCGGTCCTGCCGGCCGCGACGGAGATCCTGCACGTCGGCGCCACGGCCATACCGGGCTGCTTGACCAAAGGGGATCTCGATATCGTGGTCCGGGTCGAGGGCCAGGACTTCGCCGCCGCGGAAAGCTGCCTCGCGGCACGCTTCGCGCGCAACGACGGTTCAGTCCGCACCGATGACTTCGCAGCCTTCGAGGATGCCGGCCGGATGCCGCATCTCGGGATCCAGCTCACCGTCAAAGGCGGGCCCTTAGACGTCTTCCACCGTTTCGCCGCGGCCCTGCGCGCTGATCCCGAACTGGTGGCCCGCTACAATGCGCTGAAGCGCGCCCACCATGATCACCCGATGACGCTGTACCGGGCCGCCAAGGACGCGTTCATCAGCGACGTCCTGCGATGCTGCCCGTAGCCGCCGCATTCGCGGCGCGACGAGGGGTTGAGCCCCCGGATCGCGCCGGCGAACGCTGTCAATGCGCCTCTTGCCAATTCCCCGCCGCCTTGGCCTCCACCACCAGCGGCACCCGCAGCGTCAGAGCCGGCGCCGGGGCCTCCTCCATCACGCTGGAAATAATCGGGATCGCGCGCTCGACCTCATCCTCGGCGGCCTCGAAGACCAGCTCGTCGTGCACCTGCAGCAGCATGCTGACGTTGAGTTTTTGGGCGGTGAGCGCCCCCTCGATCCGGGACATGGCCCGGCGGATGATGTCGGCGGCCGAGCCCTGGATCGGGGCGTTGATCGCCTGGCGCTCGACGCTGGCGCGCTCGGAGGGGTTGTTGGAGCGGATCTGCGGATAGTGGCAGACCCGGCCGAACAGCGTCGTGACGTAGCCCTTGTCCCGGCAGATCTTTTTGGTGGTGTCGATGTAGTCGCGGATGCCCGGGAACTGCTCGAAATACTGCTTGATGAACGCCGACGCCTCCTCCCGGCCGATGCCGAGCCGGTCGGCCAGCCCGAAGGCCGAGATGCCGTAGATGATGCCGAAATTGATGGTCTTGGCCCGGCGCCGCAGGTCCGGGGTCATGTCCTTGAGCGACACGCCGAACATCGCCGAGGCGGTCGCCGCATGGATGTCGATGCCGTCCTCGAACGCTTTGCGCAGCTCCGGGATGTCGGCCATGTGGGCGAGGAGCCGCAATTCGATCTGCGAGTAATCCGCTGAGATCAGCCGGTTGCCCGGCGCGGCCACGAAGGCGCGGCGGATGCGGCGGCCCTCCTCGGTGCGGATCGGGATATTTTGGAGGTTCGGCTCGGAGGAGGACAGGCGGCCCGTCGTGGTCGCCGCCAGCGAGAACGAGGTGTGGACCCGGGCCGTCTCCCGGTCGGCATGGGTCTGGAGCGAATCCGTGTAGGTGGATTTCAGCTTCGAGAGCTGGCGCCACTCCAGGATTTTCTTGGGGAGGGGATGCCCGGCCTGGGCCAGTTCTTCGAGAAGGGTCGCGGGCGTCGCCCACTGGCCAGAGGGCGTCTTCTTCGCCCCCGGCAGGCCCATCTTCCCGAACAGGATGTCGCCGATCTGCTTGGGCGAGCCGACCGAAAATTTCTCGCCGGCATCCTCCTGGATCTCTTCCTCCAGGCGGACCAGGATCTGCGAGAAATCGCCCGAGAGCCGGCTCAGCATCTCGCGGTCGACCCGGATGCCGCGCTGCTCCATCCGGGCGATCACCGGCAGGAGCGGCCGCTCCAGGGTCTCGTAGACGGCCACGCGCCGCTCGGCGACGAGGCGCGGCTTCATCATCCGCCACAGGCGCAAAGTGACGTCCGCATCCTCGGCCGCGTAGGCCGTGGCCTTGTCGATGGCGACCCGGTCGAAGCTGACCTTGTTCCGGCCCGTACCGGCCACATCGGAGAACGTGATCGGCTGGTGGCCGAGATGGCGGCGGGCCAGCTCGTCCATGCCGTGGCCGCCCTTGCCGGCATCGAGCACGTAGGAGATCAGCATCGTGTCGTCGAACGGCGCGATCTCGATGCCGTAGCGGGCGAGCACGACCCAATCGTATTTCAGGTTCTGGCCGACCTTCAGCACCCCGGGATTCTCGAGGAGCGGCTTCAGCCGGGCGATGGCGGCGTCGAGGGGGATCTGGCCCGGCACCGGCTCGGCCACGTCGGAAGCCGCCGCGCCCTCGCCGAACAGGTCGGTGGAATCGGCCTGCACCTTCGCGGCCTGGATATGGGCCAGCGGGATGTAGCAGGCCCGGCCGGTGGCGGTGGCCAGGGAGACGCCGACCAGCCCGGCCTTGTGCGCGTCGAGGGCGTCGGTCTCGGTATCGACTGCGACCACCCCGGCCTCCTCGGCCTCGGCGATCCAGGCGTCGAGCTGCTCCAGGGACGCGACGGTCTCGTAGGCGGCGGTGTCGAACGGCGCCACCGCCTCCGCGGCGCGTGCGGCGACCACGTTGCCCGGCGTCGCCTCGATCGGCGCCCGGGGCTTGGCCGGCGCGTCCGGCAGGTCGAGATCGGCGAAGGGATCGACCTCACTGCCCTCGGGCGGGGCGGCGCCCGGGGGCCGCTCAGCGCCGGCCGCCGCGGTCTCCGGGTCCGGCGGCACGGAATCGCCAAAGAACGGCACTGCATCGCTGCCGCCGGCGCCGTTGCTGGAACCATGGGGCTTGGCGCCCGGCAGCAGCGCCGGATCCGGCTTCACCGCCTCGGGGTCGACATGCAGCATCTGAGCGATGCGGCGGGTCAGGGTGTTGAACTCCATCGCCTTCAGGAAGCCGACGAGCTTTTGCGGGTCGGGCTCGGGGACGCGCAGGTTGTCCAGGTCGACCGGGACCGGCACGTCCTCCACCAGAGCCACCAGCTTGCGCGACAGCTTGGCTTGATCGACATTGGCCAGCAGGGTCTCCCGGCGCTTGGGCTGCTTGATCTCGCCGGCCCGCTCCAGCAGCGCCTCGAGGCTGCCGAACTCCTTGATCAGGGCCGCGGCGGTCTTCAGGCCGATGCCGGGCACGCCGGGGACGTTGTCGGAGGTGTCGCCGATCAGCGCCAGCGCGTCGCCGATCTGGTTGGGCTGCAGCCCCTCCCACTTGGCGATGATCGCCTCGACATCGAGGTTGCGCTCGGGCCGGTAGCCGGCCTTGCCCTTGGCGCCGGATTCGAAATCGTAGAACCGGACCAGCGGCCCGACGAGCTGCATCAGGTCCTTGTCGGAGGAGACGATGATGACGCCGGCGCCCCTTGCCTCCGCCTGCCGGGTGTAGGTGGCGATCAGGTCGTCGGCCTCGTAGCGCTCCAGCTCCACCGCGTGCAGGCCGAAGGCCCGCACCGCGTCGCGCATCAGCGGCATCTGCCGCTTCAGGTCGTCGGGCGCGTCCGGGCGGTGGCCCTTGTAGTCCGGGAACATCTCCTTGCGGAACGAGCCCTCGGACTTGTCGAAGACGATGCCGAGATGGGTCGGCATCGTGCCGGCGGCCCCCTCCTGGATGAACTGCGCGATCTTGGTGCAGAACAGCCGCACGGCGCCGGTGGGCAAGCCGTCAGAGGGCCGCGAATTGTACTTCTGGTCCTGGTTGATCGACTGAAAATAGGCCCGGAAGATGAACGAGGAGCCATCGACCAGGATCACCTGATCGCCCGGGCCGACTTTTTTGGGACTTGCGGCGGCGGTCTCGACGGTCATGGGCGCTCGACAGTCATGGGCGAAGGCGTCTCGGGGCGATCAGGGCTCGGGCGCGCGGTCCAGCTCGGCCCGGCAGGCCGCAACGAGGTCGGCCAAGCGCTCGTGAACGGTCCGCCAGACGTTGTCCAGCATGACCCGGTGATAGCCGTGACGGTAGACGTTGCCCGCGTCTGCGATGTCGCGCCACGGCACGTTCGGGTGCCGCGCCCGCATCTCGTCCGTCAGACGGCGGCTCGCTTCCGAGATGATTTCCAGGCAGCGAACCACGGCATAGTTGGTTCGCAGATCCGCCTCGAACGCCTCGAAAGTCATCCCCGCAACGAAATGCTCGGCGGACCGGGCGTTGACGATGATGTCCTCGCACGCGTCCAGCGCCCGCTCAGAAGGCTGAAACGGCATCGCGCTCGGCCCTCTTCCGGACGCGTTCCTTGAGGCCCTGGCGGTCCGCCACGTCGACCGGAACCGGGAACAGGTCGTCAATGAACCGGCACAGGCCCACATAGGTGAACAGGTCACGTACCCGCTCCGGGTCGATCTCGATCATCACATCGAGGTCGCTGTCAGACCGGGCCTCGCCGCGGGCGACGGAGCCGAACAGAGCCGCGTGTCGGACGCCGCGGCGGCGCAACTCCGCCTCGTTGGCACGCAGGATGGCGAGGGCGTCGTGGCTGTCCATGGCAGAGGGGCCGGGCGGATGCGATCGGCAGCAGGTTAACAGAAACTGGGCGATAGGGCGCCAGCCCCGATATCCGCATACACACCAGGTTGGCGAGGCACAGCAGCGATGGTCGATCACGCGGCCAATTCGCGCCCGATCTCCTCCACCCGGCGCAGGTCGTCCACGAAGGCCGCGTAGGCCTCCGCCTTGGCCTCGTCGGGCAGGCGCAGCAGGTAGGACGGGTGGACGGTGATGAAGCCCTGGAAGCGGTTGTCGAGCCGATCGAACCGGAACGGGCCGCGCCCCCGCGTGATCGGAACCGCCTTGCCGGTGAGCGCCAGCACGGCGGTGGCGCCGAGCGCGACCACAAGCTTCGGGGCCACGAAGTCGAGCTCCCGGTCGAGCCACCAGCGGTAGTGGCTGACCTCCCCGGCCGTGGGCTTCTGGTGGATGCGGCGCTTGCCGCGCTCCTCGAACTTGAAATGCTTGACCGCGTTCGTGAGGTAGCTCGCCCCCCGGTCGATCCCGGCCTCCGCCATGGCCCGCGAGAGCAATTGCCCCGCCGGCCCGACGAAGGGTCGGCCCTGCCGGTCCTCCTGGTCGCCCGGCTGCTCGCCGACGAAGGCGATGGTCGCGCCGACCGGCCCCTCGCCGAGCACGGCCTGCGTGGCGCCCGGGACCAGCGGCTCGGTCCGCTTGATGATCGCGTTCAGCTCGTCGAGGGTCTTCGGATCCTGGTCGGCCATGGCGGCGACGGCGCGGGCGGGTTCGCGGCGTGTGGGCAAGGTCGGCTCCCTCTCGATCATGGCTTCGGTCCGCCCCGCCGCCGCCCGGACGAGGGCGGGGATCGCGGCGGTCTCGGGCATGTTGCGCCAGTATTTTTTGGGCATCTCCGCCCGCATCGCCCGGAGATTGGTGCGGGCCGGGTTGAACGTGCTCTCGTAGTAGGTCTGCCAGCCGGCCTCGAAGCCGTCGCCCTCGGGCAGCGCCGCCCGGTCCCCGGGTGGGCCGTAGGTCAAGGTGTCCGTATCCCAATGCGCCGAGCCGTCGGGCGTCAGGATCGACCAGCGCATGCCGCGAAAGCGCGCGACGAAGAACGGCGCGGCCGCCTCCAGGATGTGATGGTCGGGCTCGAACCACGCCACGAAATGCTCGCCGCCCGAATCCTCGGCGCGGCGGAAGCGCAGGAACGCGTGCATCTTGTGCAGGTCGCGCCCGATCGCCTTCGCCATCCGGTGCAGGCGATGGACCAGCGGATCGCTGCCGACCTCCATCAGGTGCCGCTCGCCCTGGCAGACCCGCCAGATCAGGGCGTAGAGCAGGCCGTAGCGCTCGGGATCGCGGTGCGGGATCACCTGGGGGATCAGGCCGGCGACGGCTTTGGGCAGGGCGAGCGGTGCGCTTGCAGCCTGAACCGACTCGGCGCCGAACAGACCGGGCGAATCCGTCACCGACCACGCCACCGCCTCGGGGGGGACGCCCTGCGCGACGAGGCGGCGCGCGGCATCGCGGAAGCCGGTGAGATCGGCACCCGGACGCAGGAGGATGCTCTGCGGCCGACGCGCATCCCCTCCCCCCATTGCGTGGGAGGGTGGGCCTCGCGTCAGCGAGGGTCGGGAGAGGGGCAGCGCGACGTTCGTGGATGGGGCAATCGTAGCGCACTGTCTGGAATCGTCGCTCCCCTCTCCCGACCCGCTTCGCGGGCCACCCTCCCCCGCAGAGGGGGGAGGGAAAATCGCGGTTCCGGCCTTCATCAAAACAGGCTCAGCTGCCGCGCTGGCTCGACCAGGCGTTCGCGCAAGTCGAGCCGGTCGGTGAGCCCGACCGGGCGGTGATCGGCGGCGATCAGGAACGGGCGCGCCCGCTTCAGCCCCGAGGTCAGCCGGGCGACGTCGTCGAGGCGCAGGGTCGCGTGGCGGCGCGCCGTGATGATCTTATCGACCGCCTTGGCCCCGAGGCCCGGCACCCGCAGCAGCCATTCCCGGTCGGCCTTGTTCACGTCCACGGGAAACTTTTCGCGGTGCTTGAGCGCCCAGGCGAGCTTGGGGTCGATGTCGAGGGCGAGCATGCCACCCTCAGAGGCGTCGGCGACTTCGTCGGGGGTGAATTCGTAGTACCGCAACAGCCAATCGGCCTGGTATAGCCGGTGCTCGCGCTGGAGGGGCGGCGGCTTCGGCGGCAGGATCGCCGAGCCGTCCGGGATCGGGCTGAAGGCCGAGTAATAGACCCGCTTCAGGCCGACGCTGCCGTAGAGATGCGCGCTCTTGCGGATCAGGGCCTCGTCGGTGGTGGCATCGGCCCCGACGATCACCTGGGTCGAGTGCCCCGCCGGGGAGAAGCGCCGCTTCTCGGCTTTGGCCTCGACGATGCGCTCGCCGATCTGCGCCATGGCGTTCTGGATCGCGGCGCCGTCCTTCTCGGGGGCGAGGCGCTCCAGGCTCGCCTCGGTGGGCAATTCGACGTTGATCGAGAGCCGGTCGGCGTAGAGGCCGGCCTCCTCGATCAGCCAGGGGCTCGCCTCGGGGATCGACTTGAGATGGATGTAGCCGGCAAAGCCATGGTCGCGCCGGAGCGACTTCGCCACCCGGGTCAGCAGCTCCATGGTGTGGTCGGGCGACTTGATGATGCCGGACGACAGGAACAGGCCCTCGATGTAGTTGCGCCGGTAGAAGTTGAGGGTGAGGTTCACGACCTCCTCGACGGTAAACTTCGCCCGCCGCACGTTCGAGGATCGCCGGTTGATGCAATAGGCGCAGTCGAACAGGCACCAGTTGGTCAACAGGATCTTCAGCAGCGAGACGCAGCGCCCGTCCGGCGTGTAGGCGTGGCAGATGCCCGCCCCGGTGGTTGAGCCCAGCCCATCCTTGCCGGCCGCGCGCTTCGGCGCCGCCGAGGAGGCGCAGGAGGCATCGTACTTGGCGGCATCGGCCAGGATGCGCAGTTTCTTGGCCAGGGTTTCATCCATCGAACAGACAATGAACGACACGCCCGAAGAGGCAAGACCGACCCGCGCCCGGCCCCCGTCCGCGATGCCGCACCCCGGGGTAAACAGTACTTCGCGCACGATTCCGCCAAGGAGGCGCCCATGCAGGACACAGCGCAATCACCGGATCGCCCAGATCCCGGCTACACGCAGGACGATTGGGATGCGGTCTGCGACAATCCCGTGATGACCGACGCGGAACTGGCCGAACTGCGACCGGCGAGTGCGGTGCCGGAGGTCTTCCGTCTGCTGCCGAAGCGCGGACGGCCGAGCGCCGAAGCGGCCGAAGGCTCGGGCCTGATCGATCACTCCACCTCGTCCGGGTCGGCATCGACCACCCGGCGGGCGAGGTCATAGGAAAAGCCGGCCCGGGCCAGGGCGCCGAGGTCGCGGTCGCGGTAGAGCTCCCGCGTGTCGGGCCGGCGATGCGTGCCGAGGCGTCGCCGCTTGGCGTAGGCGCGGGCCGCCTGCAACTCGATATCGGCGGCCTCCGCCTCAGGGATCGCCTCGCGCTCGGCCCGCATCGTGGCCTCGACCACGTCGCGGGGCACCCCCTTGGCGGCGAGCTTCGCCGCGGCGCCCCGGCTCGACGTGCCGCGCCGGCGCAGCGTGGCGAGCCGGGTATCGGCGAAGCGGACATCGTCCACCAGGCCGGCCGAGACCGCCCGCGCCACGGTGGCGGCGATCATCTCGGCGAAGGCGGACGGATCCTCGCCGCGCAGACGGGCGCGCTTGTCGACGCGCCGGCTCAGGGTCCGGCGCAGCATCTCGGTCGAGGCGCTGTAGCGCTCCAGGTAGTAGAGCGCGACACGCTGCAGCCAGGCCGCGCTGACCGGGCCGGGCGGCCGACGCTCCGTAGTGCGGGTTCCTGGCCCGGATTCTGCAACGTTTGGTGGTTTCACCGGTTCTTCACGATCTCGACAGGTTTGCGTTCCATGACGTGGGGATGGAACGCGCGCAACGCGACAGGCTCGGCCATGGTCCGGAGCATAGTCCTTCGCCCGATCTCACCCACGGCCCGTGGCGGCGACGCCTGCGCGTCGCGGCGACGATCCTGATGCGCCGCGAGTGGCTCCTCGTTCTGGTCGCCCTCGGGCTGGCCGCGGTCGCGGCCGGCATCGTCTATCTGTCGCGCCCGACCACCCTCACGGTGGCGGTCGGCCCCCAGGACGGGGCCGAGGCCACCCTGATCGAGGCCTATGCCAACGCCCTCGACCGGAGCCGCGAGGATGTCCGGCTCCGGGTCGTCCGCTTCAGCGACGTGCGCGACAGCGCCCTGGCGCTCCAGCGGAACCGCGCCGACCTCGCGGTGGTGCGGCCCGACGTGTTCCTGCCCGAGAACGGCCTGACCCTGGCAATCCTGCACGACGAGGCCCTGGTGATCGCGGCGCCGGAGGGGGCCGAGATCGAGGACGTTCCGGCGCTCGCGCGCAAGCGCCTCGGCATCGTCGTGCGCCACGGCGCCGATCTGCCGTTCCTGACGAACCTGCTCTCCTTCTACGATCTTTTGCCGGACAGCCCGGCTGAAGATCAGCCGGAGGGAAGCCACGCGGCCGGTGAGACGGAGATCGCGGCCGGCCACGTGCAGGTGGTGCCGCTGAAGATCGGCGACGTCACGGCGGCGCTTGCCGAAAAGCGCGTCGACGCGGTGGCGGTGATCGCGAGCCCCGCCTCGAAGACCGCCGGCGCGGTGGTGCGCGCCATCGAGCTGGGCTCCCCCGACCGCAAGATCGGCTTCGTGTCGATCCCGGACGGGGACGCGATCCTGCAGCGCTTTCCGGAATTGCAGGCGGTGACGATCCCGGCCGGGACCTTCGGCGGCCGCCCGAAGCGCCCGGACGAAGATGTCCGCACCGTCGGGGCGTCCTATCGCCTGATGGCGCGGGGCTCGGTCAGCCGGGTCGCGATCGCCTCGGCAACGCAGCACCTGTTCGAGTGGCGCTCGCGGCTCGCCGCGGCGGCTCCCGCCGCCAAGCTGATGAAGGCGCCGGATTTCGACACCACGGTCGCGGCGACCTCGGCGCGCCTGCCGAACCATCCCGGCGCCGTCGACTATTTCGAGCGCGAGCAGCAGACCTTCCTCGATCGCTATGAGGATTACATCTACCTGCTCGCCTTCTTCGGCGGCACGATCGGCTCCGGCATCGCCTGGATCGGCCAGCGGCTGGCCCGCAAGCGCCGGGAGCGCATCGACATCGTGCTCGACCGCCTGCTCGACATCATGCGCGAGGTGCGGGCCGCCACCAGCACGGCCGAACTCGACGAAATCGCGATCGAGACCGACGGGCTCGTGGCCGATGTCGTCTGCTACGCCCGGGAGCGCAGCATCGACGCCCGGACGGTGAGCGCCCTGATCCTGGCGGTGGACGGCGTCCACGCCGCCATCGCCGATGCCAGGCGGCGGGCCGAGGGTTCTACCCCCGGCGTGACCACCCGATCGCGCACCGGCCGGCTCCTGGCCCTCAACCTGCCGGCCGCGGAGTGATGGCGCCCGTCCGCGCAGAAGCATCGGACCGTGGCCCAGGTGCCCTCCTGGCTACGAGCGGGCATCCGGGCCAGAGGAACCGCTGTGCGCGGCGCATCACCGCACGGCTGGCGGCGTAGGCATATCATGCTAACGGGAGGCATGTTCGATCCCGTCGCCGCCCTCGAAACGGTCCTTGAAAACCTCGACCGCGAAGCCCGCGAGCCGACCAAGCTCCGCGCTGCGCTCGTGCCCGAGCTGCGCCGGGTCATCGAGGAGGGCCACCGCGCCGCGGAGGCGCAACTGCTCGAGGACCGCAATGGCCTCCGTTGCGCACAGGCCCTGTCGGAGCTGACCGACGCCGTGGTGCGGACGATCCACGACGCCGTGGTGCGTCAGCTCTACCCCAACGACAACCCGTCGACCGGCGAGCAGCTCGCCGTGGTCGCCACCGGCGGCTACGGCCGGGGCACGATGGCGCCCGGCTCCGACATCGATCTGCTGTTCCTGCTGCCCTACAAGCAGACCGCCTGGTCCGAGAGCGTCGTCGAGGGGATGCTCTACGTCCTGTGGGATCTGAAGCTGAAGGTCGGCCACGCCACCCGCTCCGTGGAGGAATGCCTCCGCGAGGCCAAGGCCGACATGACGATCCGCACCGCGCTCCTGGAAGCGCGCTACCTGTTCGGCACGCGGATCCTGTTCGAGGAGCTGGTGACGCGCTTCGATGCCGAGCTGGTGGTCGGCTCGGCCGCCGAATTCGTGGACGCCAAGCTGCGCGAGCGCGACGCCCGGGTCTCGAAGGCCGGCTCCTCGCGCTATCTGGTCGAGCCCAACGTCAAGGACGGCAAGGGCGGCCTGCGCGACCTGAACACGCTGTTCTGGATCGCCAAATACACCTACCGGGTGCGCGACCAGATGGAACTCGTCGGCGCCGGCCTGTTCACGCAGGAGGAATACGCGCTGTTCGAGCGCTGCGACGAGTTCCTGTGGCGGGTCCGCTGCCACATGCACTTCGTCACCAAGCGGTCGGAGGAGCGGCTGTCCTTCGGCCTGCAGCCGCGGATCGCCGAGCGCTTCGGCTACGAGGCGCGCGGCGGCCTGTCCGGGGTCGAGCGCTTCATGAAGGCCTATTTCCGCGTCGCCAAGGATGTCGGCGACCTCACCGCCATCGTCTGCGCCGAGCTGGAGGCGCGCCATGCCAAGCGCACGCCGGTGCTTGACCGCTGGATCGGCCGGTTCCGCGACCGGTTCCGCGCCACCGCCATCGAGGCCGAGGACTTCTGGATCGACCACGGCCGGGTGAACCTGCGCGCCGAGGACGCGTTCGAGCGCGATCCGGTCAACCTGATCCGCCTGTTCTGGCTGGCCGACCGGCACAACCTGGCGATCCACCCGGACGCCAAGCGGCTGGCGAACCGGTCGCGACGCCTGATCACCCCGACCCTGCGGTCGGACACCGAGGCCAACCGGCTGTTCCTCGAGATCCTGACCTCGCGCAATGCCCCCGAGGAGGCCCTGCGCGAGATGAACGAGGCCGGCGTGCTCGGCCGCTTCATCCCGGATTTCGGCCGCATCGTCGCGATGATGCAGTTCAACATGTACCACCACTTCACGGTGGACGAGCACCTGCTGCGCACCGTCGGGGTGCTGGCGGCGATCGAGTCGGGCCGCGTCGACGAGGCCTATCCACTGGTCTCGCGCCTGATCCACACGGTCCACAACCGCACGGCGCTCTACGTGGCGATCCTGCTGCACGACATCGCCAAGGGCCGGCCCGAGGACCACTCGATCGCCGGGGCTGCGATCGCCGAAAGGCTCTGCCCGCGCTTCGGCCTCACCGAGGCCGAGACCGAGACCGTGACTTGGCTGGTCGAGCATCACCTGCTGATGTCGATGACCGCGCAGAGCCGCGACCTGTCTGACGCCAAGACGATCGAGCGCTTCGCCTCGGTGGTGCAGAGCCTGGAGCGGCTGAAGCTCCTGACCATCCTGACGGTCGCCGACATCACCGCGGTCGGCCCCGGGGTCTGGACCGCCTGGAAGGGCACCCTGGTCCGCACCCTCTACGACGAGACCGAGGTGTTCCTCTCGGGCGGCCATTCGGAGATCGCCCGCACCGACCGGGTACGCCTCGTCCAGATGAGCCTGCGCGAGCAGCTGCCCGGCTGGGGATCGGACGAGTTCGACGCCTATGCGGGGCGCCACGGCCAGGCGTATTGGCTGAAGGTCGACGGCACCCGCCAGCTCAAGAACGCGGTCTTCCTGCGCGACGTGCTCAGCGAGGGCCGCACCAGCGCCACCGACGTGGCCCTCGATCCGGTGCGCGGGGTGACCGAGATCACGATCTACTCGCCCGACCACCCCCGCCTGCTCGCGATCATCACCGGGGCCTGCGCGGCGGCCGGCAGCAACATCGTCGACGCGCAGATCTTCACCACGACCGACGGCTTCGCCCTCGATACGATCTTCATCTCCCGGGCCTTCGAGCGCGACGAGGACGAGCTGCGCCGGAGCAAGCGCATCACGGCCGCGATCGAGCGCTCCCTGAAGGGCGAGATTCGCATCGCTGACCTCGTGGCCGACAAGCACCCGCCGACCAGCGCCCGGGCCAAGACCTTCCTGGTGCCGCCGGATGTCGGGATCGACAACGCCCTGTCCTCCCGCGAGACCGTGGTGGAGGTGACCGGCCTCGACCGGCCGGGCCTGCTCTACGAGCTGACCACGGCGTTCGGGCGGCTGTCGCTCAACATCACCTCGGCGCATGTCGCCACCTTCGGCGAGCGCGCGGTGGACGTCTTCTACGTCACCGACCTCACTGGCACCCGGGTGACGCAGCCCGACCGGCAGGCGGCGATCCGCAAGGCGATGCTGGACGTGTTCGCAGGCGACGTCGCCGCCCTCCGGGCCGAGGGGCTGGAGGCCCTGGTCGCCGCGCCGCCGCCGCGCGAGGCGTGAGCGTACGGGTTGATTTCGGCCGCCCCGGGTCAGATATCAGCGCCGAATCTGATTGCCCCCACCTATCCCTACTGACGACTGAAACGCGATGACGAGCAACGACATGTCCCAGGATGACCAGCGCCAGACCACGGTCGAGGCCGGTTCCAGCGCGGCCCAGGAGACCGCGTCGGGCGGCAAGGCCGCCGAGACGCCGTCCGTCGATCCGGTCGCCGAGGCCCTGGCCCTGCTGACCGCCGAGCGCGACGAGCTGAAGGACCGGATGCTGCGCACGCTGGCCGAGATGGAGAACCTGCGCCGCCGGACCGAGCGGGAGATCGCGGATGCCCGCGCCTACGCGGTCACTAACTTCGCCCGCGACGTACTCAACGTGGCCGACAACATCCACCGCGCCCTCGACAGCGTCCCGGCCGACGCGAAGGCCGCCGCGGACGGCGCCTTCAAGGGCCTGATCGACGGGATCGAGCTGACCGAGCGCGACCTGGCCAAGACCCTGGAGCGCCACGGGGTGAAGCCGGTCGAGCCGCAGGGCCAGAAGTTCGATCCGAACCGGCACCAGGCCATGTTCGAGGTGCCGAACCCCGATGTCCCGGCCGGCACCGTCGTGCAGGTCGTGCAGACCGGCTACGTGATCGGCGAGCGCGTGCTGCGCCCGGCCCTGGTCGGCGTCGCCAAGGGCGGCCCCAAGGCGGCGGCGAGCCCGGCCGACGCCGCCTGATCCCGTCGACGCCTAATCAACGCGCCTGCGCGGAGGCGTCCTCGCAGGGCAGCGTCGTGGCGAAGTCGGAGATGAACCGCGCCGTCTGCCGGGTCTCGGCCGGCGCGCGCGGGTCTCGGGCGACCACGACCGCCTCGACCTGGAGGCGTCGGTTGCAGGCGCAAGCCGGCAGCCGGCCCGAGGCGGGATCGGGCCAGCAGGCATCGTGGTGCGCGCAGGCCCGGTCCAGGGCGTCGATCGGCGGATAGCCCGGGCCGCGGCTCCCGGGCCCGCAGAAATTGCCGTAGATCAGGAGGGCGCCCTGCCCGGATGGCCCGGGCGGCACAATCTCCTGCGCCGTCGCGGTGGAGACGCCGAATCCGAGGGCGAGCAGAGCCGCCGCGATGGGGTTGAGCCTGGAAGCGTTCATGGCCAATCCTGCGTCGGGGATCCTCCTGACGCCGCGGCGCTACCGACGCGGCATTCGGCGGCCACATCACCGGTGCGCCGCGGAGATCCCGACCGGCAGACGGATTCGCGAAGCCGAACGCCCTGCATAGCGACCGAACGCGACGATATCGTCAAGATCGGCAGTTACGAATATTGCACAGAGTCGGCACTCTTCATCGATCAGGATCGGCACGGGCCGCGAATTCTGTTTGCCGGCACGGTAATACGACGGGACGGTGGTTGTCCTCTGCCGCTCCGACCAACCTGCGACCGTGCCGTGGGTCAGAGGGCCAGGAGCAGCAGGCCGACGACCGTCACGGACAGGATCAGGCAGAGCGCGAGATCGAGGATCGGCGCGCCTCCGCAGGTGGGCGTCTGCCGGGTATCATCACCCACCGCCGGGACCATCGCGCTCACGACCGCGCCTCCGCTGCGATCAGAGTCAGCGCGGCGGTCCTGTCCGCGCGAGCGAGCGTGACGGGACCGGAGGCTGCCGCCGCCCCGTCTGGGGGGATGGCCGGGGCGGCGGCCTGCGACGCTCTCGTTTCGCCGGCACGGTGGACCGTGTCCGCGACGGTGATGCCGAGGGCGGGCAGTGCGAGGGCGGCGAGCACGCACAGGAGGCGCTTCAGCCGCGGCATGGGGTTGGTCTGCCGGGTCCGGCAGGGCGCAGTTGTGGGGAGCGTGAGGGGCGGCAGGGCTTCGACCACCAGTCTGCGCATGTCGGCTCGCATCGTCCCGGGCTCCGTCGTCGCTGTGGGAAATTTGACCACGCATCCGAGTTACGTGTGCAAAATTCCCACGTCAATCCGAAATCGCCGCTCCGGCGTGTGCATGCGCACGCCGTGGGATTGTCTCCCACGACACATTCGCTAACGATGCCGCCATGTCCGAGAGCACCGACACCAAACTGGAGGGCGCCGGCCTGCACGCGCCGCTCGCGCGGCTGCTGCGGCCGCTGGTCCGCCTGCTCGTGGCCCGCGGCATCACCTTTCCGGCGCTCACCGATCTGCTGCGCGAGCTCTACGTGAACGTAGCCGAGTACGACTTCGCCCTGCCCGGGAAGGAGCAGACCGACAGCCGCGTCTCCCTGCTAACCGGCATCCACCGCAAGGAGGTCCGGCGCCTGCGCGGGGCCGGGGCGCCGGTGAGCGTCGTGCCGGCCGTGGTCTCGCGCACAAGCCGGATCATCGCCCGCTGGATCGCCGACCCGGCGTTTACCGATCCGCAGGGCCAGCCCCTGCCGCTGCCGCGCACCGCCGATGCGGGCGCGCCGTCCTTCGAGGCCCTGGTCTCCGGGGTGACCCGCGACCTGCGCCCCCGGGCGGTGCTCGACGAGTGGCTCGACCGCGGGCTCGCCTTCCTGGACGCGCAGGATCGGATCGTGCTGGCGGAAGCCGCCTACGTGCCGCGCGGGGACGGTTCGGCCGAACCGCAGCTCTATTATTTCGGTCGCAACCTGCACGACCACATCGCGGCGAGCGTGGCCAACATCGTCGGCGACACGCCGCGCTTCCTGGAGCGCGCCGTGCATTACGATGGGCTGTCCAAGGAACTCGCGGCCAAGCTCGAAGCGCGGGCGCGCGAGATCGCCATGGAGGCCCTGCATCAGGCCAACCGGGAGGCGCATGCCGCCTGCCAGACCGATCCCGGCGGCGAATACCGCTGGAATTTCGGCCTCTACGTCTACGCCGAGGCCGCGCCGCCGGCCCGGCCCGCGGACGGGCGTTGAGAGGCCGGCCGGTGCGATCCTCTCCGAACCGCCGGTTCGTCCTGCGTCTGCTCGCGGGCGCCGCCACCCTGCTGCCGGGCATTGC
Organism: Methylobacterium sp. E-066; assembly: GCF_022829635.1. Taxonomy (GTDB): domain Bacteria; phylum Pseudomonadota; class Alphaproteobacteria; order Rhizobiales; family Beijerinckiaceae; genus Methylobacterium. The sequence goes on from NZ_JAKSYO010000150.1 coordinate 48,507, forward strand.
CCGGCCGCAGGAGAGTCCCCCCGATCAGGGCATCGGCGGCACCGGCATGAAAATGATCGAGGAGCCGAAGGACGGCCCCCTCGGCGAGGGCGACCGCGGCATCGGCGGCACCGGGGTGATCGGCACGATCCGCCGGTTCGGCTCGATTTTCGTCAACGACCTGCGCATCGCCTATCCGCCAGAAGTCGCGGTGCAGATCGACGGGGAACCCGCCAAGGCGGCGGACCTGAAGATCGGGCAGGTCGTGCACGTGGTCGCCCGGCCGGAACGGGGCGGCCTCGGCACACGCCGCATCGACGTGACCAGCGAAGTGGTCGGGAAGGTCGAATCCACCGCCCCGGGGCGGATGATCGTGCTCGGCCAGCGGGTCGATACCGCCAGCCTCACGGGTGACTGGCAGGCGGGCAGCCGGGTGGCGGTGAGCGGCCTGCGCCGCCCCGACGGCGTGATCGTGGCGAGCCTGATCGAGACGCGGACCTCCGGGCCCGACCGCGTCGCCGGGCCGGTGCGTCGCGACGCGGGCGGCGGCCTCGCCATCGGCGGCCTGCGCCTGAAGGGCGCCGACGCCCTGCCCCCGGGCCAGCGCGCCTTGGTGACCGGCGTGACCGAGCTCGGAGTCCTCAGCGTGACCAACGCCGCCCAGGTCGGGCTGCCGTTCCCGCCGGGCCTCAAGCGGGTGTCGATCGAGGCCTATATCGGTCGCGCCGGCACCGGCCTCGATCTCGGCTCGGGGCTTGCCGTGTCGGGCTATGCGGGGCTGCGTGTGCCGCGCCAGGGCAGCGTGCGTGGCGTGCTCACCGCCGACATCGCGCCTAACGGCGTGCTCACCCTGGAGCGGCTCCGGGTCGAGGACCGGATCGCCCCGGAGCCGCCCCGGCCGGACGCGCCGCGGTTCGAGCGGGAGCGCGATCGCCTCGACCTGCAGAAGCTGCCCGACCTGCCGGAGATGCCCGGTCGCCTCGGCGCCGAGCCCGGCAACCGCCAGAGCCCCTTCGGCGGCCTCGGCGGCCCCCACGGCCCGACGATCGACACCCGCCCCGGCGCAGGCGGCATCCCGGGCGCGGACGGCCACGGCGGGTTCGGGGCGCCGCGCGGCGGTCCCTTCGGAGGCGCGCCGGGCGGCCCCGGCACGTTCCCGGGAGCACCGGCGGGCGGTCCCGGGGGCTTGGGTGGGCCTGGAGGCTTCGGTGGTCCTGGCGGCGGCCCCGGAGGCCCAGGCGGTTTCGGGGGGCCACCCGGTGGGGGCGGTCGGCGCTGAGGGCTTGCCGCCCGTGCGGTCTCACCCGGTCTCCGGTTAAGGAATTCGCGAGGACAGTGCAGGGCGCGCAACGGTGGCTAGCAGATGACACAGGCCCCTTTCCCGGACACCTGGAACGCTAGTGGAAGGTGATCCGGGATCCAGCGCAGAAAGCGCCGCGCAGCGGCACGATCGTTAAACAACGCGGACGCTGCGCGTCGTCTCATGCTGGGTCCCGGGTCGCATTCCGCTCGCGCTGCATGCGCCCGGGAAAGGGACGGTGCGAAACCGGCTAAGGGCCGCGACGTCAGGCTCTGTTTAGCCCTCCGCCTCCCGCGCGAGCAGATCGCGCTTGCGGGCGACGCCCCAGCGGTAGCCCGACAGGGAACCGTCCGAGCGGACCACCCGGTGGCACGGGATCGCCACCGCCAAGTGGTTGGCCCCGCAGGCCTGGGCGACGGCCCGCATCGCGGTGGGCGCCCCGATGGCGCGGGCGATGTCCGCGTAGGTCGCGGTCGCGCCGACCGGGATCGCCCGCAAAGCCGCCCAGACGCGCTGCTGGAACGCGGTGCCGCGGATGTCGAGGGGCAGGTCGAGGCCGGTGCCCGGCGCCTCGACGAGGCCGATGACCCGCGCCATCCAGGCCTCGAAATCCGGATCGCCGCCCTCGATCTCCGCCCCCGGGAACCGGTCCTGCAGGTCGCGGACCAGGGGCTCGGGCTCGTCGCCGAGCAGGATCGCGCAGAGCCCCGCCTCGGTGGCGGCCACCAGGATCGCGCCGAGCGTGCAGGCGCCGACGCCGAACCTCATGCGGATGCCGGTGCCGCCCTTGCGGTAGGCGGCCGGCGCCATGCCGAGGCGCCCGGTGGCCTCGGCGTAGAATTGGCTCGCGGTGGAGTAGCCGGCATCATACAGCGCCTCGGTCACGGTGGCCGCCTTGGCCAGGCCGGCGGCGACGGCCTCGGCCCGGCGGGCGGCGGCGTAGGCCTTCGGGGTGACACCGGTGGCGGCCTTGAACACCCGGTGGAAATGGTAGGCGCTCAGGCCCGCGGCCCGGGCGAGGACCGCGAGCGGCGGCATCGTCTCGGCGGTCTCGATCAGCCGGCAGGCCCGGGCGACCGCCTCGGACCGGCGCTCTGCGAGGCCGGGCTCGTTCGGCCGGCAGCGCCGGCAGGGCCGGAAGCCTGTTGCCTCGGCCTCCGCGCAGGTGGCGTGGAAGGTGACGTTCTCGGGCCGGGCCGCCCGGGAGGGGCAGCTCGGGCGGCAATACACGCCGGTGGTGCGGACCGCGTAGACGAAGCGGCCATCCGCCCGCGCGTCGCGGGTGACGAGCGCCGCCCAGCGCTCGGAATTTTCGGACTCGGCAGTCGAGACGGCGATCATGGCCGCACCACTATGCGGCGCGGCGGCCGCGTTGGGGAGGGGCTTGGCGGAGGCGGACATGACGGGACCTGCCGGGTGCGTATATCGAATGCTCGTCACCCTGCCGTCCGGCGGCCGAGGCTGCATCCCGCGCCTTGCTGCCGAATTCCCGATCCCTCCCCTGAGTGCGCCATGGCGTCGAGCAACACCGATCACATCCATGTCGGGCGGGACGGCTGGCTGTTCCTGAAGACCGGGACCAACGACATTCTGGGGCAGTTCGAGCGCCCGGAGGAGACCACCGACCTGATCTGGGCCTGGCGCAGCCTCGTGGCGACCCGCGAGCGGCGGTTGCGCGCCATGGGCATCCGCTACCGTCACGTGGTCGCGCCGGACAAGCTGCTGATCTACGACAATCACCTGGACGGCATCGCCATCGCGCCGACCGCATCCCCGGCCTACCGGCTGCTCCACGCCGAACCGCCGCTCGGCGGCCCGTGGCGGCGGGGCCTCACCGGCCTCTACGCGGATTGGCGGCGGCGCAAGCGCTGGCGGGAGACCTGCATCGATCTGGTCACGCCGATGCGCGCCGCCCGCGATGCGGCCGACCTCTATTGCCGGACCGACACGCACTGGAGCTTCGACGGCTGCTACCTGGCCTATGCCGAGATCTGCCGGGCCTTCGGGGCGGAGCCGCGGGCGGATCTCCGCGACCGGCCCTTCACGGAAGTCGACCATGACGGCGACCTCGGCAGCGCCTTCGACCCGCCCCGCCGGGCACCGTCACGGGCCTATCGGATCCAGCAGGATGCGGTGCGGACCTATGCCAGCCCGATCGTCGAAGCGCGCGAGAAGGCCGGCCTGCTGCACACGCTCCATGTCGGCGCCAACGTCGTCTACGGCAACGCCCAGGCGACCGACCCGCGCCGGCTGGCTTTGTTCGGCGACTCGTTCTCGCACGTCATGCCGTACATGCTGACGATCCTGCTCGCGGAGACGTTTCGCGAAGTGCACTTCGTCTGGAACACGGCGCTCGACTGGTCCTACATCGCCCGGGCGAAGCCGGACCTGGTCCTGACCGAGGTCGCCGAGCGCTTCATGGCCCAGCTGCCGGATGACGATTTCTCGCTCGACGCCTACGTGCAGGAGCGGTTCGGCGCCGAGCTGGCGGGCGCTTAGCCCTCCAGCTTCGCCATCAACGCATCGGACAGGGCGAAGTTGACGTAGACGTGCTGCACGTCGTCCTGATCCTCGATCACCTCGACCAGGCGGATCAGCTTCTCACCGGTCTCGTCGTCGACATCGATCGTGTTCTGGGCCTTCCAGACCAGGCCGGTGCGGGTCGGCTCGCCGAAGCGCGCTTCCAGGGCCTTGGCGACCTCGCCGTAGGAATCCTGCGCGCAGATGACCTCGTGGCCCTCCTCGCTGGAGCTGACATCGTCGGCCCCGGCCTCGATCGCCGCCTCCAGCATCGTGTCGGCATCGGCCACATTGGCCGGGAAGCCGATCACGCCGACCCGGTCGAACATGAACGCCACGGCGCCGGTCTCGGCGAGGCTGCCGCCGGACTTGGTGAAGGCCGAGCGCACGTCGGAGGCGGTGCGGTTGCGGTTGTCGGTCTGCGCCTCGACGATCAGCGCGGCGCCGCCGGGGCCGTAGCCCTCGTAGCGGATGTCCTCGTAGTTCTCGCCATCCGCCCCGGCCGCCTTCTTGATGGCGCGCTCGATATTATCCTTGGGCATGTTCTCGGCGCGGGCCGCGATGATCGCCGCGCGCAGGCGCGGGTTCATGGCTGGGTCCGGCGTGCCGAGCTTGGCCGCCACGGTGATCTCGCGGGCGAGCTTGCCGAACACCTTCGAGCGGACCGCATCCACCCGGCCCTTCCGGTGCATGATGTTCTTGAACTGCGAATGGCCTGCCATGGCGTGTGAGACTTTGTTCGTTGGCGAGGGCGGAGATCCGGGACCCCGCCGTCGCGGCTGTGAGGTCGCCGCGTTATAGGCCGCCGGCTTCCGACGAAGCAACGCGGCCGGGGATCGTCGCGACCGGGGAAAGATCGCCGGCGCCGGGCGTTGGCGAGGAACATGTCAGTTGGAAACCCGATGCCGAGCCGGACCGAACACGACACGCGCGTGACGACGGCCCCGGCCGCCGAGCGGCGCTGGCTCAAGCTCGGGATCGCCACGCTCCTCGGCGCGGTGGCCGGCTCGATGCTGTTCGCCACCGAGGCCCAGGGCCGGCCGGCAGCCCGGCGGCGCTAGCGCGTCGTGCCAGGTATCGGAACCGGCACGACGCGCTCGCTTTTTGATGTGCACCGTCTTCCTCCGAAAGCCGGCGGCCACCTTTCGGGACGATGCTCTAAGCGGCTTCACCCATCCGCCCGCATGATCCTCTGGTACTGGAGCCGTTCCAGATCGCGTTGCGACAACAACAGGGGCTGCCTGAGTCTTGATCGGTACCCGTCCAACCCCCCCTCATCCTGAGGGGGTTGGGGTGGAGGAGCGCCGATCAGGATCGGATCGACGTTTGTATCCGTTCAACGGGCCGCCTCTCCAAGGCGTCAGCGCACGCCCGCGTGCCAATCCCGGAGCGCGGCCAGCGTCACCACGTGGCCCGGCCATTCCAGGCCAGCGAGGTGCCGGTGGGGGCGATCCGGCTCGCCGAGATCCGAGACCGCCGAGAAGGCGCCATCGAGCCGGTGGCTGTCGGTGTAGCGGCTTCGTGTCGCCAGGACCGGCAGCCCGGCGGCGCGGGCCGAGGCGATGCCGGCCGCGGAATCCTCGAAGGCCACCGCCTCCGAGGCCGGCACCCCGAGCCGGTCCAAGGCCAGCAGGAACACGTCGGGGGCGGGCTTCTTGCGGTCCGCCTCGTCGCCGGCCGCGATCACCGCGAAGGGCACGTCCGAGGCCGGAAAGTTGGCCGCCAGCAACCGATCGACATTCGGCCGGCTGGTGGTGGTGGCGATGGCGAGCCGGAGCCCGGCAGCCCGGGCCTCGCCGATCAGCCGGGCGATCCCCGGGCGCAGGGGTAGGCCGATCTCGGCCATGAGGTCGCCATACGCGATCGTCTTGCGAGCATGGATCTCGGGGGCCTGCGCGTGGAAGGATGCGGCCTCGCCCGGGTGGCGCGTGTCGATGTAGTGGGTGAGCCGCTCCTTGCCGCCCATCACGGTGAGCAGGTCGGCGTAGAGCGCCGGGTCCCAGTGCCAGGGCAGGTCCAGGTCCGCGAAGGCGCGGTTGAACGCCTGCCGGTGCAGGTCCTCGGTCTCGGCGAGCGTGCCGTCGACGTCGAAGATCAGCGCCCTCAGCACGAGAGGTCGCGACCGGAGGCGCCCTCCGCGCCCGCCCGGATCGCCGCGATGCGCTCCGCATAGGCGTCGGGACCGCCGCTGAAGACCGCGTTGCCGGCCACGAACGTGTCGGCGCCGGCGCGGCTCGCCGCCTTCACGGTCTCGGCGTCGATGCCGCCATCGACCTGGATGCGGATGTCGCGGCCCGCCACCATGGCACGCACCCGCGCCACCGTCTCCATGCTGCTTTTGAGGAACTTCTGGCCGCCGAAGCCGGGATTGACGGTCATCACCAGCACCAGATCCACGATGTCGAGCACCGGCTCGACCATCGCAGCGGGGGTGCCGGGATTGATCGCCACGCCAGCGCGCTTGCCGAGGTCGCGGATGGTCTGGAGCGAGCGGTGGATATGCGGCCCGGCCTCGGCATGGACCGTGATCCCGTCGGCCCCGGCCTCCGCGAAGGCCGCGAGATACGGGTCGGCCGGCGCGATCATCAGGTGCACGTCGAAGAATTTATCGGTGTGCGGGCGCAGCGCCTTCACCACCGGGGGGCCGAAGGTGATGTTGGGCACGAAATGCCCATCCATCACGTCGAGATGGATCCAGTCGGCGCCGGCCTCGGCGACCGCGCGGGTCTCCTCCGCGAGGCGCGCGAAATCGGCCGAGAGGATCGACGGGGCGATGACGGAAGGCAGCATGCGAAATCCGGGATCGGGCGGGCCGGGGCGAGCGCTCAAGGCCGATGAGGTGCGATCCATTTACGTCGCCTCGCCGGCGGTTCCTACCCCTGTGGGTCGGCCTGTCGGATGAGCGCGATGGCGGTCTTCGCCGCGAGCGTCAGGGGCTGCGGCGGCGCCTCCAGGTCGAACCAGTCCAGGCCGTCGTGCTTGTCGGGCTCGACGAGCCGCGGCGCCCCGGAATAGGAATCCACCCGGTAGACCGGCGCGACCCAGTGGATGCCCGCATTCCGATCGATGTGATCCACGACGCAGAGCAGCGTGACCGGCTCGATCCCGATACCGAGCTCCTCGGCGACCTCGCGCTTCACCGCATCGGCCACGGGCTCGAACAGGTCGACCTTACCCCCCGCCAGCCCCCAATGCCCGGCCTCCGGCTCGGTCCTCCGGCGCAACAGCAGGATGCGCCCGTCGACGACGATGGCGGCCCCGCACCCGACCCGTGGCTCCACCTGCACGATCCGACATCCCTTTTTTTGGGATTTTGCTGGTGCCACGCGGAGGACCGAGTCGCCAGTGCCGGCAGCCCGGATCGTCATTGCGAGCGCAGCGAAGCAACCCAGTGATCCGCCACGCTTTGGGAGCGCACGCTGCCCTGGGTTGCTTCGCTGCGCTCGCAATGACGGCGGGGGATGATCGGCGGAGCGATCAGCGCAGAACCGGCGGCGGGATGAACCACGCCGTCATTCCGGGCTCCGCTTCGCGGCCCCGGAATGACGGGGCGGATGCTTAGGCGTCCATGCACCCCAAGCCCTTCGCGCGAGCGGGAGAAACCAATCCCCCAAAAATCACGCCAACCGGCGGCGGCGTTCCACGAGCTGCATGATCATCGGCGTCAGGATCAGTTGCATGGCGAGGTCGAGCTTGCCGCCCGGGATCACGATGGAATTGGCCCGGCTCATGAAGCTGTCGTGGATCATCGACACGAGATAGGAGAAATCGATCCCCTTCGGATCCTTGAAGCGGATCACCACCATCGACTCGTCAGCGGTGGGGATCCAGCGGGCGATGAACGGGTTCGAGGTGTCGACGGTCGGCACCCGCTGGAAGTTGATGTCCGTGAACGAGAATTGCGGGCAGATGGTCTGCACATAATCGGGCATCCGGCGCAGGATCACGTCGGTGACGGCATCCGTGGAATAGCCGCGGAACGAGCGGTCCCGGTGCAGCTTCTGGATCCATTCGAGGTTGATCACCGGCACGACGCCGATCTTCAGGTCGGCGTAGCGGGCGATGTCGACATCCGGGTCGGCCACGCAGCCGTGCAGGCCCTCGTAGAACAGCAGGTCGGAATCCGGCGGGAACGCCTCCCACTCGGAGAAGCTGCCCTCCGGGATGCCGTAGGCCCGGGCGTCGTGCTGGTCGTGGGCGTAGTGGCGGGTCCGGCCGGTGCCGTTCTCGGCGTAGCTGCGGAACACCGCCTCCAATTCCGGCAGCAGGTTCGCCCGGGGCGCGAAATGCGACAGGGTCGGCTCGCGCGCCATCATGGCCCGCATCGTGTCCCGGTCGAAGGCGTGAAAGCCGTCGCCCTCGATGAACACCGCGCGCACGTCCTCCCGGCGAAAGATCTGCTCGAAGGTGTTGCGCACCGAGGTTGTGCCGGCCCCGGAGGAGCCGGTCACCGAGATGATGGGGTGCCGCGCCGACATTTTTTCTTCTTGGCGTCCTGCCTATGAGCGCATCAGGCCGCGCTGACCGAACAGCGGCGAGCGGCCGGCATCGGGCTTGCCGCCGGCATAATAGGCGGCCACGCAATCGACCTCCTCGGTGGAGCCGCAGACCAGCGGCGCGCGCTCGTGAATCCCGGTCGCCACCAGGTCGAGGATGCGGGTCTGGCCGTCGGTCGCGGCGCCGCCGGCCTGCTCGATCAGCATCGCCACCGGGGCGACCTCGTAGAGCAGCCGCAGGCGGCCGCGGGCGTAGTTCTTGCGGGCATCGCCCGGATACAGGAACACGCCGCCCCGGGTCAGCACGCGCTGGATGTCGGCCACCAGGGAGGCGAGCCAGCGCATGTTATAGTCCTTGTCTCGCGGCCCCTCGGTGCCGCGCTGGCAATCCTCGATATAGGCCTTCACCGGGGCGTCCCAGTGCCGGGCGTTGGAGGCGTTGATCGCGAATTCCTTGGCCGAGGCCGGGACCGACATGGCTGGGCTGGTCAGGCGGAACACGCCGTCGGCGCGGTCGAGCACGTAGGATTGGGTGCCGTCGCCGAGCGTCAGGATCAGGGCCGTGGCCGGGCCGTAAGTCACGAAGCCGGCGGCGATCTGGGCGGTGCCGGGGGTCGTGAACGAGGCCAGCGGGTTGGCCGGATCCTTGATCGACGGGCGGATGCCGAAGATCATCCCCACCGCCATGTTGACGCCGATGTTGGACGAGCCGTCGAGCGGGTCGATGGCGACCGCCAGCGGCGCGTCCGGGTTCAGCCGCATCACGTCCTCGGCCTCCTCGGAGGCGACCTCGGCGACGGGAGCGCCCTGCAGGGCGGCGGTGACGCTTTCGTGCGCGATCACGTCGAGCGCCTTCTGCACGTCGCCGTCGCTGTTGTTCTCGCCCGCCGCCGCGAGGTCGCCGCCGAGCGCGCCACGCCCGATCAGCGCGCTGATCTCCACCGCCGAGCCCGCGATCGCACGGATCACCGCGGCGGTATCCTTCAAGGCCGGGTTGGCCGCGACCGCCTGCGCCAGGCAGGTCTCGAGAGGCGTCCCGATCGCTGCTGAAATTGCCATCGGCCTATCTCTCCTGCTGAAATCCCGCCTGCCGGGATCGCGCGTTTCGCGTCGGGTCTGTAGCGACCCCTCTATCACCATGATAGCGGGCGGCGCGCCCCGATCGACAACAACCGGAGACGCCACGCTCAAGATTTCTGGGGGATCTTGTGTCATAGGACAAAAAAAACGAGACCTCCGCCATGCGCAACCTCTCCCTCAAGCAGCTCCAGGCGGTGGCGGCGGTGGCCCGCCTGGGTACCATGACCCGGGCGGCCCAGGAGCTGAACGTCACCTCGGCCGCGCTCTACGCGCGCATCCGCCAGCTGGAGGAGGAGGCCGGCCTGCTGCTGTTCGACCGGACGCCGGGCGGCCTCAAGCCCACCGATGCCGGCCGCGAGATGCTCTGGGCGATCGACAGCATCAACACCGTCCTCGAGACCTGCACCGACCGCCTGCGGACCCTGCGCGGCGCCGAGGGCGGGCGCGTCGCGCTGGGCATCGTCTCGACGGCCAAGTATTTCGCCCCCCAGGTGATCGCCGGCTTCATCAAGATGCATCCCGGCGTCGAGATCAGCCTCTCGGTGCGCAACCGCGGCCAGACCGTCGAGGCCCTGCGCGGCTACGAGATCGACTTCGCCGTGATGGGCCGCCCGCCCCGGGATTTCCCGATCGAGGCCGCAACCTTCGGTCCGCACCCGCTGGTGCTGATCGCGCCCCCGAGCCACCCGCTCGCCGGCCGGACCGGGCTTTTGCGCGAAGACCTGGCCGACCAGCCGTTCTTCTTCCGCGAAGAGGGCTCCGGCACGCGCACGGTCTTCGAAGAGTTCATGAGCGGCATCCTGGTCAAGCGGGCGCTGCTCGACATCGACACCGGCTCCAACGAGACCATCAAGCAGGCGGTGATGGCCGGGCTCGGCATCGCCCTGCTGTCGGTCCATTCCGTCGCGGCCGAGGTCGAGAGCGGTCGCCTCGCCCTCCTCGACGTCAAGGGCCTGCCGATCCGGCGCGACTGGTACGCGGTGCGCCGGGCCGACAAGGTTCTGGGGCCGGCCGCCTCCGCGGTCTGGTCCTACCTGATGAGCGACGGCGCCCGCATGCTGCCCGGCGTCACGCTGCCCGAGGTCGTTGGGGCCAAGGCGTGAGCGCGGCCGGCATCGTCGTCGCCGGCGCCGGCCAGGCGGGCTTCCAGCTGGCCGCCTCCCTGCGCGAGGGCGGCTTCCGGGACCCGATCACCCTGGTGGGCGATGAGACCGCCCTGCCCTATCAGCGGCCGCCCCTGTCGAAAGCCTATCTCGCCGGCAAGACCGATGCCGAGGGGCTGTACCTGCGCCAGCCGGGCTTCTTCGCCGAGCATGCCATCGCCCACCGGCCGGGGATCCGCGCCGTCGCGATCGACCGGGCCGGGCAGCGCCTTCAGCTCTCGGACGGCCAACACCTCGCCTACGACCACCTCGTGCTGGCCACCGGCGCGCGCAACCGGCCGCTGCCGGTGCCGGGGGCGGATTTCCCGAACGTGCAGCAGCTGCGGGGCCTCGCCGATGCCGACGCGCTTCGGGCGGCGCTCGGCGAGGCCAAGGCGATCGTCGTGGTCGGCGCCGGCTTCATCGGCCTGGAATTCGCCGCCGTGGCCGCCGCCCGGGGCCTGTCGGTGACCGTTGTGGAGGCGGCCGACCGGCCGATGGCCCGGGCGGTCTCGCCGGAGATCGGGCAGTTCTTCCGCGACGCCCACGAGGCGATGGGCGTGCGCTTCGCCTTCGGGGCCGGCGTGACCGCGATCGCCGGGCGGGAGGGCCGCGCCACCGGCATCGTCCTGTCCGACGGGCGGGAGCTCGTGGCCGACTTCATCCTGATCGGCATCGGCGTGCTGCCGAACCGGGAGCTGGCCGCGGAGGCCGGTCTCCCGGCCGAGGACGGGGTGCGGGTCGACGCCTTCCTGGCGACGCCCGATCCCGCGATCTCGGCGATCGGCGATTGCGTCCGCTTCCCGAGCCCGTTCGCCCACGGGCTCACCTCGGACGGCACCGTGCGGATCGAGTCGGTGCAGAACGCCATCGACCAGGGCCGCTGCCTCGCCGCGCGGCTCAACGGCAAGCCGGCGGCCTACGGGGCGCTGCCGTGGTTCTGGAGCGACCAGGGTCCCCACAAGCTGCAGATCGCCGGCCTGTCCGGGCCCGGCGATGCCAGCGTGGTCCGGGGCTCCGGCGTGGCGTTCTCGGTGTTCCGCTTCCGGGACGGCGCCTTGAGGGCCGTGGAGTCGGTCGACCGGGCGGGCGACCACATGATCGCCCGGCGCCTGCTGGCGGCGGGGACGCCGCTCACCCCGGAGCAGGCGGCCGATCCGGGCTTCGATCTCAAGGCCCTGGCGATGGCACGGCCCTGACCGGCGCAGCGCAGATCAGTTCGAGAAGGTGATCTTCGGCCCCGGCCGCTGGAGAGCCACCGCCGTGGCGATCCCAAGGCCCAAAATCGTGACCGCGCAGGCCGCCAGCGCCCCGAACTGCCCGAGCTGCTGCAGGGCCTGCCCCAGCACCGCGACCCCGAGGGCCTGGCCGCAGAAGAACGAGAAGGCGTGCAGGGCCACCGCGGAGGCGCGGGCCGTCGGGGCGACCTCCGTCACCTGCGTCTGGAAGGTGTTGTGCAGCATGTAGAAGCCGAGCCCCATAGCGGTGAGCGCCGCGCAATCGACCTGCCAGCTTCCGGCCAGCCCGACCACGGTGAGCGAGGCGCCGCAGATCAGGCCGCCGCCGATCAGCATCCGGGGCATGCCGAGGAAACGGACCAGCAGCCCGACCAGGGCCGAGTAGAGCAGGCCGCCGATGGCGAAACCGGCGAGCACCAGGCCGGCCTCCCGCGGGCCACCCTCGCCGCGAGCCTCGATCAGCGGGGCGAGATGCGGGAACACGCCGAAGATCGCGATCGCCTCGACGAACACCGCGGAGAACAGGATCCGGGCGCGCGGATTGGCGAGGATCGTCCGGTAGCGCCCCACGGCCTGCCCGAAGGCCGGCCGCCGGGCCGGAAGGCGACCGGTGCGGTCGAAGCCGAACACCGTCGCGGCGCAGGCGATCGCCGCGACCAGCGCCGTGACCGCGAACACACCGCGCCAGCCGATCGCGGACTCGATCAGACCCGCGAAGGTCGAGCCGGTGAGCTGCCCGAGGATCACCGCCACCAGGAAGCGCCCGATCGCCACCTGGCGCCGGTCCATCGGCACCCGGTCGCCGAGCAGCGCGAGCGACAGCGGGATGCAGCCGCCCGCCGCCGCCCCCGCCAGCATCCGCAGGCCGAACAGGCTGCCGATATCGGGGGCGAAGCTGCACAGGACCAGGGCGCCGGCGAGCACCGCCAGGCAGACGCTCATCACCCGCTCCTTGCCGAGCGCGTCGCCCACCGGGCCGAGCACCGGCTGGATGAACGCGTAGGGCAGCGCAAAGGCGGTGGAGAGCAGCGCCACCGTGTGGGCGTCGCTACTGAGGTCCCGGGCGAGCACGCCGACCAGGGGCTCGACCGAGCGCAGTGCGAAGGTGCTGCCGAACCCCGCGCAGGCCAGGACCACGATCAGCCGTGGGATCGAGGCGGCCGACGCCTGTGCGAGAGGCGCGGGCGGCGTGAGCGCCGGCTCTTGTCTGTCGAGCATGGAGGGGATTCGCGCGGCGGGCGGGACTTAAGGCCCCGCGGCATCGCATCTCCGCGGCCGGAGCGAAACCCACTCGGATCAGTGCGCGTAGAAGGCCGGATCCGAATTGTCGCTCGGATGCTCGAACGCCCAGCGGAGCGCGGAGGAGAGCGGGATGTTGTAGGTCAGCCCGCGCGGCGGCACCGGCTTGAGGAACCAGGTCTCGTAGATCTTCATGATCTCGGGGCTGTGGTAGAGATCCGCGGTGGCCCGATCGACCACTGCCTTGAAGGCCAAGTCCTCCCGGCGCAGCATGATCCCGTAGGGTTCCGGGTTGGACAGGGTTTCCTCGCTGATCACGTAGGCGGACGGGTCCTTCGACTGGGCGGCCACGACGCTCAGCTGCACGTCATCCATGACGAAGGCCGCCGCCCGGCCGGTCTCGACCAGCAGAAAGCCCTCCGGCACGTCCTTGGCGGCGATCACGTTGATGCCGAGCTTGCGCTCGTTGTTGGCCTTGATCAGCATCAGGATGTTGGTCGAGCCGGCCACCGACGAGACCGACTTGCCGCGCAGGTCATCCAGTTTGCCGATTGTCTGGTCCTTCCGCGAGATGAACCGGGTCGCGGTGAGGAAGTGGGTGTTGGCGAAATCGACCTGCTTCTTCCGCTCCGTATTGTTGGTGGTGGTGCCGCATTCGAGATCGGTGGTGCCGTTGGTCATCAGCGGGATGCGGGACGAGGAATTCACGAACTCCATCGCGACCTCGAGCCCCGGCATCTTCAGCTCGCGCTTCACGGCGTCGGCGATCTTCAGGCAGATATCGACCGCGAAGCCGACCACCTTCTGGTTCTGGTCGAGGTAGCTGAACGGCGGCGCAGTATCGCGCACCCCGAGCACGATCCGGTTGTTGTCCTGGATCTTCTTGAGGGTGCCGGTGAGGGCATCGGCCTGGGCCGCCGGGGGAAGCACCGCAAGCAAGACGGCGAGGATCGGGGTGAGCAGGCGCATGGGCTGGCGGGCTCCGGGGTCGTGCATCGAGGCGCCGACCGAGAGGGGCGGCGGGGAGCCGGATCGGGCTTCCGACCATCGCTCAGCAAGAGTCCGGCCGCGATGATGCCGAACGGCGCGATGAAGACCGGTTCCCGAGCGAATTGAACGCCGGGATAGTGATCATCCCTCCGATTGCGCGGCGTGCAGGACCGGCAAGGCGCGCAACGCATCGGTGGCGTAATCGAGGAACGCGTTCACCCGGGCCGGCCGGAGCCCCTGGCTCGGGGTGACGAGCTGGACCGGCACCGGCGGCGGCTCGTGCGACGCCAGCAGGCGCACGAGGCGGCCCGCCGCGATGTCCTCGGCGGTCTGGTAGGACAGCACCCGCGCGATGCCGCGCCCGGCCCGGGCCGCGATCAGCGCCGCCTCGACCTCATTGACGATCAGGCGCGGTGCGAGGCGGACGCGGTTGGCACCGAAGCGCCATTCGCGGACATTCGAGCGGACCATGCCCAGGATGGTGTCGTGGTCGACCAGCTCGGCGGGCATCCGGGGCGTGCCCCGCGCCGCGAGGTAGCCCGGGCTCGCCACGACCACTTGGCGCACCTCCCCGACCCGGCGCGCGACCAAGCGGGATTCCGCGAGTTGTCCGATCCGCAGGGCAACATCGATGCCCTCCTCCACGAGGTCGAGGTTGCGGTCGGCGAGCACCAGCTCGACCTGCACCTCCGCGTAGGCATCGAGGAAGCCGGACACGACCGGCGCGACGTGCTTGCGCCCGAACAGGACCGGGGCGGTGACCCGCACGAGGCCGCGCACCGCATCGCCCGCCGCGCCGGAGACGGCGGCCTCGTAACCTGCGAGCAGTTCGCGCGCCCGCTCGGCCAGTTCGAGCCCCGCCGGGGTCGGCGCCAGGCGCCGGGTGGTGCGCTCCACCAGGCGGGTGCCGGCCCGCGCTTCCAGGCTCGCCAGCGCCCGGGTGGCGGCGGCGGCCGAGCGGCGCGACCGGCGCGCGGCCCCGGCGAGGCTGCCGGCGTCGATAATCGCGACGTAGAGGGCGAGTTCGTCCAGCCGGTCCATGGATCATTTCAGGATCTGAAATTCTGAGTGTCACAGCGTCCGGATTTTCGCCGTCCTTTGCAAGAGCCATAGTCAGGGCGTCGCTGGAGACCCCGACCATGTCCGAACCCGCCCTCACCCTGTACGGCTCGCGCCTCTCGGGCCATTCGCACCGCGCGGAACTGTTCCTGTCGCTGCTGGGGCTGCCCTATCGCTTCGTGGAGGTGGGCAGCGCGGAGCAGCGGGCCGCCGCCGATTTCCGGCGTCTCAATCCGCTGGGCCAGATTCCCGTCCTGACCGACGGCGCGGTGGCGATCCCGGACAGCAACGCGATCCTGGTCTACCTGGCGGCCCGCTACGCGCCCGATGGCGGCTGGATGCCGGCCGATCCGCTCGCCGCCGCGGCGGTCCAGCGCTGGCTGTCGGTCGCCGCCGGGGAGATGCGCACCGGACCGGCCCTCGCCCGGCTGATGGTGGTGTTCGGCGCGACCGCCGACCGGGCGACGGTGCACGCCACCGCGGCGCGGATCCTGACCTTCATGGACGGGCACCTGGCCGATCGCCCGTATCTCGCGACCGAGCGGGCGACGCTGGCCGACATCGCCTGCTACTCCTACGTCGCCCACGCCCCCGAGGGCGGCGTCTCGCTCGCCCCCTACCCTGCCGTGCGGGCCTGGATCGCCCGGGTGGAGGCCCTGCCGGGCTTCATCCCGATGCCGGCCTCCCCCATCCCCGAACAGGCATGAGGCACGCCATGGCCGATTTCCACGCAGACGAACTGATCGCGCAGGCCCATGCCGGCCACGTCCTCGGCGAGACCCCGGCGATCCGGAGCTTCATGCCCGATCAGCACCGCCTGTTCTTTGCGGGCCTGCCCTATCTCCTCATCGGGACCGCGGATGCGGACGGCGCGCCGGTCGCGACCCTGCTGACCGGCGCGCCCGGCTTCGTGCACAGCCCGGACGCGACGCATCTCGCCATCGCCGCGGCGCTCGATCCCGCCGACCCGGCGGCCGAATTCCTCGTGCCGGGTGCCGAGGCCGGGATCCTCGGCATCGACTTGGCGACGCGGCGGCGCAACCGCGCCAACGGCCGCATCGTGCATCGCGACCGGGACGGCCTGACCGTGGCGATCGATCAGAGCTTCGGCAATTGCCCGCAATACATCCAGCGGCGCGACGTCGAGCCGGTTCCGCGCCAGCCGGGTCCGACCGAGATCCTGTCAGCCCTGGACGCGGAGGCCGGCGCGCTGATCGATGACGCCGACACGCTGTTCGTGGCGACCCGGTCGCGGGACGACCTCCGGGAGGGCGGCGCCGACATCTCGCACCGGGGCGGGCGGCCCGGCTTCGTCCGGCGCCGGGGCGACGTGCTGACGGTGCCGGATTTTTCCGGCAACCGCTACTTCAATACCCTGGGCAACCTGATCGGCGAGCCGCGGGCGGCCTTGCTGTTCCTCGACTTCGCGTCCGGCGACCTGCTGGTCCTGCAGGGCCGCACCGAGATCGACTGGACCGGCGCCCCGGGTCTTCTCGGCGCGCAACGGTCCTGGTCCTTCACGGTGACCGACGGCTGGCGCCGCCGGGGGGCCATGCCCCTGCGCTGGAGCGACCCCGAGCCGGCGCCGCAACTCGCGCGCACCGGCATCTGGGCCGAGGCGGACGGGGTCTGATCGTGGCTCAGGTCGCCCCCGCCGCGGCGGCCTCGTGCTCCTGGGCAAGTTGCGCATCGGCGGCGGCGACCTTTTGGAAGGCCGGGCGTCCGCGGACGCGCTCGACATAGGCCGACAGTACCGGATCGGGCGCCACCAGGCCGAAGCCCATCGTCCAGCCGAGCGCGCTGCCCCACAGGATATCCGCGGCGCTGAAGCGGTCGCCGAGCAGGTACGGGCCCGGATCCAGCGCCTCGGTGATGCGCGCGATCACGCTGTCGTAATCGGCATAGGCCGACATGGCCCGCGGCCCCGCCTCGCGCTTGAGATGACGGTCGATCACCGCGGGCTCGAAGCAGGAGCCGTAGAACACCATCCAGCGCAGATACGTCCCCCGGGCGGGATCGGTGATCGCCGGGGCGAGGCCGGCCTCCGGGAACAGGTCGGCGAGATACAGGTAGACCGCCGCCTGCTCGGTCACGAGGGCCTCGCCATGGCGGATCGCCGGCACCTTAGCCATCGGGTTGATCGCGCGATAAGCGTCTCCGAGATGCTCGCCGGCCCGCATGTTGAGCGCATGCAGGCGATGCGGGGCGCCGAGTTCCTCCAGAAGCACGCGTACGCCCGACGAGCGGGTATTCGGCGCATGGTAGAACGCGATCTCCGGCGTATTCGTCATGCCGCACCCTTCCAGATGATGTGATTTGCGCGGCGGTACGCTTCGTCCCGCCGAGGAGCCGGGTCAATCTGCAGTGCACCGAGCCGGCCCGGTGGAACATCCCGATCCCACCGAGGCCGTTCTGTACGGGGCGCTCTCTTCCACAGGGACCGGAATCGCGGCAGGGACGTTGGGCGTTTGTGCGTTGCCGCGCGTTGGGGTGCCAGCCGGCGCGACGCGACCCGGGGATTCGAGTACTGATGGCGAAGATACTGCTGGTCGAGGACCATGAAGAGATCTGGGACTTCCTGTCCCGACGCCTCAAGCGCCGCGGCTACGAGGTGATCCTGGCCCATGACGGCGAGGCCGGCGTCCAGCAGGCCCGGTCGGGCCAACCCGACGTGATCCTGCTCGACATGAACCTGCCGATCCTCGATGGCTGGTCGGCGGCGCGGGCGCTGAAATCCGGATCGGACACGCGGGCGATCCCGATCATCGCGCTCACCGCCCACGCCATGTCCGGCGACCGGGACAAGGCCATCCAGGCGGGCTGCGACGACTACCATCCCAAGCCGGTCGATTTCTCCAAGCTGCTCAGCCAGATCAGCGCCGCCCTGGGCGAGACCGCGCAGGCGGGCTGACGCCACCCGGCCCCGCAGGCTCCGAACCGCTCCGCCGTCGCGGTCCGGCAGCGTCCCCGAGTTCGACACGTCAGTGGAGCGTATCCGTGAGCGAGGATCCCGTCACCGCCCAGCGCCTCAAGCAGGGCCTGCCGGTCATCGTCGCGCTGGCCTCGACCCTGCTGGTCGTGTCGATCATGGCGGCGCTGTATCTCGGGCGCGAGATCCTGGTGCCGGTGACGCTGGCGATCCTCCTGAGCTTCGTCCTGGTCCCGGCGGTCCGGATCCTCCGGCGGATCCGCGTGCCCCGGGCGGCGGCGGTCCTCCTGGTGGTGGTGATCGTGTTCGGCGGCCTGTTCGGGATCGGCAGCCTGATCGCCAGCGAGGCGTCGCAGCTCGCCACCGACCTGCCGCGCTACACCCAGGTGATGCGCACCAAGATCAAGGACCTGCGCGGCGCCACCGCCGGGACCGGGACCCTGTCCCGGATGGTCGACATGATCCAGGATCTCAGCGCCACGCTGCAGCCGCCAGCCGCGATCGAGGTCAAGGGCGAGCCGGGAACCCGCACGCACCCGCTCACCGTGGAGATCAGCCCCGCCCGGGCGAGCGTCGTCGAGACGTTCCAGACCTTCGCGGGGCCGATCCTGCACCCGCTGGCCACCACCGGCCTGATCCTGATCTTCACGATCTTCATCCTGCTCCAGCGCGAGGACCTGCGGAACCGGGCGATCCGGCTGGCGGGCGGCTCCGGGGATTTGCGCCGGGTCACGGCGGCGATCGATGACGCGACCAGCCGGCTCAGCCGGTTCTTCCTGGCCCAGCTCGCCCTCAACATCGCCTTCGGGGTGGTGATCGGCGTCGGCTTGTGGCTGATCGGCGTCCCGAGCCCGACTCTGTTCGGCGTGCTCGCGGCGATCCTGCGCTTCGTGCCCTACATCGGCGCCGCGATCAGCGCCCTGCTGCCGCTGATTCTCGCCGCCGCGGTCGATCCCGGCTGGACCATGGTCATCGCCACCGCGGCCCTGTTCCTGGTGGTGGAGCCGATCTGCGGCCACGTGATCGAGCCGCTGCTCTACGGGCACTCCACGGGCCTGTCGCCGATCGCCGTGATCCTGGCGGCCACGATCTGGACCTTCCTGTGGGGGCCGATTGGCCTGGTGCTCGCCACCCCGCTCACCGTGTGCCTGGTCGTGCTCGGCCGGCACGTGGAGCGGCTCTGGTATCTCGACGTGCTGCTCGGCGACCGGCCCGCCCTGGCGCCCCCCGAGATCTTCTACCAGCGCATGCTGGCGGGCGACCCGGCCGAGGCGATCGACCAGGGCTGGCAGTTCCTCAAGGAGCGGGCGCTCGTCACCTATTACGACGAGGTTGCGCTGGCCGGGCTGCTGCTGGCCCAGGAGGATCTCTCGCGCGGCACCCTGGACCGGGCCCGCCAGGACGAGGTCGGCGCGGCGATCCGCACCGTGGTGGCGCGGCTCGGGACCGCGCCGGTAGCCCGGCGGACCTGGCGGGGATCGACGCGCTCTTCGCCGGATACCGAGACCGCGGCGGCGCTCGCAGCCGTCGGGCCGGACCGGCAGGTCGCCGGCATCGTGCTGGCCCGCGAGGAGCTCGCCCCGGCCTGGCGCAGCGAGACGCCGGTCCTGTGCGTGTCGAGCCGCGGCCCGTTCGACGAGGCGGCGACCCTGATGCTGAGTCAGATCCTGGCCCGGCACGGGCTGGCCTCGCAGACCCTGTCGATGGCCGCGATCCGGGCCGGCGAGCGGCCCGAAAATCCGGAGGGCCTCGCGCTAATCTGCTTCTCCTACCTGGAGCCGGTCAGCCTGTCGCAGATCCGCTTCACCGTCCGGCAGGCCCGCGCGGCGGTGCCGGGCGTGCGCATCCTGGTGGGCTTCTGGCGCGAGCGCGACCCGGCCACCCTGGACCGCCTGCGCCGGGCGACCTCGGCGGATTTTCTGGTTACGTCGCTGAACGAGGCGCTCTCGGCGGTCCTGACCACCTGCCGGGACCCGGCGCCCCCGCGGATCGCCCCGGCGCCCGCCAAGGCCCTGCCCAGTGCGGCCCGAGCGGCGGCGGCGTAGCCGGCACACGTCCCCACGGCGCGCGCCAAGCGCGACATTGGTGCCATCGACAACCTCGATCGCCCCCCTAAAGTCGCAACGGAAGATCGGTCTCGGGCCGGTCTCCGCTCCCTTCACGTCCGAAAGAATCAAGACCGCGCGGCATGTCCGACTCTCCCGAAAAACCTCCCATCGGACCGGCCGCCGTGGTCAGAGACGGTGCGGCCAGTGATGTCGCCGACCGCACGAGCGATATCTTCTTCGCCGCGGTGGAAACCACCCGGATGCCGATGATCGTCACCGATCCGCGCCAGCCGGATAACCCGATCATCTTCGCCAACCGCGCCTTCCTGGCGATGACCGGCTACACGCCGGAGGAGCTCGTCGGGCGCAATTGCCGGTTCCTGCAAGGCCCGGACACCGACCGCGAGACGGTCGATCAGGTCCGCGCGGCGATCGCGGAGCGGCGCGAATTCGCCACCGAGATCCTGAACTACCGCAAGAACGGCTCGACCTTCTGGAACGCCCTGTTCGTCTCGCCGGTGTACAATGCGGCGGGCGAACTGGTGTACTTTTTCGGCTCGCAGCTCGACGTCTCACGCCGCCGCGACGTCGAGGAAGCCCTGGGCCAAGCGCAGAAGATGGAGGCGCTCGGCCAGCTCACCGGGGGCATCGCGCACGATTTCAACAACCTGCTGCAAGTGATCGTCGGCTACGTCGACATCCTGGCCTCGGGGCTGGAGAAGCCGGATGCCGACCGCGCCCGGCTCGGACGCGCCACCGACAACATCCGCCAGGCGGCCGACCGCGCCACGACGCTGACGCAGCAGCTCCTGGCCTTCGCCCGCAAGCAGCGGCTGGACGGGCGCGCGGTCAACCTCAACACGCTGGTCGAGGGGATGGGCGAGATGGTCGCCCGCTCGGTGGGCGAGGTGGTGACGATCGAGCTGGATCTCGCTCCTGACCTCTGGAACTGCCGGGTCGATCCGACCCAGGCCGAGGTCGCGATCCTCAACGTGCTGATCAACGCCCGCGACGCGATGCCGGAGGGCGGCAGCGTGCGGATCACCACCGAGAATACCGAGATCGTGGCGGGCGGCGAGATCGGGCCGCTGCGTCCCGGCCGCTACGTCAGCATCGCCATCCGGGATACCGGCACCGGCATCCCGCCCGCGGTGCTCGCCCGGGTGATGGACCCGTTCTTCACCACCAAGGAGGAGGGCAAGGGCACCGGGCTCGGCCTGTCGATGGTCTACGGCTTCGCCAAGCAATCGGGCGGCGCCGCCGAGATCGAGTCGACGGTCGGCGCGGGCACGACGGTGCGCCTGTCCTTCCCGGCCACCGACGGCGACGCGCACGCCCCGTCCAAGGTCTCGCACCGGACGGTGGACCGGCAGGGCACCGAGACGATCCTGATCGTCGATGACCGCGAGGACGTGGCCGAGCTCGCCCGCACCATCCTGCGGGATTTCGGCTACACGACGCTGATGGCCGGCAATGCCCGCGAGGCCCTGGAGATCCTCGATTCCAGCGAGCGCATCGACCTGCTGTTCACCGACCTGATCATGCCGGGCGGGATGAACGGCGTGCTGCTCGCCCGGGAGGCGCGCCGTCGCCAGCCCAAGCTCAAGGTCCTGCTCGCCACGGGCTACGCGGAGGCGAGCCTGGAGCGAACCGATATCGGCGGTTCGGAGTTTGACCTGCTCAACAAGCCTTACCGGCGCACGGAACTGGTCCGCCGCGTGCGGGCGATCCTCGACGGTCCGACCGGCGTAGGCTGAGCGTGAGGAGAGGCGCCATGGCGCAGGGCGACAAGGCGAAATACACCGACAAGCAGAAGCGCAAGGCCGAGCACATCGCGGACTCCTACGAGGCCCGCGGCGTGCCGGAGCCGGAAGCCGAGGCGCGGGCCTGGGCGACCGTCAACAAGGACGACGGCGGCGGCAAGAAGCCGAGCGGCTCCGGCCGCGGCAAGGCCACCGG
Organism: Methylobacterium sp. E-066; assembly: GCF_022829635.1. Lineage (GTDB taxonomy): Bacteria > Pseudomonadota > Alphaproteobacteria > Rhizobiales > Beijerinckiaceae > Methylobacterium. The sequence continues at coordinate 70,486 of NZ_JAKSYO010000150.1, forward strand.
CCATCCGGCGGCCCATAAGGGCGGGGCGACAGGGGGGAAGGCTTCCGCCGGGCGGACAGCGGAACAGCGCTCGGCCTCGGCGAAGAAGGCTGCGGCGACGCGGAAGGCGAATGCCGCGGCCAGCGCGTGATGGGTCGAAGCGGGCCGGAGGTGGTCCGCTCATTCTCAAGGTCTGGAACCGGCCAAACCAAGCACGAATTTGCTTGACGGGCTTGTACCGTACACGGTACATAGTACCGTGTACGGTCCGGCATGTCGGCGACACAGAAAAAAGTTCCTGCTTCTTTCTATAAAACGACCACCGGCACCGAACCGGTGCGGGACTGGATCCTTGGCCTGTCGGCTGACGACCGGAAGATTGTCGGTACTGACATCGCCATCGTCGAGTTCGGCTGGCCCGTCGGGATGCCGACCTGCAAATCACTCGGCAACGGGCTTTGGGAAGTCCGCAGCGATCTGACCGGCGGGAAGATCGGACGAGTCGTCTTCGTCATGCATCAGGGTCAGATGGTCCTCCTGCACGGGTTCGTGAAGAAGACGCAGAAGACCCCGTTGTCCGACATCCGTATCGCCGCCAAGCGCCAGAAGGAGCTTTAGCCATGAGCGAACGCATCGGATCTTCCTTTGAAAGCTTCCTCAACGAAACGGGAAGCAGGGAAGACATCTACGCGGAAGCAACCAAGCGCGTGCTGGCATGGCAGATCGAACAGGCTATGGAAGCTCAGAACATTTCCAAAACGCAGATGGCGAGGAAGATGAAAACCAGCCGCAGCCAGCTCGACCGGCTGCTCGATCCAACGAATATGGCGGTTCAGATCGATACCATCCAAAAAGCGGCAGAGGCGGTTGGACGAAAGCTGGTGATCGAGCTGCGCGAACCAGAGTCGGCATAGATCCTTCTGCAATCGGCCGAAGATAGACGGCACCATCCGCGAAATCTTACCCGCACCTCACGCCCGATCCCGCCCCTCGACCAGCTTGACCAGCGTGTGCAGCATCCGGTTCGCCGGCGTCGGGATCCCCAGGGCCGCGCCTTTCCGCACCACGGTGCCGTTGAGGTGGTCGATCTCGCTGGGCCGGCCCCGGGCGAGGTCCTGGGCCGTGGAGGAGCGCTGGTCGGCCATGCTGGTGCTGAGGGCGAGCACCGTTTCGAGGATGTCGTCGGGCACCGACACGCCTGCAGCGTTCGCCACAGCGACGCATTCCTGCACCACGTCGGTCATCGCCGCGATCACGCCCTCGCCCTGGACCAGGCGGCCGTAGGGCAGCTGGGTCAGGGCCGAGAGGGCGTTGTAGGCGCAGTTGAGGATCAGCTTGCCCCAGAGCGCGTCCAGGGCGCGTTCCGAGACGGTGGTCGGGATCCTGGCGGCCATGAGCGCGGCGGCGATCGTCGGGCTCGTTTCCGAGGCGCCGAGCACCAGGTCGCCCCGGCCGTTATGGCGGACGTGGGCCAGCCCGACCATCTCGGTGGCGACGTAGACCGCCACCGGCACCACCGGCCGTCCCAGCACGGCGGCGAGGCGCTCGGCATTGTCGACGCCGTTCTGCAGGCTGAGGATCGTGGCCAAGGGGCTGAGATGCGCGGCGATCGTCGCCCCGGCCGCTTCCGTGTCGCCCGACTTGACGCAGACCAGCACCAGATCGGCCCCGGCGACGCCCTCGCCGGACGCGGTCGCCTGAACGGCGACGGTCTCGCGCCCGGCCGCGCTTTCCAGCACCAGGCCGTCGGACCGGACCGCCTCGACCAGGGCCGGGCGGCCGATCAGCGTCACCGCGTGACCGGCCTGCGCCAGCAGGAACCCGTAATAGCAGCCGACCGCCCCGGCCCCGAGAACCGCGACCTTCATCGCGCCGAAGCCGCAGCGCGCGCGGGATGGAACGGCGCGGCGCCGACCGCGCTGGTCCGGACATGGTCGAGCAGGGCCTGGACCGGGTGGCGCAGCCGGACGCCGTCGACGAGCTTGGCCTGAGACCGGCAGGAATAGCCGTCCGCCAGCAGGGTGCCGGCGGGGGCATCGGCCACGTGGTGCGCCCAGCTCAGGCCGTAGATCGCCTCGGAGGTGGCGCGGTTGCGCGTCTCGTGACCGTAGGTCCCGGCCATGCCGCAGCAGCCCGCCGCCGGCACGTCGAGCCGCAGTCCGAGATGGGTGAACACGGCCTGCCAGTCGCGCACCGCGCCGGGGGCGTTGGTGCGCTCGGTGCAATGGGGCAGCAGCCGCAGGGTCGCGCCACCCTGCCGGGGCGCGATCCGGTCGAGCTGGGTGGCAAGCCATTCCTGCAGAATCTGGACCTTGGGCAGGTCGTCGCCGCCGAGCGCCTGAGCATATTCGGACCGGTAGGTCAGCGTCATCGAGGGGTCGAGGCCGATGAGCGGCACGCCCGAGCGGGCGAGCGTCCGCAGCATCGCGGCGTTGGAGCGCGCCACCGCGGCGAACCGGGCCAGGAAGCCGTGAACGTGCAGCGGCTTGCCGTTCGGCCGGTAGGGCACGAGCCAGGGTTGGAAGCCGAGGGCGATGAGGAGCGCGCAGGCATCCACCACCAGGGCCGCCTCGAAATGGCTGGTGAAGGCGTCCTGCACCAGCAGCACCGCGCGCTCCCGCTCCGCCGGGGCGAGCCGGGCCAGCGCCTCCGGGGTTGCAGTGGCGACCCCGAGACCGGCGAGCCGCGCTTTCAGGTCCACGGGCGACAGGGCCGGAATCCCGACCAGGCCGGCCTTGGCCAGCAGCATCCGGGCGAGCGGGTTGGCCAGGGCCGCGTTGCTCAGGCGCGGCATCCGGGCCGCCAGCGGCAGCAGCGGCTCCAGAGCCGCCACCAGATGGTCCTTCAGGGGCCGGGCGTAGCGGGCGTGGTAGAGCGCCAGGAACTTGGCCCGGAAGGTCGGCACGTCGACCTTGATCGGGCACGAGCCCGTGCAGGATTTGCAGGCAAGGCAGCCGTCCATCGCCTCCTTGACGGCGTGCGAGAAATCATCCGCCTCGGAGCCGCGCCGGAAACCACTCCGCAAAGTCGCGAAAAGATCGGGCAGCCAGCCGGCGCGCTGGCGCTTGAGCTCCGCGGCCGGGTCGATCCCCGCCTGCGCGGCCAGCCGCAGCCACTCGCGCATCAGCGAGGCGCGGCCCTTGGGCGAGTGCCGGCGCTCCCGGGTCGCCTTCCAGGACGGGCACATCGCGTCGTCCGGATCGTAATTGAAGCAGGCGCCGTTGCCGTTGCAGTGCAGGGCCTCGTCGAAATCCTGCCGGACCGGCGGCGGGATCGTGCGGTCCTGCTCGCCCCGGCGGGGCACGCCGTCGATCCGGGTGAGCGCGCCGCCCTGGGCCGAGGCGATCTTGCCGGGGTTCATCCGGTCGCCCGGGTCGAAGGCGCGCTTGACCGCCTCCAGCGCCGGCATCAGCGGCCCGAAGGTCGTGGGCACGAATTCGGAGCGGAAGCCCTTGCCGTGCTCGCCCCAGAGCAGCCCGCCATATTTGGCGGTGAGCGCGACCACGCCCTCGGTGACCTCGCGGATCAGCGCGTTCTGGTTCGGGTCCTTCAGGTCGATCGCCGGTCGGACATGCAGCACGCCGGCATCGACATGGCCGAACATGCCGTAGCGCAGCCCCTTGGCGTCGAGCAGCGCCCGGAACTCGGCGATGTAGTCGGCGAGCCGCTCCGGCGGCACCGCGGTATCCTCGACGAACGGGATCGGGCGCGCATCGCCCTTGGCGGCGCCGAGCAGGCCCACCGCCTTCTTGCGCATAGTCCAGAGTTTTTCGATCGCCGCGCCGCGGGCGATGGTGAAGCCCAACCGCTTGGTATCGGTGCCGCGCTCGGCCTCCAGCATCGTGGTGAGCCGCGCCAGGGCGGCGTCCACCGCCTGCGCATCGTCGCCCACGAATTCCACCAGATTGATGCCGTGGACCGGGCGCCCACCGGGATCGTCGGGGAAGAAGGCCTGCACCTCGGCCCAGATCGGGTCCTGGCGGGCGAGCCCCAGCACGGTGGAATCGATGGTCTCCACGGAGGCCGCGCCGAACGGCAGCAGGGCCTGAGCGTCACGCAAAGCCGCGTCGAAATCCACGTAGGAGAGCGCCACCAGCACCGAAGCCTTCGGGATCGGCAGCACGTTGAGCCGTGCCTCGGCGATCAGCGCCAGGGTGCCCTCGGAGCCGCAGAGCACGCTCTTGAGGTCGAAGCGCCCTGACGCGTCGCGCAGATGGGCGAGGTCGTAGCCGGTGAGGCAGCGGTTGAGCTTAGGGAAGCGCTCGGCGATCAGCGCCGCGTTCTCGGCGACGACGGTGTCGACGGTGCGGTGGATCGCGCCGACGCGATCGTTGCGCGCCTTGGCGGCGCTGAGCCCGGCCTCGTCCAGCGGCTCGGCTTCCCAGACCGTGCCGTCGGTGAGCACGCAGGTCAGCGCCAGGACGTGGTCGCGGGTCTTGCCGTACAGGCAGGAGCCCTGCCCGCAGGCGTCCGTGGAGATCATGCCGCCGATGGTGGCGCGGTTCGAGGTCGAGAGCTCGGGAGCGAAGAACAGGCCATGCGCGGCCAGCGCCCGGTTGAGCTGGTCCTTCACCACCCCGGGCTCGACCCGGACGGTGCGGCGGGCGACGTCAATCTCCAGGATGCGGTTCATGTGCCGCGAGGTGTCGACCACGAGGCCGTGGCCGAGCGACTGGCCGTTGGTGCCGGTGGCACCGCCGCGCGGGCGGATCACGATCTCGGTGAAGCGCGGATCGTAAAGCAGCTTGGCGATCCGCACGAGGTCGTCGCGCGAGCGCGGGAAAGCCACCGCCCCCGGCTCGACTTGGTAGATCGAGTTGTCGGTGGAAAAGACCGTGCGGTCGGCGGCCGACACCGTGAGGTCGCCCTCGAAGCCGCGCAGGCGCAGCTCGGCGACAGCCGCCTCATAGAGCGGCACGGCCTCGGTGTGGCGGGTCAGGACCGGGATCATGCAGGCGTTCTACACCCGGCGGATCGCGAGGGAAGATCGGCGCTTATGTCACGCCGACCCGGTGGGGGCTGGCACCCTGTTTGCCACAGGGGATGACGTTACGGAGCGAATACCCATGAACGCGAGCGTCGAACGGGTCCGGGATGCCCTGGCCGAACTGATCAAGGCCGCCCTCATCTCCGACGACGGCAAGAGCCTCGCCTGCCGCGAGGCCGGGCGGGACAAACTCGCCGGGCTGGCGGCCGACCCACCGGAGGCCGAGAGCCTGCGCATGGACGGCGCCTGGATGCTGGCGATCCAGCAGGCGGAGACGCCGGAGCTGGCCGCCGAGGAGGGCCAGGTGAACCTGACCTTGCCGCGCGCCTGCCCGTTCACCCTGGACGACATCCTGGCCCCCGGTTTCGATGTGGATCACGCGGTCGAGCGCATCCGCAAGTCCGCCTCCACGGGCTGAACGCGCCTGTTGAGGACGCGACAGCCGCCGTTGCCGCGGACCGGCCGGAACCCCATCTTGCAGTGACGAGACCGAATCAGCGGTCCGGCGCCCGATCGCGGGCGCACGCCTTTTTCGAGAACCGTCCGGCACCACCTTTTGGCACCACGCATCAGCGCAGAGGCGGCCGAACCCGCCGCTCCCCCGCCCTTCCCCACCCGCGAGCAGATCCTCGCCTTCGTGGCGGAGGCGACCGAACCCGTCGGCAAGCGGGAGATCGCCAAGGCGTTCGGCATCAAGGGCGCCGCCAAGATCGACCTGAAACGCATCCTCAAGGAGATCGAGGAGGACGGCGCCGTCGATCGCGGGCGCGGCGGCCTCGCGGCCGCGGGCCGTCTGCCGCCGGTGGTGCTGACCGATATCCGCTCGCGCGACCGGCACGGCGACTTCCTGGCGATCCCGGTGGAGTGGGCCGGCACCGGCAAGCCGCCCTCCATCGTGCTCACGCAAAGTCGCGGGCCGCGCAAGGGCAACCGGCCGGCCGCCGGGATCGGCGACCGGGCCCTGGTCCGGGTCGAACGGGACGCCGAGGGCGGCTATACCGGCCGGGTCATCAAGGTCATCGGCAAGAACAAGGCTGAGATCATCGGCGTCTACCGGGCCGGCGCGCAGGGCGGCCGGATCGTGCCCGTGGAGAAGCGCTCGCAAGGGCGCGAAATCCTGATCCCGCCCGGCGAGGAGGGTCAGGCCCGGGACGGCGACCTCGTCAGCGTGTCGCTGGAGCGCGAGACACGCTTCGGCCTGCCGCGGGGGCGCGTCCGGGAGCGGCTCGGCTCGCTCGGTTCCGAGAAGGCCGTGAGCCTGATCGCGCTCCACCTGCACAACATCCCGCACGTTTTTTCAGACCCGACCCTGGCGGAGGCCGACGCCGCCGCACCCGCCTCGCTCAAAGGCCGCGAGGATTGGCGCGACCGCCCGCTGCTGACCATCGACCCGCCCGACGCCAAGGACCACGACGACGCCGTGATGGCCGAGGCCGATCCCGACCCGGCCAATCCGGGCGGCTTCATCGTCACCGTCGCCATCGCGGATGTCGCGGCTTACGTCCGCCCCGGTTCGAGCCTCGACCGCGAGGCGCTGGAGCGGGGCAACTCGGTCTACTTCCCCGATCGCGTCGTGCCGATGCTGCCGGAGCGGATCTCGAACGATCTCTGCTCCCTGCGCGAGGGCGAGGACCGCCCGGCCATCGCGGTCCGGATGGTGATCGCCGCCGACGGCGTGAAGCGGCGCCACACGTTCCACCGGGTGATGATGCGCTCGCGCGCCAAGCTCGCCTACGCGCAGGCGCAAGCCGCCATCGACGGCCAGCCGGACGCCACCACCGGGCCGCTGCTGGAGACGGTCCTGAATCCGCTCTGGACGGCCTACGCCGCCCTGCGCGAGGCGCGCGACCGCCGCGGCCCGTTGGCCCTCGACCTGCCTGAGCGCAAGGTGCTGCTGTCGCCCGAGGGCGCGGTCGACCGGGTGATCGTGCCGGAGCGCCTCGACGCGCACCGGCTGATCGAGGAGTTCATGATCCAGGCCAACGTCGCCGCGGCCGAGACCCTGGAGGCGGCCAAGCAGGTGCTGATCTACCGGGTCCACGACGAGCCGGCGCAGGAGAAGATGCAGGCGCTCGGCGAGGTTCTGGCCTCGGTCGGGATCAAGCTGCCCAAGGAAGGCGCGCTGCGCCCCGCCCTGTTCAACCGCATCCTCGGATCGGTGGCGGGCAGCGAGCACGCGACCTTCATCAACGAGGTGGTGCTGCGCTCCCAGGCGCAGGCGGTCTACGCCGCCGAGAATCTCGGCCATTTCGGGCTGAACCTGCGCCGCTACGCGCATTTCACCTCGCCGATCCGGCGCTACGCCGACCTGATCGTGCACCGGGCGCTGATCACCGCCTGCCGCCTCGGCTCCGACGGCCTGCCGCCGGAGGTGTCCCTGGGCGAACTCGCGCAGGTCGGCGAACAGATCTCGGCGGCCGAACGCCGCGCCATGGCAGCCGAGCGCGAGACCATCGACCGGCTGATCGCCCACCATCTGGTCGACCGGATCGGCGCAACCTTCGCGGGGCAGATCGCGGGCGTCACCCGGTCGGGCCTGTTCATCAAGCTCGACGAGACCGGGGCGGACGGGTTCGTGCCGATCTCGCAGCTCGGCGCCGACTATTTCCGCCACGAGGAGGCCCGCCACGCCCTGGTGGGCGAGCGCAGCGGCGAGACCTTCCGGCTCGGCGACCGGGTCGAGGTCCGCCTGGTGGAGGCCGCGCCCGTGGCCGGCGCGCTCCGCTTCGAGCTGCTCAGCGAGGGCAAGACCCGCGCCGGGTCTGGCAAGGATGGCGGCGGCCGGAAGCCCGGCGGCCGCCCGTTCAAGGCGGCGGCGTCGGGGCGTCCGCCTGGCATCCGCAACGCCGGTACGCGCCATCGCGGCTCGCGCCGGTGACCCGGCCGGTGTAGACCCTGGACATGGCCACCGACGCGATTCCCGTGCGCACCCGCCTGATCCCCGCGATGGCGCGCGGCTTCATCGGTCGCTGTCCGCATTGCGGCCAGGGCCGGATCTTCGGGCGCTTCCTCAAGGTGCGGCCGGAATGCGATGCCTGCGGCCTCGAACTGCACCACCACCGGGCCGACGACCTGCCGCCCTACGCGGTGATCTTCATCGTCGGCCACATCGTCGGCTACCTGATCCTAGAGACCGAGACCAATTACGACGTCCCGCTCTGGGTCGAGATGGGCATCTGGCCGGTCTTTACGCTGCTCTTCGCCCTCGCGCTGCTCCAGCCGGTCAAGGGCGCGGTCGTCGGGTTGCAATATGCCCTTGGCATGCAAGGCTTCGCCACGTTACCGCGGGGCCGCCCCGTCTCGGGGTTGAAGGAGACGCGCCTTGCCGCAGCCGGAGCCGCAGCAGGAATCCGAGATCCCGACCAGCCTTGAGCCGAAGCCGTCACCGGCGCGCCTGCGCCCGCGGGACGCCGCGACCCTGATCGTGCTCGACCGGCGCGGCAAAGGCGGCCCGAAGGTCCTGATGGGCCGGCGGAACCCGAAACTCGCGTTCATGCCGGGGCAGTTCGTGTTCCCAGGCGGCCGGATCGAGCTCGGCGACCGCCACATGCCGGTGGCCGGCGCCCTGCCCGACTACGCCGAGGCCGCGCTGACCCGGCAGGTCTCCCGGCCGCCGCACCATCTCGGCCGGGCGCTGGCGCTCGCCGCCATCCGGGAAACCTATGAGGAGACCGGCCTGTTGCTGGGTACGACCGAGCACGGCGCCCCCGAGACCACGCCGGAGGGCTGGGAAGGCTTTGCCCGGCACGGAATCCTGCCGGACCTGGAGGCGCTGCATCTGGTTGCCCGGGCGATCACGCCGCCCAAGCGCGTGCGCCGGTTCGACACGCGTTTCTTCGCCATCGACCGCCGCCTGGTCGCGGCCGAGGAGCCGGGCCGGGTGAGCCCGGACTCCGAATTCACCGAGCTTGCCTGGGTCCGCCTCGACGCGGCGCGCAAGCTCGACCTGCCGTTCATCACCCGGGCCGTCCTCGACGATCTCGAGGCGCAGATCGCCGTCGATTTCGCGCCGTACCGGATGATCCCCTTCCATTACGAGCGCTACGGGCGCCGCGAACGGGTCGCCTTGTGAATGTGTCCGAGAGGCCGGACCGGATCGTCGCGCCAAGCGGGATCGGGCCGGACACCGTGGCGGCGATCACCGCCGCCATCGCCTGCGTCACCGTCGTCGGGATCGGGCTGAGCCTGTCGATCCCGCTCCTGTCGATCGAGATGGAGCGACGCGGCGCATCGAGCACCGTGATCGGGCTCAACACCGCGATCGCGGGTGTTGCCAGCATCTGCACGGTGCCGTTCGTGCCGCGGCTGGCGTCGCGGATCGGCGTCGCACGGCTCCTGTGCCTGGCGCTGATCGTGGGGGCAGTGAGCCTCGCGGCCTTCCCGATGGTTCCGGGCATCGCCCTGTGGTTCCCCCTGCGCTTCGTGTTCTCGATGACGCTCGGCGCGCTGTTCGTGCTCTCCGAGTATTGGATCAACGCGGCAGCCCCGCCGGAGCGGCGCGGCCTGGTGATGGGCATCTACGCCACCGTGCTGGCCGCCGGCTTCGCGGTCGGCCCGGCCCTGCTGGCGCTGGTCGGAACCGAGGGCTTGGCGCCCTACCTGACCGGCGCAGCCCTGATGCTGGCCGGCGGCCTGCCGATCGTCCTCGCCCGCGGGCTGTCGCCGACGATCGAGCACGGCTCCGGCCGCAGCATCCTCGCCTATCTGCGCCTCGCACCCGGGGCGCTGCTCGCCGCCCTCGCCTACGGGGCGGTGGAGACCGGGATCTTCGCGATCCTGCCGCTCTACGGGCTGCGCCTCGGCTACGACGCGCAAGGGGCAGCTGGCCTCGTCAGCCTGATCGCGCTGGGCAACGTGCTGTTCCAGATCCCGTTCGGCTGGCTCGCCGACCGCTTCGACCGGCACGCGGTGCTCCTCGGCGCGGGCCTCGGCGGCGCCGCGGGCTCGGCCCTGATCCCGCTGGCCTCCGGTTCGCCGGTGGCCCTCGGCCTCATCCTGTTCCTGTGGGGCGGCATCGCCGGCACGCTCTACACGGTCGGCCTGACCACCTTGGGCGACCGGGTTCCGGCCACCGATCTCGCGGGCGCCAACGCCGCCTTTGTGGTGCTGTACAATGTCGGCCTGATGCTGGGGCCGCCCGTGATCGGCGGCGGCCTCGACCTCGTGCCGCCGCACGGCTTCGCCTGGGCGCTGCTCGCCCTGTTCCTGGCCTTCTCGTTGAGCCTGGCCACGATGGAGCGATCCGCCCCCCGGTCTTGACCTGACCGACCCGATCGGGCATTGACCCGCCCGTATTCGGCCGGGCTTTCCCGGCCATTTGCGTTTCGCTCACGCGGAATGCCGCACCCTGCAGGAGCGCCGCGCCATGGCCAAGGCCGTCACCGTCAAGATCAAGCTCATCTCCACCGCCGACACCGGCTATTTCTACGTCACCAAGAAGAACTCCCGCACGCAGACCGAGAAGCTGACGATGCGCAAGTACGACCCGGTGGCGCGCAAGCACGTCGAGTTCAAGGAAACCAAGATCAAGTAAGGCAAGATCGAGAAGGTTTGAGGCCGCCCTCAGGCCTCAGCCGATCCGAAGAGCCGCTCCGGGGACGGGGCGGCTTTTTCTATGTGCGCACCGATCCGTCCTCCGGTGGTCGGCCCCAGCCCAGTGCCACGCCGTAGTGTCGCCGCGATTCGGGCGCTGCCTGACGCTGCGCCGGGATCCGCATCCCCCCGCATTGGCCGGACCGGTCATTGGAGCGCGCACACGATGTCGAAAATGCTGCTGACGATGGTGATCGTCCTGGCGGTTCTCGCGGCCCGCATCGTCCTCAAGCTGCCGCTGCTGCCCTATCGGGCGGTTCGCGGCCTCTGGCGGAGCCTGTCGGCTCCGGCCTGAACACGGCTCACGCGCCCGGCACCGCCGCCCCGGACAGTTCGGGATCGAGCGTCCGCGCCAGGGTCCGGGCGATGGCGACGAGGGCGGTCACCATCGGGGTCGAGGGTTCGCGCCGCGGGGCGACGAGCCCGATCGTGTGCTCCAGGTCCGGCGCGGTGATCGGGATCGCCCGCACCCCCGCCATCGGCCCGAGAGCGTCGACCAGGATCTCCGGCATGATCGAGGCCCAGCGCAGGCTGCGCACATGGGTCATCAGCACGATCATCGAATTCGATTCGAGCGTCGCGACCGGCTCCGCGCCCGATTCGCGGATCTGCTGATCGATGATCCGCCGGTTCTGCATGTTCGGGGTCAGCAGGCAGAGCGGCAAGCGGCCGGTCTCGGCCCAGGTGACGCTGCTGCGGCCGTCGAACGGGCCGCCATCGGCCGTCACCAAGCGATAGCGCTCCCGGTAGAGCGGCACCGAGACGACCCGGCCGAGGGGCTCGTTGTCGAGGTAGGTCAGGCCGGCATCGGCCTCCAGGTTCTCGATCAGCGAGAAGATGTCGGCCGAGGCCGCGGATTCGACCGTCAGCCGCACGTCCGGGTGGCGCTCGCCATACGGGGTGGTCAGGCTCACGATCATCGGCAGGGCCGTGGGGATCGCGGCGATGCGCAGGTGCCCGGTCAGACCCCGGCGCAGGCCGGTGACCTCCTCGTGCATCGCCCGCGCGTCGGCCACGATGCGGCGCGCCCATTCGAGGACCCGCTCACCCTCCGGGGTGAAGCCCTGGAAGCGCGAGCCGCGCAGCACGAGCTGCACGCCGAAGCGGTTCTCCAGCTGCTTCACGCCGGCCGAGAGGGTCTGCTGCGTCACCCCGCAGGTCTCGGCGGCGTGGCCGAAATGCTGCTCGCGGGCGAGCGCGAGCAGGAAATCCAGCTTGTCGATCACGGGGGCATTCCGAACGACTCATGCCGCCACGCGGTGGCATGCCAGAACGTAATCACCCGCCCGTCCGGCCACAACAGGCCAGCTCAGCGGAACAGGATGAACGCCTTCGACAGGGTGATGCCGATCCCCCAGAGGATCGGGATGCCGACCACCGCCCAGGCCAGCGCGGCCCCGGCGCTGAACCCGCCCCGGCCGATGCCGAACGAGCCCGAGGCGCGCACGGAGGCGGCTCCGGCCCGGGCATCGAGGGCGGCGCGCTCGGACTCGGACATGAACCAGCGGCCGGCCAGCGGCCGGATCAGCAGGTTGCAGACGAACCCGGCGGCCAGGAACGCCGCCAGCACGTACATCGTCCGCCCGTAGAGATCCGCCCCCTGCACCCCGGCGGCGGCCTGGGCCTCGCGGATCTTGGTGACCACGAACGGCCCGACGATGCCGGCGGTCGACCAGGCGGTGAGCAGGCGGCCGTGGATCGCGCCGACGAACTGCGTGCCGAACACGTCGGCGAGGTAGGCGGGGATCGTCGCGAAGCCGCCGCCATACATCGACAGGATCACGCAGAAGAACGCGACGAACAGTGCCTGCGAGCCGATCCCGGCGGCCCAGGGCGCGGCGGCGTAGAGCACGCCGCCCAGCGCGAAGAAGATCGCGTAGGTGAGCTTGCGGCCGATCCGGTCCGACATCGAGGCCCAGAAGAACCGGCCCAGGATGTTGAACAGCGACAACAGGCCGACGAAGCCGGCCGCGATCGCGGCGATCTGGGCCTTCTGGCCGGCATCGAGGGCGGAGAAGCCGGTGCCGGGCAGCCCGATCAGGGCGCCGCCGAAGATTTCCTGGAGCATCGGCGAGGCGAGCGCGAGGACGCCGATGCCGGCCGAGACGTTGAGGCAGAGCACCAGCCAGATCATCCAGAACTGGAAGGTCTTGTGCGCATCCCGCAAATGGACGTGGCCCGAGGCGATCATGGCGTTCTTGGCCGCCGGTTGCGTCCAGCCGTCCGGCTTCCAGCCCGCCGGCGGGACCCGGTAGCCGAAGGCGCCGCCCAGCATGAACACGATGTAGCCGAGCCCCATCACGGCCAGCGTCTGCCAGACGCCGACGGACTCGGCGCTGCGGAAGGTCTTGATCAGGCCGTCGGCGAGCGGCGAGCCGATCATCGCGCCGCCGCCAAAACCCATGATCGCCATGCCGGTGGCCATGCCGCGCCGGTCGGGGAACCATTTGATGAGCGTCGAGACCGGGGAGATGTAGCCGAGCCCCAGCCCGATGCCGCCGATCAGGCCCATGCCGAGCCAGATCAGCCAGAGCTGATGGAGATAGACGCCGAGCGCACCGATCAGGAAACCGCCGCCCCAGCACAGGGCGGCCGCGATGCCGGCCTTGCGCGGCCCGGCCCGCTCCAGCCAGCCGCCGAACACGGCGGCCGAGAGGCCGAGCATGACGATCCCGATCGAGAAGACGATGACGAGGTCGCTGACCCGCCAGTCGCAGGTGGTGGTGAACAGGGCCGTGATCACGCCCATGTCGGGGCAGGCGGCGGGGGCGGGCTGGCCGACGGAGAGTGCCCGGCTCAGCGGCAGCCAGAACACCGACAGCCCGTAGGACATGCCGATGCAGAGATGGATCGCCAGGGCCGCGGGCGGGACCAGCCAGCGATTGAAGCCCGGTTTGGCGACGATGCGTTCACGGGACAACCAGCCGTGAGCGCTCCCGGACGCGACCGCGCCCGCTAGTTCTGAATGCATCGCGACTCCTCCGGGCCGACTCTCTTGAGCGAGTCTTGCCACGGCGCAATCTTAACCATTCCGGCTGCCGGGTGCCAGCACGCGGAAACATCTGGCGCGCGATCCAGATCTTGGTTCGACTGCGGGGCGCCCGGATCAGCCGGCGTCGCTGGCGCCCTCGCCGAGCTTCTGCGGATCGCGGGTCGCCGGGCGCACCGGGCTCTCGGCCTGGGGCACAGCGCCACGCAGGGCCCGCTGCACCAGGCTGTCGGCCCGGTCGCCCATCTCCGGCAGGGCGGCCTCGAGCTTCGAGACCATCTTGGGCGTCCAGAAGGCCGTGATGTGCTTGTGCACCCCGGCCACCGCCTCGTCTTCCGGGTAGGACCGGAAGAACGTGGCGATCTGGTTCGCCATCCGGAGGAGCTTGTCCTCCTGGGTCTGCGCGCTCATCGGCTCACTCCGCCGCGTCGAGGCGCTGGGCAATGCGCGTCAGCGAGAAATCCTCCTCGTAGAACTTCGCCTGCCAGTCGGACGGCCGGTTGGTCCGCCGGACCTGCACCGCCGTCACCTTGTATTCGGGGCAGTTGGTCGCCCAGTCCGAATAGTCGGTGGTGATGACGTTGGCGCCGGTCTTGGCGTGGTGGAACGTGGTGTAGACCACGCCCGGCTGCATTCGCTCCGAGACCTTGGCCTTCAGGGCGATGTCGCCGGACCGGCTCTCCAGCGAGACCAGATCACCGTCGACCACGCCGCGCAGCTCCGCGTCGAACGGGTGGATCTCCAGCACGTCCTCCTCGTGCCAGCGCGAGTTCTCGGTGCGCCGGGTCTGCGCGCCGACATTGTACTGGGACAGGATCCGGCCCGTGGTCAGGATCAGCGGGAACTTCGCCCCCGTCCGCTCCTCGGTGGCCACGAACTCGGTGATCATGAACCGGCCCTTGCCGCGGACGAAGCGGTCGACGTGCATCATCGGCGTGCCGAGCGGCGCCTTCTCGTTGCAGGGCCACTGCACCGAGCCCAGCTCGTCGAGCTTGGCGTAGGACACGCCGGTGAAGCTCGGGGTCAGGCCCGCGATCTCGTCCATGATCTCGGACGGGTGGCTGTATTCCATCTTGTAGCCCAGCGCGTTCGAGAGCAGCACCGTGCCCTCCCAGTCACCGTAGCCGCCCATCGGGGGCATCACTTTGCGCACGCGGGAGATGCGGCGCTCGGCGTTGGTGAAGGTGCCGTCCTTCTCCAGGAACGAAGCGCCCGGCAGGAAGACGTGGGCGTATTTGGCGGTCTCGTTCAGGAACAGGTCCTGGATGACGATGCATTCCATCGCCTTCAGGCCGGAGGTGACGTGGTGCGTGTCGGGATCCGACTGCGCGATGTCCTCGCCCTGGATGTACAGGCCCTTGAACGCGCCATCGACGGCCTCGTCCAGCATGTTGGTGATGCGCAGGCCCGGCGCGCCGTCGAGCTTGGCGCCCCAGAGGGCCTCGAAGCTCTCGCGGGTGGCGTCGTCCGAGACGTGGCGGTAGCCGGTGAACTCGTGCGGGAACGAGCCCATGTCGCAGGAGCCCTGGACGTTGTTCTGGCCGCGCAGCGGGTTCACGCCGGCGCCGAGCTTGCCGATGTTGCCGGTGGCCATGGCGATGTTGGCCATGCCCATCACCATGGTCGAGCCCTGGCTGTGCTCGGTGACGCCGAGGCCGTAATAGATGCCGGCCGCGCCGCCCGTGGCGTAGAGCCGGGCCGCCGCGCGGACCTCGGCCGGGTCGAGGCCGGTGAAGGTCTGCTGCGCCTCGGGGGAGTGGCGCTCTTCGGCGATGAACCGGGCCCAGGTCTCGAACTCGGCGAGATCGCAGCGCTCGCGGACATAGGCTTCGTCGATCAGCCCTTCGGTGACGATGACGTGCGCCAGCGAATTGATGAAGGCGACGTTGGAGCCGGGCTTCAGCGGCAGATGGTAATCGGCCTTGATGTGGGGCGACTTCACCAGGTCGATCTTGCGCGGATCCGCAACGATCAGCTTCGCCCCTTGCCGGAGGCGCTTCTTCATCCGCGAGCCGAAGACCGGATGGCCGTCGGTCGGGTTGGCGCCGATCACCAGGATCACGTCGGACTGCTCGACCGACTTGAAGTCCTGGGTGCCGGCCGAGGTGCCGAGCGTCGACATCAGGCCGTAGCCGGTGGGCGAATGGCAGACGCGGGCGCAGGTATCGACGTTGTTGTTGCCGAAGGCGGCGCGCACGAGCTTCTGGACGAGGTAGGCCTCCTCGTTGGTGCAGCGCGACGAGGTGATGCCGCCGACCGAATCCTTGCCGTAGGTCGCCTGGATCCGCTTGAACTCCGAGGCCGCGTGGCTGATCGCCTCCTCCCAAGAAACCTCGCGCCACGGATCCGTGATCTTGGCGCGGATCATCGGCTTGGTGATGCGGTCCTTGTGGGTGGCGTAGCCGTAGGCGAAGCGGCCCTTGACGCAGCTATGGCCCTCGTTGGCCTTGCCGCCCTTATACGGCACCATGCGGACGACGCGGGTGCCCTGCATCTCGGCCTTGAACGAGCAGCCGACGCCGCAATAGGCGCAGGTCGTCACCTCGGCGTGCTCGGGCTGGCCGAATTCGTGGATCGACTTTTCCTGCAACGTGGCCGTCGGGCAGGCCTGCACGCAGGCGCCGCAGGAGACGCACTCGGACTCCATGAAGTTGGTCGGGCCTGCCGCCACGCGGCTGTCGAAGCCGCGGCCCGCGATGGTCAGCGCGAAGGTGCCCTGCACCTCCTCGCAAGCGCGGACGCAGCGATTGCAGACGATGCACTTCGACGGATCGTAGGTGAAATACGGGTTCGACTCGTCCTTCGGCAGGTACTTTTCCGCCGTCGGCACGACGTGGTTGTCGCCCTCGTAGCCGTAGCGGACGTCGCGCAGGCCGACCACGCCGGCCATGTCCTGCAATTCGCAATCGCCGTTGGCGGCGCAGGTCAGGCAGGTCAGCGGGTGATCGGAGATGTAGAGCTCCATCACGCCCTTGCGGAGCTTGGCGAGCTTGTCGGTCTGCGTGCGCACGACCATGCCGTTCTCGGCCGGCGTGGTGCAGGAAGCCGGCGTGCCGCGCCGCCCTTCGATCTCCACGAGACAGAGGCGGCAGGAGCCGAACGGCTCCAGGCTGTCGGTGGCGCACAGCTTCGGGATCTGCGTGCCGGCATGCATCGCCGCCGCCATCACGGAGGTGCCGGCCGGAACCGTCACGTCCATGCCGTCGATCGTCAGGGTGACGGTCTGCTCCGCGACGCGGATCGGCGTGCCGTAGTCGATCTCTTTGATGAGGGCCATGGAAGCCTCCTCACTCGGCCGCGGCAGGCAGCGAGCCCGCGCGGACAAAATCCTCGGGGAAATGGGTGATCGCGCTCATCACGGGCATCGGCGTCAGCCCGCCCATGGCGCAGAGCGACCCATCGGTCATGACCTCGCAGAGGTCTTCGATCAGCTTGAGGTTCGTCTCCGGCCGGATGCCGGCGATGACCTTGTCCATGGTCTCGACGCCACGGGTCGCGCCGATGCGGCAGGGGGTGCACTTGCCGCAGGATTCGGTGGCGCAGAACTCGAAGGCGAAGCGGGCCTGAGAGGCCATGTCGACGGTGTCGTCGAACACCACGATGCCGCCATGGCCGACGAGGCCCTTCTTGGCCGCCATCGCCTCGTAATCGAGGGGCGTGTCGAGCAGGTGATCGGGGAAGTAGGCGCCCAGCGGCCCGCCGACCTGTACGGCCCGCACCGGCCTCCCTGAGCGGGTGCCGCCGCCGTAATCCTCGATCACCTCGCGGAGCGTCACCCCGAAGGCGAGTTCGATCAGGCCGCCATGCTTGATGTTGCCGGCGAGCTGGATCGGCAGGGTGCCGAGCGAGCGGCCCATGCCGTAATCGGCGTAGGCCCCGGCGCCGTTCTCGAGGATCCACGGCACGGCCGTGAAGGTCATGACGTTGTTGACCAGCGTCGGCTTGCCCAAAAAGCCCTTGAGCGCCGGAATCGGGGGCTTCGCCCGCACGATGCCGCGCTTGCCCTCCAGGCTCTCCAGCAGCGAGGTCTCCTCGCCGCAGATATAGGCGCCCGCCCCGAGCCGGACTTCCAGATGGAAGGTCTTGCCCGAGCCGAGGATGTCGTTCCCGAGGACGCCGGCCTCGATGCCGTTGGCGATCGCTTCCTTCAAGGTCGCGAAGGCCTGCGGGTATTCGGAGCGCAGGTAGATGTAGCCGCGGGTCGAACCGGTGGCGACGGCCGCGATGGTCATGCCCTCGATGAGGTTGAAGGGGTCGCCCTCCATCATCATCCGGTCGGCGAAGGTGCCGGAATCGCCCTCGTCGGCATTGCAGACGACGTATTTCTGATCCGCGGCGGCGAGCATCACCGTGTTCCACTTGATGCCGGCCGGGAAGCCTGCGCCGCCGCGGCCACGCAGGCCGGAATCGCGCACCGCCGCGACGATGCCCTCGGCGTCGAGCTTCAGCGCGGCCTCGAGCCCGCGATAGCCGCCATGGGCGCGGTAATCCGCCACCGAGACCGGATCGATCACGCCGCAACGGTGGAAGGTCAGGCGCTGCTGCCGGGCGAGGAACGGGATTTTTTCCGGGTCACCGAGGCGCAAATCATGCTCGCCGCCGGTGGCAAGGCCGGCATCGAGCAGGGCGTCGACATCCGCGACCTTGACCGGCCCGTAGGCGATCCGGCCCTCAGACGTAGCGACTTCGACCATCGGCTCCAGCCAGAACAGGCCGCGCGAGCCGGTACGCACGATGGTCACGTCGAGGCCGCGGCGCTCGGCGCCCGCGAACAGGGCCCGGGCGACCTTGTTGGCGCCGAGGCCGAGGGCCACGGCGTCCCGGGGGACGTAAAGGGTGACGCTCACTGGCGGGTCTCCCGCTTGGTTTCGGCCAGCGCCTCGTCGAGGGCGTCGGCGGTCAGGTGGGCCACCGGCTCGCCGTCGATGAGGGCCGCGGGGCCGTTGGCGCAGAGGCCGAGGCAGTAGACCGGCTCGACCGTGGCGCTGCCATCGGCGGTGGTCTCGTGCCAGTCGCAGCCGAGGCGGCCCAAAATCTCGCGGTGGAGCTTGTCCGAGCCCATGGCCTGACAGGCCTCGGCCCGGCACAGCTTCACCTCGTGGCGGCCGGCCGGATGAGCACGGAAGTCATGGTAGAAGGTGATGCAGCCATGCACCTCGGCGCGCGACAGGTTCAGCGCGTCGGCGATGAGCGGCACGGCGCCGCCATCGACGTACCCGAAGGTCGCCTGCAACGCGTGCAGGATCGGCAGCGTCGCGCCTTCGAGATGGGTGTGCTCAGCAATGATCCCGGTCGCGCGTTCCGCACTCCAGGGCTCGTGACCCGCCATGGTTTCCAGCCCAGTCTGTTCTTCTTCTAATGCGAAGTGGAACAGAAATGCCGAACCCCATCAATGGCGCAGTCCGGTCGGCCGACAAAGGATCTCTGTTGACCTGTCACCCGTGCGATGGTCGCCGGCGGATAACGCGATAAGTCTTTCTTAAGTCATTGGTTTCTGCTGCTTGCCAGCCGCCGAAAATTCTTGCGTGCGCCGCAACATAGATTTGTGCCATGCAAGAAACTGCAGCCGGCTAGGAAACGGCGTCTCAGAATTCCATGTCCAGCTCTTCGATCTCGTCCGGCTCGTCGGCGGCGGCCTCGGCCCATTCGATCATCAGCGGCCAATGCAGGATCGTGTCCCGATAGGCCGCCGCCCGGGGCGGGAGCGCCACGTCGTAGGTGCGAAAGCGCGTGCAGACCGGGGCGTAGAGGGCATCGGCGAGGCCGGGGCGATCGCCGAACAGGAACGGCCCGTCATAGCGGTCCAGGCAATCGTCGAAGATCGTGACGATGCGCTCGATATCGGCCTTGGCGCCGTTGAACACCCGGAAGCCCGGATGGAAGGCGCGCAGGTTCATCGGCAGGGCCGAGCGCAGATTGACGAAGCCCGAATGCATCTCGCCGGCGATGGAGCGGCAATGAGCCCGCTCGGCGACATCGCGGGGCAGGAAGCCCGCATCCGGAAAGGTCTCGCCGAGATATTCGGCAATCGCGAGGGTGTCCCAGACCACCACGTCGCCGTGGCGCAGGCGCGGCACCAGGAAGGACGGGGACAGGTGCAGCAGCTCGGCGCGGCTCGTGGCGTCCGTGCCCGACAGCACCTCGGTGTCGAAGTCGAGCCCCGCCATCCGGCAGATCAGCCAGCCCCGCAGGGACCAGGACGAGTAGTTGCGGCTGGAGATGGTGAGCGTGGCGGCGGTCATCGTCTCTACCCCGGGCGCGTCGCCGATCATGCGATCGGCTTTGCCGGATCCAAGACTCATGCCGAATCGGACAGGCGAATCGCGATGGACCCGATCCTACTCCCGTCGCAGCAGCGCGGCGACCTCCGCCTCCTCGGCCGGCGTCAGCGTCCGGACCGGTGCGGCCGGCCGGCGGCGCGAAAGACGCCAGATCCCGAAGCCGCCGAGCAGGACCGCCAGGATCGGTGTCAGCCACAGCAGCAGCGTGTGCAGGGCGAAGACCGGCCGCAGCAGCACGAACTCGCCGTAGCGGTCGACGACATAGCGCAGCACCGCCGGATCGGTGTCGCCCTTCTGCAGGCGCTCGCGCACGATCACGCGCAGGTCCTTGGCCAGCGGCGCGTCGGAATCGTCGATCGACTGGTTCTGGCAGACGAGGCAGCGCAATTCCGAGGAAATCTCCCGGGCGCGGTGCTCCAGCACCGGATCCTTCAGCACCTCGTCGGGC
The DNA here is from genome assembly GCF_022829635.1 of Methylobacterium sp. E-066. Taxonomy (GTDB): domain Bacteria; phylum Pseudomonadota; class Alphaproteobacteria; order Rhizobiales; family Beijerinckiaceae; genus Methylobacterium. The sequence goes on from NZ_JAKSYO010000150.1 coordinate 90,762, forward strand.
TGGACGGCGTGGGCCGGGGCAGCGAACGCGAGGGCGGCGAGGAGCGCGAAGACGAGGCGGCCGCGCGCGCCCCCTCCCCCCTCTGCGGGGGAGGGTACCCTGCGCAGCAGGGGGGGAGAGGGGCAGCGCGACGGTAGAGGATGGGACTCCCGGCGCGACTTCTCCGGATACCGCGCTCCCCTCTCCCGACCCGGCCTGACGGCCGGCCCACCCTCCCCCGCAGAGGGGGGAGGGACTGCGCGGCGGGCGATGGCGCCCAAGGTCATGACCCAAGCCATCACTCGGCCGGCACCGCGGCCGCGTTTGGCATCGCCCGAGCCCGCGCCTTGGCCGGGACGCCAACGCGCATCCGGCGGTCGGTGAGCGACAGGCCGCCGCCCAGCGCCATGACCACGGCGCCGAGCCAGATCATCAGCACCAGCGGCTTGTAGTAGAGGCGCACGCCGACACCGCCGTCCTGGCCGATCTCGCCGAGGCTGGCATAGACCTGGCTCGCCCCGATGGTCAGCAGGCCCGATTCCGTCACCGACATCTTGCGGCTCGGGTAGAAGCGCTTGCCGGTCTCGACATGGCCGACCTCGTCGCCGGAGCGCGTGCGGATCGTCAGGAAGGCAGCGGCCTCCTCGTAGTTCGGGCCGGCGCGGGGCGCGACTCGATCAAGGGTCGCGGTGTAGGGGCCGGACGTGAGGGTCTGGCCGGGCTTGAGCGTCGCCAGCCCCTCGGTGGCCCACCCTTGCGCGGCGATGCCGATCACCACCACGCCGACGCCGGCATGGGCGAGCGCGGTCCCCCAGGCCGAGCGTGGCAGGCCGATGGCCCGACGCCCGATCTGGCCGAGGTCGCGGGTCCGGCTGGACCCAAAACCCCGGGCTCGGGAGACGATCTCCAGGACCGAGCCGATCAGCAGGTAGGCGCCGAGCCCGATCCCGACCGGCGCCATCACGGGGCCGCCCCAGGTCAGGGCCAGGACCGCGAAGCCAACCACCAGGGCGACGGCGAGCGCCGCGAACAGGCGCTGCGAGGCGGCGAGCACGTCCCCGCGCTTCCAGGCGAGTGCCTGGCCGAACGGGACGATCAGCAGGAGCGGGATCGCCAGGGGGATGAAGGTGGCGTTGAAGAAGGGCGGCCCGACCGTGATCTTTTCCCCGGTCAGCATCTCCAGGAGGAGCGGGTAGAGCGTCCCCACCAGCACCGTGGCGCAGGCGGCCACGAGGAACAGGTTGTTGAGGACGAGGGCGCCCTCCCGGGAGATCGGGGCGAACAGGCCGCCCTGGCGCAGCAGCGGCGCCCGCCAGGCGAACAGCGTCAGCGAGCCGCCGATGAACAGGATCAGGATCGCCAGGATGAAGACGCCGCGGGTCGGGTCGGTGGCGAAGGAATGCACCGACGTGATCACCCCGGAGCGGACCAGGAAGGTGCCGATCAGCGATAGGGAGAAGGTCAGGATGGCGAGCAGCACCGTCCAGACCTTCAGGGCGTCGCGCTTCTCCATCACCACGGTGGAGTGAAGCAGCGCCGTGCCGGCGATCCAGGGCATCAGGGAGGCGTTCTCGACCGGATCCCAGAACCACCAGCCGCCCCAGCCGAGCTCGTAATAGGCCCAGTACGAGCCCATCGCGATGCCCAGCGTCAGGAACGACCAGGCTGCCAGGGTCCAGGGCCGCACGGCCCGCGCCCAGACCGCGTCGATCCGCCCGTCGATCAGGGCGGCGACCGCGAAGGCGAAGCTGATCGAGAAGCCGACATAGCCGATGTAGAGGAGCGGCGGGTGGATCGCGAGGCCGACATCCTGCAGCAGCGGGTTGAGGTCGTTGCCCTCCAGGGGCGCCGGCACCACGCGGCTGAACGGGTTCGAGGTCGTGATGATGAACAGCACGAACACGAAGGTGATCAGGCCCTGCACGCCCAGCGTGTTGGCGCGCAGCCGCGGCGGCACGGAATTCTTGGCCGCCGCCACGCAGGCGCCGAACAGGGTCAGGATCAGGACCCACAGGAGCATCGAGCCCTCGTGGTTCCCCCAGACGCCGGAGAACTTGTAGATCAGCGGCTTCTGGGTGTGCGAGTTCTCGACCACGTTCTGGACCGAGAAGTCCGAGGTGACGTGCGCCCAGGTCAGCGCCGCGAAGGCGAAGAGCACGCACGCGAAGGCGCCGAGCGCCGCCTGCGAGGCGACCTGGCGCAGGGCCGGGTCGCCCGAGCGCGCCGCCCAGACCGGCATCACCATCTGGACGAGGGAGATCGCCAGCGCGAGCGCGAGCGCGAAATGGCCGGTCTCGACGATCATCCGGTTTCCTTACCGCTCGCTGCGGGGGCCGAGGGTGCCGCCGTTGGAGGCGGTCGCGGGCTGCTGCGGCCCGCCACCCTTGCTGCCGCCCTCCTGCCAGCGCCCCTGCGCCTTCAGGGCGTCGGCGACCTCGCGGGGCATGTACGATTCGTCGTGCTTGGCGAGCACGGTGTCGGCGCGGAACCGACCGCCCGGCTCGAGCATGCCCTCGGCCACGACGCCCTGCCCCTCGCGGAACAGGTCGGGCAGCAGGCCCTTGTACTGGACCTCGACGGTGGCGTTGGTGTCGGTGACGGTGAAATCCACCGTCTGGTCCGGCCCGCGCCGGAGCGAGCCGTCCTTGACCAGCCCACCGAGGCGCAGGCGGGTGCCGGGGGCGATGCCCTGCTGGGCGATGTCGGTGGGCGAGCGGAAGAACACGATCGAGCCGCTCATGGCGAACAGGATCAGCCCCACGGCGAGCGCCAGGACGCTGCCGCAGGCGGCGATCAGGATCAGGCGGCGGCTCTTGCGCGTCACGTCTCTTCCACCCCGGGTCCGTCGGGCTTGTGCCCGTTCAGACCTAAACCGTTCTCATTCTAGCCTTGCAGGGTGTCGGCCGGGTGAGCGCGCCGGTCAAGGGCGTGAAGCAGGACCGATTGTCGTACGAACGGTTCTCAGGGATTGGATTTGGGGGCCAGATCGAGTTCCCGGGCGAGCCCGTCGAGGCGGCTCACCGCCTCGGAATTGGCGGCGAGCGCCATCCGGGCGCGGTCGAGGGCCTTGATCGCCTGATCGCGCTCGCCGAGGGCGCTGTAGGAGCGCACGAGCCGCAGCCACTCGTCCGGCGTGCCGCCCCGGGCCGTGAGACGCCGGTCGAGGCCGTCGACCATGCCGCGGATCGCGACGTCGCGCTCGGCTGGCGACATCGCCTGCATGGTCGCGGCGGCCGATTCGGTGTCCGAGCGGGGCGCGGGCCCCGCCATGGGACCAGGCGCCGCCGGTTGGGCCGGGGCGCCGGGATCGAGACCCAGGATGCGGGCGCCCGCCTCGACCTGGGCGAGCCCCTGCGGGTCGCCGGCCAGCGCCACCCGGGCCCGGGCCAGGGCGGCGACCGCCTCATCGCGCTCGCCGAGCACCGCGCGGGACCGGGTCAGCCTCAACCATTCGTCGGGGGTGCCGCCGCCGGCCTTGAGCCGGGCATCGAGCCCGTCGACCATGCCGCGGATCGCCGCCTGCTGCTCGGCCGGAATTTTCTGGGCTGTCGGAGGAGCGGTGGGGGGCGCCGGCTCGCCCTTGAGCCGGGCGAGGTTCTGCCGGACCAGTCCGAGCCAGGGCGCGTCGGCCGGGCTCGCGGCCTCCAGGGCGCTGAGCTGGCGGATCGCCTCGCCGGTATCGCCGGCCTGCTCGGCCGCGCGCGAGAGATAGAAGCGCGGCTTGGCGGCGCTCGCATCCTTGGCCTGCGCCTTTTCGAACAGGGCCTTGGCTTCGGGCGAGACGGTGCCTTCGCCCGAAGCCGTCAGGGCCTCGCCCCAATCGGCCAGGGTGTCGGCGGTCTCGCCCTTCAGCCGGGCGATGTTGGCGAAGGCGCGGGCCGCGTCGTCGAACCGGCCGGTGCGCATGTAGACCGGGGCGAGCACGGCCCAGCCGCGGGCGTCGTTCGGATCGCGAGCGAGGCGCGCCTCGATCTGGCCGACCGCCTTCATCAGGTCCTCGGTGCCCCCCCGGGCGGCCTGCCGGTCGGCATCGGTCTGCGCCGGCAGTTCCGGAGAGCCGTAGAGCCCGTAGGCGATCAGCGCGACCAGCGGGATCGTGGACAGCGCGAAGGCGGAGGCCGCCCGGCGCCGGCGCAGCCGCGGCTCGGCCGGGCGCGCGGCCTCGTCCGCGACGGCATCCGACGCGTCGTGCCGGGCCTCGCGGCTCGCCCGCAGCAGCCGGCGGCCGGCCTCGGCGCGGGCGGTCTCGGCCTCGTCCGGGGCGATCAGGCCGCGCTCCTGGTCGCGGGCGATCTCGGCGACCTGGTCCTCGTAGAACGCGGTCTCGGTATCGATGCCGGAGCCGCCCGCCTCGCCGGCCGGAACGGCCGTGCGCCGCGACATCGGCCAGAGCAGGCCGAGCACGCAAGCCGCGGTCATACCCGCCAGGATGAACCAGATCGCCGTCATCGAAACTCGGAAACTCTACCGTGGCCCAGTCGGGAAAGGCCTAACACGATAGGCCGCAGGAAGGATTGATCGCTTCGCCGCTCATCCCGGTCGGCGCGAGACTTCGATTGCGGGCCCGGCCCCGCAAAAGCAATAAAAAACCCCGCTCGGGCGGGGTCTTCGAACGTCGCAGCTTCAGACATCGCCGCGATCAGTCACGCTTGCCGCCATCTGCCCGGCGCCCCGCGCGAAGACGGTCCAGTTGCTTCACGGCCCGCTCGCGATCCCGGACCGACGTGTCGGCATCGCGTGTCCGGACACCATCGAAGACGCGGTCGCTGACGTAATGATCGTCGCTGCGCGGATGCCGCAGGGTGGTGGTCATGGCATCCTCCTGAACGACCGATATCCTCCACACGGATCTCAGACTGTCAACGCGCGGCTCAGGAGCCAAAACCTTCGGCCCCACAGATCCGTTCCGGTCTCCATGACCGCATAGCCTTCATCCTCCAGCGTTCGTGTCAGCAAGACATCTTTCCGCAGTGCCTTCTCGGGCGGATTGCGAGACTTCGTGACGCGGTAGATCACCGTCGGCCGTACATGAGCGACGAGCGCTCTTAGACAAGCCGAGACGATCGGCATGATCAGGGGCCGACACGCATCGGGTAGGTAGGGCCGTGCGTAGGTCCGATCCTGCGTTTCATAGGTCGGCGTATCATCCGACAGGCTGACGACCAGGATCGTGAATGAGAATTCATGGAATGAAGCGATGTGCAGGCGCGGCAAGGTTGCCTGCGTGTATGTCAGCCTTGCTTCGACCTGAACCAGCCTGTCGCTGACATCGCAATAAGCGACCGGCACGAGAACCACGTGCGCCATGTCGCCCTCGGCTTCGATGCTGAATGAGGCCGGTATCCCCGAGATGAGGGAGACGAACGCCAAGATCTGATTCCACTGCACAGCCTACGCGGCAAGCTTTGCGGCACTGTCAGACCTGAAGATTGCCGGCGTCAACACGGCCGCCTTTGCCGCCCGACCTGAATTCCATCAATGGCTGGCCGCGCCCACGGGCGCATCACCCGGCACTTCGAGGACAGCCCGCAGGCCGCCGAGACTCGCCTGCTCCAGGGTGAAGCGCCCCCGGTACAGGGTGGCGAGATCCGCCACGATGGAGAGGCCGAGCCCGGAGCCGGGCTTCGATTCGTCCAGGCGCCGGCCGCGGCCGAGCACCGCCTGGCGGGCCTCCGGGGGCAGGCCCGGGCCGTCATCCTCGATGGCGACCACGAGGTGGGGATAATCGTGCTTGGCCACGGCCTCGGCCCGGATCGCCACCCGGCCGTGGGCCCATTTTGAGGCGTTGTCGACGAGGTTGCCGACCATCTCCTCGAAATCCTGGCGCTCGCCCCGGAAGCGCAGGCCCGGGGGAACATGGACGTCGTAGGCGATGTCCTTGTCCCGGTAGATTTTTCCGAACGTGCGCACGAGGCCGGCCAGGGCCGGCTCGACCTCCGTCGAGGTGCCCAGCGTACCGGCGAGCGCCGCGGCCCGGGCGCGGTCGAGATGATAATTCACCTGATCGCGCATCACCGCCGCCTGCTCGCGGATTTTTTGGGACAGCTCCTCGGGGGCGTCCGAGGCGCCGACCTCGTTGACGATGATCGAGAGCGGCGTCTTGAGCGCGTGGGCGAGGTTGCCGACCTGGGTTCGGGCGCGCTCCAGGATCTCCCGGTTGGTCTCGATCAGAAGGTTCACCTCGCCGGTGAGCGGGGCGATGTCGCGCGGATAGGTGCCGGTGATGCGGTCGGCCTCGCCGCGGCGCACGGCACCGAGCGCGGCGCGCATCTTCTTCAGGGGCGCGAGACCGAACCGGATCTGCAAGAGCGTGGTGATCGCCAGCGACAGGCCGAGCAGCCCGAACGTGATGGTCAGCGAGTTCCGGAACCGGTCGACATCGTTGACGATCTCGTCGGCGGGTCCGGCGACCCGCACGGTGTAGCGGCCCTCCTCGCCGAGATCGACGTCGCGCTCCATGATGCGCAGCAGCCGCCCGTCCTGGGCCTTGCCGTAGCCCTGGCGGATCTGCCCGACCCCGACCTTGCCGTCGGAATCGGTGGCCGGCCCCAGCGGCACGCCGACCAGCGAGCGGGAGGTGCGCAGGTCCCGGGGCTTCGCGTCGGGCTTGCCGACCTGCCAGTACCATCCGGACAGGGGCAGGTCGAAGCGCGGATCGCCGAGCGAGAAGGTCCGGCTCTCGGGATCGTTGGGCGAGACCAGATCGGTGGCGAGGTTGTTGGTGAAGACCAGGAGCCGGCTGTCGAAGGCGCGCTCGGTGTTCTCCCGGTACAGGGTCGTGAGGATCCAGGCGGCGATCAGCAGGATCGCCGAACTCGACAGGAACGCCGACACGGCAAGCCGCACCGCGATCGAGCGACGGCGCAGGGAAAAGAGACCGATCAGGGTTTTCATCGGTGCAACCGCACTCACCCGGGCGTCACCGCATCATAGAACACCTCACCCCGCATCAGCGGCCGCGCGGTGCGGAAGAACGAGCCGCGCTCCGCCCGCCATCCGGCGCCGTCCCGCGTCACGGCGGCGTCGGCGGTGAGGATGCCCGACGGCATGCCGACCCGCAGGGCCGCGTCACCGGTCGGATGCGCAGCCTCGTGGACCAGGCTGCCCTCGATCCGGGCGGCCACCGCGAGACACAGGGTGGCGGTGAGCGGCAGGGCCTGGTGCGGCACGCCGTTCGAGATCACCCGGGCGGTCAGGTCGACGTCCCCGGCGCGGATCGCGGCCCCGGACAGGCTGGAGGAATCCTGCGGCGGCGCGACCAGGCCCACGAAGGGCACGTGGACGATCCGCGCTGCGGCCTCGATGTCGGGGGCGATGCCCATCGCCACGGAGGCGGCCAGGCGGATCCGCGCCAGCCGGTCGAGAAGCCCGGGCACCGCCTCCAGGGCGGCGGGCAATTCGGTGCCGGTGAGGCCCAGATCAGCGGCGCGGACGAACACGCAGGCATTGGCCGCGTCCACCAGCGAGGCCTCGATCGGCCCGAGCCCCGGCACGTCGAGGGTCTGCCGGACGGCGCCGGTGGGGAGCAGCCGTCCGGTGGTGGCGCCGCCCGGATCGACGAAGTCGAGGCGGATCGGCGCGCCCGTGCCGGTGACGCCGGGGATCGCCAGGTCGCCGCGATAGACGGCGCGGCCGCCCCGGACCTCGAAGGCGGCCTCGATGCGCTTGCGGGTATTGGTGTTGAAGATCCGCAAGCACACCGGGCCGTCGGCGGCCTCCACCAGCCCCTCGTCCACCGCGAAGGGGCCCACCGCCGAAAGCATGTTGCCGCAATTGCCGGACAGGTCGACCCGCCCCTCGCGGACCACCACCTGCACGAAGGTGTAGTCGATATCGGCATCCGGCCGCGTCGAGGGCTCGACGATGCAGATCTTCGAGACCGAGGAGACGCCCCCGCCCATGCCGTTGAGCTGGCGCCCGAACGGGTCGGGGCTGTCCATGGCCGACAGGAAGGCGGATTCCCAGGCGGCGATGTCCCCGGGCACGTCCTGCCGGCGCAGCATCAGCGCCTTGCTGGTGCCGCCGCGCATGAACACGGCCCGCAGCGTGCCGGGGCTGGGCAAACCCGTCACACCCGGGCCGGCGGCTGGTTCGGATCTACCAGGTAGCCGAGGCCGCGCACGGTCTGGATCAGGTCCACCGCGAGCTTCTTGCGCAGGCGGCCGACGAACACCTCAATGGTGTTCGAATCCCGGTCGAAATCCTGGTCGTAGAGGTGCTCGGTCAGCTCGGCCCGGGAGACCACCCGGCCGGTATGGTGCATCAGGTAGGAGAGCAGCCGGTATTCGTGGCTGGTGAGCTTCACCTGGGCGCCGTCGACGAAGACCTTGCCGGAGCGGGTGTCGAGGGTGACGGGACCGCAGGCGATCTGGCTGGAGGCGTGGCCCGCCGCCCGGCGCAGGAGCGCCCGGACCCGGGCCATCAGCTCCTCCATGTGGAACGGCTTGGTCACGTAATCGTCGGCGCCGGCATCGAAGCCGTCGACCTTGTCCGACCAGCGGTCCCGAGCCGTGAGGATGATCACCGGCGTCTTCACCCCGGCCCGGCGCCACTTCTGCAGCACCGAGACGCCGTCGGCCTTGGGCAGGCCCATGTCGAGGATGATCGCGTCGTAGGGCTCGCTCTCCCCGAGATAGCCGCCCTCCTCGCCGTCATAGGCCTTGTCGGCGACGTAGCCGGCCTCCTCCAGCGCCGCGACCACCTGCCGGTTGATATCCCGGTCATCCTCCACGACGAGCAGTCGCACGGCTCACTCCATTCCGCTGCGGGTGTGAAGCCCGGTCAATATTGGCCCGCGACCTTGCCGGTGCGGGCGTCGACGATCACGTGCACGAAATGCCCGTCCCGGCGCAAGGCGGTGAGCATGTACACGAGGCCGTCTTCATGGCGACAGAGGCTCGCGCGCTGGATCTCAGCCCGGGGGATCACCGTGCGGGCCGCCCGGATCGCCGCCACCGGGGCGATCACCCGGCGCTCGCCGACTTCCTCACGCATGTCGGCCGGCGACAGGCAGGACTCGATCCGTAGGGGCGTCGGATCCGCCGCCTGAGCCGTCTGCGGGGCCGGACCGTCATCGGCCATGGAGCCGAGACCGCTGGCGGCAAGCGCCGCGGCGGTCAGGCTGATGGCAACGAGGGCGATGGCGTAGCGCATTGCCAAGCACGTAGCGCCGAGGGCACTGAATGCGCCCTGAATACGGAGCTGCAGGTCCGACGACGCGCGATCGGCGGGCTGTCGGCAACGGGGAAGCGTGAAGGATCTGATCGCGGGCGGCATCGTCCGGCACTACGGCCGACGGGCTTTTCGGGTTCCACCGCTCGGGCCGCGCCACACAGGCGATTGCGGGGCCCGGCCGGCGGCTCTAGCGGTCGTCCCGGCAACCGGCCGGCGGGGACGGCCGGAACAGGCTCGCCGGCGCGGCCGCGTGGGCGGCCAGGACGGCATCGATCGACCAGGGCCGCGCGCCAACCTGCGCGCCGAGCTGGAGCATGATCGCGATCGAAGCCGCCCCGGACAGGGCCAGCCAGATCCGGTCGAGGATCCGGTTCCAGTGTCGGCTCATCGCGAACCTCCCGTGATCAGCGTCCAGAACGCCCGCAGGGCGGGCATGCGCTCGACGAGCCACGCGATCTGGTCCGAGAACCAGTGCGCGGCCGCCGCCGCGGTGACGAAGGCGAACAGGGTCGCGTGCTTGAGGCGCCGGAGATAGCGGCGCAGCACCCGCCGCTCGAGATGGGCGTCCACGAGCGCGTCGAGAATCGCCAGGCGCGGCTCGGTCTGGCGCGCGACATAGGCGTGCCAGAACGGCGGGAACCGGATCGTGCGCGCCCGGCCGTCGGGATCGGGCGGATGGCGCGGGGGGTGATGGGCGGCGTTCATGGTTTCCTGCCCCTCAGAGCCTTGCCGGACTTGCACAGGGTCGTGCGCAGGCCGCGTTGCGCCCTTTCCGTGCGGGCCCGAGAGGACTCGCATCGGCGACCGTAGAAGGCGCGGGTCCCCTCTCCCGTGCGGGAGAGGGACAGGGTGAGGGATGCGACCTCTCCGGAAAGACCTGGTCCCTCACCCCAACCCTCTCCCGCACGGGAGAGGGAGCGCGTGGTGGCCTGCACCAGCCGATGTGTGACCATCGCACCCACCAGGGAAAGGGAACTTCAGCCTCGTCAGAAGACGTGTGAAATCAACGATTTACGGGCGAATAGCGCCGGACGCCGTCAGGCCCGATGGGCCGCATCTCCCTCGCGCAGCTTCGCCAGCGCCGGGGTCAGGACGTTGCCGACGCTGGCCTGCGGGTCGAGCGGCAGGGCGCGGAAGATCCGGGCGGCCACGCCCTCGGCGCCGCCGGCCTGCCGGACGACATGGGCCGGGGCATGCGCCAGGACGTGCCGGGCGCCGGCCGCCACCACGGCGGAGCCGAGATCGACGCTCACGGTCCGGCCCCGGGCGGCGCCGGCGACGGCGTTCTGGCCGTACTCGGCCCCGGCCCGGATCGCCGCCTCGACCCGCTCCCGGGTCAGCAGCGAGGCCGCCCAGGGCGCGACCCGGGCGATCCCGGCGGTGACGGCCGCGGCGGCGACCGGCACCAGGACCGCCGAGACCGGCTGCAGCAGGCCGACCAGCCAGTCGCCCCAGGGGATCGCCACGCCGCCCGCGGGCGCACCGGCCAGCGCCGGGGATACGAGGGCGACGAACGGGATCGCGGCACCCGCGAGCGCGAGCCCGGCACGGAAGAGCTGCGTCATGATCGATCTCCGGTGTTGCGCGCGCGGCGGACCCGGCCGGCTCGGGATTCGGGAATGGGCGGCGCGCGCTCACGCAGCGCGGCGAGCGCCCGGCGGGCCCAGGCGATCCGGCTCGCCAGGGCGATCACCCCCGGCCGCTCGAAGAGCCGGCACACGCTCTCGGTGGCGGCCTCCAGGGTCGGGGCCTGCCGCAGGTCGGCGAGGGCCGCAGCTTCGGTGGTGCGCAGTTCGACGCAGAGGTAGCCGTACTGCGCGTCCAGGGATGCGGGATCGAGGGCCTGCGCCCGGCACCAGGCCTCCATGGCGACGCGCCGGGGGCCGGTCCATTGCGCCAAGCCCCAGCCGCCGCGGGATCCGGCTACCGAAGGGGCGACCTCCTGGAGCTGGCGGAAGCCGCCGCTCTCGTGGCCGAGATTGCCCAGGAGCCCCGCGGCCTGGAGATCGGTGAGCCCGAGATCGCGCATCAGGCGCGGCCCGAGGCTCCGGCATCCGGCCGCGAAGGCGTCGCCCGGCCCCCGGGCCGGACCGGTGGTTGCGGGCATGGGGGTTCTCCGGGCAGGGTCCGCATGACGCGGACGGGGGACACGTGGGACACGGACAGGACCGGCCGCTGGTGTTCATCGGCGATTCGATCACCGCCGGCTGGGGCGTCGCCCGGGCCGAGACGTTTGCGCGGCACGGGTTCACCGCCCGGGGCGTGCCGGGTCAGACGAGCGGGCAGATCCGCGCCCGGTTCCTGCGGGACGCGGCCGGCGCCCGGGGTGTCCACCTGCTGTGCGGGATCAACGACATCGCCGAGATCGGCGGCCCGGTCTCGGACGGCGCGGTCCGGGACAACATCGCTGCCATGGCCCGGCTGGCCTTCGAGGCCGGGCTGCCGCTCTGGATCGGCACCGTGATGCCGAGCGACTTCTGGGGGTGGCGCCCGGAGCTGCGGCCGGTGGCGCGCATCCACGCCCTGAACCGCTGGATCCGCGCCCATTGCGCCGCCAGCGCCGCGGGGCTGATCGACTATCACGCGCCCCTCGCCACCCCGTCCGGCGCGCTGCGGCCGGAGCTCACCGAGGACGGCATCCACCTCAACGAAGCCGGCTACGCGGCGATCGAGCCGACGATGCTGGCGGCTTTGGCGCCGGGGGATGATCGGCCCTTGAGCTAGTGAGGCGGCGCTGACGGCTTCAACGGCCTATCGCGACGGCAACGTTGGCGCCCCCTCGCCCCGCTTGCGGGGAGAGGCCCGCACGGACCTCGTCGTCCGTGCGGGAAGCGCAGGCGAAGCAGAAGCGGCGGAGTCGGTTCGGTTCAGAACGGGGCACGCGTGCGGAAACGCGCCCTCACCCTCGGCTCCCGGCCAGGTTCGGCCCGGACGAGGTCTCCCAAGCCCTCTCCGCGCAAGCGGGGCGAGGGGGTATCCGCACCGTTGCTGGCGCCTGAGCAGGGAGCGTCGCGGAATGAGGGCCGAACCACATCTGCCATGCCGCTGACCCGCACGGC
>NZ_JAKSYO010000152.1 GCF_022829635.1 Methylobacterium sp. E-066
GCCGTGCGCCAGAATCCGCTCCTCCAATCCGCTTCTCCCGCCCCCTCCCTCATCCTGAGGCGGCGTAGCGGAGCGAAGCACTCGAAGGAGGGCTCCAGCCATCTCGCGCTTCCGGGAGGGCTCCTTCGGCGCCCGCCACTCCTCGATCGCCCGGCACCTGAGGCTCAGGCGGCTGATGTGACAGGCGGTTGGGCGGCCGGGCACGCGCAGCCGTTCCGGCACGTGCAGCGTCACCCGTTCAGCGCCGCGCCGCGGCCGCAAGAGCACGCGGGCACGTTCGAGCACCTGGGTAGAGAGCGCG
>NZ_JAKSYO010000158.1 GCF_022829635.1 Methylobacterium sp. E-066
TTCCCTCTCCAGACCCCTGCCGACGCAGGGCCCTCCATCCCCAACAGACTATCGGATTCACACAATCCCGGATGTGGCGCGGGTCCCCTCTCCCGTGCGGGAGAGGGACAGGGTGAGGGATGCGACGTCTTCGGAAAAAACCCTGCTGAGCACGAGGTGGCCAAAACTCTCTGGCGTTGACTTGGCCATGCGCCCCGGTCGACATGGAGCGTTCCGCCCGGACCCGCCGTGGCGAGTCGCGGCTTGCTTCAGGATAGCAACCGCTGCGGATCTGAGACCCTGAAAAGCCAACAGCCCCTTCCCGGCAAGGAAGAGGCTGCTGAAATTCCTGGGGCCTGGTGGGGCCGCGTGACTGCTCCCCACAAGCCACATGATTCCCTCGGGAGTCAAGACGGA
>NZ_JAKSYO010000186.1 GCF_022829635.1 Methylobacterium sp. E-066
CTCTGCACGATACGCGGACGCACGGTCCGGCCGCTTCGAGACGCTCACCGCCGCATCCCGAGCAAGACGACCAATCCCACGGCGAATGCGGCGCCGGCCTGGGCCGCCAGCAGCGCGGCCAGCCAACCCTGCAGCAGGCCCACGGCAAAGCCGATCGCGCCCCCGATCAGAGCGGCGAAGACCAGTAGGACCAGCAATTACTTACCTCCACTGATGATTCGGCCGTCTCGTCGTTTCTGTATCTCGCATGTTTGCAGGTGCGCCAACATCTCCAAGCATTCGGGCGATAAATATTTTCCTGATTCGGGCGGCGTCCTGTCCGGCCGCGCGGAGCCCCGGGTTTTGATCACATCTCGCACCGTCTCTTGCACCTTTCGCACCGAGTGAGGAGCCGCCGCCATGCTGCGTCCGGTTGGAACCCCCACCTCCATCACCCCGTCGTCGCCGCACCATATGGTCGAGACGATCAACGAAGCGTTGGTCAAGACATTGCCGACCGCCTCTCCCGCGCGAATCGGGCTCCGGCTCGGCTGGACGACGAAGCGGGGGCTCGATACCGCGGTGGCGTTGACGGCCCTGTGTCTGCTGCTGCCGCTGCTGCTGCTCATCGCCGTGCTGATCTGGGCCAGCGACGGCCGGGCGCCGATCTTCCGGCACGTGCGGCTCGGCCGGCACGGACGTCCGTTCGGGTGCCTGAAGTTCCGCTCGATGGTCCCGGACGCCGACGTGATCCTGGCCGGGTATCTCGCAGCGCACCCGCAGGCCCGGGTCGAGTGGGAGGCGACGCACAAGCTCACCCGGGATCCCCGGGTGACGACCCTCGGTCAGGTGCTGCGCAAGACCTCGCTCGACGAGTTGCCGCAGCTCTGGAACGTGTTGCGCGGCGAGATGAGCTTGGTCGGGCCGCGCCCGATCGTGCAGGGCGAGGTCGCTCGCTACGGCACGGCGTTCGCGGCCTGCTTCTCGGTCCCGCCCGGCCTGACCGGGCTGTGGCAGGTCTCGGGGCGCAGCGACACCACCTATGCCGAGCGCGTGGCGCTGGACCTGGACTATGCCAGTCGCTGGAGCCTGCGCCGGGATCTCGCGATCATGCTGCGCACGGTGCCGGCTGTCTTGCGCCAGCGTGGCAGCCGCTGACGCGTGCGGCCGTCAGGCCGGGTCGTCGTTCTCCAAGGGCGCCACGAGGCACAGGCGCCAGAACTCGAAGAAGCCGACCGCATACAGCGCGACGAGAAGGCTGATCCCGGACATCGTTTGGCCCCGCAGTGACCGCGAGCCTTAGCCTGCCGGGGAAATGGTTAACGGACCGTTACCGTCTCGATAATCCCGGGCTCAGGACGCACCGGGAGCCTGGGCACCCGCATGATGACGGCCCAAAAGCGCGCGCCGCCGAAATGGATACCGGTTCGGCGTCAGCGAGCGCGTTCAGAAGGCCTCAGAGCCATTCCCCATCGCAACGCCGCGGTGCACGACGCTGCCTTGGGCGGTCGGCTGAGCGGATACAACCGTCGATCCGGTCCTGATCGACGATCATCCAACCACCCCCCCCTCATCCTGAGGCGCGAGCGCAGCGAGCCTCGAAGGAGCCCTCCAGTCTGCTCGCGATCCCTGGAAGGCTCCTTCGAGGGCGCCGTTGCGCGCCGCCGCTTCAGGCTGAGGGGGTTGGATTGGACGGGCGCCGATCAAGACGAAGCCAGCCCCTGTCGTGTAACCGTGTCGCGACGCGATCGGAAACGGCCCTACCGGCAGACGATCGAGCCCTTGAAGCCGCAGGGATCGCCCAGCTTGGTGAAGGCGACGCGCTCGAAGGTGGCGGTGATCGGCCGGCCCGGGTAGCTGGCCGGCCCGAGCCAGGAGACGAAGTCCGCGCCCTGGCCCATCCACAGGCTGAGCATGATCTTGCCGGGATGCGACGGGATCGGCTTGTCGGGCAGGGCCCGCACCTCGCGCAGCAGCCGGCCGTTGACGGACCAGCGGATCCGGTCGGGCAGCCATTCCAGCGCGTAATCGGCCATGGTCGTCGCGGCGTCGAAGCCGAGGTTCTCGATGGTCTCGTGCTGGCCGGTGCCGCCGGTGAAGTAGTTGAGCTGGACGCCCTTCGTGTCCTTGCCCAGGAACTCGAAATCGATCTCGTCGTTCGTCCGGCGGTCGCCGTCCTCCGGGCCGTTATAGGTGAAGAACGCCGAGACGAGCCCGGAGGCCGCGCCCGCCCGCATCCGGACCTCATAGGTGCCGTAGCCGTAGCGCTCCTTGGTCTGGATCTCGGCGCAGCTGAACGGGCGGTCCTTGTAGGGGCTGTCGGCCAGGGTGAGGGTCAGTTCCCCGGAGGTCGGGATCTGGACGCGCTGGCGCGACCACGTGCAGTTCTGGAAGTCGCCGTTGACCCAGCCGTCGGAGATGTACCACCGCCGGTCACCGAGGGTGGAAAACGTCTCCACGAAGGAGCCGCCGCCCCGGAAGGCCGGCGCGTCGCCGGCGGGTTGGGCGGCCTTGTCGTCGGCTGCGGCCGGCAGGACCGGCACAACCGGCAGCAGCAGGGCCGTCGCCAGGCAGGCGCGGCGGATCGGGCGGCGCGGTCTCGTCATGCTCACATCCTCGCCTGAGCCAAAGCAGGGCATCCGAGGGGAGTATCGGCGCGATCGACCGGTCGGGCCGTGATCTTTCGGACGAACGGATCCGGCGCCAGAGCCCTCCTTTTGGACGATCTCGCGTCCCGCGCGCAGGCCGCCTAGCGTGCGGGATGGTCGTCCGGCCCCGCCGGCCGAAGGCGTTTTGGAGTCGTCCGGTGCGAAGCGTCCAGGCCCAGACCGACGGAGCGGATGTCTGCGTCATCATCGCGGCGCGCAACGCCGAGGCCACCATCGCGACCGCGGTCGCCTCGGCACTCCGGCAGCCGGAGGTCGCGGAGGTCATCGTCGTCGACGACGCCTCCACGGACCGGACCAGCGCCGCGGCCGAAGCCGCCGGCGACGGCTCCGGCCGGCTGAAGCTGCTGCGGCTGACGCGTAATGCCGGGCCAGCGGCGGCCCGTAACGCGGCGCTGACGGTCGCGACCGCGCGGCTGCTCTGCGTCCTCGACGCCGACGATTATTTCTTGGACGGGCGCCTGGGCCGGCTCCTGGCCGCCCCCCGCACCTGGGACCTGATCGCCGACGACATCGTCCTGGTCCGGGGCAACGCCGCCGCCACCGTCGCCGGTCTGGTGACCGGGCCCGGCCAGCCGCAGCGTCTCTCGCTGGAGGCCTTCGTCTCCGGCAACATCGGACGCGCGGGCGAGCACCGGCGGGAACTCGGGTTCCTGAAGCCGATCATGCGGCGGTCGTTCCTGCAGCGCCACGGCCTGCGCTACGACGAGCGGCTGCGGCTCGGCGAGGATTACGCCCTCTATGTCGAGGCCCTGGCGGCGGGCGCCGTGTTCGCCGTGACGGCGCCTTGCGGCTATGTGGCGATCGAGCGCGCGGATTCGCTGAGCGCGCAGCATCGGACCGACGACCTGGGGGCGATCATCACCTTCGACGACGCGATGCTCGCCCGGTCGGGGCTCACCCCGGCGGCCCGTAAGGCCCTGCGGGCCCATCGCGACGCCACGATGCGGAAATGGCAGCACCGGCGCGTCCTCGACCGCCGGCGCTCGCACGGCTACGCGGCGGCGGTGCGTGAATTGCTCCAAGCGCCCCGAGCGTGGCAGTATATCCTGTCCGAGACCCTGGATGCCAAGCTGGCGCGGTTCGGTCCGACCCGCGTTCCGGAGGGAGATGCGCCGCCGCGTCTCCTGCTCGGGCCGGGCCAGTTTTTGCGACCGGCGCGATAAGCGCGCGGCCGGCCGGGTTCGTCAGAGCTCGCGCGCGCCGTTCCGCGTCCGGACGGCAGACACGTCGCATTGGACGTCGTCGAGTGCGCAGCGCACCCGCTCCAGCGCGGCACTGAACAAGTCGGTGATCTGAGGATCGCCGGACTGCGCGGCTTGCGGGTCACGGAAGCTGTCCAACAGATACGGCATCATCTTCCCATGAAGCGCCAAGTAGGCCCCGGGATTCGAAAGCTCATAGACCACGGCCAAGGCATGGTAGGCGCGCACCAAAACCTCCAGTGCAACATCCGCGCTGTGCGAGCCCCGGTCGCAATCTTCGATGCTCTTCATCGTGTCGATAAACTAGTTTCCGCCCTTATTGGGGCGTAACATGCCTTATCAACACTGTCGACGCTTCCCGTCATGGCAATTGTCATCGCCGATGCGCGGCGCGACATTTATCACGGGCTCATGGCTCAACGGCAACAGTCGGGTCTTTGGCGGCGTTAGAGCGCTCGCCGCCGAAGTGGAGACCGGTTCGGCGTCAGCGAGCGCACCGCGATTGGGGACGGCTCTACTCCGCGCGCCGACCTCAGCCCTGCATGTATCGGCTTGGCCGGATCATGGTGGCGATCTTGTTCTCGACCTCGACCAGGACGCTGTTCACAAGATGGGCCGCGCCCTCGACCGTCCCGGCGGCAAGCATTTCGCGGCCGCTGGTCTCCTGGATGATGCGGAAATTGTCCTCGACGAACGCGCGGATCTTCTGCTGGACGCCCTCGAACTCGCCCGGATGCGCGGTCTCGTAGAGGAGCGCCAGAGCGAGATAGGCGCGGCCGACCATATCGAGCGCCAGACTTGCGCTCAGTTCGCTGGTCTCGCTCTGTGTGGAGGGCACGGCGGGTGAATTCCCTGTCAAGCGCTATGTTGCAAATCTATCAGTCTGTTCGGTCTCGGACAATCAAGAAAAACGATTGCCTCCATATTTTTATTGAGTTTCCAGCTGTTTAGCGGCCGCATGCGAGGCGGATATTGATCCAGTCGCGGCAATGTATCGGATCGAGACTTGAGACCCGTCTCTCAAGGGGCGTCGATCGGCCGAGCATTGGAACATGAGATTTCCGGCCCTGCCAGGCGTGAACCGTCATCAGGATTCTTCGATAAATTGGGCTGCGATCGAATATCCATCTATAAGTGGTATCTCTATACTGTGACAAATAGCCAGAACATGTTCTAGTGTAGGGCCGACAAAGCATTAGCTAAGACAAATTCTCATGTCAAGCCACTTGATTAACGTTATGGTGGGATTGTAGTCTAGTGGCATCGGTGTCTGGAAAAGAAATCTTCTATGTTGATCCTAGAAAAATGCAAAATTGCATACAAGATGTCCTTGCCGATTCTTATCATGGCACTCGTGAGTGCAGGAACGATCTATTACACACTCAGTATGTTGGGTGACATTACGGAACGGAATCACGTCCTGGTCGATTATTACGTCGCGCGCTTGGAGGCGTTCGCGCAGGTGCGCCAGGATTTCCAGACGGCCGGTCTGATGAACCGCAACATTCTCATCGGTCAGCCGGAGAGCGAACTCCCGGAGTTCGAGAAAGCCTTTCGTGACTCGGTGAAGCGCACGGCCGACAATATCGAGAGCCTCGCCGCCGGTGCATTGAAGCAGGAGGTCCGCGATCTGCTGATCGATATCGGCAAGATCACGCGTGACTATTACGGCGTCCTCGACAAATCCAATGCCCTCGCCCTTGGGAAGGATCGCGCCGCCGCGACCCAACTGGCCATGGTAGCGAGCCGCGAGATCGCGAAGCGCTTTGAACAGACGGCGCGGATCTACGAGGATCGGGTCGACGCGCGGCTCGCCGACGGGAAGAAAGCGACGGAAGCGGCGGCCGCGCAGGCCCGGCTGGTCCTGATCGGTTCCGCGGCGGCAGGCCTGCTCATCGCCCTCGCGCTCTCGGCCGTCATCATCGTGTTCGGCGTGACGCGGCCGCTCGGCAGCCTCGTCACCGTCCTGCAGCGCATGGCGAAGGGCGAGATCGATGCCACCATCACGGAGGCGCGGCGTGGCGACGAGATCGGCGCGGTCGGGCGCGCGGTCGAGGGCATCAAGGCGAGCGTCGCCCGCAGCGCCGCCGAGGAGGCCGAGCGCAAGCGGGCCGTCGAGGCCGCCGCCTCCGCCGAGCGCAGGCGCGTCCGGCTGGAACTGGCCCAGAGCTTCGAGCAGGCGGTCGCCGGCATCGTCGAGCAGGTCGCGTCTTCGGCGACCGAGCTGCAGGCCACCGCCCGTGTGATGACGGACATCGCCCAGGAGGCCGGCACCCAATCCGGCGCGGTGGCGACGGCGGCCGAGGAGGCCGCGGTCAACGTTAATACGGTCGCGGCCGCCACCGAAGAACTCGGCAGCTCCATCCAGGAAATCGGCCGGCAGGTGCAGGGCTCGACCGACCTAGCCCAACGAGCGGTCGGCGAGGCCGACCAGACCGCCGCCCTGGTGGCCGAGCTGAGCGCGGCGGCCAACCGGATCGGCGACGTGGTGCAGATGATCTCGGCCATCGCGGCGCAGACCAACCTGCTGGCGCTGAACGCCACGATCGAGGCGGCCCGCGCCGGCGATGCCGGGCGCGGCTTCGCCGTGGTGGCGAGCGAGGTCAAGGAACTGGCCGGCCAGACCGCCAAGGCCACCGAAGAAATCGCCGGTCAGATCGGCCGCATCCAGGGGGTGACGGGCGAGGCGGTGGGCGCGATCGGCACGATCACGAACCGGATCCGCGAGATCAACGGGGTCGCCAGCTCGATCGCCGCGGCGGTGGAGCAGCAGGGGGCGGCGACGCAGGAGATCGTGCGCAACATCGCTCAGGCGACTGCCGGGACCAAGGAAGTGACGGGCAACATCGTCGGGGTCGCGGACGCCTCCGAGCAGACCGGCGCAGCGGCCGGCAACGTCCTCTCGGCGGCCACCGGCCTGTCGCACCAGTCGGAGCGCCTCTCGGCCGAGGTCGATCGCTTCCTGGCGACGATGCGTGCGGCGTGAGGGGGTTGGAGTGCGATCGCGACGGTCGTCCGGGCCCGGAAGACCCCGGGTTTCCGCAATCAGAAAATCCGCGCCAAGCCCATCCGGTCCTGCGTGAGGCCCTGCATCGCCCGGAGCTTGAGCGCCACGATCCGGTTGTGCCGGGCCATCGTGCGGAGCACCTCGGCGGTCTCGGAATCGCCGGCGCGGGCCAGGGCCTGGGCGGCGCCGGCCATGTCGGTGGCGGTGGCATCCGCCAGCGCCGCGGCGTGCAGATCCTGCGGGGACGACGAAGTCGGTCTGGCCATGGCTGCTCGCGATCGAAGGCTCGCCCGATCCTCCGAACGAAGGGTTAACAACTGGTAAACCGCGGGGTGCTCATTTCCGGACGGGGAGGCGTCCGACGAGCCATCCGGCCTCGTCGCGCACGAGCAGGGTCCAGGGCGGTCCCGCAGGCTCCTCGGCGATCTCGTCGGCCATCTCGGCGATGACGCTGCGCGCCTCGAACAGGGCCTCCGCCAAGTCAGCGGCCTCGACGCCGGTCGTATCGTGGAGCGTGATCTCCGCGTTCGCCAGCTCGAAGTAGAAACGCGCGGCCAAATGGACTCTCCTTGGCCAAAGTCCCCGAGCGAGTTCGGCCTGACGATCCTGCCCGCCTAAACCCTCCGACATCCAGCCCTAAAAGGAGAGAAAAAGACTTAGCTTTTAGGCTGGTTGATCTCACGCAGGCGTCAGGAACAATGCGGGATTCCCGGGGCCTAAGCCCTGCGAGGTATCCGGCCGGTATTCGGGGCGTCCGGGCCGCTCTGCCGGATCGCGCCAGTGCCCTACCCCGTCCCGCCGACCGCCCCTACGCCTTGTTCCTGAGGTGCCGCCGCGATGGCCTCGCCGTAGAGCGGGGCATCCAGGCGGTCGCGGTGCGACGAGGCAAGGACAAGGCGAGCATGAACATCACGATGGTCGGGTCGGGCTATGTCGGGCTGGTCTCCGGGGCGTGCCTGGCCGATTTCGGCCACAGCGTCGTGTGCGTCGACAGCAATCGCGACCGGATCGACGCGCTGAATGCCGGGCAGATCCCGATCTTCGAGCCGGAACTCGGCGCGCTGGTGGCCGAGAACGTCCGCCAGGGCCGGCTGTCCTTCGTCGCCGAGCTGGAGGCGGCGGTCGCGGAGGCCGACGCGGTGTTCATCGCGGTGGGCACGCCGTCCCGCCGGGGCGACGGCTTCGCCGACCTGTCCTACGTCTATCAGGCGGCCCGCAGCATCGCCCGGGCGCTGACCCGCTTCACCGTGGTGGTGACCAAGTCGACCGTGCCGGTGGGCACCGGCGACGAGGTCGAGCGCATCATCCGCGAATTGCGGCCCGATGCCGACTTCGCCGTGGTGTCGAACCCGGAATTTTTACGCGAGGGCGCCGCGATCGCCGACTTCAAGCGTCCGGACCGGATCGTGGTCGGCAGCGAGGACCCCCGCGCCGAGGCGGTGATGCGCGAGGTCTACCGGCCGCTCTACCTCAACGAGGCGCCGATCCTGGTCACCTCACGGCGCACCGCGGAGCTGACCAAGTACGCCGCCAACGCGTTCCTGGCCGCCAAGATCACCTTCATCAACGAGATCGCGGATCTGTGCGAGCAGGTCGGCGCCGACGTCCAGCAGGTCGCCCGCGGCATCGGCCTCGACAACCGGATCGGCGGCAAGTTCTTGCACGCTGGGCCGGGCTATGGTGGCTCGTGCTTCCCGAAAGATACGCTGGCCCTGGTCAAGACCGCCCAGGACGCCGGGACGCCCCTGCGGCTAGTCGAGACCGTGGTGGCGGTCAACGACCAGCGCAAACGCGGCATGGCCCGCAAGGTGATCCGGGCCTGCGGCGGGGTGCGCGGCAAGACGATCGCGGTGCTGGGCCTGACCTTCAAGCCGAACACCGACGACATGCGTGACGCGCCGTCGCTGGCGATCGTGACCGGCCTGCAGGATGCCGGCGCCCAGGTCCGCGCCTACGACCCGGAGGGGATGGACCAGGCCCGGCCGCTCCTGCCCGGGGTCGATTTCGCGCAGGATCCCTACGGTTGCGCGG
Organism: Methylobacterium sp. E-066; assembly: GCF_022829635.1. Taxonomy (GTDB): domain Bacteria; phylum Pseudomonadota; class Alphaproteobacteria; order Rhizobiales; family Beijerinckiaceae; genus Methylobacterium. The sequence goes on from NZ_JAKSYO010000186.1 coordinate 8,889, forward strand.
AGGGCGCGGATGCCCTGGTGATCGTCACCGAGTGGAACGCCTTCCGGGCGCTGGACCTGGCGCGGCTGCGCGCCACGATGCGGGCGCCGATCCTGGTGGACCTGCGCAACGTCTACCGGCCCGAGGAGGCCCGGCTCCACGGGTTTTCCTACAGCAGCGTCGGCCGCCCCGAGGAGCCGGCTTTCGATCGGGAGTCCGCCCGGCCGGCGACGTCGTCCGAAGCGACGGTCCGGTCGCTCCTCGCCGCCGGCTGAAACGCCCGCCCTGGTCGCCGGATCGGGCGATCGGGGCGAGGCCCCGGCAGCGGGTGTCCATGCAGCACACAACGACAAAGCCGTGCCCGATCACAGCGGATCGGGCACGGCTTTGTGTCGTACGGGTCTTGGTCGGACGACGCTCAGGCCGCCGGGGCCTTCACGCTGGCCAGGCTCGAATCCTCGCGCAGGAAGTACTTGTTGGTCAGGTACGCGACCTCGGTGCGGTTCTTCGCCTTCAACTTCTTCATGATGTTGCGGACGTGAACCTTCACGGTGCTCTCGCACATGTTGAGTTCGTAGGCGATGATCTTGTTCGGCGTGCCCTTGCGCAAAGCCCGGGCGACGCAGAGCTGGCGGGGGGAGAAGATCTCGTCCTCGCAGGCTTCGACCGGCTCCTCGACCTTGATGCTGGCGAGGAGCGGGAACAGGCATTCCGCCGGGATGTAGACGCCGCCCGCCTGGACGAGCTGGAGCGCCTGCAGCGCGATGTCGACGGAGGTCGTGGTCGGGATGTAGCCCTTCACCCCGAGCTTGATGGTCCGCACGATCTGGTCGAGGTTCTCCCCGTCCGAGATGACCGCCACCGGCGGGGCGTCGGCCTCGCCCTGCAGCAGCGCCAGCTCCCGGGTGATCTCGGCCCACTCGGTCTCCGAGAGGTTGCCGTCCGGCCGGCACAGCACCACCACGTTGGCGGCCGCGAACGGTGTCTGACGCTTCCAGCTCTCGATGTCCGGGAAGACCTCGAACACCGTATCCTTGTCGGCTTCCCGGAGGGACGCCGCCAGGCATCGACCGACCAGCTGCCGCCGATCGATGATCACGATGCGGTTCGTGCGGGCCAGGGTCGGGTCCCGCTGCTCGATGACGGCCGGACCGTCACCGCCATGGGCGCCCGAAAAGCCGTTGCGGCTTTGGAGACTATCCCGCTCAACGATGACGCGTTCGTCTCGAGTACCAAGACTGGCCATAAGAAGTTACCCCCTTTCGCAGGAGCCCATTGTCAGACGAGGGCGTAGGAACCCAATGAACTCGCCATCGGCGTGACACTGGCGGATTGCGGTCCGTCCGGAGCCTTATTGGATGGCTCTCGATGACCGCGGATATAATGCTAACTTTCGTAAAATCCGCTGTAAATACCCTATCGGCGTCTGTTTGATTAAATTTCTACGCAGGTTAATTCAGTTACGAACTACGTACGTAGCGTGTCGTCCAATCGGCGCCGGCGTCACTGAAAGATCTTGCCGGCATTCGCCAGGTCTTTTCATGTGTGCGACTGTTCGCCAGGCCATTGCGCCGGTATCGGAGCGATCGAGCTGAAGTTTTAGTGGCCCGTAATATGAAACCTGCGGCCCCGGTGTTTTCATCCGTGCGAGCGGACGTTCCCAGGGTCGAATTCAGTTATTGAAACCGGTATTCGTCGGTCTAGTTTGCCGGTTCAAATTCGATTCGCACGCGCGTCACGCACGTGAGCGATCAGCCGCCTGAAAAACAGTTTTGGCAAAATAGAGGGTCTATAGGGACTGATTTTTCGGACGCCTCGACGGTCCCGGGCTTCGTGACGGCCCGAGCGGGGCGAATCGTCGGCGAATCGCGGTCCGGCGGGCGCGCCGGACGGATCCGCGGGCAACTGATTCGCCGCCTGCCGACCAGCCGATCACGCGATCCGCGCCAGCAGGTCCCGCATGCCGTGGTCGTCCACGAATTTCGAGGTCTCGCAGGCGAGGAGGCCGTTCTGCCTCTGCGCGTAGGTCGCGCCGTCGAGAGTGCGCAGGAACGCGATCACCGAGTCCTCCAGCGGTTCCGGGAAGGCCCAGCCGACCCCCTCGGCCTCGGCGTAGCGGCCGGTGGCGGTCTCGGCGCGCGCCAGCGTCAGAGCCCCGCACAACCCGCCCTCGTAGAGCCGGTTCGGCAGCAGCCAGTCCGAATTCAGGCCGTCATCCAAGTAATCGACCGCCCAACTGAAGTGGACGCCGCCATAGATGTCGGGCAGCTCACCGGGATTGGCGTAGGGGCCGCGAAACGTCATGTTCGGATGCCGGCTCAGCGTCGCGGCGAAAACCTCCGGGTCGATATCCTCCTCCGAGAGCCGGCCCGCGATGACGATCCGCACCGAATTGTCGAGCGCCCGCGCGATCGCCGCGAGCATCGTCAGGCTCCGGCGGCAGCGCAGCGTGCCGAACCAGCCGATCACCCAGGGCGGTCCGGCGACGCGGCCGCGATCGAGCCGGTGCGCCACCTCGGCGAGGCGGTGGGCCATCACCTTGTTCTCGAGTAGGTGCCACGGGCCGGAAAAACCCTGGACCGGCTCGAAATAGCGGGTCACGAAATCCGGCGCGCTGACGACGAGGAGCGCGCTGCGGCGCAGGATCCAGCGCTCGACCGCCCGGGCGATCCGCCCGACCCTGTCTCGGCGCACCATCAGCCGCTGGATGTCGAGCACCTCGTAGACCAGCGGCGCGCGGCTGCCCGCGAGACGGGCCGAGGCCCAGGCGACCAGGGCCATGTCGAGGTTGCGGACATAGACCACGTCGGCGGCGCGCAGGTCGCGCCAGCGCGTCAGCGCCCGGACGATCCCGAGCGCGAGCACCGGCAGCCGCCGGCCGTAATGCCGGTCCACGGTCTGCCCGAGGGAAACGGTGTCGCTGGTGCGCGCGGGATCGGCGAGGCCGGTCCTGGCGCGCACGAACATGTATTCGACCACCGACCAGCCGGATTCCCGGATGGCGCCGACGCGTTTCCGGATGGTCGGCTCGATCCGGTCATGGCCGAAGAAGGCGACCCGGCCGAGCACTGCGGTTTCGGGGTGGGTCTGCATCATGGCTTGGCGCACCCGCTGCCGGGTCTCGCAGCCATCCCCCTGATCGTGAGAGGGTGTGAGGCTGTCGGTCGGCCGCCCTTCGAACGGCGATGAGACGAACGCTGGAGCGGCCACGGACGGGCTCGCGCTCCACGACAAGGGGCGGGTCCCCTCTCCCGTGCGGGAGAGGGACAGGGTGAGGGGTGCGACCTGTCCGGAAAAACCTGGTCCCTCACCCCAACCCTCTCCCGCACGGGAGAGGGGGCCTGTCGCGCTCCGCAGCTGCCGACGCGTCTCCCACCCATCCCCCTCATCCTGAGGTGGCGGAGCGCAGCGGAGCCCTCGAAGGAGCCCTCCAGGGATCGCAGCGGCTTCTGGAGCCCTCCTTCGAGGCTGCTGTGCAGCACCTCAGGATGAGGGGCGTGAGTGGGGGCGGCCGGGTTCTTCCGTCCGCCTGGGCGATCCGACCGGCGAACCCCCGTCACGCGGAGGCCCCGGAATCCGTGACGTCGGCGGCCGGCCGGCGCCGCCAGGACCGGGCGAGCCGGGCCGGGGCCGCTGCGGCCGCGGCCCTCTGGACCAGGGCGTTCACGATCGTGCCGCGCCGGACCGCCGGCGTGGTGTTGGTCTTGTTGAGCACGACGCCCAACACGGTGCAGCCGGCGGATTCGAGGTCCTGGACGGCGGCGACCACGTCGTCGATGTTGGTCTTGCCGGCCTCGGCCACGAGGATCATCCCGTCCAGCATGTCGAGGAGCGGCCGGAGCGTCGGGAGCTCGTCCACCGCCGGCAGGTCGACGACGATCCGGTCGAGATGGGTGCGCTCGTCCTGGACTAGGCCGGCGATGGCCTCCGGGGTCATCAGGTCGCTGAAATGCGGATCGCCCGGGAGGAGGCTGCCGCAGGTGAGCAGGCGGACATCCCCGAGCGGGTGCCGCACCGCCTCCTCGGTGCCGCAGCGGCCGGCGAGCACGTCGAGCAGCCCGGGCTGGCCGGCGGCCTGGTTGATCTGCGACAGGGTCGCCTGCCGCACGTCGGCGTCGATCAGCAGGATCCGGCTGGCCGTGGCCGAGCGCGACCGGCCCAGAAGCTGGGCGAAGTTGCTCGCGAAGGTGGTCTTGCCGGTGCCGGCGCCGACCGAGGTCACCCCGATGGCGAAGACCGGGCCGCGGCGGTCGTTGCCGAGCAGATGCGTCTTCAGGCTGTGCAGGCGCTCGACGAAGACCGATTGCGGCATGAACCGCACGGCGCTCGCCTTGAACGCCTCGACGCTCGCCGGGCGCAGGGCTTCGCTGGCATGGTTCTGCGCCAGTGACAGGGCGGCCCGGTAGCCGGGCTCGCGCCGCAGCTCGGGCAGCGCGGCCAGGCAGGACAGGCCCTGTCCGGTGAGCTGCCCGGGCGCCCGCAGGGTCCGGTCGAACCAGTGTCGCGCGAAGGCGCCGCTCACCCCGATCCCGGCCCCGACCAGCATCCCGAGCATCACGATCAGGCCGCCGCGCGGCGCGCTCGGGCGCTCCGGGACGCTCGCCGGGGTGATCACGTGGGCGGAGGCCTGCGGGTAGGATTGCTGGTTGACCGCGTCGATGTAGCGGCTGAGCAGGTTCGTGTAGATCTGGTCGTAGGTCTCGGCGGCCCGGTCGAGCTCCTTGGCCTTCACGCGGGCGTTGCTGGTCACCAGCGTCTTCGAGATCATCGCGTCGAAGGACGCCGTCATGCTGTCTTCGCGCGCCTTGGCGACCTCATAGTCGCGGTCCAGCGAGGCGGCGAGGCGCTCCAGCTCGGCGCGCAGGGATTGCTTGGCCGCCAGCACGTCCTTCTGGATCGCCAGGACCGCCGCATGATCGGGGCCGAGGCGGCGCTTCAGGTCGTCGGAGCGCTGCACCAGGTCGACATACTGCTTGCGCAGCTGGATGATCACCGTGTCCTTGAAGGCCTCCGTCATGCCCGGATCGGCGATGTCGGAGGCGAGCAGCAGGTGGATCTGGTCGCGGGTGGCGCGGGCGTCCACGGTCTTGGACCGGGCGGAGGCGACCGCGGTGTTGAGCTCCTCGAGCTGCTGCTCGCCCACCAGGCCGCGCTTGCCGAGATCGATGATCGCGTGCTCGGCCTTGTAGGTCTGGGCCTCCCGGGAGGCCTCGCTGGCGCGCTGCTGGAGTTCCTTTAGACGCGGCAGGATCCAGTCGCCGGCGACCTTCCAGATCTGCGACCGGTTCTCCAGCTGGGTGGCGACGTAGGCATCCGCCACCGCGTTCGCGACGGCGGCGGCGGCCGCGGGATTGTCGAGGCTGTAGCCGACCTCGATGACGTAGGCCGCGCCGATGCGGGAGGCTTCGAGGTTCTCGCGCACCATGCCGGCCTGGCGCTCCTCCGGGCTCGCCGCGACAGGCGGCTTGGCGGCGGGCGAGAGGCCGATCAGGCGGCCGACGAACAGCTTGACCGCACCCAGCGCATCGCGGACCTTCGCCACCAGCGGATGCGGCGGCACCGACAGCTCCTGCGCTGGCGGCAGGTCGAGCCGGTGCACGGCGGCCAGGGCGATCTTCTCCGAGCGGATATACTCGACCTGGCTCTCGACCTCGGCGATCTCCAGGGGGGACGCCCCGCCCGGGGTGTCGCGGGCGGTGACCGGACTCGGGCGGCTCTCGATATAGACCCGCGCCTTGGCGGTGTAGATCGACGGCGCGGTGGCGACGTAGATGATCGCCGCGACGAGCCCGACGCCGCTGAGCGCCAGGATCGACCGCCAGTTCCGCCGTATGATCGTCAGGATCGCGACCTGGGCTTCGGCGTCGGGTGCGCGCGGCCCGTCCCGCCACGATCGCGCCGGGCCGATGGGATCGGCCCGCAGGAAGGACGCGCTGGTCGAGTGTCTGTTCATGGCTCTTCCCTCACGCGGCGGAAGCACGATTCTGGCGGCGTCAGTTCTGGCCGGCGCCGTCGCCGATCCCCCGCAGGGCGGGGTCCGGCTTGAGCACCACCTCCACGACGTCGCCCGGCTGAAGCTCCGTATCCTCGGCCGCGTCGGTCAGGTTCAGGGTGGTCTTGTTGGGGCGGAAGACGGCGATCGACGCCCGCACGCGGTTGCCGGACAGGAGCTGGGTCCGCAGGGCGCCGGTATAGACCAGCTTGTCGTTGATGCTGTTCAGGCGCGAGCGGAGCGCGGTCAGGTTGTCTTCCGAGACCTGCAGCTTCTCCATGGCGTCCAGGGCCTGCTGGTCGTCAACCCGTTCGAGCTTGCGGGTCAGCTCGCCCTTGTCCCGCTCCAGCTGGGACACCTGGACGGTGGTCTGAAGTGCCCGGGTCGAGGACAGCAGCACAGCCCGGCGGGCATCGGTCAGGCGCGTCGTGACCACGGCGCCGCGCTGGAACAGGGCGCGCACCGCGTCGTACTCGTCGGCGTCGGCGGTGACGCCCTCCTTCTCCTTGGCCTGCTGCTCGGTCAGGCTGACCAGCTGGCCCTGGGCGCGGACGAGGGCGCGCTGCAGATGGTCTTTCTCCTTGCCGATGTCGGTCATCTGCACGCGCAGCTGCTGCTCGGCGAGCTTCTGCGCGACGGTGGCCCGGGACGGCGGCACGTTCAGGGGCGCCTCCGTGCCGGACGGCGATGCCTGGGCCGCCTTGTCGGGACGCGCCCCCGCGATGATCGCCTTCAGCCGCCAGACATTGGCGCTCTCCCGGGCGATGCTGCCCCAGACCGCATCGTATTCGGCGCGCAGGTTGGCGCTCTCGACCACCGGGTTCTCCATCCGGAAGCGCAGGAGGTTGTAGCCGCCGGCCAGCGCCACCGCCTGCCGGACAGTCATGCCCGGGTGGAACGGGTGCTCGCCCTGCTTGGTCACGTCGCCGCTCAGGTAGACCGGCTGGTACTTCGCGATCCGCACCCCGATCTCGTCGGGTTCGATCACGGCGATCGATTCGCGCCCGTCCGTATTGCGCTGCCGCACCGCCTTGGCCGGCAGCGACTTCTGGAGGGTCTTGCGCAGCTCCGCGACGGTCAGCCCGGCCGCCGGCACGTCGCCGAGCAGCGGCACCATGACGGTGCCGTCGACCCCGACCGTCGCCTCCTGCTTGAATCCGGGAATGCTGAGCGCCGTCACCTCCAGGGTGTCGCCCGCCGCGATCCGGTATTCGGCGAAAGCCGGGCGGGCGCCGAGGACGAGCAGCAGTGCCGCGCTCGCGGCGCAGACCCGTCGCAGCGAGGGCGCGCGTCGGGCGGGATTTTCGGCGAAGAATTCGGAACGGGCCGGACGGGACCAGGTCTTCACGCGTCGTCCCTTCATGCTCGGGTGCAGGTCATCCCGCATGATGCGCGGCGGCCGAGCTCGCCGGGACTCGTACAAAAGGACACCGGCCGCACCGCCCGGCGCCGGTCTCTGCCTCTTTCGAGGTAGGCCCCCCGGGGCTCGGCCGCCCGGGACGAAGGCGGTGCGCCTTTCGGGGGATCATCAATATCGAAAGCCTGGGTTCCCGATCGTCCACAGCTCCGCGCAGTTTTGCCGCACAGAAGTTCGGCAGAAGGAGCGACGGGGATGCCGATTACCGATGCGGATATTGAGCAGGATGTGGGTATTTTCTACCCGGATCTCGTTAATATTTACGGATGTGAAATAAAGACCGGATCGCGCATCGGCCCGTTCGTCGAGATCCAGCGGGGCAGCACCATCGGCCCCCGCTGCAAGATCTCCTCCCACACCTTCATCTGCGAGGGCGTTTCCATCGGCGCGGAAGTGTTCGTCGGCCACGGCGTGGTCTTCACCAACGAGCGCTACCCCGAGGCGACCAACGAAGACGGCAGCCTGAAGCGCGACGGCGACTGGGAGCTGGTCGAGACCGTCGTCGGCGACCGTGCGTCGCTCGGCTCCAACGCCACCATCGTGGCCGGCATCACCATCGGGGAGGGCGCCCTGGTCGGCGCCGGCGCGGTCGTGACCCGCGACGTCCCGCCCTACGCCATCGTGGCCGGATGCCCCGCCCGGGTCATCGGCGACACGCGCCAGAAGCGCGCGCGATCCCGCCGGCCGTCCGCGGCCAAGCCTCTGCAGATCGCTTGAGGGGACACACGCACATGATCGCCATCGGAATCGTCGGCTACGGCTATTGGGGGCCCAATCTGGCCCGCTGCACGTCGGAGACCGAGCAGTGCCGGCTCGCCGCCATCGCCGACCAGTCGCCCGCGGCTTTGGCCCGGGCGGGCAAGCGCTATCCCGCCGCGGAGCTTCACCAGGATTGGCGCGACCTCATCGCGGATCCGCAGATCGACGCCGTCATGGTGGCGACCCCGGTGAGCTCGCATTTCGAGATCGCCATCAACGCGCTCCGGGCCGGCAAGCACGTCTTCATCGAGAAGCCGATCACGTCCTCGGCCGTCGAGGCCCGGCTGCTGATCGCGGAGGCGGCCAAGCGCAACCTGACCCTCATGGTCGATCACACCTTCGTCTACACGGGCGCGGTCGAGAAGATCCATGAGCTCATCTCGAGCGACGCCATCGGCGACATGTTCTACTACGACTCGACCCGGGTGAATCTCGGCCTGTTCCAGCGCGACGTGAACGTGATCTGGGACCTCGCGGTCCACGATCTCGCGATCCTCGACCACGTGCTGGACCTCGCCCCGGTGGCGATCTCGGCGAGCGGCACCGGCCATTTCAGCGGCCGCCCCGAGAACATGGCCCACCTGACGATCTTCTACCCGCGCGGCGTCGTCGCGCAGATCAACGTCAACTGGCTGGCCCCCGTGAAGGTCCGGCAGACTCTGATCGGCGGCAGCAAGAAGATGATCGTCTACAACGACCTGGACCCGATCGAGAAGATCAAGGTCTACGACCGCGGCGTCACCGTCGGCGACGGCTCCGGGGACATCACCGAGCTGATGGTCTCGTACCGGACCGGGGACATGTGGTCGCCGCACCTCTCCTTCCGCGAGGCGCTCGTCGTCGAGATCGAGCATTTCGTCGACTGCATCGCCACCGGCAAGGCGCCGAAGACCGACGGCCACAGCGGCTTGCGCGTGGTCGAGCTGCTCGAGGCCGCGATGCGCTCCCTGCGCCAGAACGGCCACCCGATCGACCTCATGCCACTTGCGAGGGCCTCGTGATCCCGTTTCTCGACCTTAAGGCGCAGTATGCCGCCATCGGCGGCGACGTCGAAACCGCCGTCATCAACGTCCTGCGCAGCGGCGACTTCGTCCTCGGACCGGCAGTCACCGCCTTCGAGGCGGCCTTCGCCAAGGCCTGCGGCGCCAAGCACGCGGTGGCCGTCAGCAGCGGCACCGCGGCGCTCCACCTCGCGCTGCTGGCCCTGGATATCGGCCCGGGCGACGAGGTCATCACGGTCTCGGCGACCTTTGTGGCGACGGTCGCGGCCGTGCTCTACGCCGGCGCGACGCCCGTGCTCGTCGACATCGACCCGGTGAACTGGACCATGGATCCGGCCCTGGTCGAGGCGGCGATCACGCCCCGCACCAAGGCGATCCTGCCGGTGCACCTGCACGGCCGGATGGCGGATCTCGACGCGCTCGGCGCCATCGCCCGGCGCCACGGGCTCGCCCTGATCGAGGACGCCGCCCAGGCGCATCTCGCCGAGCGCGGCGGCAGGAAGGCCGGCACGATCGGAGATATCGGCTGCTTCAGCTTCTATCCCGGCAAGAATCTCGGCGCCTACGGCGAGGGCGGTGCCATCGTCACCGACCGGGACGACCTCGCCGAGGCGGCGCGGTGCCTGCGCGACTGGGGCCAGCAGGGCAAGTACAACCACGTCCGGCACGGTTTCAACCTGCGCATGGATGGGGTCCAGGGCGCGGTGCTCGGCACCAAGCTCCCCTATCTGGAGGGCTGGACCCGGGCCCGGCAGGCGGTGGCGGCCGAGTACGGCGCGCGGCTCGCGGGCCTCGGTCTCGACCTGCCGGGTCCGGCCGGACGCGACCACGCCTTCCACGTCTACGCGGTCAGCACCCCCGACCGCGAGGGCCTGCGCCAGCACCTGACCGAGGCCGGGATCAGTACCGGCATCCACTACCCCGTCCCGGTCCATAGGCAGCCCGCCTACCGCCATCTCGACGACGGCACCGGCCGCCTGCCGGTCACCGAGCGCCTGGCCGCCCGGACCCTGTCCCTGCCGATGTTCCCGGAACTGACGACCAGCCAGATCGACAGCGTCTGCCGGGCCGTCTCGAGCTACTGCGAGGTCGCCGATGCCCAAGCTGCGTGAGGTTACCAAGGGAAGCCGCTTCGGCGGCGACCTGCGCGGGACCCGGATCCTCGTCACCGGCGGATCCGGCTTCATCGGATCCCACATCATCGACCTGCTGGTCGAGGCCGGCTGCGACGAGATCGTGGCCGTCGACAACATGGTGCGCGGGCGCCCCGAGAACCTGAAGGACGCCCTCGGCTCGGGCCGTGTCCGGCTGGTGCAGGGCGATATCCGCGACCGCGCCCTGATGGACAGCCTGGTCAAGGGCACCGACGTGGTGTTCCACCAGGCGGCCCTGCGGATTACGCAATGCGCCGCCGAGCCCCGCCAGGCCTTCGAGGTGATGGCGACCGCGACCTTCGACCTGCTGGAGCGCTGCGTCGAGGCCGGCGTCGCCAAGGTGGTGATGGCCTCCTCGGCCTCGGTCTACGGCATGGCCGAGAGCTTCCCGACCACGGAGAAGAATCACCCCTACGACAACCGCACACTGTACGGGGCTGCCAAGTCCTTCGGCGAGGGCCTGCTGCGCTCGTTCAACGACATGTACGGGCTGGATTACGTCGCCCTGCGCTACTTCAACGCCTACGGGCCGCGCATGGACCTGACCGGCCGCTACACCGAGGTGATGGTGCGCTGGATGCAGCGCCTGGCCGAGGGCCAGTCCCCGATCGTGTTCGGCGACGGCCTGCAGACCATGGACCTCGTCCATGTCCGCGACATCGCCCGGGCCAACATCCTGTCGGCGACCGCCCCGGCCACCGACGTGGTGCTCAATGTCGGCACCGGCGTGGAGACCTCCCTGGTCGATCTCGCCGGCCATCTCACCCGGATCATGGGCCGGGACGGCACCCCGCTCATCCACGAGGCCGAGCGCGCCGTGAACCCGGTGCCCCGGCGCCTGTGCGACACCAGCCTCGCCCGGGAGCTGATCGGTTTCGAGGCCGAGATCGGGGCGGCCGAGGGCCTCGCCGACCTGGTGGCCTGGTGGAGCGACGAGGCCGGTTCGGATCACCTGAGGCGGGCGCTCGCATGATCCCGATCGCGAAACCCGATGTCGGCGAGCCGGAGGCGGAGGCCGCCGCCGCCGTGGTTCGCTCCGGCTGGCTGACCCAGGGGCCGCAGGTCGCGGCCTTCGAGGCCGAATTCGCCGCGCTCGTCGGCGCTCCCCATGCCTGCGCGGTCTCGAACTGCACCACCGCGCTGCATCTCGCGCTGCTGGCCGCCGGGGTCGGACCCGGCGACGAGGTGGTGACGGTGAGCCACAGCTTCATCGCCACCGCCAACGCCATCGCCCAGTGCGGGGCCACGCCGATCTTCGTCGATATCGACCCGGCGACCTTCAACATGGCCCCGGAGGCCGCCGCCGCGGCGGTGACCGAGCGGACGAAGGCGATCGTCTGCGTCCACCAGATGGGCATGCCCTGCGACCTCGAGGCCATCGTGGCGATCGGGCGCCGCTCCGGCATCCCGGTCATCGAGGACGCGGCCTGCGCGATCGGCTCCGAGCGGCTCCAGGGCGATGTCTGGCGGCCGATCGGCGGGCCCGCCGGCGACATCGCCTGCTTCTCGTTCCATCCGCGCAAGGTCCTGACCACCGGCGACGGCGGCATGATCACCACGGCCAATCCCGACTGGGACCGCAAGTTCAGGCTGTGGCGCCAGCACGGGATGAGCGTGTCCGACGTGGCGCGCCACGGCAGCGCCAAGGTGGTCGCCGAGGCGTACACGGTCGCGGGCTACAATTACCGGATGACCGACGTGCAGGCCGCCATCGGCCGCGCGCAGCTCACCCGGCTGCCCGGACTGATCGCCCGGCGGCGTGCTCTGGCTGACGGCTACAAGGCGCGGCTCGCCGACCTTCCGGAGGTGACGCCGCCGCCCGAGCCGATCGGCTCGCGCAGCAACTGGCAGAGCTTCTGCGTGCGCCTGCCGGAGACGGCCGACCAGGGCGCCGTGATGCAGGCGATGCTCGACCAGGGCATCGCCACCCGCCGGGGCATCATGTGCGCCCATCTGGAGCCGCCCTACGCCGAGGCGCCCCGGCGCTTCGCCCTGCCGGAATCGGAGCGGGCGCGCGACCACGCGCTCCTGCTGCCGCTCTATGCCGGCATGGACGACGCGATGCAGGACCAAGTCGTCGCCGGCCTGCGCGCCGCCCTGCGATGATGCCGAACGCGATGGATTCGTCCCTCTCCCTCGGTCGCGGACACGGCTTTGCCGGCGTCAAAGTCCTGCGGCGCCTCGCCCGCGCCTGCGGGGTGAATCGCCAGCGCGTGAACGCCGTGCGGATCGCCTGCGAGCGCAAGGCGCTCGCCGTCGGCGGCCGGCGTCACGCGCGGACCGGCGGACGGATCCTCTGCTACCACTCGTTCGGGCAGCCCGAATGCGGGATCAACGATGTCGATCCGAACCGCTTCGCGCTCCAGATCGATCAGGCCCTCCGTCTCGGCTACCGGTTCGTTCCCGCCGCCGAGATCGCCCGGGGCGGCGGGGCTCGCACCGACCTCGCCATCACCTTCGACGACGGGTTCAAGTCCGTCCTGACCCGGGCCTTCCCGGTCCTGTCCGAGCGGGGCATCCCGTGGTCGTTCTTCGTGGTTCCGCTGTGGTGCGACGAGGCCACGCGGGACGGCACCGACCAGATCCTGAACTGGCGCGATATCGAGCGGCTCGTCGCCGCCGGTGCCGATCTCGGCAGCCATTCGATGACGCATCCGGATTTCGGCCGTCTCGACGAGGCCGCCGCGATGGCCGAGCTCGGGGAATCCCGTCGGCTGATCCAGGCACGGCTCGGGGTCGCGCCCGACAGCTTCGCGATCCCGTTCGGACAGTCGCGGAACTGGACGGCGTTTTCTGGCCGCGCCGCCTCGGAGGCCGGCTACGGCACCGTCTACGCCCAGGCCGAGAAGACCCGGCCCCGGGGCACCGTCGCGCGGACCTTCGTCACGCAATTCGACGACGCCCTGGTGTTCCGCGCCTTGCTGGACGGTGCCTTCGACGCCTGGGAGGAGTGAGGCGCCGCGGCGTCCGCTTCGGGAAGCATGCTCGCAGCATCGGGAGAACCACGCCATGCCCGGCGTCGACGTCGTCATTCCCTGCTACAACTACGGACACTATCTCGAACATTGCGTCGCGACGGTCACCGGCCAGCGGGATGTCGCGATTCGCATCCTGATCGTCGATGACCATTCGCCGGACGACACGCCGGCGGTCGCACAGCGCCTCGCAGCCGCCGATCCGCGCATCCAGTACACGCGCAACCCACGCAATCTCGGGCTGGTCGGCAGCATCAACCGCGGCGTGATGGACTGGGCGAGCGCGGATTACACCCTCGTCCTCTCCGCCGACGACGCGCTGACGCCGGGCGCGCTCGCCCGGGCGGTCGCAGTCATGGAGCGCCATCCCGAGGTCGGGATGACCTACGGCCTCGCGGTCGTGTTCGGCGAGCGCAACGACGAGTTCGCCGTCGCCGACACCACGATCTTCGACTACGCGACCTTCTCCGGCGCCCAATACATCGAGGATTTCTGCCGGAGGAAGAACGGTGTCGCCTCGCCGACCGCGCTCGTGCGGACCCGCGTGCAGAAGGATGTCGGCGGCTACGACGCGCAATTCCCCCATACCTGCGACGTCGAGATGTGGATGCGCATCGCCACCCGGTACGACATCGCGGCGATCGAGGCGCCGCAGGCCTATTACCGCTGGCACGGCGGCAACATGTCGTCGGCCTATATCGACCGGCCGCTGAGCGATCTGCGCGAGCAGCTGGAGACCTGCGAGCATCTCCAGCGGACGGCCGGCGCGCATCTGCCGGGCTTCGGCGGCTGGGTCGCGGACATGCGGACGCGCTTCGCCCGGGAGGCCTGCTGGCTCGCCGGGCTCGCCTGCGAGAGCGGGAACGATGCGGCGATGCGGCAATGCCTCGCCTTCGCGACCGCGATCGAGCCGACGATCTGGACCAGCAAGGCCTGGTGGGGCTGTCAGGCGCGGCGCGTCCTGGCGGCCCTGGACCGCCTGCGCGGCCGGGCCGGCACACGCCTGGGCCGCCGGCCGTTCACGCCGTTCGTGCACGGCAGCCTGTTCGGGCGCTGGCCTGGACGCGAGGCCGGGGCGGATCACTCGCGGCCGTTCGAGCCGGCGGCCTCACGCTGAGGCGTGACGGGCCGCCGGCGCGGCGTCAGCGGGACGGCGGGGCCGAGAGCGTCGCCCGGCCGGACCGGCGCAGGAGCTGCAGGACGGTCCGTCTCAGGGGCCGGTCCGCGACGACATGGACCAGGGAGCGCACCGGGAAGACGCCGAACATCGCGCGGATCGCGCCCCACGCGCCGGACCGATCGCCGTTGACGGCCCGCGTCGCGGCGGCGGTCTCGAAATAGCTGAAGAAGTGCCAGAGCATCATCGACTGGGCGCGGTAGAAGTCGCCCGGTGACCGCCACACCCGCCATTCCGGGATCGCGTGCCGGTAGAAGACCTTTCGGTCGTAGCGCACGCGCATGCGCTGGAGCGCGTCGAAGCTGCCCTGGGGCCGCGTCCGCACGAAGGTGCCGAGGACGTGGACATGGCCGAGGCGGCGCCGGCGCGCGAAGCGGAGGAGCCAGTCGAGGTCCTGGCCGGCGATCAGCGCCTCGTCGAAGGTGCCGTATCCGGCCAGCGCGTCCCGGCGCACCAGCACCGTCCCGATCTGCGGGAACAGGCCGCTCAGCATCGCGCGCAGCAACGGGACGGCTCCCGCCGGCGGCTCGGCCGGCCACGGATCGCCGATCACCCGCCGCTCGGTATCCGTGTAGATCGCCTGGCTGATGAGCGCGTCCCATTCGGGATGGCTGTCGAGCGCGGCGATCAGGGGCGCGATGTGCCCCGGCCGCCAGATGTCGTCGTCGTCGAGGAAGGCCACGAACTCGCCGGTGGCGGCCGCGAGCCCGACATTGCGCGCCGCCCCGGCCCCCGGCCGGTCGGCCGGCAGGTAGCGCGCCCCGAACCGCGCCGCGACCGCCCGGGTCTCCGGGTCCGTACCGTTGTCGCCGACCAGGATCTCGAACGTCATCTCCGGGCCCTCCAGGGCCCGGATGCTCGCGAGCGCGTCCTCGAGGAGGGCGGGCCGGTCCGCGGTCGGGACGACGACGGAGACGCGGCGCGGCTGAGGCATCGACGGCTTGCTCATGGTCCCAACCCTAGTTCGTGCCGCCGCCGGCCGCGTCCGCCGACCAGGTGCCGGGCATGTGGAACACGCCGAACACGTCGGGGGCGAAGACCGGGTGCTCGATGTGGAAGCGGGCGCCGACCTTTGCGGCGAGCAGGCGCTCGAAGCCCCGCTG
This sequence comes from Methylobacterium sp. E-066, assembly GCF_022829635.1. Classification (GTDB taxonomy): domain Bacteria; phylum Pseudomonadota; class Alphaproteobacteria; order Rhizobiales; family Beijerinckiaceae; genus Methylobacterium. The sequence goes on from NZ_JAKSYO010000186.1 coordinate 24,446, forward strand.
CCGGACCACCACCGAGACCGTGTAGGTGTCGGCGTTCAGGGTCAGCGGCGGCGTCAGCAGCTCGATCGTGCCGTCGCCCGACAGGGTCTGCAGCTTGGCGCGGTCCGTCATCGTGCTGAAGTTGCAGCAGAGCAGCTCGTCCGACCGCGTGACCGAGAACAGGACATGCGGGTCGGCGATCGGCTCCGCGGCGTTGTAGCGCGCGGTGATCCGCATCCGCTCGCCGTGCCGGAACAGCGTCTTCGGCGCCCCGGATTCGTCGGCGATCGTCACCTCGCGGATCTCCACCGGGTGGTGGCCGCCCTCCGGCTTGAACCACGGGGCATCGGCCAGGTAGCTGTCCCGCTCGTAGTGGTGCAGGCCCTCGTCGGTGGGGCCGTCGAAGGCGACGCGGCCGTTCTTGATGTAGATGACCCGCTCGCACATGGTCTTCACGCTGAACATGTTGTGCGAGACGAGCAGGATCGTCGAGCCCTTGGTCTGGAGGCGCCGGGCGAAGTCGATGCACTTCTTCTGGAAGGTGTAGTCGCCGACCGCCAGGACCTCGTCGAGGAGCAGGATGTCGGGCTCGAGATGGGCGGCGACCGAGAAGGCCAGCCGGACATACATGCCGCTGGAATAGCGCTTCACCGGCATGTCGATGAAGTCGCCGATCTCCGAGAACTCGACGATCGCGTCGAACTTCTCCGCGATCTCGTGGCGGTGCATGCCCAGGATCGAGCCGTAGAGAAAGATGTTCTCGCGCCCGGTGAGCTCCCGGTGGAAGCCGGTGCCGACTTCGAGCAGGGCGCCGACCCGGCCGACCAGCTTGATGCTGCCGGTGGTCGGGGCGGCGATCCGGGAGATCAGCTTGAGCAGGGTGCTCTTGCCCGCCCCGTTCATCCCGATGATGCCGACATTCTCGCCGTGCTTGATGCCGAAGCTGACATCCTTGAGGGCCCAGAAGCCCTCCTTGGACGGGCGCGCCTCGGACTTCCGCGTCAGCAGCCCCCGCGCGCCCTCGACGAGCGCCTCGCGCAGGGAGTTCTCGTGCGTGGCCCGCGGGGCGCGCCAGTATTGCTTGCCGATATCTTGTACGCTGATCGCCATCGACATCAGATTATATCCGCGAAAGAGCGCTCCATGCGCTGAAAGAAGATCAGTCCGGTGACCAGCAGCAGGGATGCGACCGTGACCGAGACGGCGAGCGCGAAAACGTCGGGGCCGGTTCCGCCGAGGATCGCGAACCGGAACGCCTCGATCAGCCCGACCATCGGGTTGAGCGCGTAGACCCAGCGCACCGAGTCGGGGACGATGCTCGCCGCGTAGACGATCGGCGAGGCGTACATCCAGATCTGGATGAGGAACGGCAGCGTGTGCTTGACGTCCCGGAAGCGGACGTTGACCGGCCCGAGCCAGAGGCTGACCCCGAGCGCCAGCATCGCGGTGACGGCGAGCGTCGGGATCGCGAAGACGATGTGCCAGCTCGGCACCACGCCGTACCAGAGCATCAGCACCAGCATCACCCCGAGAGCGATGGCGAAGTCGACCATCGGCGACACCACGGTGGCAAGCGGGATCACCAGGCGCGGGAAGTAGATCTTGCGGATGAGCTCCGCCTCGGTGACGAGGCCGGTGGCGCTCCGGCGCACCGACTCGGCGAAGTAGGTCCACAGGATGATGGCGCTGCCGGCAAACAGTGCGTAGGGCGCCCCGTCGGTGGGGATCTTGGCGAAATGGCCGAAGATGACCGTGAAGATCGCCACCGTGAACAGCGGCTGGGCGATGGCCCAGCAGGCGCCCAGCGCGGTCTGGCGATAGAGCACCTTCAGGTCGCGCAGGATCAGGACCCACAACAACCCACGATACTGCCAGACGCTCGCGGCATCGAAGGCGACGAGCTTATGATCCGGAACAATCTCGGTGACCGGCATCGCGGTCGGTTCTGATCTCGGCCCGGTGAGCCCGTGTTTCGGCGCATCGAGCGCAAACGCGTCCAAAGAGTCCATCATTCGAGGCGATCCCGCACGACGATCGGTGCTTGCGGGATCCGCTCGCGGCATCAGGCTGCCGGATCGGGGACCCCACCGAGCTGGGCTATCACCGCGGTCGGCCGGCACGAATTACATCTTTCGTCGTACCGCGCCTCCCGACTGAAGAGGTGGTTGTCGTTAAGCACGGTATTGATTGCTTATGAGCACAGAAGAGACCCCGGGCGCGGGACATCGTCTCTGTCGAGACCGGCTCGGCCGGCCCGGACACGCGTGCCGGGCGTACGAGCCGTCCTCACCGAGGCGCTGAGAGTCCTCCGGAACGGGGCCACCGCTGGTCCGGCGAAAGATCGGGCTCGGGTCTCAGGAGAACCGCCATGAAGGACGCTTCGGTCGATGGCTCGGACGGCGCGAGCATCCCGCTCGTGACGATCGCCATGCCGGCCTTGAACGAGGCCCACCACATCGCCGAGGCGATCCGCTCGGTGATGCCGGCCTCAGGGTCGCTCGCCTGCGAATTGCTGGTGATGGACGGCGGCAGCAGCGACGCCACCTGCGCGATCGTCCGGGCGCTGAGTGCCGAGGACCCGCGGATCCAGCTGATCCACAACGCCCGGCGCATCCAGGCCTCGGGCCTCAACCTCGCGGCGCGGCTCGCGCATCCGGGCTCCGCCTATCTCGTGCGCGCCGATTGCCACGCCGCCTATCCCGAGCACTGGGTGCGGGACCTGGTTCAGGCGATCCGGTTGCGGGAGGCGGTCTCCGTGGTCGTGCCCCTGCGGACCGTCGGGGTGACGCCGCTGCAGCGGGCCATCGCGGCCGCCCAGAACAGCCGGCTCGGCAATGGCGGGTCGGCGCACCGCCTGGGCGGGATCTCGGGCTACGTCTCCCACGGCCACCACGCCATCTTCGACCGGCGCGAGTTCCTGCGGGTCGGCGGCTACGACGAGAGCTTTTCGCACAACGAGGACGCCGAGCTCGACCGCCGGTTCTGCGCGGCCGGCGGCAAGATCTATCTCGCGGCCGATCTCGCCGTGACCTACTTTCCCCGCGCGACCCTGTTCAGCCTGACGCGGCAATACTTCCTCTATGGCCGCGGCTGCGCCCGGACCCTGGAGAAGCACGCCTGCCTGCCGCGGATGCGCCAGATGCTGCCGCCCCTGGTCCTGCTCTACGGCATCGCCGCGCTGGCGCTCGTGACGGTCGCGCCGATGCTGCTGCTCCTGCTGGCACTCTACGCGGGCGGCTGCGGCCTGAGCGGCCTCGCTCTGGCGGTGAAGGCGCGGGAACCGGTGCTGGTCATGAGCGGCCCGGCGGCGATCGCCATGCACCTGTCCTGGGCGGTCGGCTTCCTGTCGCATCGGGGCTATCGCCGGACGCTGCTGCGGACCGCCCTGCGCCGGAAACCGCCCCTGCTGGGCGTCCCGTCCGGATCGGACCCGGCGAGCGTCAATTGACGGGACGTCCGTGATCGGACCTGTGGATCCGGTGTCAGAACCCGGGCGCCGTTCCGCATCCGTCGCCGATTCCTATCCAGGGCTGTAGTCTCGCGCGGCCAAGCCGATTATCGACACGCGCATGTTTCCGGGCTCCGTGGGGCCCGGACCCCGCATCGTGCCGTGACGGCTTTGGAGTGTTGTGACCGTGCCCGACAGGACCCCGCGCCCCGTGATGCTCGTGATCCTCGACGGCTGGGGACTCCGGGACACGGTCGCCGACAACGCCGTCCTCCAGGCGCGGACCCCCGTCTTCGACGCGCTGATGGCGGAGCGTCCCCGGGCGCGCCTGATGACCTTCGGGGCCGATGTCGGCCTGCCCGAGGGGCAGATGGGCAATTCCGAGGTCGGCCATCTGAATATCGGTGCCGGCCGGGTGGTCATGCAGGACCTGCCGCGCATCGATACCGCGGTCGCGGACGGCTCGCTCGCCACCAACCCGGCGCTCGTCCGGTTCATCGATGCATTGCGGGCGAGCGGCGGGACCTGCCACCTTGTCGGCCTGCTGTCGCCCGGTGGCGTCCACGCGCACCAGGACCACGCGGTGGCGCTGGCGCGGGTGCTGGTCGAGGCTGGCGTGCCGGTTCGCCTCCACGCCTTCACGGACGGGCGCGATATGCCGCCGCGCTCCGCAGCCGGCTGCTTGGAGACCGTCGAGGCCGCGCTCCCCGAAGGCGCCCGCATCGCCACCGTGTGCGGCCGCTACTACGCGATGGACCGCGACCGGCGCTGGGAGCGGGTCTCGATCGCCTACGACGCGATGATTGCGGCGCGCGGCGCCCCGTTCCCGAGCGCCCTGGAGGCGATCGCCGCCTCCTATGTGGTCGACCTGTCGGACGAGTTCCTGCGGCCGGCCATCATCGGCGACTATGCCGGCATGAAGGACGGCGACGGCGTGCTGAGCTTCAACTTCCGCGCCGACCGGACCCGGCAGATCCTCGAAGCCCTGCTCGATCCGGACTTCGCGGGCTTTCCCCGCGCGCGGACGGTCCGGTTCGCCGCCGCCCTCGGGATCGTCCAGTACAGCGTCGAGATCGATGCCTTCGCCGACACCCTGTTCGGCCCCCTCGACCTGCCGAACGGCCTCGGCGAGACCGTGGCCCGGGCCGGCCGCACCCAGCTGCGCATGGCCGAGACTGAGAAATATCCCCACGTCACCTACTTCATGAACGGCGGCCGCGAGGCGCCGTTCGAGGGCCAGGACGCGATCCTGGTGCCCTCGCCGAAGGTGGCAACCTATGACCTGCAGCCGGAGATGTCGGCCGCCGAGCTGACCGACCGCGCCGTCGAGGCGATCGGCTCCGGACGCTACGATATGATCCTCCTGAACTTTGCCAACCCCGACATGGTCGGCCATACCGGCAGCCTTGCCGCCGCCGTGAAGGCGGTGGAGACGGTCGATGCCTGCCTCGGCTGGGTGGTCGACGCGATCACGGCGAGCGGTGGGGCGCTCCTCGTCACCGCCGACCACGGCAATTGCGAGATGATGCGCGACCCGGAGACCGGCGAGCCGCACACCGCCCACACGCTCAACCCGGTTCCGGTGACGCTGGTCGGCGTCGACGGCGTGACGCTCGCCGACGGCCGGCTGGCCGACGTCGCGCCGACCCTCCTCGACTTGATGGGCCTCGACCAGCCGGCCGAGATGACCGGCAAGTCGCTGATCAGGCGCTGAGGGGGGCCACGACACAGCGCCTGTCCGGATGCGGGATCGAAGCAACGTCGTCTGAAAGCATCGTCCCGAAAGGTGGCTTCGGGCATTCGGAAAGAGACGATGCTCTAACGCTTGCGCCCGCATAAGGGTTATCGCCGAAGCGGCGACCGTTATGGCGCATGATGCGTAGGACATGATTGCCCGGCACAGCCTGATCTATGTCGGCTCGCGCGGCTTTGCCGCCGCCCTGAACATGGCCTCCGTGGCGGTGTTCACCCGGCTCGCGCCGGTGGAGAGCTACGGCCTATACCTGTACGTCCTGTCCTGGGCGCTGGTGCTCTACGGGGCCACCTGCCAGTGGCCGAAATTCGCGTTCTTCGCCCTCTACGACGAGGCGCGCGAGCCGGCGCAGGTCGGCACCGTGGTGCGGATCCTCGCCGGCACGCTGCTGCTCGCCGGCCTCGGCAGCGCGCTGGCGGCCGGGCTCGGGCTGGTCTCGGGCCCTATGGCGGCGGCGATCCTGGCGTTGGCCTTCGGCACGACCCTGTTCGAGGGCTCCACCGAGATCGCCCGCACGCGCCTCAAGGCCGGGGCGGTGGCGGCCTCGGTGATGAGCCGGGCCGTGCTGATCCTCGGCCTGGGCAGCCTGGCGCTGCACCTGTCGGCCGATCCGCTGCACCTCGCTTTTGCCGTGGCCGCCGCCAACGCCCTGGCGGCGCTGCCGGCCGCGATCACCATCGCCCCGATGATGCCCGGCCGCGGCAGCCGGGCCGAGGCGCTGCGGCTGTTCGCCTATGGCTGGCCGCTGGTGCTCTCCTTCGGGACGGCGGCGCTCGCCCAGAGTCTCGACCGGCTGATCATCGCCAAGACGGTGGGGCCCGCGGGGCTCGGCGCCTACGGGGCGCTCGCCGACTTCCTGAAGCAGAGCTTCATCGTGTTCGGGGAGGCGATCGCCCTGTCGCTGATCTCCATCGCCAAGCGCGAGGCGCGGGTCGGCGGCATCGCGGCCGCCTCCGGGGTGCTGAGCGACGCCGCCCGGGCCATGACCCTGATCGCCGCCTTCGGAGCCGTGTTCTTCCTGTGCTTCGACGACCTCGTGGTCGCGGTGCTGCTCGGGCCGGATTACCGGGCGGAGGCGCGGGCGCTCGCCCCGGTGCTGATCCTGGCCAGCATCCTGATGATGTTCCGGGCCTATTATTTCGGGCAGGTGATCTACTTCACCCGCTCCAGCGGGCTGGAAGCGGCGGCGGCCTTCGCCACCCTGGCGGCGGTGGCGGCGCTGTCCCTGCTGCTGATCCCGAGGCTCGGCGCCTCCGGGGCGGCGCTCGCCTTCGCGGGCGGGCAGGCGGCGGCCTGCCTGGTGCTGGTGCTCGGCGCCTACCGGGCCGGCACCACGATGCCGGTGCCGCTCGCCGACATGGTCGGGATCGCCGGCGCCGCCCTGGTCTGCGGCGCGGTGACCGCCGGGATCGGCTTGGTGCCGGGGGGGCTGATGCCCCCCGGTCAGGTCTTGCGGCTGGTCCTGCTGGTGGCCGGGGCGGGGGCGACCGCATGGCACTACGACGTGCTCGGCTTCGCCGGGGCGATCCGCCACCGGCTGGCGGCCTGACGGTCGCGCCATGCGAGATGCCGTTACCCTCCCTAACGGATCGACGGCGGCGGTTCGGCCCCTCGACCCGGATGCATCCTGGATCCCGGCCTGGCGGGCGCTCGGCGCGGACGCCCATAGCCGCAACCCGTTCTACGAAGCCGGCTACGCACTCGCGGCCACAAAGGCTTTTGGCGCGGGCGTGCGGCTGCTGATCATCGCCGACCGGCCCCCCGAGGCGCCGGGCGCGCGGCTCCTGGCCGCCTGGCCGTTCCGGCTGTCCTGGCGCCGCTGGGGCCTGCCGCTGCCTTTGCTGATGGGCTGGACCCATGGCTACTGCCCGTTCGGGGCGCCGCTCCTCGGCGGCGCCGACCCGGAGGCCGCGCTCGCCGCCCTGCTCGCCGCGCCGCGGGCGCTCGGCCTGCCGCCGCGGCTGCTCCTACCGAACGCGCCCGCGGACGGTGCTTTTGCCGACCTATTGGCCGCGCACGGGGTGCGGCAGGCGGCCTACTGGCCGCACGCGCGCGGCCTGCTCGACGTGACCGACCGGTCGGTGCAGGCGCGAAAGACCTATCTCGACCATCTCTCCGGCAAGCGGCGGCGCAAGCTGCGCCTCGCCCGCCAGCGCCTGGAGGCCGCGGGACCGGTCGCACTCGAGATCCTGGACGCGCCGGCGGCGCTCGATGGCGCCCTGGACGACCACGTCGCCCTGGAGGCGGCGGGCTGGAAGGGCCGGGCCGGCACCGGCCTGGGGCAGCGGCCCGACGAGGTCGCGTTCCTGCGCGCCGTGCTGGCCGATCTCGGAGCCGAGGGGCGCGTGCGCGTTGCCCGGTTGCGCAGGGACGACCGAATCCTGGCCTCCGCAATCCTGCCGCTCACCGGCCCCGAGGCCTGGGTGCTCAAGATCGCCCACGACGAGGCGGATTCGGAGGCCGCCCCCGGGGTACAGCTCGTCCACCGCCTGACCGAGGCGGTGCTGGCCGGGGAGGGGATCGACCGGATCGACTCCTGCGCCCCGCCGGATTTCGCCCTCGGCTCCACCTTCTGGACGGAACGACGGCCGATCGCTCACCTCTTGGTCGAGGCCGGGCGCGACCCGCTGTTCCCGCTGGCCCGAACCCTGGAGCGCGCCCGCGAGCGTGTGGCGCGGGCACGCCTCACCAACAGAGCCGGGCGATCTGCGTGAGTCGTTCCGCAGCAGCGGGTCATCGTGTGAGGAAGAGGTGCGCGGGTGGCCAACTGCAAGCATCATCACGAATGGCGCAAAAATCGGCGGGGCGACGAAGATCGCTGAGAGCCTGTTTGACCGGTCTTTCCCCTTCTCGACCTCATCCTGAGGTGGCGTAGCGGAGCGGAGACCTCGAAGGAGCCCTCCATCGGGCTGGGCGATCCCTGGAGGGCTCCTTCGAGGCTGCTGCGCAGCACCTCAGGATGAGGGGACGATAGGGATACACGTCGGTTGGAACCGTCACGCGACTGCGATCACACAGTTAAACAGGCTCTGAGAAGCGGCTTTCTTTCTGAGGACTGCGCCTTGCTGGCGTAATCTTATCGGGACAGCCTCTTGGCAGGTGCCGCGACCGGTGAGCCGAGGGCGCGCAGAACAGCTTCCGGTTCCCGGGCCACCGCGTTCAGCAGCGAGCGGGCCGCGGGGTCGGGCAATTTCCTGTTCTGCTCCCAGTTCCGCAGGGTCGCCACCGGGATCTGCAGGGCGCGCGCGAACGCCTCCTGCGTCATGCCCAGCCGCGTGCGCACTTCGGCCGGTGCGAGCACGAGACGCGCCGGCCCGGCGGGCAGATCGGCGAATCCATCCTGGGCCTTGTAGCCGCGGATAGCATCGTCGGTGGTGGCCGCGAGCTTCTCGACATCGAGATCCGCCTCGCCGGCCATGATGTCCTCTAGGCTCCTGCGCGCCATCTGTGCTGTTCCCATTTTTCGGACGGGCAAGCAGTGATGATCCAGCGGTAAGGTCCCGTCGCGTCCTCGCGGTCCGTGTAGACGACCGTCCAGTAACGGCGTTCGACGCGGCCGACCGCAATCATGCGGATTTCTCCATAATCGTCGCGGTCATCCTCCCACTCAACGGTTCGGCCTGCGAAGATCCGGCTCGGAACGCGGAAGCCGTGGCCGCGCTCGGCGCGGACCTCCGCTTCCTTCGCATCCGACCAGTCGAAGTCCATGCCGGAATGTACGCCCGGGGCGCAGGACCCGCAACGCGATCACGCCGCGGTCGGACCAGGATAAAACCGCGCCCGCTGTCGCCTCCACGGCAAGGACGAACAGGGCACGCCTCACCAGCCGAGGCGGGCGATCTGCGTGAGACGCGCCTGCGTCGCCGCCTCGTCACGGCCGATGCGCGCGATCAGCTCGGACAGGGCGTAGCAGGTCGCGCAGAAAGGCAGCTGGATCACCGCAACGCCCTCGCTCCGTGCCCGGCCGACCGAGGCGATCAGGCAGGCGACGACCGGTTCGTCCGCGTGCGTGCCGAGGCAGTCGGCCCGCGGGCTGCCGAACAGCGGACGGTTCGGCCAGGTCAACTGGAGGGTCGTGCCGCCGCGCCGGTCCGGGGCCGGCGCCAGGGTATAGCTGCGCAGGAATAGCCCGCAGGTCAGCAGGACGAGCCCGGGCAGGATCAGGGCGGCGCGCATCGGGCTCAATCGCCCTCATCGAAGCGGCTTCGAAAGAACACCTCGCGGCCGGCACCGTCGATCACCCGCACGGCCTGGGCCGGCTCGCCGGAGCGCTGGGGGACCCGGGCGCGGGCGAACAGGCGCAGGGCCCGCTCCTGGGCGGTCTCCAGGCTGCCGACGCGCACCGAGATCCGCGTCTGAACCTCGTCCGCCTCGTGGCCGAGGACTTCGATATGGAAGGTCTCGCGCAACGGCACCTGCCTGATCAAGAACGCCGGTCCGGCGCGGATGGGGGCTGAGCCCGGGTTGGATGGCGACCTCGGAGCCAAGTCCAATTGCAACGCGATCGCGGGCGGCTCTAAGAGGGGCGCTCCCGACATAGGGGAGATTGTTCGAGGAGTCCCGTGGACCCGCTGAAGGCTGCCGCCGCGACTGCCGTCTGCCTCGTCCTGTTCTGGCTGGCCTTCCGGCTGACCCGGCGCCTCGTCGATATGGCGATTGCCGGCGGCTACGCGGAAGAGCGCCGGCGGCTGGCGGAAGAGGAGGCTCAGGCCGCCTTGGACGCCGTGCCGCAGGCCTCAGCCATCTGTGCCACCCCGGCGAGCTTGGGGGCGAACGGCGACCCACCGTCGGCCTCCGCGATCGGCATCGTGCAGGGCGCGCCCGCGAAATAGGGATGGTCGAGCCGCGTAGCCGGCGATAGCGCCAACCCGCCCTTATCAAGCCGGCTTGCCGGGATCCGCTTCAAAGCCGCCGGTCTGCCGCAGGGCCTCGCCGGTGATCATGGCTGCCGCCATCGCGACGTTGAGCGAGCGCAGGCCGGGGCGGATCGGCACCACCACCCTGGCATCGGATACCGCGTGGACGGCGTCGGGCACGCCGGCCGATTCGCGCCCGACCATGATGCAATCGTCCGGGCGGAACCCGAACGCCGTGTGGGGCAGGGCGCCCGCCGTGGTGGCGAGCACCAGCCGCAGGCCGGCCCCGGCCCGCCACGCCTCGAAGGCCGAAAACGAGCGGTGCCGGGTGATCGCCACGTGGTCGAGGTAATCGAGGCCCGAGCGGCGCAGGTGCCGGTCCGAGACGTCGAAGCCCGCCGGCTCCACGATCTCGACCGCCAGCCCGAGGCAGGCGGCCATCCGTAGCATCGTGCCGGTGTTCTGGGGGATGTCGGGTTGGTAGAGGACGAGGCGGAGCATGGGGTGAGGCTTGTGATGGGCCGGCGCCCCGTCGTCAAAGCACCGCGCTCGCGATCCGGGCTACGGCAGGCCGCCCGGCTGGTTGACGGCCAGGAGCATCGTTCCGAACAGCATCAGGATGAGGCCGATCACGCGGTTGAACAGGCTCTGGCGGCGCAGGACAAAGTCACGCACGCCCGGCTTCGAGAGATACGACGAGACCAGGGCGAACCACGCCAGGTGGGACAGCGATATGAACAGGCCCCAGGCAACCTGCTGCTGCAACGCGGCGTCCGGACCCAGCGCCTGGCTGTAGATGCTGATCACGAAGATCGAGGTCTTGGGATTGAGCCCGTTCGTGAGGAGTCCGGTGACGACGCCGCGCGCGCTGAAGGCGGCGGCCGGTCCGGCCGCCTCCGGCTCGGCCGCCGGGCGGCGCAGCACCATCGAGACGCCCATGACGATGAGGTATGCGGCACCCAGGATCCGGATGAGGCCGAAGGCGTGGGGGATCGTGCGCTCGATGAGCGCGATCCCGACGATCGCGTAGGCGACGTGGAACCAGCACGCGAGTGCGATCCCGGTGCTGACGGCAAAACCCGCCTGCCGGCCGTAGAGGCAGCTGTTGCGCGACACCATGGCGAAATCGGCGCCGGGGCTCAGCACGGCCAGCCAGACGACGGGAACGATCAGGGCGGCCTGCTCCATCGCGGATTCCTCAAGGCTCGCGAATCCGGCCGCGCGTCGTCGCCGACGCGCCGGTGCGCGGTGTCGCTGGTGTCGGGGTAGGGCCGCGGCTTCGGGGCGCCGCGGTCCAGCGCATGGAAGCACAGGCCCCGGACCGAAAAAATCGAGTTGCTCTCACCGGGATGCGTGAGGAAAACTCACCGGATGAACGCCCCGGACCCCATGCGCGAACGCCTGCCGCAACTCGGCGCGCTGCGGGTGTTCGAATCGGCCGCCCGGCATGGAAGCCTGACCCGGGCCGCGGAGGAACTGCACGTCACCCACGGCGCCGTCAGCAAGCAGATCAAGAACCTCGAGGCGGATCTCGGCGAGGCGCTGTTCGTGCGCAGGAACCGGGGGGTGTTCCTGACGGAGCGCGGGCGTGCTCTGGCCGCCCGGCTCCGGAGCATATTTGGCGATCTGGAAGACGCGCTCTCCGACTTCCGCACCAGGGGCTCGGAGCAGCCCCTCGTCGTGTCCTGCGAGCCGACCCTGTGCCTGAAATTCCTGATCCCGAGCCTCGGCGCGTTCCAGCAGGCCACCGGGATCGAGGTGCGGGTGCTGGCGGCCGGCGGACGCATCGATTTCCGGCGCGATCATGTCGATCTCGCGATTCGCCGGAACGACTTTCCGATCGACGGCGCGCTCCATGCCCGGGTGATCTGCGACGAGGCGATGGGGCCGGTCTGCGCGCCGGAGGCACTCGCCGGGTTCGAGGCGGAGACGGGTCGGTTCCCGCTTCCGGCGCTCCACACCCGCAGCCGGCCCGATGGCTGGGCGACCTGGAAGCGCCTGAACCGTCCGGCGATCGCCTGCACCTCGGACCGGACCTACGAGCACTTCTACCTCGCCATCGAGGCCGCCCTGGCCGGGCAGGGGGTCGCCCTCGCGTCGATCCACATGGTCGAGCGGGACGTGGCGGCCCGGCGCCTGTGCAGTCTGCACGGCTTCTGGCCGGACGGGACCCAGTACGTCGCCCTCTCGGCACATCCGATCGAGGATGACGCGCGGGCGAGCCGCTTCGTGGACTGGCTCTCCGCGCGCATGAACGCGACCCTCGCGGCGGCGATGCCGTCACTCGGCGAGTCCCGGGCCGCGGTCGCTCAGCCGGCAAAGGGGCGGGCAATCCACGGTACGCGGTGAGAATCGGCGGAACTTACGCTGCGCCAAAGCCTTAAGGCGGCGCCACCCTCGTTCGCGGCCCTCCGTCCGAAAGTCCTGACCCGATGCGCACTCCGCTCCTCGCCTCGGCCCTCCTGCTGGCCGGCCTCGCAACCGCCGCGGCGCAGACTGCCAGCCCGACCCCGAATGCCGGCGCGCCCGCGGCGCCGGCCCCCGGTCAGCCGGCCACCATGGCCGATAACCTGCGCCCGACCTTCGTGGCTCAGACCCCCGACGACATGGTCGCCAGCAAGCTGATCGGCGCCAACGTCACCAACGCGGCCAACGACACGATCGGTCAGATCGCGGATTTCGTCCTCGACCAGAAGGGCAGCGTGAAGGCCTGGATCATCGGCGTCGGCGGCTTCCTCGGTATCGGCTCGAAGTACGTGGCGGTCGACCCGTCCGTGATGAAGCTCGACCGGAGCGACGACAAGACGCTCCAGGCCCGAATCGACACGACCAAGGATCAGCTGAAGGCCGCGCCGGAATATATCTACCTCGGCAAGGAGCCGCCGAAGGGCGCAGCCGCCGCCCCGCCCGCCGGGGAGCCCGCCGCCAAGCCCTGACATCGGGTCCCAGGCGAGCCGGCTTGCCTTCGCGCGCCGTTCCGTGCTGTGCCAGCCGCTGCACGGAGGTCGGAGTCGAAAAAAGATGCGCCGCGCCCTGATCCCGCTCCTGGCTTTCTGCCTCGGCCTCGTCGGCCTGACCGGGGCGGCGGTGTTCGCGTTCATGCCGGACCGGGCGCCCGTAGGCGTGCCCGGTGTCGGCGGCCCGTTCACGCTGATCGACCAGGACGGGCGCACCGTCACCGAGCGCGATTTCGCCGGCGCGCCGCACCTGGTGTTCTTCGGCTTCACCCATTGCCCGGACGTGTGCCCGACGACGCTGCAGCAGGTCTCGGACGTGCTCGCCGCCCTGGGGCCCAAGGCCGCGCGCATGCGCGTCGCCTTCGTCACCGTCGATCCCGAGCGCGACGACCCGGCGAGCCTGAAGACCTACCTGTCGAGCTTCGATCCGCGTATCACCGGCCTCACCGGCAGCCCCGAGCAGATCGTCGCCACCGAGAAGGCGTATCGCGCCTATGCCCGCAAGGTGCCCGGCAAGGACGGGGACTACACGATGGAGCACACAGCCATCGTCTACGTGATGGACGCGCAGAACCGCTTCCTCGGCGCCCTGGACATCTCGCGCCCGGCCGAGGAGACCGCGGCGCAGCTGGCGAAGAAGATCTGAGACGCCCCGGAAAAGCCCCTACAGCGTCATCCCGGCATGGAAGCGGTCGGGGGAGAGCGGCAGCAGGAACTGCACGCCAAAGCCGCCCTCGAAGTAGCGGACCAGCCGTCCAGGGGTGCTGCCCACCGTCACGGACGCCCCAAGATGCAGCGTCGCCGAGCTGGCGATCGCCACGCCCGACATCGAGATATCGATCAGCCGGGCCTGGATCTCCCGCCCGCTCTCGACCCGCAGGGTCACCGCCGTCTGGGTCGGCACCAGACGCTCGTGGGAGCGCCCCTCGGGCAGGCCCAGGATCTCCCGGTTGGCGAGCCAAGTCAGCTGGGACGCGATCTTGTCGCGCTTGCGCGGCGTGGCGTTGAGCTGGACGGCGAAGCCGCCCTCGCTGTAGCGCGCGATGACGCCCTCGATCCGCCCGATATGCTCGAGGTAGAGCACCACGCGCTCGCCGATCTCGCCCACCACCGCGCAAGTCAACCGGACGCCGCCCGGCGACATGTCCACGGTTTGGCAGGGATATTCCCGCCGGTCGGCCAGCATGTAGCGGCCGAGCACGGAGACCCGCACGCGCTGGTGGCGGCGCTGGTCGGCGGCGTCGCGCCCGCGGCTGGCCGCGCGGCCCGCATCCGTTCCGGCGGTGGCGTCGACCGCGATCATACCGAGATGGGCTCCCCGCCGCGACAATCGTTATCGCAGGCTAGACGCGGACTGTTACGAAAGTCTTTTCTCCGATTCAGCAATATCCGCCGCAGGGTGGATTTTTCTGTCCTGCGCGGTCGTGCGATTCGGCTTGGCCTGTACAGGCTCCTATTTGTGCCGAGCGCATTCGATATCTCGCCGAAAAATTGCTGTTTAATATATCGAATTCAGAATTTGTCTCACGGTATCAGGCCCGCCCGCCGGCATGGACCAGCAGGTGCCCCCGGCGCACCGGGCCGGGGAAGCCGGCCGGGCCCCGGATCGCCGCTCGTGCCGGCGGGGCAGCCTCCACCCGGCGGCCGGGCAGGATGCGCAGGGAGGTGGTTTCCGCCTCCACGAGCGGGCGCAGGCCGATCCAATGCGGCGTGGTCTCGAGGCTCAGGGTCCCGAGCGCCCGGACCTGCATGCGCCCGCGATGGCGCAGCGGCAGGAGCAGCAATTCGAGATCCACCGCCTCGCCGGCCGTGTTCTGGCCGCGCAGGCCCGCCACCACGCCCAGGGTGTCGCTGGCGACGATGTCGACGATGCGCCAGGGATCGGGCGCCTCCGAGCCCCACAGGCTGGCGAAGGTCGCGCCCTTCAGCTCCCGGCCGTAGAGGGCGCAGACCCGGGTGCCGGCGAGCCGGACGGTGGCCGAGCGCTCGGCCATGTCGAGTTCCAGGATCAGGCTGTCGGCCAGCAGATGCCGTATCTCGCCCGGCTCGATCTCGGCGCGCTCGGGCGCGGCGCGCTCACCGCGCAGGCGCTCCCAATAGGCATGGAGCATGCGGCTCGTGGGATGTTTCATCGGTCGTCCCGGATCGATACGCCTGTTGTCCGTCCCCGGGTCAATCTGGCACATCCGCGGGGGAGGGGCCGGCGATCCGGGGCGATCTCGGATTCAGGGCGCATGCGCCGTGCCGCCCAACCCGGGATTTTTTTGGGATTGAGACTGGCGCGATTTCGGATGCGTGGCGGTGCGGGGACCGGAGCGATGTTCGGACGCTCTCGACAGCGCCGCTGCACCGGAACACCACCCGAAAAGGCTTCAATACGTCGCCGGGACTTGCCCGATCCCCCTTAGCCCCGACATGGTGCCGGGATGGATGCCTCCCCCGAATTTCCGCGCCAGAGCCGCGTGCCCGTGTTCAACATGCCGGGGGTGGTGACGCTCTCGATCGGATTGCTGATGGCGATCCAGGCGGTGCGCGAGTTCCTGCTGCCGGACACCCTCGACATCCGGGTCGTCCTCGACCTCGCCCTGGTGCCCGCCCGCTGGACGGTGTGGTTCGATCCGGGGAAGGCCGCCGAGGTGATCCAGGCGGCGGCCGGAATCGGCGACCCGGACATGGAGGCCGCCCGCGAGGCGTTTGCCCGCTACATCACCTCCGAGCACGCGCTGCAGCCCTGGACGCTGGCGACCTACGCCCTGCTGCACGGCTCCTGGATGCACGTGATCTTCAACAGCGTCTGGCTGGCCGCCTTCGGGTCACCGGTGGCCCGGCGCTGCGGCGCTGGGCGCTACGTCCTGATCGGGCTGGCCGGAACGGTGGCCGGCGGCGCGCTGCACGTGCTGATCGACCCCTTGAGCGCGGGGCCGCTGGTCGGCGCCTCGGCGGGGATCTCGGCCCTGATGGCGGCGGCCGCCCGCTTCGTGTTCCAGCCGCCCGCCTCCGGGTATTCCGGAGCGCCCTGGCAAGTGCCGCCGCACCGGCCGGCCGAGACGATCCCCGAGCTCCTGCGCAACCGCACGGCGGTGGCCTTCCTGGCGATCTGGCTCGCCACCAACCTGCTGTTCGGCCTCGTGAGCGTGCCGCTGGTGGGTGAGAACGCCGCCATCGCCTGGGATGCGCATCTCGGCGGTTTCATCGCGGGCTTCCTGTTGTTCCCGCTCCTGGATCGGCGCGAGACGGTGCGGAGCTGACGCATCGTCCCGAAAGCTGGCTGCCGGTTTTCGGACGCAGACGATGCGAACCAGGAAGCACGTGCATCGCGTCGGTTCTGATACCCGGCACGATGCGCGTGCACCTTGCCAACGCGGCGGTTCGGTCACACACTCGCCATAATGTGAACGAGCCGGGGCCTACCCGGACGACAGCGTAACGAAGGCGCCGCGGCTGACGGCGCACGCACCGCGTCACAGGGAGAGAGTCATGACCGTCGCCCGCATCCTCGCCGAGAAGGGGAGCTCCGTCGTCACCGTGAGCCCCGACAAGACCCTCGAAGAGGTGATCCAGATCCTGGCCGAGAAGCGGATCGGTGCGCTCGTGGTCGCCCATCCCGACGGGTCGGTGGCCGGGATCATTTCCGAGCGCGACATCATGCGGGCGCTGGCCCGCCACGGGGGCGCGACCTTCGACGCCCCGGTCTCGGACCACATGACCACCCAGGTCACGACCTGCGGCCGCAGCAGCACCATCGAGGAGGTGATGGGCCTGATGACCGAAGGGCGCTTCCGCCACGTCCCGGTCTGCGAGGACGGCCGCCTCATCGGCCTGATCTCGATCGGCGACGTGGTGGCGCGCCGCATCGCCACCGTGGTGGCCGAGCACCAGGCCCTGCGCGACTACATCACCATGGCGTAGGCCAAGGGCCGGCCGGGAGCCCGGCCGGCGCGCGTCACCCTCACGCCTTCGCGGGGTCGAGGGTGACGTGCCAGAGGTCGGTATCGGCCGCGTCCTTGAGGGTCACGGTCATCTGCTCGGTGGCGCCGTCCACCGCGACATGGCCGAAGAACTGGTAGCCGGCGGCCGGGGACAGGTTCACCTGGCCCTTGTCGGGCGCCTTCACGTAGCGCAGCTGCGGCCCGAACGTGTTGTCGAGCGCGTTGGGGCCGTAGGTGCCGGCGTGCAGCGGCCCGGAGACGAACTCCCAGAACGGGTCGAAATCCTGGAACTGCGCCTTGTTGGGGGCGTAGTAATGCGCGGCCGTGTAGTGCACGTCCGCCGTCAGCCAGACCGTGTTGCGGATCTTGGCCTGCTTGATGAAGCGCAGCAGGTCGGCGATCTCCAGCTCGCGCCCGAGCGGCGGCCCGTCGCCCTGCGCCACCGCCTCCGAGCCGAAATCGCGGTCGACGTCGTAGGTCACCACGAGGCCGAGCGGCATGTCGGCGGCGATCACCTTCCAGGTCGCGCGCGATTCGGTGAGCGCCCGCTTCAGCCAGGCGATCTGCTGCGGCCCGAGGAAATACGCGTCGGGGCCGTAGTCTTTCTGCCGGTTCTCGCCGTTCGGGCCCCGGTAGGAGCGCATGTCGAGCATGAACACGTCGACCAGGGGGCCGTAGGCGATCTTGCGGTAGACCCGGCCGGGCTCGGCCGGCTCGAAGCGCATCGGCATGTATTCGTGGAAGGCGCGGGCCGCGCGCAGCTGCATCGAGAGCACGTTCGGGTCGGCGTATTTCTTCTTCAGGTGCTCGGCCCGGGTGAGCGGCTCGCCCGGCCACCAGTTGTTGGTGACCTCGTGGTCGTCCCATTGCGCCAGGATCGGCACCGAGGCGTTCATCGCCAGCACGTTCCGGTCGGTCAGGTTGTACTTGTGGCGGCCGCGGAACTCGGCGAGCGATTCGGCGGGCTTCGACACCTCCTCGGTGACGCGGTTGCGCCAGAGGCTGCCGTCCGGGAGCTTCACCTCGGCCTGGATCGGCCCGTCGGCATAGATCGTGTCGCCGGAATGGATGAAGAAGTCCGGCCGGTTCTTGAGGATCGCGGAGTAGATCGTCATGCCGCCGCGGGCCTCGTCGATGCCCCAGCCCTGGCCGACCGTGTCGCCCGACCAGCAGAACGAGACCGAGCGCTTGTCCGCCGGCGCGGTGCGGAACCGCCCGACCTGCGCGGGGCCGACGATGGTCGGCGCGGCGACATCTTGGAGCCGGACCCGGTAGAACACGTCCTGCCCCGGCGGCAGGCCGGTCAGCGCCACCTTCACGGTGCCGTCGCTCTCGGGCAGCGCGTCCGCGAAGACGCCGCCGCGGATCTCGGAGAAGCTCTCGGTGGTCGCCCACTCGATGATCGCCCGGGCCGGCCGGTCGGAGCGGGCCCAGACCACCGCCGAATCGGTGCCGACATCGCCGGACTGGAGGCCGTGGCTGAGGAGCGGCCGGTCGGCGGCCCGGCTCAGGCCGGGACGGGCCAAGCCGGTTGCCATCCCGACGAGGCTGGCGCCTCCGGACAGGAGGATCTGGCGGCGGCTCGTATACATTGGAAGCCCTCTAGGTCGGTGAGGGCCCATCGCAACCGGCCGCGACAACCGGATGACGATTTTTGGCGCGAAGCCGCCCGAGAGGATTTCTAAGCCCGCGCGGCCGCCCCGTTCACGACGGCTCGGATCCGGGGCAGGGCCGCCCGGGCTGCCCGGTAGCCGATATCGATCCCCTCGGCAGCCTTGTGGAAGTCGAACAGGCCGAAGCCGGCGACATCCGGGCCGATGGCGATGTCCGGCGGGTCGCGCTCCAGCCGCGCCCGGGAGATCCGGTCCTGGGTGATGTTGAAGGCGCCGAGCACCACCCGGGCGATGCCGGGAACCGGGATCTCGGGCTCCTGGGGCTCGAAGCCCGGCAGGCGCTCGCGGATCACCTGGAGGAAGCTACGGCGCGGGGCCGGGGTCGGCACCTCGTGCACCACCGGGCCGCCGGTATCGCCGTTCAAGTTCACGCAGATCACCAGATCGGCCCCGAGCGAACGGGCCAGCGCCACCGGCACCGGGTTGACCAGGGTCCCGTCCATCAGCACGCGGCCCTCGTGGGTCACCGGCGGGAACAGGCCGGGGATCGCGTAGGAGGCGCGCACGGCCTCCACGGTCGGGCCCTCGGTCAGGCTCACCTCCAGGCCGCTGCCGAACTCGGTGGCGACGCAGCCGAAGCGGATCGGCAAGCTCTCGATCCGGCGCGTGCCGAGATCGGCGAACAGCCGCCGACGTAGGCGGTTGCCGGCGATCAGCCCGGAGCCCGGAAAGCGCGGATCGATCAGCCGGACCACCCGGCGCCGGGTGAGTTCCCGCGCGAAGGTCTCCAGGCGGTCGAGGCGCCCCGCGGCGTAGCAGGCGCCGACCACGGCTCCGATCGAGCAGCCCGCCACCACGGTGGGATGGATGCCGCCTTCCTCGAGGGCGCGGATCACCCCGATATGGGCCCAGCCCCGGGCCGAGCCGCCGCCCAGCGCCAGCCCGATCCGGGGGCCGGCACTGGGCAGGGGCCGGATCGGCTCGACGGTGCCGGGGAGGAAATACGGGACGGCCGGACACGCTTGCCATTGCAAGGCAAGGGACGCGCTCATGCCCCGGCGGCCTCCAGGGTGATGGCGCCATCGGCCCCGCGGACGACGCGGCGGTAGAAGCAGGCCCGGCGGCCGGTGTGGCAGCAGCCGCCATCGCCGCCGACCTCGACGCGGATCAGCAGCGCGTCCTGGTCGCAATCGACCCGCATCTCGACGACGCGCTGGATCTGCCCGCTGGTCGCGCCCTTGTGCCAGAGTTCCTGCCGGGACCGCGACCAGTACCAGGCCTCCCCGGTGGCGATGGTCCGGGCCAGCGATTCGGCGTTCATGTGGGCGAGCATCAGCACGCGCCCGTCATGGGCGTCGACCGCGATGCAGGCGACCAGGCCGTCCCGGTCGAAGCGCGGGGTGAAGGCCTTACCCTCCTCGACCTCGGCCCGGGTGCCGGGGGGAGCGAAAGCGCTATCGCTTGCGGTCATGGCGGCAGACGCTGGTCCGGTGAAGCTTGAGCCGAGGCTATTGGGTGCAGGCTGATCGATGAAAGCCGCGTGACGGTGTGGCCTGGTCGGGCCATCCCGCCTGCGGTTACTTGGTCCCGCCGCGCACCAGGGTGAGGAAGCGCACCTGCTCGCTGGCGTCGTCCTTGAACACGCCGCGGAACTGGCTGGTGATGGTCGAGACGCCGGCCTTCTGCACGCCGCGCATCGCCATGCAGAGATGCTCGGCCTCCACCATCACAGCGACGCCGCGGGGCTTGAGGATGCTCTCGATCACGTCGGCAACCTGGGCGGTCATGGTCTCCTGCGTCTGCAGGCGGCGCGCGAAGGTATCGACCACGCGGGCGAGCTTCGAGAGCCCGACGACGCCGCGGGTCGGATAATAGGCGATGTGGGCGAGGCCCATGAACGGCACCATGTGGTGCTCGCAATGGGAGTAGAACGGGATGTCGCGCACCAGCACGATGTCGGAGTAGCCCTCGACCTCCTCGAAGACGCGCGCCAGCAGGGCCTCGGCATCCATCTCGTAGCCGCCGAACAGCTGCCCGAACGCCTTGGTGACCCGAGCCGGGGTATCGCGTAGGCCCTCGCGGTTCGGGTCGTCGCCGGCCCAGCGCAGGAGCGTACGCACGGCGGCTTCGGCCTCGGCGCGGCTCGGGCGGCCGGTCTCGATGCCCTCGGGCACGCGGGTGGCGGAGGCGGGCTCCGGCGCGACCTCGACCGCAGCGGGGCGGCCGTCATCGACCGGTCGGTTGTCGTTGCGCATACCCGTCAGACTCTGTCCCGGATCCTGCCCATCGACGCCGCCA
The DNA here is from genome assembly GCF_022829635.1 of Methylobacterium sp. E-066. Lineage (GTDB taxonomy): Bacteria > Pseudomonadota > Alphaproteobacteria > Rhizobiales > Beijerinckiaceae > Methylobacterium. Next base: position 45,279 of record NZ_JAKSYO010000186.1, read on the forward strand.
CGGTCCAGGCCGTTTCCCTCGCCCCGGTAGGACAATGATTTAAGCGCGGCATCCATGGCATCTCCGGCCCGCGCCACACGGGACTTCATCGTGGTGCTGTCAGGCTTGGCATACATCGTCGGATCGCGTCGGGCTGTGAGGGAGATCCCGGGCTCGAAACAGGTTCGAGCCGGCGTCCCGGTTGGACTAGAGCCGTTGGGAACTACCCTGGCCGTGGGCGCGACCCTGGTCGACGGGCCGCCTCCTCGCGAAGCGACCGTATGCGGCCTATATCATTGTTCGCGCGGCAACACGCAATGCACGCGTCGCGCGGCAGACTCCCGATGGGCAAAAGCCCGATCGGATGACGCACCCGGCCGAGGCCCCGATGCTCGACGACATCTACAACCGCCGTATCCTCGAACTGGCCGCCGACATCCCGCGGCTGGGGCGCCTGGAACGGCCTGACGCCAGCGCCACCGCGCATTCCCGCCTGTGCGGCTCCACCGTGACCGTCGACCTCGTGCTCGGCGAGGACGGGAGGGTGGCCGATTTCGCCCAGGAGGTCCGGGCCTGCGCCCTCGGCCAGGCTTCCTCGTCGCTGATGGGCCGCCACGTGGTCGGCGCCACCGAGGACGAGCTGCGCGGCGTCCGCGAGACCATGCGGGCGATGCTGAAAGAGAACGGCCCGGCCCCTGATGGCTCCTGGGCGGACCTCGCCGTTCTGGAGCCGGTGCGGGATTTCAAGGCGCGCCACGCCTCGACCCTGCTGACCTTCGATGCGGTGGTCGACGCCCTCGACCAGATCGCCGCCAAGCGCCAAGTCCCCGCGAAGACTGCGGCTGCGTAGAGCCCGATGGTCCGGCGCGCGGCGCATTGGGCGATTCGCGCCTACCAGCTCACCCTGTCGGGCCTGATCGGCCGCCAGTGCCGCCACTGGCCGAGCTGTTCCGAATACACCGACCAGGCCATCGCCCGGCACGGGCTCTGGCCGGGGGCCTGGATGGGCTTCTCGCGGATCTGCCGCTGCGGCCCGTTCGGCACCCACGGCATCGATCTGGTGCCGGACCGGCTGCCGCCGGCCGCCGCCTGGTACCGCCCCTGGGCCTATGCCCGCTGGCGCGGCGTCGAGGCCCCGCCGTCGCCGTTTGCCTGCGAGGCGGTGGAGGCGGGAGAGGCGCCGGCCGAGCGCCGCCGGTTTCAGGACAGGGCCGGGTTACAAGATTGAAGAAAGATTTTCCAAAAACTACGACGCCTTCCCAAAGTCTTTCTCATAACGTCCGCGATGCAGGCGGCGGCCCCGTCAATCACCGTGTCATTCGGGGCTGCACAGCTTCCCCCGATCGGACGAGCCCTGGCAACCGATCACGCCCATTCCGGTTGTCCCTCCAGACAGCCCGGCCCGACTGCGGCTGAGCGCCAATTCAGAGTGTGCGAACCATGTCCACCGAGTTCAGAGGCAAGACGCATATCGACATCTTCGACCGGGTCATGCGCGAGGAATGGGCCCAACGCTTCGGCGTCAGCGAAGAGCGGCTTCGCAAGGCCGTGACCATGGTGGGGAGCCGGATCACCAGCGTCGCCGCCTATCTCGACAAGCCGGCCTCCTGATGAAGACGACGGCGTCGGAATCCGAACCCGACCTACGATCCTCCCCGGAGCCCGCCGCTCCGGGGAGCGGTCCACGTCCGCCCTCGAACCGGTCCGAGGACAGGACCGCGCCGGATGCGATCCCGTTCGAGGAGATCCGGGAGCGCGCCTACGAATTGTGGGAGCGCAATCACCGGCCCGAAGGGTTCGAGATCGAGTTCTGGCTGCTGGCCGAGCGGGAACTGCGCAAGGAGCGCAACCGCAGGAAGGCTGATTAGGCCCAGCTTCCCCCGGCCGCCGATCCCGAGGCGCATCAAGGCCCTCAACGGCTGGCTCGGCCTTTGCAAGACCCTGCGGCACACGGGTGTCGACAGGCGAGAGCAGGGCGGAATGAGGCCCAGATTCGTTTCACACCGGCTTCACCGTCCTACGGGGCCGAAGCGCGCTCCAGGCTCCCGAATGAACGGGAGCCCAGCGTGGATCCTCTTGCTCTGACCCGCCGGAGCCTCGCCGGGCTCGGCCTCGGCGGCGCGGCTGCCGCAGCGAGCGCGAGCGGCATGTTGGCTCAGGCGGGGCCGAGCGGCGCCGGCGCTCAGCCCGGAGCCCTCGCCGTCACTCCGACCTCGCACGCCGGGCTCGGGCCTCGTCTGACCCTGCACGCGATCGACAATGCCCACGGCACTCCGGGCGCCGGTCTGGTCTGCGACCTGTCGATCCGCGCCGGCGACGTCTACCGGCCGATCAAGACGGTCACCACCCAGGCCAATGGCCGCCCGGACGAACCGCTCCTGGTCGACGATGCGCTGAAGCCCGGCCGCTACGAGCTGCTGCTGCATGTCGAGGCGTATTTTGCGGCGCTCAACGTGACGCTTCCGAGCCCGAACTTTTTGGGCCTCGTGCCGATCCGCTTCCAGATCCGCGATGCGCGCCAGCGCTATCATCTGCCGGTGCTGTTCACGCCCTGGGGCTATTCCTACTATCGCGGCAGCTGAGCCCGACCCTTCCAGGACGACTCATCCATGGCCGGCATCTCGACCCATGTCCTCGACACCGATCGCGGCCGCCCTGCCGCCGGGGTGCGGATCGACGTCTCGTTCCTGGATGGCGAGAGGTGGCAGCTGGTGAAGAGCGTGGTCACCAACGCGGACGGGCGCACCGATGCGCCGATCCTGCCGGCCGACGAGGCCAGGACCGGCCAGTACGAGCTGGTGTTCCACGTCGGCGACTATTTCCGGCAGCGGCCTGACACCGCCGAGGCCGACATCTTCATCGACGACCCGGTCGTCCGCTTCGCGATCTTCGACGCCAAGCAGCACTACCACGTGCCGATGCTATGCACACCCGCGAGCTTCACCACCTATCGCGGCAGCTGAGGCCATGCTCGATCTGGCGACGATCAACCAGTTGGACGAAAAAGCCTTCGTGGCGCTGCTGGGCGGCGTGTTCGAGCACGCGCCCTGGGTGGCGGAGGCCACCTGGCCGCACCGGCCCTTCGCCAACCTCGAGGCCCTGCACGACGCGATGATGCAGACCGTGCGCGCCGCCCCGGCGGAACGCCGCCGCACCTTCCTCAACAACCACCCGGAACTCGCCGGCCCGGAGGCGCGGGCGCGCAGCCTGACGGCGGATTCGGCGAGCGAGCAGGGCAGCGCCGGCCTCGACCGCATCACGGCGGACGAGGCCGCGGCCTTCGACCGCCTAAACGCGGCCTATCGGGCGCGGTTCGGCTTCCCGTTCATCATCGCGGTGCGCCGGCGCGGCCGGGCCGAGATCCTGGCCGCCATCGCGGCGCGGCTCGCCCGGGACCCGGCCGTCGAGGAGGCGACCGCCCTAGAGGAGGTCGCCCAGATCACCCGCCTGCGCCTGGACGGGCTGGTCGCGGACTGAGCCTCAGGCTCCGGCCGCCGCCTTGGCCTCGACCAAGGCTGCCTCGAAGCTGGTGAACGCCGTGGTCGCCTCGGCCCAGGCCTGGGCGCGGACATGACGGGCCAAGGCAGCGGCAAGCTCCCGGGCCCGCGTCAGGGCCGATTCCACCGCGGCCGGACGGCTCGGATCGGCCGGGATGCCCACCGGCGGCGTGTCCGCCGCGCGCATCCCCACCAGGGTCGCCGCCATGGCGCGGCGCCAGGCGGCGCAATCGGCCGGGATGCGGGCGAGCCGCATCGCCGCGTCGCTCCCAGCCTGCCGGTCGAGCAGGGTGCGGCCGAGATCTTCGATCCGGTCGAGCTGGCCGAGCGCGTCGCCGATCTCCCGGCGGCCCTTGTCGGTGCCCTCGGCGATCCGGCCGACGCTCCGGGCGATCTCGCCGGTGGCCTGGATCTGCTGGCCCATGATCTCGGAGGCCTCGCGCATCTGCGCCGCCACGGTGGCGACGGCGCCGCTCTCCGCCTCGACCCGGACATTGGCCCGCACCATGGCGGCGGCACCGGTCTCGACGGCGCTGCGGCTGCGCGTGACCGCCGCCTGCATCGCCGCCATCTCTTCGCGTAATCCGCCGAGACGGGCGCGGATTTCGTCCGTCGCCTTCGCAGTCTGTGCGGAGAGCATCTTCACTTCCGCCGCGACGACCGCGAAGCCGCGGCCCGCTTCGCCGGCCCGGGCGGCCTCGATCGTGGCGTTGAGCGCCAGCAGGTTGGTCTGGGCCGAGATCGCCGCGATGGTTCCGGCCATCTCCTCGATCCGCAGGGCGGCGGCCGAGAAACTGTCGAGCCGGCTGCCGATCTCGTCGGTGCCCTGCTCGATCCCGCGCATGCCGTCGCTGGCGCGCTGGAGGTCGTCGACGCAGGTGGCGATGCCGGCGCGGGCGGTCTCGGCGGTCTCGGCGGCCGAGGAGGAGCGGGCCGCGATCTCGCTGGTGCTGGCGGCGAGTTCCTCGCTGGCGGCGGCGATCAGCCGGGCCTGCTCGGCGGTGCCGGAGGCGTCGTGCGTCATCCAGCCGATCGAGGTCCCGGCATCGGAGGCCGCGGCCGACAGGCGCGCCAGGAGCGCCATCAATTCGCGATCGGGAGCGGCGGCCGCCGGCAGGACCACGTCCGCGGGGTGCGCGACGGGCGAGACGGTCCGGGCGTCGGCCGCTGCCGCGGTCTCGGCCGGGTCCTGAGCCGGGCGCTTGCGGCGCAAACTCAACATGCGGAGGCTCCTGCGAAGGTCGATTCGAGGGCCATATTCGCACGGAACCTTCAACCGAAGATGAAGGATAACCGTCTCTTATTGGAATTGGACGAAGGCGTCCGTTTCCCGGCCGGCGCCCCCGGACGAAACCGTCCGAGGGGCGCCGTCGTCGCTCACTCGCCGGTCAGCGCGGCCTTGGTGCGGGACCACCAGCCGGCGCGCTTGGGCCGGTCCGGATCGGTGGGCTGGGTCAGCACCACCGCCACCGGCTCGCGGGGCGGCGCGACCTCGGCCGGCGCGGCCTCGGGCTGAGGCTCCGCGGTCGGCGTCTCGGCCCGCTCCGCGGGCTCCGGAGCGGCCGCGACCGGCAGGTCGATGGCGACCTCGTCATGGACGGGGGACGGTGCGGCCTCGACCGCCTCGGCCACGGCCTCCGCGCTCACCGGCTCCTCGGCCGACAGGGCGAACGCATCGGAATCCGTCTCGCCGGACCCGTCGGACTCGCCGCCCTCGCGGGTGCGGCCCTCGGCGCGGCCGCGACCGCCCCGGCGGCCGCGACGGCGGCGGCGCGTGCCATCCTCCTCGGTCCGGGCACCCTCGTCCGAGCCGGCGACGGCCTCGTCGGCTTCGCCACCCTCGGGCGCCACGGCCGCGATTGCGGCCTCGGCGAAGTCGGGCGTCTCCTCGGTGCCGCGCTCCTCGTCCTGGTCGTCCTCGTCCTGACGCTCGCCCTCGGCCTGGCCCTCTTCCGACCGGCCGTCCTGGCGACCGCCCCGCCGGCGACGCCGACGGCGGCGGCGACGGCCGTCGCCCTCATCGCGCGTCCCGTCTTCGCGCGTGCCCTCGTCGCGTGTCCCATCTTCGCGCGATCCGTCCTCGCGGGCCTCGGCCCGACCCTCCTCGGCCTCGCCCTCGGCGTCCGCCTCGGTGTCGTCGCCCTCGTCGACCTCGTCCTCGTCGTCGAACTCCATGGCGGGCGAGATCGCCTGCGCGCGCACCCCCGTCACCGGGCCCTCGGCCCGCTGGGCCGGCTCGCCGCGGTCGAGCTGGAACGCCGTGGTCACCGCCAGCCGCTCGTCGGCCGCGATCGTGATCGTGACGCCGAAGCGGACTTCCAGCTCGCGCAGGTGCCCACGCTTCTGGTTGAGGATGTACAGCGCCACCTCGGTCCGGGTGCGCAGGATCAGGTTGTGGGAGGCCGACTTGAGCAGCGCCTCCTCGATCGAGCGCAGGATGTGCAGAGCCACCGAGGCGGTGGCCCGCACGTAGCCCGAGCCGCCGCAATGCACGCACGGGATCGAGGACGATTCGAGCACGCCGGTGCGGATGCGCTGGCGGCTCATCTCCATCAGGCCGAAGGGCGAGATCCGGCCGACCTGGATGCGGGCGCGGTCGTTCTTCAGGCAGTCGTTGAGCTTCTTCTCGACCGCGCGGTTGTTGCGCTTCTCCTCCATGTCGATGAAGTCGATGACGATCAGGCCCGCGAGGTCGCGCAGGCGCAGCTGGCGGGCGACCTCCTCGGCCGCCTCGAGGTTCGTCCGCAGCGCGGTGTCCTCGATGTCGTGCTCGCGGGTCGAGCGGCCCGAGTTCACGTCGATCGAGACCAGCGCCTCGGTCGGGTTGATGACGAGGTAGCCGCCGGATTTCAGCGAGACGTGGGTCGAGAACATCGCGTCGAGCTGCTGCTCGACGCCGTAGCGGGCGAAGATCGGCGTCGGGTCGCGATAGGGCTTCACGACCTTGGACTGGCCGGGCATCAGCATCCGCATGAAGTCCTTGGCCTCGGCATAGGCCTCCTCGCCGGAGACCAGCACCTCGTCCAGGTCCTTGTTGTACAGGTCGCGGATCGCCCGCTTGATCAGCGAGCCCTCCTCGTAGACGAGCGCCGGCGCCATCGAGGTCAGGGTCAGCTCGCGGACCGATTCCCACAGCCGCATCAGGTACTCGAAGTCCCGGGCGATCTCGGGCTTGGAGCGCGAGGCGCCGGCGGTGCGCAGGATCACGCCCATCCCGTCCGGCACCTCCAGGTCGGCCACGACCTCCTTGAGGCGCTTGCGGTCGGCCGCCGAGGTGATCTTCCGGGAGATGCCGCCGCCGCGGCCGGTATTGGGCATCAGCACCGAGTAGCGGCCGGCGAGCGACAGGTAGGTGGTGAGCGCCGCGCCCTTGGTGCCGCGCTCCTCCTTGACCACCTGCACCAGGATGATCTGGCGGCGCTTGATCACCTCCTGGATCTTGTAGTGGCGGCGATAGTGGCGCGGCCGCTCGGGAATCTCGGCCAGCGCGTCGCCGTTGCCGCCGACCTGGGCGATCCGGGGCTCGGCATCGGGATCGTCGGAATCCTCGTCCGACTCCTCGTCGGACTCGTCCTCGTCATCCTCGTCCGAATCGTCTTCGTCCTCGTCCTCGTCGGACTCCTCGTCTTCCAGATCGGCCTCGTCGTCGGCCTCGCCGATCGCGGACGAACTCCGGACGGAGGAGGCCTCGGCGGCATCCTCGGCGATCGTCTCGGCCGGCGCGTCGGCGACGGTCAGGGCCTCGGCCACGGCGACCACGGTCTCGGGCTCGACCGCCTCGTGCCGATCGGCTGCCGGCTGCTCGGGCTGCGCCTCGGTCTCAGCGTTGGGCTCGGTCGCCGGCACGGCCTCGGCGGCCTGCGCAGGAATATCCCCGGCGGCGGTTTCGGAGGCGATGGCCTCCTGCACGGCGTCCGGGTTCTCGGCGAGGGTGTCGGGCAGCCCGGTCTGGGCAGCCTGGGACTCATGCCCCTCCGCGCGATCCTCGGCCGGCACGGTCTCGACGTCCGAAGACTCGACGGCCTGCGGCAACTCCGAACCCGATGCGAATTCCGAATCGTGCTGGGTCTCCAGATCCCGCGGGGCTTCGGACGCGTCCTCGGCGCTCACCGTCTCGTCGGTGCGGGAGCGGGCCTCGGCGCGGCGGCCGCGGGAGCGGCGGGGCGACCGGCGGCGGCGCTCCTCGCGCTCGCGATGCTCCTCGGCGTCGCGGGCCTCGTCCTCGAGCAGCGCCTGCCGGTCGGCGAGCGGGATCTGGTAATAGTCGGGGTGGATCTCGTTGAAGGCGAGGAAGCCGTGGCGGTTGCCGCCGTACTCGACGAAGGCCGCCTGGAGCGACGGCTCCACCCGGGTGACCTTGGCGAGGTAGATGTTGCCGCGCAGCTGGCGCCGGTTAGCGGCTTCGAAGTCGAACTCCTCGACCCTAGACCCGTGGACCGTGACGACCCGGGTCTCCTCCGGGTGCATCGCGTCGATCAGCATTTTGTTGGCCATGTCGGACTCTCGGCATGGCGGCCGACGTCGTTCTCCGTGCCCGTGGTCCCGGCGGCGCCTCGCCCGACCTCAATATGGTCTGACAGGGTGCCGGCCTCGCCGCCGAGGCGGCTGGGTTCGAGGGGAAATTGCCGTCAACCGCCGTTCGGCGCCCTGGGCGCCTGGGGTTGAACTTGGCCGGTAGGGGGAACGGGCCGGTGCGACGCAGGGTCTGCGCCTCCGGGGCACGCGCAGCGCCATGCTGGGCCGTGCATCCGTCCATCCTGGTTCCGACCTCGCGAAACAATCTCGACCGGGTGAGACCGGCCGTGAAATCTGGATGCGGCGGAACGGCTCCACCGCGTCGTGCGACACCTGCCCGATCGGGAAAACACCCGTCGCCGCCAAGCGAGCCGAAAAAGCCCGCCGCGACGCCGCGTCCGTTTTCTCGAAGGAATTCGGCCGCGTCCGCAAGCCGTTACGACGGCCGGCGGGACCGGAGAAGGGTCAGTATCATTACAGACGGCCACGGGGATTTGGCAAGGGTCAAGCGCGGGACGATGTCACGGTATCGTCATGGCGGGCGGGCGCGGTGCCGTGGTCCTGTCGGGGCGATTTTTCGTTGGGTCCGGCAGCGGACGCTCGAAGCGCTGCGCCTCTCCCGCACAGCGAAGGTATTCACCCCTCGGCTTGTGCAGGCCGCGACAGGCCCCCTCTCCCGTGCGGGAGAGGGTTGGGGTGAGGGATCAGGTCTTTCCGGAGAGGTCGCATCCCTCACCCTGTCCCTCTCCCGCACGGGAGAGGGGACCCGCGCTTCATCCGGAAGCGTATGAGCCCCGTACCCCGCAGCAGGGGAGGGCGGGCGCCGGTATCCGCCCTCAGCCCTACTCCGCAGCCTCCAACCGCGGCGCGACGCCATGGAGCGCCGCCGGCTTCGGGCCGCCGGTGGCCCAGTCGAGCAGCTCCACCGTGTGCACGATCGGGATGCCGGTGCCCTTCCCGATCTGCGTGGCGCAGCCGATATTGCCGGTGGCGATCACGTCGGGGCGGATGCGCTCGATGTTGGCGACCTTGCGGGCGCGCAGCTTCGCGGCGAGCTCGGGCTGCAGGATGTTGTAGGTCCCGGCCGAGCCGCAGCAGATATGGCCCTCCGGCACGTCCTTGACAGTGAAGCCGGCGCGCTTGAGCAGCGTCTTCGGCTCGGTCCGGATGCCCTGGCCGTGCTGCATCGAGCAGGCGGAGTGATAGGCCACCACGAGGTCGCTTTCCACGGTCGCCGCCAGGTCGAGCTGGGCCACGTACTCGGTCACGTCCTTGGCGAGGCTCGAGACCCGCTGCGCCTTCTCGGCATAGGCCGGGTCGTCGCGGAACATAAAGCCGTAATCCTTGATGGTCGTGCCGCAGCCCGAGGCCGTGACCAGGATCGCGTCGAGGCCCTTGGCGATCTCCGCGTCCCAGGCGTCGATCGCCTGCTTGGCCAGGGCGTGGGACGAGGCCTCCTTGCCCATGTGGTGGGTCAGCGCCCCGCAGCAGCCCTCCTCGGCATGGACCACCTCGATCCCGTGCCGGTTGAGCAGCCGGATCGCCGCGGCGTTGAAGTCCGGCCGCAGGACGCTCTGGGCGCAGCCGCGCAGCAGGGCGACGCGCTTGGTCGCCTGGCCGCCTTCCGGAGAAAAACGTCCGACCCGATTGGTCGGCTCGCTGCCGGGCAGCCGCGCCGGGGCGAGGTCGAGCATCGCGGCCAGCCGGTTGCCCACCCGGGGCAGCCGCGCCACGATCCCACGGAACGGGGCGCCGAGCTTGGCGGCGATCAGGGCCAGCCGGAACCGGTTCGGATAGGGCAGCACCTGCGCCAGCAGGGCGCGCAGGAACCGGTCACCCGCAGGGCGCGTAAAAGTCGTCTCGATATGCGCCCGGGCATGGTCGACGAGGTGCATGTAATGCACCCCCGACGGGCAGGTGGTCATGCAGGACAGGCAGGAGAGGCAGCGGTCGATGTGCTTGACCACCTCCTGCGAGGCCGGCTTGCCGCCCTCCAGCATGTCCTTGATCAGGTAGATGCGTCCGCGCGGGGAATCGAGTTCGTCGCCGAGCAGGAGGTAGGTCGGGCAGGTCGCGGTGCAGAAACCGCAATGCACGCAGGTCCGCAGGATCTTTTCCGACGCCGCCATGGCGGGATCGGCGAGCTGGGCGAGGTTGAAGTTGGTCTGCACGATGCCTTCCTGCCTGCGCTCCCCGGTCTGGAGGGGAGGGGACCCGTCTCAAACGCCCGCGTACATCCGGCCCGGGTTCAGAACCCCGGCGGGATCGTGCGCCGTCTTGATCCCGGCGGTGATCCGCATCAGCGGCTCCGCCAGGGGCTGGAACACCGGCACGGCGGCCCGCACGGAATCGGGGGCGCGCACCAGCGTGGCGTGGCCGGCCTGGTCCCGCAACGCGGCGCGCACGATGGCGGCGCCGGCATCCCCGGCCGACCCGGTGGCGAGCCAGATCAGGCCGCCGCCCCAATCGTAGAACCAGCGGGCCTCGCGCTGGGCCGCGATCGCCGCCACCAGGGCCGGCCCGTGCGTCGGGGCCGTCGAGATCCGCCACAGGGCCTGGTCGCGGGGCTCGGCCAGGGGGGCGGCATCGCGCACCGACCGCCACAGGGCGGTGCCGGCCTCGCCCTCCAGAAGCTCCGGCGCGCCGAAGCGCTTGAGCAGGCGGCGCAGCTCGCCGGTCCGGTAATCGATCGACTCCGAGAACCCTTCGAGGCGCATCAGCGTCCGGGCCTCGGGGGCGCCGATCCCGGCCGGTAGATGCGCCGCGCCGGTGAGCTCGAAGGGCGAGCCGAGGGCCGCCGCCAGGGCCGCGATGGCCCGGGCGTCGTCGAGGCCGCAGAACACCAGGGTGGCGACCCGCTCGCAGGCCGGCAGCACCTTGAAGGTGACTTCGGTGAGCAGCCCGAGGGTGCCGTGGGCGCCGGCCATCAGCTTCACCAGGTCGAGCCCGGTGACGTTCTTCATCACCCGGCCGCCCGACTTGATCGCCTCGCCGCGCCCGTTGACGAAGCGCACGCCGATCAGGCTGTCCCGGGCCGCACCGGCATTGATCCGGCGGGGGCCGGCATTGTTGGTCGCCGCCACGGCGCCCAGCGTCGGCTCACCGCCGGTGCCGTAGATATTGCGAAAGTCCATCGGCTCGAACGGCAGCATCTGGCCCCGGGAGGCGAGCAGCGCCTCGACCTCGGCGAGCGGCGTGCCGGCGCGCGCCGCCACCACCATCTCGGCGGGCTCGTAGAGCGTCACGCCGGTGAGCTTTCGGGCCGAGAGCGTCGCGGTGTCCTGCGCCGGGCGGCCGAGCCCCGCAGCGGTGCCGCCGCCGGCCAGCCGCAGGCGCTCGCCGCGCCCGGACGCCGCCCGCACGATCTCCTCAGCCTCCGCCTCGGTGCCGGGCTCGTAGCCGCCCATCGTCTCCGCCCCGGTTCTTTTTGGACTTGTTCCAGACCCGGTTTCGCCGGAACCGGCGACGGATTCAAGCGGAGGCGGCGTCGCGGGGTTGCAGGTGCGCGAAAGTTGAATATCCGGGGGGCGGCTACTCCGCCGCGATGGTCCGGCCCGGGCGCAGGCGTCCGGCGACCTGCCGGCGCAGGCCGGCGATGTCGAAGATCCAGACCAGCGCCCCGTAGAGCGCCGCCCCAGCCGGAACCAGCACCGCCAGGGCGGCGGCGGGCGGCAGGTGCCGGAACGGGGCCAGCGCCAGCCCCATCGCCCCGCAGGCGAGGGCGGCTGCGCCGATCTGGCCCCAGGGCAGCACGATCCGCTCAGCCCCCGTCAGCGCCCGCCAGCCGAGCCAGAGCGCGGCGGCGGCGAGCCCCAGGGTCTGGGCGAGGGCGACGCCCATGCCGCCCATCAGCTCGGGCAGGAGCAGCAGGCCCGCGCCGTTGACCGCGAGCCCGACCAGGGCGGCGGCGATCACCGGCAACGTCCGGCGGCGGATCTGGAAGACCGGGTTGAGGGCGTAGAACATCATCGACAGGCAGAACAGGCCGGGCATCAGCGCGACGCTGTAGCTCTCGAACGGGCCGCGATAGGCATCGGGCACCACCAGCCCCTGGAGCGCCGGCAGCACCGCCCAGAACCCGACCGCGCAGGGCGCCAGCAGGGCGAACACCGTGCCGGCATTCTCGGCGACCTGCGCCTCGGCGGCCGCGTGGCCGTGCTGCTCCTCGGCCTGGACGGCGAACTGGAACAGCAGCAGGTCCAGCGCGGTGCCCAGCGTCATCAGCGACCTTGACGTGACGTCGGCGGCGAGCGCGAAATAGCCGGCCTCGGCGAAACCGGCATGGCCGGCGATCGCGCCCCGGTTCACGAAGGCGAGGCACTGATAGGCGGTGTTGGCGGCGATCAGCGGCAGGCCGTAGCGGGCGAAGACCCCCCAGGTCGTCCCGAGGCGCGGCCGCTCGAACGGATGTTCGGGATCACGCAGCGGGTGGCGCAGCAGCACCACCGCGGCGAGCTGGCTGAGCCCCGCCGCCGCCAGCACCCAGGCCGGCTGCGGCAGCCACCAGGCGGCGCCGGCCATCATCACGAAGGCGAGGACGTTCTTCACCGCCACGAGGCCGAGATAGAGTTTTCCGTCGAACCGGGCCCGGGCCAGGGCCGCGTGGTAATCGAACACCCCGATGCCGAGGGCGGCGAGCCCGGTGCCGCACAGGACCGCCTCGCGCCCGGCCGCGCCGCCGCCGAAGCCGAACGCCCCGCACAGGGCGGCGGCAGCGAGCAGCAGCAGGCCGATGCGCAGATAGGCCCGGTCGAGCCCGTGGCGGATCCAGGGCTCGTCCACGCGCACGCGCCCCGAATAGAACCGCGTCGCCGAGAGCCGCAGCCACTCGAACAGCACCGTGTTCAGCACGATCGCCCCGGTGGTCGCCAGCGCGAACCGGCCGAAATCGGCTGGCCCGAGCAATTGGGCGATCAGGAGCCCGAGGACGAAGTTGAGCCCCGCATTGATCACGAAGGCGGCGATCACGGCCATGGACGGCGCCTCATGCGCGGCGAAGTTCTTCGGGCTGCCCCCGGGATGTAGGCTGGGACCCGTAAGACTCTCCTAACAGGGCGGGAACAGGGCGAGGACTGACGGGCCTCTACAACCCGCGCTCGTAGCGCCAGGCCTCCATTCCGTCTTCATAATAGGCGGGCTGGACGGCGAAGCGGGTGTAGCCCCGGCGCTGGTAGAGGCGGATGCCGGCGCCGTTATCGGCGCGGACTTCGAGGCGCAGGCGGTCGCAGCCATGGGCGCGGGCCTGGGCCTCCGCGGCGTCGAGCAGTTTTCCGCCGAGCCCGAGGCCGCCGCGGTTGGGCGCCACCGCGATCGAGGCGAGGCGGGCGATCCGGCTGCCGCGCCGACGCTCCAGGACGGCCGCGCCGACGAGCACCGGATCCCGATCCCCGTCCGGCCCCGCGATCAAGGCCGCCAGCACATCCATGCTGGGCGACAGGATCGCGTGGCGGATCGCCCGGCGCTCGGCCCGGTCGGTGGCGAAGGCGGCGTGCTCCAGGGCGACCAGGGCGTCGAGATCGGCGAGGCCGGCCGCGCGGATCACCGGCTCCGGGAGCCCGTCTCCGCGTGGGTCGCGCACGGGCACGCCGACGGGGGCATTCACGGGGGCGCTCACGCCCGGGCCGTCGCGCCGGCGCCCAAGCCGGTTCGGCGCAGGCGGACATATAAAGACAAGGACCCGGGCGCGATGGCGACGCGATCGGGCTCGGCTCTCGATCTGTTCGGCCCGGCCATCGTACGCTCGTCTAAAGGACATCGCTCCGGCGGTCAGATGCCCGCTTCCGGTCCGCTTGGGAAGCCCGCCCGGGCCGGCCGCCCCGCCGGAATGCGCCGTTTTTGCAACGGCGGGGCCGCGGTGCGGATTTGGCGGGGAAATGCGGCTCGATCGGGGGCCAATCCCCTTGTTGTTGGGGGCCATTCTCCGTATATGCGCCCTGCCCAATTTCGCACGTGCCTGTGGCCGCGTGCCGGTTGGTGGGCATCCGGTCAACTGCCGGACAGCCGCCAGGGGTCTTAAAGGATCGATGGTCGCAAGGGTGGATCCCTACGGCCGGCATCCAGGTGGCAACACCGGACCCCGACAACAACCGGCAGCCGGAGGCGAAACCGGCGAACCCCGCTCTCCACGGGGGACGCAGCTTAAAGCAACGACGAACGGGCTTTTTTGGTCTCGTCGGCCCTCCAAAGGCCGGCACCGAAGAGGCTTGTTTCTCTTTGCCCGGCGTGCGGTGGGGGTCCTCCCTTCCAATCCACGGCAGCTTCCGGGTGCTCTGCGCCCGCATGGATCGACGCGTCTCCAAAGCGCTTCGGTCCGCGCGACGCATCGCCCCCTGACGCCGGCGACCCGTTGGGTCGTCACATCGACAGCGCGCCCGCAGGACGGGCGCCCGCGAACCCGTGCCGGGAGACGACCATGACCGATCGCATCCGTGATTTCCTGCGCGTGCGCCGTGACCTCGGTCAGGACGAGGGCCCCGTGATGGTCCTCGACCTCGATGTCGTGCGCGACAACTACACCGCCTTCGCGCGCTCCCTGCCGGACACCCGCGTGTTCTACGCGGTGAAGGCCAACCCGGCCCCCGAGGTGCTGCGCCTGCTCGCCGAGATGGGCTCCTGCTTCGACACCGCCTCGGTGGCCGAGATGGAGATGGCGCTCGCCGCCGGCGCCACCCCGGACCGGATCTCCTTCGGCAACACCATCAAGAAGGAGCGCTGCATCGGCCGCGCGCTGAAGCTCGGCATCCGCCTGTTCGCGGTGGATTGCCAGGCCGAGGTCGACAAGATCGCCCGGGCCGCCGAGGCCATGGAGGTCGCGGCCTCCGACGTGCGCGTGTTCTGCCGCATCCTGTGCGACGGCGCCGGCGCCGACTGGCCGCTCTCGCGCAAGTTCGGCTGCGTGCCCGAGATGGCCACCGACGTGCTCGAGCACGCCCACCGGCAAGGGCTCGAGGCCTACGGCATCTCGTTCCATGTCGGTTCGCAGCAGGGCAACACCGAGGCCTGGGATGGGGCGCTGGGTTCCGCGGCGGCGATCTTCCGCGAGTGTGCCGAGCGCGGCATCTTCCTGTCGATGGTCAATCTCGGCGGCGGCTTCCCGACCAAGTACCTCAAGGCGGTGCCGGGCGTGGAGAGCTACGGCGAGGCGATCTTCCGGGGCCTGACCAAGCATTTCGGCAACCAGATCCCGGAGACGATCATCGAGCCGGGCCGCGGCATGGTCGGCAATGCCGGCCTGATCGAGGCCGAGGTCGTGCTGGTGTCGAAGAAGTCAGCCGATGCCGACGAGGTGCGCTGGGTCTATCTCGACATCGGCAAGTTCGGCGGGCTGGCCGAGACCATGGACGAGTCGATCCGCTACCCGATCCGCACCACCCGCGACGGGGACCGGACCGAGCCCTGCGTCATCGCCGGGCCGACCTGCGACTCGGTGGACGTGCTCTACGAGCGGCAGCTCTACCCGCTGCCGGTCTCGCTCTCGATCGGCGACAAGGTCCTGATCGAGGGTACGGGCGCCTACACCACGACCTACGCGGCCGTGGCCTTCAACGGCTTCCCGCCCCTCCAGCAGATCGTCATCTGACGTTTTCCAGCTGAGACAGGTTCCGGTTCAGGTGGCAGAGACGGTGCCGTCCTTGCGAGCGGAGCGAAGCAATCCAGTGGCGCCACCCCGACCGAGGTCGGGCTGCCCTGGGTCACTTCGCTTCGCTCGTGATGACGGCCCGGGCGACCCGGCCGGGCACTGACCTTCACCACGGCTTCGACGGAGGGCGCTCGGCTCTCCGTGGAAAAGAACGCTTCTCCCGCTTGTCGGCCCGGGGAGGGCATTGCCATGATCGAGATCCGCGCGGAGCGCATCCATGACGTCCCGGCGCGCGAGCGCCTGCTCGACGCCTGTTTTGCCGGCAACCGACGCGCCAGGACCTCGGAGCGCCTGCGCGAGGGTCGGCTCCCCGCCCGCGGCCTCGCCTTCGCGGCGACCCGGCGCGGCCGCCTCGTCGGCACCCTGCGCCTGTGGCACGTCGAGGCCGGCCTCGCCCGCCCGGCGCTGCTGCTCGGGCCGCTCGCGGTCGATCCGGAGATCCAGGGCCAGGGGCTCGGCTCGGTGATGATGCAGGCCGCCCTCGGCCGGGCGGAATCGCTGGGCCACGGCGCCGTGCTGCTGGTGGGCGACGCGCCGTACTACGTCCGGTTCGGCTTCGACCGGGCGCTGGCGGATGGGCTCACCCTGCCGGGCCCGTTCGAGCGCGCCCGTTTCCTCGGGCTGGAGCTGCGTTCGGGGGCGCTCGCCGGCGCCGAGGGGATGGTCCGGGCCACGGGCGTCCTCGCTCCGGTCGAGACGGTGTCGGACGAGGCCGCGGTCGCGCGACGACGCGCCGCCTGATCCGTCACGTCAGGACCGGTCCCGGTGCGCGTGGGACCGGTCTCAGTGAAGCGTCTCGCCGTTCTCGATCGTCGACGGGGCGGGCGCGACCGTCATCTTCTGCGCGATCTCCTGGCCGACCCGGAATAGGGCCTCCCGCAGGGGCGCCAGCGCCGACTTGCCGCCATCCACCTCGATCAGGCCGTGCGCGATCAGCAGATGGTCGGCCACGAGGTCGAGGGTCGAGGCCGGAACTGTCGAGGGACGCGGCGGCGGCGGCACGAATCGGCCGAGGCCGCCCTGCGCCTCGGTCTCGCTGCCGCCGGGCGCGAGCTCGGTGATCGAGCCGAGGAACCCCAGAAAGGTCTGATTCGGCGGCCCGTAGGAGGGCACGGCCCCGGCCGCCGCCCAGATCGAGCCGCCCCCGTCGCGGGCCAGCCGAAACCGGACGACGAACTCCGCCTGCGCCTGCGCCGCCTCCTTGATGACGGCCCGCAGCACCGCACCGTCCTCGGTGTGGAGCCGCTCGAACCAGCCCTGCCCGACGGCGTCCAGACGGTCCTGCCCGGTAAGGCCGTGCCATTCGGAGCTGACATAGGTCAGGGCCCCGGCGGCGTCGGTCATGAAGATCATCGGTTGGCCTCCGGTTGCGGATGGCGGCTCGATCGGCACATTCGCAAATCGGGAGCCCGGGGTGCATCGGCAATCGTGCACGGCGGCGGCCCGTTCCGGATACGCTGACAGGAAAGTCGGAATGCCGCGGGTTCATCCGTCGGCGCCGCAGCCCGAGCATACCGGCGATGCGCCCGGTCGCGGCGGCGTCCACCGCCCTGGCCGCCATCGTGCATTGCGCCCGGCGGCCGCGATCCCGCATAGACGGGGCGCCGGCTTCCCCAGAAGGCTTTTCGACCGATGCAGATCGCCACGCCCTATCTGATGTTCCTGGGCGACGTGCCCGACACGCTGGCGGCCAAGACCGCCTATGGCATCAAGGACTGGCGCCCGGACTGGTGCGTCGGCCAGATGCGGCTCCCCGGCTGCGCCGCTGATCTCGGCATCCCCGACATGACCCTGCCCGAGGCCTTGGCCAAGGGCTGCCGGACCCTGGTGATCGGCGTCGTCAACGCCGGCGGCGTGCTGCCGGACCATTGGGTCAAGGAGATCGTGGCGGCGCTCGAGGCCGGGCTCGACGTGGCGAGCGGCCTGCACGTCAAGCTCGGCGCGGTTCCGGCCATCGCGGAGGCCGCCGCCCGGCGCGGGCGCCAGCTCCACGACGTGCGCCACACCGACGAGCGCTTCCCCACCGGCAAGGGCACCAAGCGCGCGGGCCGGCGCCTGCTCACCGTCGGCACCGATTGCTCGGTCGGCAAGAAGTACACCGTGCTGGCCCTGGAGCGGGGCATGCGCGAGCGCGGCCTCGATGCCGATTTCTGCGCCACCGGGCAGACCGGCGTGTTCATCTCCGGAAGGGGCGTCGCCATCGACGCCGTGGTCGCCGACTTCATCTCCGGCGCGGTCGAGACGATCTCGGCCGAGGCCGCCCCGAATCACTGGGACCTGATCGAGGGTCAGGGCTCGCTGTTCCACCCGTCCTTCGCAGGCGTCAGCCTCGGGCTGTTGCACGGCGCCCAGGCCGACGCCTTCGTGGTCTGCCACGAGCCCACCCGCACCACCATGCGCGGCGTGAAGCACCCGCTGCCGACCCTCCAGCAGGTGATCGACCTCACTGTGCAACTCGGCAGCCTGACCAACCCGGCGATCCGCCCGGTGGGTATTTCCGTGAACACGCAAGCCCTGGGCGAGAGCGAGGCGAAGGCGCTCCTGGAAAAACTCGCCGCCGAGCACGGCCTGCCCGCCACCGATCCGGTGCGCTTCGGCGTCGCCGGGCTGGTCGACCGGATCGTTTCCGACTTCCCGGAGGTCTGACATGGCCCGCCGCCTGACCCTGTCCGTCGAGCGCTTCCCGATCGCCGGGGCCTTCACGATCTCCCGGGGCAGCCGCACCGAGATCGCCGTGGTGGTGGCGACGATCACGGACGCGAACGGGGTCGGGCGCGGCGAATGCGTGCCCTATCCGCGCTACGGCGAGAGCGTCGAGAGCGTCGTCGCGCTGATCGAGGGGCAGGCGGATGCCATCGGCGCCGGGATAGGGCGGGGCGAGCTCACGGCGCGGATGAAGGCGGGCGCGGCCCGCAACGCCCTCGACTGCGCCCTGTTCGACTTGGAGGCCAAGCTTCAGGGACGCCGGGCCTGGGAGATCGCCGGGCTGACCGCCCCCGCCCCGGCGGTGACCGCCTACACGCTGAGCCTCGGCACCCCCGAGAGCATGGGCGAGGCCGCCCGGGCGGCGTCCCACCGGCCGCTGCTCAAGGTCAAGCTCGGCGGGGCCGGCGACCCCGAGCGCATCGCCGCCGTGCGGGCGGGCGCGCCGCAAGCGCGGCTGATCGTCGACGCCAACGAGGCGTGGCGGCCGGAGACCCTGGAGGCCAACCTCGCCGCCTGCCTGGAGGCCGGCGTCGCCCTGATCGAGCAGCCCCTGCCGGCCGATGCCGACGCCTTGCTCGCCGAGATCCCGCACCCGGTCCCGGTCTGCGCCGACGAGAGCCTGCACGACCGCGCCGGCCTCGATGCGCTGGCCGGGCGCTACGACGCGATCAACATCAAGCTCGACAAGACCGGCGGCCTGACCGAGGCGGTGCTGCTCGCCCGCGAGGCCCGGGCCCGCGGCTTCTCCGTGATGGTCGGCTGCATGCTCGGCACCTCGCTCGGCATGGCGCCCGCCACGCTGCTGGCGTCGCAAGCCGACTTCGTCGACCTCGACGGCCCGCTGCTCCTCGCCCGCGACCGCGACCCACCGCTGCGTTACGACGGGAGCATCGTGCACCCGCCGGAGCCGGATTTGTGGGGGTAGGGGAGGCTTGCGGCAGCCATCGATGGTGGTGAAGCGAGGCCGCGTTTAGCCGGCTCCCCTCCGCCTCGCTGCCGCAACCGGCCCGGTTCAGGCCGCCCGGACTGTCGCGAGGAAGCGGAGGACCTCGCCGTTCAGATGCTCGGATTGGTGTGACAACTCGGAGGCCGCCGACAGCACCTGATTGGCGGCCGCCCCCGTCGCTTCCGAGGCGCGCGCGACGCCCGTGATGTTGCTCGTCACTTCGCTGGTGCCGGTGGACGCCTGAGCGACGTTGCGAACGATTTCCTGCGTCGCCGCACCCTGCTGTTCGACGGCGGCGGCGATCGAGGTTGCCACGCCGTTGATCTCGCGGATGCGCGTGGTGATCGAGCCGATCGCCGCCACCGCTTGACCCGCCACGCCCTGGATCTGGCTGATCTGGCCGCTGATTTCCTCCGTCGCCCGTGCCGTCTGAGTGGCCAGTTCCTTGACCTCGGTGGCGACCACCGCGAAGCCCCGACCGGCCTCGCCGGCACGCGCCGCCTCGATGGTGGCGTTGAGCGCCAGAAGATTGGTCTGGCTCGCGATGTTGGAGATCAGCCCGACCATGTCGCCGATCCGGGATGAGGCTTGACTGAGGGCCCGGACGAGCTGCAGGGTCTGGTCCGCCTCTCCGACCGCCGTCTGTGCCAGATCGGATGAGCCCGACACTTGACGCCCGATCTCCTGCACGGACGATCCCAGTTCCTCGGCCGCCGCAGCCACCGTGTTGACGTTGGCCGCGGCTTGTTCGGCGGCGGCCGCAACCGAGCCCGACTGGTTTGCGGTTTCGCCCGCCGTGACCGTCATGGTCTGTGCGGTCGTCTGAAGTTGCGTGGCGGCAGAGGAGACCATGCCGACGATACCGCCGACCGTGTCCTCGAACGCATCGGCCATCTGGCGCATGCCGGCCTTGCGTTGTTCCTCGGCAGAAGCCCGGGCCAGCACCGTTTCCTCTTCCAGTTGACGCGTCCGCACCAGATTTTCCCGAGACGCCTCGACGGCAGCAGCAATGGAGCCGATCTCGTTGGTGCGGTCCGTGTAGGGAACCGAGGCGTCGACATCGCCGGAAGCCAAATTCCGCATGCGCAGGATCAGGCGGTCGATCGGTCGCGTCACGCCGACGAGCACATAGACGATGCCGGCAAGCCCAAACGCGAAGGATACGCTGCAGAGCAGGCCGATGATCCAGAGGCCATGCACATAGGTCGCTTCGGATTTGATCTTGGCTTCGTCGCCCCCCGAAACGTTCAAGGCCGTGCTTCGATCGAGCGACTCGATCGAAGCATCGAACGGTTTGCGCGACGCCTGAAAGATCTCGTTCAAGACCCCCTGATCTTTTGCTTGCGCAGCAGACATGATCCGCGATCGGAATTTCAGATAGGCGCTCCAGTTCTGCTGATAGGCCATCCAGGCGGCTCGTTCTTCCGGGCTCGCGATCAGCGGTTCATAGCGGGTTGCGACGGCTTCGACGTCCTTGAGGCGGCGCGCCGACACCGAGTCCAGTTCAGGAACGGGTTCGATTGCCGTCACGTATCGGGCATCGACGAGCCGGAGGCGTGTCACTTTGTATTTCAACTCGCCAAGGGCTTGCACACTGGGCATCCAGTTGTCGGATAGATCTCGAGCATTGGCGTTGACGGCGCGCAACTGCAGTGCGCTCATGGCGCCTTGAACGAGAAAGCCGATCGCGAGCAGCCCGATCAGACCCCTCAGAACGAACGATATCTTCATGCTCATCACCAGGTCCTCGTTAAGAGGGGCGTACAAACACGCGATAAATTGACAGTTAAATCGAGAGCATAAATTTTGTAACGCGGTGGGCGGGGCCGGATCTGCGATCTGCTGAGCCCGGTGTTGCCACGATCTGCCCGACGAAGTCCCTGCTTAATCGCTTGAATTAAGATCCAATACCAATAAATCTATTGAGCATGGACTTGAACGACCATTAAATATCGAATTCGATAATATGAATATGGTCGATGGTCTATCGATGGCGAGGACAACAGCTTATTCCGCCAGCTCCAAGAAATGCCGCCCCTGGCGATCGTCGATCTCGATGATCCAGAGATCGGAGTCGAACCGGATTTCCTTGGTCAGCCGCTCCTCGACGTCGAGCGGGGTGCCGCCCGTGACCAGGGCGGCAAAGCGGCGGTCGCCGCTGTCCTCGGCCTCGAACAGGGCCTGGGGGGCGGGGCCGTAGAGATCGGCGGTGCCGTCGAGGCGGTCGACCTTCACGAAGATCGCGCCGGCCTCCGGCGAGCCGCGTCGGCGCAGCACCGCCGGGATGCCCTCGACCCCGAGGCGGCGCAGGTGGGCCGAGACCCAGAAATCGGAGCGCAGGCGCATGCGTGTCGGGCCTCCCGGAAGCGGAACGCTGCCGGTCGCGACCAACTAGAGTCGTTCCCGATCGGGTTGCAATCGGGAACGACTTTCAGTTCTTGATGTGACGCGCTCGCTGACGCCGAACCGGCCTCCACGTCGGCGGCGAGCGCTCTAACCTTGGCCGGCGCGGGACATCAGCGCGCGCAGGGTCCGGCCCGCGGCCTCGCCGGTCACCGGCAGCTTGGCGCTGCGCTCGAATTTTTCGATCGCCGCCCGCGTCCCCGGCCCCATGGCACCGTCGGGCTTGACCGGATAGCCGAGCTTCGACAGCGCCTTCTGCGCCCGCAGTACCGGATCGGGCTGCGCCTCGGGCTTGGCCGTCTTCGCGGCCTCCTTGGGCGCGTCCTTCTGCACCGGCTTAGCGGTCGTCCGGACCGCCACGGCCCGGGGCGTCACCGAGGCGGTGGTCTCGTCGGAGCGGATCAGGTCGGCGATCGGGTCCCGGGCGGCCTGCTTGGCGGGGGCGGCGGCCCGGTCGGGCTGCGTCGGCTCCTTGACGACATCCCGGATCGCCTCCTTCGCGGCCGCTGCCGGCTCGCGCGGGGCGGGGGCCTTCTGGGTCGCGACCTTGGGCAGGATCGGCGCCGGATGGCGCCCGGATTGATGGCCCAGCGCGTTGAAGCAGATGAAGCCCGCCGCGCCCACGGCCACGACGCTGCTCAGCACCGTGCCCGGGCTGTTCCGGCACGAGGCGCCTGTCGCCTTCACCGCACCGACCAGCACGCCGCGCCAATCGCTCGGGGCGGCGGCGCGGCGTGGCGCCGGACGGCGGACGGCGCGTGCCTCGCCCGGGACGGTGATCTCGCGGTAGCCTGACATCGTGTCTCCTTCTCGCGGATCGCTGGCTCAGCCGGCCCGGCGCAGGGTCGGCTCCGAGGCGGCGGGCTCGGCGTCGAACAGGCCGAGGGGCAGGCGCACCACCGACCGGCGCGGGGGGCCGGCACCCCGCACGGCGGTGCGGATCGGGGCGGGGCCGGCGGCGGCCGCCGGATCCCGGCAGACCAGGGGCAGCGTCACGGTCACGACGGTGCCGGCCTGGGGGGCGCTCTCGATCAGCATGGCGCCGCCATGCAGGCCGACGAGGCCCTGCACCACCGAGAGGCCGAGGCCGGTCCCCTCGTGCTGGCGCTTGTAGCCGCCGCTCCCGGCCTGGAAGAACGGCGTGCCGAGCTTGGGCAGGTCGCCCTCGCCGACGCCGACGCCGGTATCCGCGACGACGATGTCCAACCCGTCCGGGCCGTGGCGCAGGGACAGGTCGACCCGGCCGCCCCGCGGGGTGAACTTCACGGCGTTGGAGATCAGGTTGATCAGCACTTGGCGGCACGCGCTCGGATCGGCCGTGATCTCGATCGGGCCCGGCACGGAGGCCGCCAGGGTCACACCCGCGGCCTCGGCCTTGAGGCGCATCAGGTCGCAGCAGGAGCGCACCAGGGCGGCGGCGTCGAAGGTCTCCGGCGCGTAGTCGAAATTGCCGCTCTGGATCCGGCTCATGTCGAGCAGCGTGTTGACGACCCCGAGCAGGTGATGGCCGGAGGCGCCGATGATCCCGGCATATTCCCGCGCCTGGTCCGGGCTGAGGCTGATCGCGCCTTCGCCGGCCAGAACCTCGGAGAAGCCGATGATCGCGTTGAGCGGCGTGCGCAGCTCGTGGGTGACGTTGGCCAGGAACCGTCCCTTGATCGCATCGGCGCGCTCGGCCTCGGCGCGGGCGCGCTCCAGCTCCTCGGCGTGGAGGTGATGCCCGGTCATGTCGCGGGTCACGGCGACGACGGTCATGGCCGCGTCGTGGGGACCGTGCGCGATCCGGTGGGCGCGCATCTCGGCATGGATCAGGGTGGCGCCGTCGGGCCGGCCGGCGGCGGGCTCGACATGGAGGCGCAGGGGCAGCGTGGAGGGCCGCCCGGTCGCGGCGACGTCGCTCACCGCCTTGAGGAAGGCCGGCCGGTCGGCGACGTGGACCCGCTCCAGCAGGCCGTGGCCGCGCAGCCGCGCCGCGTCGCTGCCGACCAGCCGGCTGGCCGACATCGAAGCCTCCAGCACGCGGCCGTTGCGGTCGTGCCAGGTCACGAGGTCGTCGATGGCGGAGAGCAGCAGGCGGTCGCGGGCTTCGTTGTCGCGCAGCCGCTCGCGCCAGGCGCCCTCGTTGCGCATGTGCTCCAGGGCCTGGGCGACGACGTGGCCGATCGCCGTGATCGCGAAGACCGGCAGGGCGACACCGGCGGAGATGTCCATCACCGGCAGGGTGCCGGGCCAGGAGCCGAGGGAGACGACGCCCAGCACGCCGAGCACCGCCAGGAAAGCCGCGGCGGCCGTGGCGCGCATCGAGCCGGAGACCAGGGCCTCCAGGGGGATCGCCACCAGCCAGACCGCCGCCGGGGAGGTCGCCCCGCCGGTGAGGCCGGCGAGGCAGACCACGAGACCGGTCAGGCCCGCCGACGAGACCGCATGCGCCACCCAGAGGGAACCGGTGCGGGCGAGCAGCACTGCGGCCAGAACCGGCAGCAGCAGGCTCGCGATCGCCAGTACCTCGATGCCCGACGGGACCCCGCGCCAGAGCAGGTAGGGTGGCAGCGCCGCCATCATCACCATGCCGGTGGCGAGGCGGGACACCAGGAAGCGCTCATGCCGGAACCGAACGCTCGCATCATCGGCCACGGATTCGTGGACCAGACCCGCGAGACGGTCGTCGAGCAGAGACGTCAGGGCTTTTTTAACAGGCAAGGCTCACACGCGCCGCGGTGAATGCCAATCGACATGTCCCGCGCCTCCGGCTCGACTTCAAAACGACTACCGGACAGTCGCAGGGGCGGCTTAAACGAGTGTTGCGAGACTTGGCCGAATGCGCGGGATGCTTTCCGTAAGGTAACCAGCGGCCAGCGAGCGCGCTTCGTTCACCATGGCGCGCGAAAACTCGACGCGGTTGAGGTGGAGTTCACGAAACCGGGCGGATTTTCATGATCGAGACCCGCGAAGGAGCCCGTCCGATGACCTTCCTGCTGCGCGCCGCGCTGGTGATCGGCGCGCTCTCGTACCTGGCGCTGCTGCGCAACGGCGCCGATCCGGCCGCGGAGACCCGCAAGCTCACGGGATCGGTGGCCGCGGGCGCCAAGGCGACGCTGCCGGCCGCCCTCGATGCGGTTCCTGCCGAGACCCGCGACCGGGCCGTGCGCGCCGTCCTGGCCCGGGGCCTGATGGCGGAGCTGAGCCGCCGCGCCGGCGTGGACGAGCCGGAGGCCGCCTCGAACGACACGCTGGAAGCCTCCGACCGGCAGCCCGCCTGGCGCGGTCCTGCGGAGCCCCGCTGATCCCACGGAAAACCATGGGTTTCCAAAGGGCGAGCCCTTTGGCGGGTTGTCAGGGCGGAGCCCTGATGAAGAAGGGCTCCGCCCTTCACCCGCAAAAGGGCTGAGCCCTTTTGGATCCCCTGACTTCCGTGCCTCAGCCGGCTTCGCCGCTGGTCGCCCGCAGGGGGCGCATCGGCAGGGGCGGGCGCTGGGCGCCGGCGCGCTCGGGACCCTGGCGCAGCTTGGCCTCCGGGCCGTGCAGCGGCTGGTGAGCCTCGCTCCGGCCGCGCTCGGCCAGGGGTGTGTCGAGGATCGCCGCGATCAGGTCGCGGGAGGCCGGGCGGCTCACGGTCCGGAACAGGCGCACCAGCCCGGCCACCCGCTCGGCGGAGCGCGCCACGCCCTGGTTCAGCGTGAGGAAGATGTAGACCGCCTCCTCCTCGTGCAGGCCGGCGGCGCGCAGGCCGAGCGTCAGCAGGTCGTAGCGCGCGCCCGGATCGTCCACCACGGTGAGGAAGTCGTGTGCGACGCCGAGGCCGTCGGCCAGGGCGGCGATGAAGGTCGGGACGTCCTGCGAGGCCGAGAGGCCGGTCAGGGTCTCGCCGAGGCCGCGCGGCGGGGGCGGGCAGGGGCGCAGGGCCGCGGTCGCCTCGACGGTCCGGCCGATCACCTCGCGGCGGATCGGGTCGGCGTGCAGGTAGAGGGGCACGAGGTCGGCGGCCGAGACGTCGGGGCGGGCGAGGAGCAGGCGCGCCAGTTCGGCGACGCTGCGGCCGCGGCTCACGAGGCGGGCCAGCGCCGCCCCGCGCAGGGTGATGCCGAGATTGGCCGCGAGCGCCAGGTCGATCTCCAGGCGGCCCTCGCGGGAGAGTTCGTCCACCGCCTCGCGGCTCAGCCCGACCCGGGCGGCGATGCGGGCAGCGATGTCGGAGCCGTCGGCCAGCGCGGCCTCGATCAGGCGGTGGCTCAGTACGGGGGCGAGCGTCACCACCGTGTCGCGGACGGCGCCGCCCCGCATGGCGAGCGCCTCCAGGACCGAGGGCGGCGTCTCCGGAAAGGCGGCGAGCTTGGCGGCGACGACCTGGGCGGTCTCGTCGTCCACCCGGGGGATCAGTCCGCAGGCCAGGGACTCGAAGATCTCGATCTCGGCCCGATCCCGGCCGGGCGCCCGAACGAACAGGTCGGTCTGCACCCGGAGGATCACCGGCTTGAGATCGAGATTCTCGATCCGCGCCAATTCGAGAAGCCCGGACAGGTCCGGCGGAGCGTCGACGGATGAGGGCATGAGGATCGGTTTACGCAAGACTGCAGTAAGCTCACGCTAACCGCATCGACGTGAATCGACCTTTAAGCCGCCCCCATCGCGGCCGTGCCGTCCTGCATCATCCCGGGACTTGCCGGGCTCAGTGCGTCAGCCAGAGGGACAGCGTCAGAACCACCGCAATCGCCACGATGGCGCTCGCGAAAACCGGCGTGATCCACGGCGTGCGCTGCTGCATGATGCCGGCCGCGGCCTTCTCCGACGGCGCCCGCTCGTTCTGCCGCGCGAGGCGGACTTCCTGCGAGGTCGGGGGCGCCCCTCCGGCCTCCTCGCAGGTGCCGAGCGGCGCGGCCCCGACATCCACATGCGGGACCTTGTCGCCGGTCCGCCCGCTGTCGATGTCGCCCTTCAGCTGCGCCGAGGTCGGGTTGTCGGAATCCGGCGGCGGATCGGCCTGCAGGTTCCCGGGGGACGGTGGGGTCTCGGATCGCAGCATCGGTGGAACTCCAGTATTCCTGGGTCAACGCTCGATCCTGGCCGCCGGATGTGCCCATGGTGTCGCGGATCTCAAGTCTCCGCGGGCCCTCGCTTCAGCAAAGGACGCGTGAGGATCTGCCCATCCGCGGTGAATCCGGCCGCGGCGGCGAAGGCGTGCAGCGCGTCCTGCCCGGGGCCGATCGTCAGGACCAGCCGCTCGCAGCCGGCCTGCCGGGCCGCCCGTGCCGCCGCCTTCAGCAAGACCCGACCGATGCCCCGGCGCCGGGATTCCGCCGCGACGACGAGGGTGGTGATCAGGCCCAGGGCCTTGGCGGCCTCGAGGGTGCGCATGGGAGCGAGCGCGATCAGCCCGCTCGGCGGCCCCCATTCCACCGCGACCAAGGCCGTGCCGCCGCTACCTTGAAGGGCGTCGAGCCGGGCGGCGAGATCCGCCGCAGCGACCGCGATGCCGGCCTCAGCCAGCAGGTCCGCGAGACCCGGAGCGTCGGGACCCGCGGCCGCGCGGATCTCCAGCCCGTAGCGATTGCCCAATCCCTGCTCCCGTACCCTGCTGCCGGGCGTTCAACGCAGGTCCGCGCAAATCGATCGCGTCCGGTCGGTCCGCGTCAGACCCGCCGCCAGCCCGGCTGCGACGGGTCGACCAGCGCATAGTTCACCGGCGCCACCCCGCAGATCGCGATCACGGCCGGCTCGCTGCCATCGCGGACCACGCCGTCATAATGCGGCGTGCCCGCCACGCGGCGGACGAAGCTGCCGGCCTTCACGGGGACGCAAGCCGCGGGGTCGAAATCCGGTCCGCTGTTGCACCACCACGTGCCGGACAGGATCATGCAGAACCGGTCCGTCGTATAGGTGTGCGGCGCGCTCATGTAGCCCGGCCACCAGCGGATCAAAGTATAGTAGAGGCCGGTGCCGTTGATGTCCCCGGTGAGCGCGCAACGGTCGGCGCTGCGCTCGGGATAGCCCTTCGTCGGCATCCACGGGAGCGCGTCCGGCGACAGGATGATGGTCTGCGCGGGGTTGAGCGGGCTGGCCTGCGCGGCCTCGGCCAGAAGGAGCGGAAGGGCTCCGAACAGCGAGGCCGCCAGCAGGTCTCGGCGGCTCGCCTCCGCGCCGGGTCGCGTGTCCGTCATCGCGCGTTCCATCCCTCGGGTCGGCGGCTCGTGGCGTCCGCGCTCGCGGCGTCACCGTTCCACCTTTCCGCCGGGGCCTGAAGGCCTGCGACTTTCCGGTTGGGCCGTGCTGTCACGGCGCCGGCGGCATCGGGCGCGGAACGGGTGCGGCGCTGAAAGCTTAGCTCGGCAATCGATAAGGTCGACGGGAGTGCGCAGCATGACGAGCCGGGTGCCGGACCGGACCGAGGACGGGCAGGGCGGTGATGCGCCGACGGATGGCGGGCGGTCGATAGTGCCCGGTCGTCAGCCCGAGGCCGACAAGCCTGAGAAGAGCGAGGCCGAAAAAGCCGAGACGGAGCGGGAAGCGGGGGACGTCGCCGACGATCTCGCCGATTTCGCCTGATCGGTCTCGACAGCGCTGCGCGGGGCCTGCCGCCCGAGCGAGACCCGGAAGCGAAGAGGGTTCGGGCGGCACGCTTGAACCCGTGCCGCCCGGAACCATCGGCCGGATCGAGGCCCCAGTATGGGGGCGCTCAAGATCAGGCCGCTTGCGTGATCAGGCCGTTTCTTTGGCCTTGCGCGGGCGGGTCGCCTTCTTCGGCTTCTCGGCCGGCTCTTCCTCGGGCTCCGGCGCCGGGGCGGCGGCCGACTTGCGGCGCTGCTGGCCGAGGCCGAGGCTGCGGGCGAGCTCGGAACGCTGGGCCGAGTAGCTGGCGGCGGTCGAGGGATAGTCGCGCGGCAGGCCAAAGCGCTCGCGATACTGCTCGATGGTCAGGCCGTTGCGCGACAGGTGGCGCTTCAGGGTCTTGTAGGGCTTGCCGTCGATGAACGAGACCAGCGCATCCGGGGTCACCGACTTGCGGATCTGGGCCGGCGTCGGCTTGTCGGCCGTCTCGGTGACGGCAGCCGCGGGCGCGGAGAGCTTCGCCAGAGCCGCGTGAACGCCGGCCAGGAGCGCGGGCAATTCGCTGATCGGGACGGAATTGTTCGAGACATACGCGGACACGATGTCCGACGCCTGCTCGATAAAGGTCTGCTGCTGATCTGTGGCGATGTCGTCCATCGATGACTCCCTTTATCCGACGGTGGGGCACGGTTCTATCGTCTGTGCAACAAAATCAAGTCGTCGTCGAGATTTTCTTTGCACAACGCGTCGGCCATGAACACGCATATTACTCAAGCCGTCGGTGCAGCTGCAATCGTCGCCCGAGCAAACCGACAGCGGCGCGCGGGACTTGAACGGGATCGGGTCCTTGCGGACCGCCTCTGTTACGCCTTTGGCCACAGCCAATCCGGCTGCTTCGTCTGCGAAAAGCCCTGACCGGTCTCGCAACGGACCGGAAACACGTCGCGTCAGGCGGTATCCGCCGCCTGGGATTGTAGACTGCACGCACGACGACGCTGTCGGCAGGACGAGATCTGGGGAAATCGACGTGGACCAATCATCGGAGCAGGGCACGGTTTTCGGAGCCCACATCCCGTTCGTGAACCATTGCGGGATCGAGGCCCTGGACGTGCAGGAGGGTCGCACCCGGCTGCGCCTCGTCCTGCGGCCGGAACACGCCAACAATCTCGGGATCGCGCATGGCGGCGTGATCTGCACCCTGCTCGATGTCGCCCTTGGCACGGCCGCCCGCCTCAAGGCCGGGCGGCCGGTGGTGACCCTCGACATGCAGACCCGGTTCCTTGCCCCGGGGCGGGGAACACTGATCGCCGAGGGCCGCGTCACCCGGGCCGGGCGCTCGGTGATCTTCTGCGAGGCCGAGATCCGCGACGCGGAGGGCGCGCTGGTGGCGAGCGCCACCGGCCTGCTCAAGCCCGTGAGCGAGAGCGCCCTGGGCTGAGGCGCGGTCGGTTCGGCGAAGGCCTGCGCCGAACCGAGGCCGGAAAGCCGGCCTACGCGGTCTTGAGGTGGTCGAGTTCCGTCAGGCCGCTGCCGCCATCGGCATAGGCCGCCTTGAAGCTCGCCCGCGCCTGCCAGCGCCGCCACAGGGCGTCGAGCTGCTCGAACCGCTCGTCGAGCGGGGTGGCGCAGACCGGGAATTTCGAGAACGCGATCGCCGTGCACAGCGTGATGTCGGCAAATGTCGGTTCATCGCCGCCGAGCATCCACGAGCGGCCGTCCGCGAGATGGCGGTCGACCAGGGCGGCGTGCCCCAGCGCTTCCTTTCGGCAATGCTCGCCCCATTGCGGGTTGTGCGTCAGCTCCAGCTTCGGCCCGAGGCCCTGGTTCAGCACGTGGAACATCGTGGTGATGCGATAGAGGATATGCACCCAGATCCGGTTGTCCCACATCGTGTCGAGCCCCTGCTCCAGGGGCGTGCCGCCGGTGATGCGGCGCCCCGGATGGGCCGCGTCGAGGTAGCGCACGATCGCGGCCGTCTCGGACAGCACGGTCCCGTCGGCGAGCAGGAGGGTCGGCGTCTCGCCCCAGGGGTTCATCTTGAGATGGCGCCATTGCCGCTGCTCGCCCCCCGGCGCCATGTCGTAGACCACCTCGTCGAACAGGTGGGCGATGCCCTTCTCGTGCGCGAACAGGCGCAGACGCTGCGGGTTCGGGAAGGCGGAGGGCGAGGTGAAGAGGCGGAGCGTGTCGGCCATGGGCTCGGGCTGTCCTGACGGTTCGAGACGGCGCCGCACTGGCGCGCGACCGGCTGATCTAGAGCGCGCGCCGCCGAAGGGGACAAAGGTTCGGCGTCGCGCGCGCGGCAAGCCGAATTGATGCGCGCCGATTGACGCCCCATCGGCACAGTGGGAAAGCCTAGCGCATGACGATGCCGGACGACGCCCGCGCGGCGCTGACTGCCCCCCAGTCCGAGGCCGACGTGACGGCCATGAAATCCGAGGCCGCGGCCTGGTTCGCGACCCTGCGCGACCGAATCCTCGCGGCCTTCGAAACCCTGGAGGCCGAGGCCGAGGGGCCGTTCCACCCGGATGCCCCCGCAGGGCCCGGGACCTTCGTGAAGACCCCCTGGGACCGCACCGACCATACCGGCCAGCCCGGAGGCGGCGGCGTCATGGCGATGCTGAAGGGCCGGGTGTTCGAGAAGGCCGGGGTGCACATCTCCACCGTCCACGGCGAGTTCGCCCCGGAATTCCGCGCCCAGATGCCCGGGGCCGCCGAGGATCCGCGCTTCTTCGCCACCGGCATCTCGCTGATCGCCCATCCGTGGAATCCGCATGTGCCGACGGTGCACATGAACACCCGGTTCGTCGTGACCACGAAGGCGTGGTTCGGCGGCGGCGCCGACCTCACCCCCGTGCTGGTGCGCCGGCGCAACCAGGAGGACCCGGACAGCCGGCACTTCCACGCCTGCCTGGAGCGCGCCTGCGCGGCCCACGGCGTCGACCATGCCCGCTACAAGGCGTGGTGCGACGAATACTTCCACCTCAAGCACCGCAACGAGCCCCGGGGCATCGGCGGCATCTTTTATGATTATCGCTGGACCGGAGATCCGCAGGCGGACCTGGCCTTCACGCGCGATGTCGGCGGCGCCTTCCTGGAGGCGTATCCAAAGATCGTCCGCGACAATGTCGGGACGGCCTGGACCGAGGCCGACCGCGAGGAGCAGCAGGTCCGGCGCGGGCGCTACGTCGAGTTCAACCTGCTCTACGACCGGGGCACGATCTTCGGGCTGAAGACCGGCGGCAACGTCGCCTCGATCCTGTCGTCGCTCCCGCCGACCGTGCGCTGGCCGTGAGCGCCGGGCTGCCATCGGCCTATGCGCCGCAGCAGGACGCGGCGCTGAAGGCCATCGCCGCGTGGCGGAAGGACGGCGGATCCCAGGTGTTCCGGCTGTTCGGCTATGCCGGCACCGGCAAGACCACGCTCGCCCGCCGGATCGCCGAGGATGTCGACGGCACGGTGGTCTACGGCGCCTTCACCGGCAAGGCGGCCTCGGTGATGCGCCAGAAGGGCTGCTACGACGCCGCGACGATCCACTCGCTGATCTACCGCACCAAGGAGGCGGAGGAGGGCGGCCCGACCTTCACGCTGAACCGCTCCGGCCCGGCCGCGAAGGCCGACCTGATCATCATCGACGAATGCTCGATGGTCGATTCCGACCTCGGCAACGACCTCCTGTCCTTCGACCGGCCGGTTCTGGTTCTGGGCGACCCGGCGCAGCTGCCGCCGGTGCGCGGCGGCGGCTTCTTCACCGAGACCGAGCCCGACGTGATGCTCACGGAGGTCCATCGCCAAGCCAAGGACGACCCGATCGTCCGCATGGCCATGACCGTGCGCGAGGGCGGCCGGCTGGAACTCGGCACCTACGGCCAGAGCCGGATCGTCTCCCGCCGCACCCTCGACCCGGCCGAGGTGCTGGAATGCGACCAGGTCCTGGTCGGCCTCAACAAGACCCGCCGCCTCTACAACAACCGGCTCCGGGAACTCGCCGGCCACACCGACCCGATGCCGGCGGTGGGCGAGAAGCTGGTGTGCCTGCGCAACGACCGGGTGAAGGGCCTGCTCAACGGCTCGACCTGGACGGTCCAGGCCCTGCGCGCGCCACCGCGCCCGGACCTGATCCGCCTCGACGTCGTCCCCGAGGACGACCCGGCGCTCCGCCGCCGGGCCACCGACATCAAGGTGCTGCGCGCGATGATCTCCGGCTCCGACGAGGAGATCCCGCTGTTCCTTCGCCGGGAGACCGACGAGTTCACCTACGGCTACGCCCTGACCGTCCATAAGGCTCAGGGCTCGCAATGGGACCGGGTGACCCTGTTCGACGAATCCTACGCCTTCCGCGAGCACCGCGCCCGCTGGCTCTACACCGGCCTCACCCGGGCCGCGCAGGCGATCACCATCGTGGTCTGACCGACCCTCGGCGCCGCGACATCGCTTGTGAAGCGCGGTCGCGCATGCTAGGCACCGCCCGTCTCATCGAGGCACCTTGCGGAGAGGTGGCAGAGCGGTTGAATGCACCGCACTCGAAATGCGGCATGCCTGCAAGGGCATCGGGGGTTCGAATCCCCCCCTCTCCGCCAATTACCCCTTAACCTGCTGCGATAACGGTATCTTTCTGATTCCGTAGGCTTCTGAGCGCGCTCCTGCTACGAAGGAGTGCTACGAAGCCATGAGGCAGATGGTGGGCTTGGTCCAGCGTCGGGGCATCTTCTATTTCCGCCGCACCATCCCGGATGCGCTGCGCGCCGACATGCCGGCCGTACTCGGAACGGCTGGGCCAGGCATCTTCGACGAAAGCGCGGGCGTCTCGTTGAAGGGAAGTCGGGCGGGGCGCGAGTTCTGGGTCAGCCTCGGCACCCGCGACGAGGATGTGGCGCGCGACCGAGCGCGCCGACTGGACGGCGAGGCCGACGCACTGGTTCGTTTGGCGAAGCGCCGTCTGGCTCTCAGCGTTCAGCCGAAGCTCTCGGAACTCGACGACATGGTCATTCAGGGATTGGTTGCGACCTTTCGACATCGCAAGCTCGCCGCGGATGAAGCGCGGCGGCGCGGCGCCGACCCACTCACTCGCGAAGGGTTCGACGCACTCGGTCAAGAGATTGCGTCAAGAGAGGCCGAGTTGCGCGACGCCAACGCGCGGGGCGACTTCACCGCTGTGCATTTCGACCTCGATGCGATGATGACCGTTCTTGATGCTGGGTTGAACATCGCGTTCGGATCGCCCGCGGATCGTCGTCTCCATCTGGCGTTCGTCGAGACCGAACTTGAGGTGATGACGGTCATCAGCGACCGGCATCGGGGGAACACCAGACCGACGCCTGAGCTACAGGTGAGCGACGCCCTCAGAACCGAAGGCACACCTCGGCCGAAACGGGAGAAGATCGAAGCGTCGACCCCGGAACAGATCCTGGATGGCTGGAAGAGGGATCAGACACCGACCGAGAAAACTTTTTACACCTTCTCGAGCAAGGTACGCCGGTGGACCGCTTTCCTAGCGCAGCGCGGTGCCACGTTCCAAAGCGCGAGCTTGTCGGACGCGTCCGATTGGAAGATTGCCTCGCTCGAGATTCGGTCAGCAAAGAGTGTTTCGAACGACATCTTCGCTGTCAAAGCTATCTACGGCTGGGCCGTGGCGAATGGCAAATGCCCGGTCAATCCCTTTAGCGGTTTGAAGCAGCCCCGTGCCGCCGTAAAGGGGCAGCGACGATCGACGAAGCGCGATTTCACCGACGAGGAAGCTGCCCGCATTTTGAGAGCGGCACGGGATCGTACGGGTTATCGGCGGTGGGTCCCGTGGATTGCTTGCTTTACTGGCGCCCGCATTTCAGAGATCTGTCAACTGGAGCGAGCCGATATCACTACCTCTCATGGCATGCACTATTTCCGGATGACCACCGAGCAAGACAGCGAAGGGGAGGGGACGGAAACCTCCGATACGAAGCGGATTAGAAAGAATCTCAAAAATCTCAGCTCGAAACGAATTATTCCCGTCCACTCGAGACTCATTCAAGAAGGATTTCTGGACTTTGTCTTGCGTTCAAAGGGCCGGGATTTGTTCCCTGATGCAACGCCAGACCGCTTCGGCAATCGAGGAGGTAATGCGACGAAAGTAATCAGTCGCTGGGTCAGGGAAAAGTTGGAGATTACGGACCCCCGTATCAGCCCAAGCCATTCTTTCAGGCATCGCTTCTCCACATCGTGTAAGAATTTTGGTGTACCGCCAGAAATTAGAGACAGACTGATGGGGCATAGTAGTGGGGACGCCAGCGAACTTTACGGCGAAGACTACGCGATTTCAACACTATGTCCGGAGATAGAGAAACTTCCTGTGCCAACCGGGCTTGGCTGAGACTTTTATCTCTGAATGAGTGGGGCGCAAAGATTCTCAACCAAAACCGGAGGGGTACGACATCAAGGACTTAGGAGCTTGATCGACCCTACTCAAGCGGCATCGGACCTAGGAAATGGACCATCGGAGTGGCCACTCGTCAACGCTGTGGCTAAGGCACTCCACAGCCTGTGGAGCTCGGCGTCACTGCCGCAGATCGCCACGGATGTGCGCCTGTACCTCCGCGGCGTTTCTGCGGGTAATTGCGGCGTCGAGTTAAATGCTGCAGCGCGGCAGCGCTGCCCGGCGACCGAGCTCTGGCGCATCCGCTGCCACGCCCTCGGCCTCGACCCCGTCGTCAGCGACACCGCCCCGACCGGGCGCAAGCCGGCCCCGAAGAGCGGCTCGATCTTCGACTTCTGAGCGCTCACGCCACCAGCGTCTGCCAGCAGGCCTTCCACACCTGGTCGGCCAGCTGGGCGCGCACCTCGAGATCCTTGACGGAACGCGTCACCGCCTCGGCCGGCATCTCGATCACCGTCCACCCGGAGTTGCGGTACTGCGCGATCTCGGAGCGCTCGATCAGCATGTGCGCCAGCCCGGTGAGATACACCACGCCGACATACGCGCCGGTGCGCGGATCGACGACCCCGACGGCGTTGCCGAACCGCGCCCCGCGCAGGCTGGAATGCTGGAGGACCTCCTCGAGCGGCCCCTCGTAGCGCACGGCCTCGTCCCGATCCGGACGCGACAGGCATTCCAGGTACGCCCGCAGATTCTCGTGGGCGAGGCACAGCCCGACGTCGATCGACCCCACCGGAAACGAGGTCAGCACGACGGTTCGCTCCCGCGACCGCGTCAGGATCACGTCGAGGCGCTTCTCGCCGCCCGGCAGCGACAGCGCCCCGTAGCTCGTCGGCCAAGCCGTCTCGCCCGGGCGCGGCCCGAAGGTCAGCGACACGAACACCACGTCCCGCTCCTCGCCCTGGACGCCGTTGTAGTCCGCGATCAGCACCCGCTCCCGCTCCGCGATCCGCGTGAGGTCGATGCCCCGCTCGGCGATCCGCCGACGGATCAGGTCGCGCTGCTGCATCGTCATCGCGATCACCCCGACCGACGCCGCGCTGCCGCCCTCGACATGCGCCGCGATCGCATCGACCACCGCCTCCGCCTCGGCCGCGTTGGTCATCGTGTCCCACGAAATCGTCCCGCCGACCCACGCGGCGCGCAGCCCCTTCGTGCCATCGGGTGACGGACTCGGAATCATCCGCATCCGGCCGTCGTAGAAGATCCGGTTCGTGTAGTGCATCAGCGTCGGATGCCGCGACCGGTAATGGAAGTTCAGCTCCCGCACGGGCAGACCGGCGCGCAGCGCCACGTCGAGCAGCGACGGCACCGGCTCGTACGGCCGATCCCGATCGAACAGCACATGCAGGGGCGGATCCGACTGCATCTGCTGGCTGTCCCCGCAGATGATCAGTTGCCGACACGCCGCCACCGCCGGCAGCGCCTCGACCACCGGAATGAGCGACGCCTCGTCGACCACCAGGAGATCGAAGTCCCACCCGCGCGGCATGTGCAGCGCCAGGCTGGCCGGCGTCGCCATCACCACCCGCTGGCGCAGGGCCGCCTTGGCCAAGGTCTCCCGGATGCTCTCGCCCGGCTGGACCCCGATGCGCTCGGCCAAGAGCCGCGGCTCCCAGCCGGTGTCGCACAGGTCGAGGATCGCGGTCGCGGTCATCTTCGCCCGTAGCCGGTCCTTGACCGCGTTGAACGCGCTCTGCCGGCCGCTGAGAAACAGCACCGTCCGGCGATCCCGGAACGCGTTGCCGAGGATGTTAACGATCGCCTGGGTCTTGCCCGAGCCCGGGCCGCCCTCGACCACGAGGCTCACGCCGCGCCGGCTCGCCACCAGCAGCATCGCCTGGCTGCGGTCGATCGATCCGACCACGATCTCCTGACGCCGGCCGTTGCGCATCGGCCGCCGGATCAGCTTCTGCGGCCACGGGGTCGTCGCCTCACCCGAGAGAAGCCGCACGACCGCGCCCGCCCCTGGACCCGACCGCTCGACCCCGCTCATCAGCCACTGCCACTGGCGATAGCGGGCGAGATCGAACAGGCCGAGCGTCAGCACCGGCGCGATCCCGACCACGCCGAACCCCGCCAGGTCCTCCGCCCGCCACCGCAGCGGATCCGCCGGCAGCGCTCCGACGACTATCCCCAGCCGCTCGACCAGCAGCGGATTAAGCACCGGAGCTCCGAACCGCCGCAGGGTCTGTGCCCCCGCCTCGCCCTCCAGCATCGCCGGACAATGCATCAGCGGAGCCGCGCGCACGCGCTCGCCGTCCCGCCACAGGACGAGCCCGAGCGCGAACGCCAACGGGCTCACCCCCGTCTGCTCGGCCAGATCCGACGACAGCGACCGCAGGCGCGTCAGCCGCTGCGCCACCTGATCCCGACCCAAGCCGACGGGATCCGCGCTCGACCAATCGTCGCGAAACCCCACAATGGGATCGTCGAGCCCGATCGCAGCTCCTTGCGACAGCACTTCCCAAACGGCCCGGACCGGCTCGGAGAAGGTAAGATACCCACTCCGCCGGTCCGAGGGCAGGTTGAGGAGCCGGTTCCACCGGCTCAGGTCGCGAAGCGGAGCCGCCAGGGCCTCAAGCTGAGGCCGAACTATCAAGATTCGTCCGTCTCCGACGCCTCCGGCTCGGGCGCATCCGGATCGAACGGCACCACCGGCGCGAGACCGCCCTCCGAGCCGAACGAATCCGCCGTCTCGAACTCCCCGTCCTCGAGCGACACCGTCTCGCCGTTGCCGAGATCGATCACCCCCGACGTGATGTCGTCCCAGCGCTTGTCCGAGAGCAGCCATGCCGGCGGACGGCCGAGCAGGGACAGATTCTGGATCTCGGTGGGTCCCATCCCCTGCCCGAAGCGCTCCACAAGCTCAACCCGCGACAGACCCGCCGGCCAGGGCAGCTTGTCGAGAATGCGCGTGTAGTAGATCTCCAGATCCAGCCGCGACGGCAACCCGACCCAGTCGTGGTCCGGCCCGCGGAACACCCGATAGCGAACAGAGCGCATCAGGTCTGCCTTCGCGTCCGACGCCGGCTCGAACGTCATCTCGCCGACGGCCAGCGCCTCCATGTAGCTCTTGACGGCATCGCGGCGCGACACCGCCAGCGGCCACATCCGCACGCGCGAGCGCTCGATCTCCCGAAAGGGGTCGATGTAGATGCGCTTGCCCGCCACCAACTTCTGGAGCGTGCCGCCCCCGCGCGCAATCTCCCGCCGCCACAGCGCCGGATCGAGCTCGGTCAGCTGCGAGTAGATCGGCGGCAGCGTCTTGCCGGCATAGTCCGCCACCGTCTGGTTGCCGGTCAGGCGAAACAGCGCCGAACCCGCGAGCACGCGCGCCTCGTCGTCCGTCAGGAGATCGGGGCTCTTGTCGGTCGCCGCCCCGAACGTCGGGAACTCGGCCACCATCTCCGCCAGACGGTCGTAGGGATCCCGCTGCCAATGATCGGCCCAGGTCGGATCGTAGCCCGGCGGCAGCCGAGACGGATCACGACGCGCCGCACGCTCCGCCAGCACCGCCGGCGAGAACACGTCGATCACCTTGTCGGTGATCGTCGAGACCTCGATCATCTCGTCGCTCTCCGGCGCATCGATGTCGCCCATGGCGAGAAACGCCGCCGCCTCGAGCGCCGGGGCAATCGGCGGCGGCCGGTAGGGCGGCACCTCCGGGACGGTCGCGGCCGCCTCGATCGCCTCCGGCGTCGCGAGCACGGCGTCCGGCACCACGATCTCGCTCTGCGGCGCGACGTCGACCGGCCCCTGCGAAGTCAGACCTGCGGGCTGCACCAACGAACCCGTCGGATCCATGTCCTGACCCGATCGAGCAGAGGGTGCGACACGCGACGCCTTCGGGCGTCCCGCGGCCTTGCGACCAGTCGCCTTCACACCCTTGCGCGCATGGCGCGCCGTCTCGCCGGCCTTGACCACCTGGGTCGGCAGCGTCGAACGCACGAGCTTGCGCCCGCGCCCGTAGAGCGCCTGGGTGTTCTCCACCCGGGTCCGCCCGGCAACCTGCGGATCGGCCTCGAGATCGCGGTTGTACGGAGCCGCCCCGCCGGACGTCATCAGGTCGACCTCGTTGAGATCGGCCACGCGCACCGCCTCGATCGCCGCGATCTCCGCGAGCTTGCGCTCGTATTCCAGCGCCGCCGCAGCCTTGAGAGCCTGCGCCGCCTCGATCTGATGCTTCAGACGGGTCCGCCGTGCCGACGGACGCTCCGAGCCCCAGGCATAGTTGACCTCAGCCATCACGAGATCCCAAAGAGGTCCATCATTTCCACCCGGGAGAGCCCGTCGTGCTCCCGCAGGTGTCGCATTTCAGGCAGGTCCCATTGCGGACCAGCCCGGTTGATCGCACCGCACCCGAAATGCGGAGAACCCTCACAAGGGATCCCGGGTGCTGGAATCTTCCAGATCCGCCTCACGCTCAACAAGCGCCGCCCGAAAACGCAGATCCGCGTTGGCGAGCCTCGCGGCCTCCCTCGCGCAGGCCTGACGCAGCTGCGCGAGGCGAGGCGTCGTACGGATCGAAGGGCGGATCCCCGACCGCACCGGCCGCTCACTCCCCCAATCGTAAGAGACCTCTGCCATCCGACCCTCCCGGCGGCGATGAAACCGACCGCGTCATTTCCAGCCAATTCTACCGGCTACGCTTAGGGGCCGTCAACGCGGGCGCGCATAGGCGAGAGGCGATCATTCACACCTGATCCACCACCTTCTCGGGGCCCGCAACAGGGGCGACCAGCAGGACCGATCCTCCGGTTCGGCCGCCGATGCGGAAGACCGAGGCCCGGTCATTTCCACGTGGAGCCACGCCCGCGGTCCGACCTCCCGCGGTCGGCGTCCGACCCGACGACGCGACGCGTCGCGATCGATCCGAACCGCAAGTCTGCGCGCACCCTCGGCCGAGTAGCGGCCGCCTGGGCGAGGGCATCGACACGGGCGGTCTGCTGGAAGCTCTCCCGACGAGGCTCCAGGTGCCGCGCCGGCCGCGCCGTCGGAGGCCCATGTCCCCAGGCGCAGGTCTGACGAGCCCGCGAGCCCCGGATCTGTCCGGGCTTCATCGTGGCCCTCGCTCCGAACCCGACCGTGTGGCGATGTTTATGATCCCGAGTCGGTCATTTCCAGAGAGCCACAAGGACCGACGGCCATGATCCGACGCGCATCATTTGCACCTGGCGACGCCCCCGAAAGCGCCCGGCGCAGGTGAAAAACGGCGTTCATTTACAGCGTGTCTCGGCAATGAACCGAGGCGGCTCACTTACAGTGACCTGCGGCTCCAGGCACTGAAGCGACGGCAATCATTTACACCGCCCCACAGCCGGAATCCCCAGGGGGATGGAGCCCGGAAGGGGCATGCAAACAGACACAGCGCCATCATTTGCACAGGGTCGCCAAATCTCTGTAATGTATGGCTTTTACGGCATCACCCTGACGTGTAAATACGCCTCCAAACCCCGGGATGTCACCGCCGGCGTCTGGGCCGAAGGACCGCCGCTCCGGGGTGGGAGGATGGCGAAATCGGCCATCCTCATTTCCAGCGATCGACGGGTCCATGGGTGACCCATCGCCGCTCGAAATTTTCGCCGGTGGCGAGCTGCGCCAGCCCAGTCCGAGGCAGCCTGGTGGTGCCTCGGAGAGGTGGCGATCGAGACCGATCCGCACCTCATCTTTGCGCCTTCCGAGGGTCTCGAGGCGCTGATCCGATGCCTGGACCCCGTCACTCCCGCTCCGAGGGCCAGTTCCGGCCTCTTTGAGGGCCATTCCGAGGTGCCCCGGACGGCTTTTCGGGCCTCCAGGAGGGGTCCTGAAGCCCCGAAATTTCCCTGAAGAACGCAGGCCCCAGAAGTCCCAGAAGAGACCCAGGATCCGACGACCCTGGCTCGCAAGCTCGATGGCTCAATTCCTCAGTTTTTGTGCACCCTACGGGCGCAGCAAAAACTGACGACCCCTTCAAGCCGATTTTGGTACCCCTCCCAGTCTCCCTGTCCGATCAAACGGGCTTCTACGTTTCGGATCGTCCTGCCCCTCGCCATGCCCGCGCATGGGACATGTGAGACCCGTTTTGGGTCTACTGGCATCGGGCACACTCATCCGGGCCTGCGTCCGGTTACTAACTGGGTCGCCAGATCAAACAGCCGTTTCGGATCCAGCTTGGGTATGGTGAAGGAAAACTGCAGTCGCTGTTCCACGCCCGATGCTGGACAGTTGGGACGCGCGTCGACACGCGCTCATCTCCCGTAAAACACGGGATCCGATAGAGGCCCTATGGGGCCAAAGATCCTGATCCTCTTATTGCGGCCGGGACAGGCCGCATCACAGCCGGCGAACGCGTCCTCGAACGCCATCCGATGAATCGCTAGGTTCGTAAGCACGATCCGAAGCTGATACGTTAAGGGCCTTCTGCGAGGACCGATGACCGCGCTGTTCAACCCGAGCCCGCTCGTCTTGGGCACGCTACAAAACCTCTCGCTCCTTCTGAACCGATCAACCGCGATCTCGCGCGGACCGGGGGGCGCCGGACTGGCGGTCGGGCGGAGCGAGGCCCGCGCCTTCGGCGGCCTAGACATGGCGATCGACCGTACCGGCCAATCGCTGCCGGCCAAGGTTCGGTACGGCGCGATCACCATCGCGCCCCGCGCGCAAGGATCGGCCTTCAGCAAGAGCCCCGGCGTGCATCCGGCGATCGATCGGGCCTACGATAACCCGGGGGTCCGGTTCGGCAATCAAGTGAAGGGCGGCGAGCGTCCCACCTCCGCCGCCGGCGAGACGAGTTGCCATTTCTCACAGACGTCGGTCTCGAAGACTTCGCCGATCCGGGAGATGATCAAGGCGGCCCGCGGCGGGCGACGGCTCGCCGGATCGCGAGCGGCCGCGCACGTGCTCTATGTCGAGCGCGAAGGGGCGCCGGAGCAGGTTGAGAAGCGCGGCGCGGAGCGCCTCCGTGGCGAAGCCTTCACCGCAGAAATCGAGCGGCGCGGCATCGACCGGTCTGCCGTCGCGCAGCAGGTCTATATCGAGCGCGCTGGAGCCGCCGAAGGCATTGAGCGCAAGCCCGGGCGGCGGATCACCGACGAAGAACTGGACGCCCTCGACGAGGCCTCGTTCGGCACGATCGGCGCCACGGTCGAGGAACGCACGCAGTTCTGGCTGGCGGTCGAGGAGGCCGAAGCCACACCCAAGGGTGACCGGATCACAATCAGGCCCCGGGACAATCCCGAGTGGTGGTCGAAGGTCGCCGAGGCGGTGGATCACGCTCCCAGCGCCGCACAGCGACCACTCCGAGACGCTCTCGCGCGCGACGACGAACTATTCGAGCTGAAGCTTCCGACGGACAAGGCCTTCGCCGTGCATCAATGGGCAGTCGGCCTCGACACCGCGGCTCCGCTCGAGATCTCACCCGGTCGCGGGGGCCGCACGCAGACGCGCGTCATCGCTGAGTTGCCGCATGAACTTGATGGCCGCGAGCGGCTGCAGATCGTGCGCGATTTCACGCAGAAGCTCGCCGAGAAAGGCTTCCCGTACTGGGCGGTGATCCACGCGCCGGACACGAATAACGACGCCCGGAACTTCCACGTACACATCGCCTACTACGACCGCCCAACCACGAGGATCACGACCAGCAGCGGCGGGGAGGTTTGGGATTTCGAAGTCCAGGAGGAGCGCAGATATCCGAACCGCACGAAGTACCTCGTGCGCCCCCATCAGCAGAACCGGCTCCGCGAGACCAACAACCAAGACTGGGTCACGGAGTTGCGCAAGCACTGGGAGACGGTGTCGAACCGGGTGCTCGAGGATGCCGGCTTATCGAAGCGCTACAATCTCGGGACATACGAGAACATGGGCATCGACTTGGAGCCGCTCCAGCACATCAACTCACGCACCTTCAACAAGGAGCGCAAGGGCGAGTTGACCGAGGAAGGCCCAGTCCTAGCGAGGCGGCAGTGGGACACCGTCCACGACCGGCTCGTGAAGGATCACGAGATCAAGGCGCGGAAGCGGAAGCATTCGTTGAAGAGGATGGCCGAGCATGCCACGAAGGTGGCCCGTGCTGTCCCGGGCGCGGCGAGGAAGGCTGGCGAGATCGGTCGCCTGAAGGAATTGGGGGTTAAGGCCAGTTTCCAGCTCGCGCTCTTGGAGTTGCACCAGGATCTCACCAGGCTGGTGGTCGACCGCATCGCATCGAGGCCGAAGCTGATGATGTCGGCCGTCAATAAAGCAGAAGTCAAAGCCCGGAAGAAAAAGGGAATCGCCGATGACGCACCGCCCCGCGATGGTCCTGTCGCCGGGGCATCCCTGTTCGGTCTGGAACTGCGCAGTGATGTCATCACGTTCCTGACGGCGATCTACGACGGCGGCCTGCGTCTCGATCGTGAAAACGCGGCGCGCGCGAACATCGCCCGCAACAATGTCCGACTGATCGTGCAGGAAATGCGCAAGCGCGTCGCTAATCCCGCCTATCCGACCCTTCCCGGACGCAGCTTGGCGACCGCAACCCTGCACGAGTTCGACAGCGACGAACGGCTTAAGGTCCGTGCCGCCCGCCAGCAGTCCATGGAAGAGCAGTTCCGGGCCGCGTCGCAGGAAAGCCTCGACAGCGCCGTCGTGGCGATGTCGTCCGTGCTGAAGACCGCGCCACCAGTGCCGGATCAGCTAGAACGCAGAACCGCCCCCGCGCGTGCAGCGAGTCCGGCGACGGCCGCGCCGAACGACGCTCGTCCCGCCAAGTCGCGGTATCGGCCCGGGCGTCGTGACACGGACACGAACGCCGAGATGGTGCCTCCAATCCGGATCGCGCCGCCGATTACCCTGCCAGCCGGCTACGGACCCCAAGGGCGCAGTAGCGGAGCGCCAGCCATGGGGGCCCGACCGGTCGAAGCCTCGTCCCTACCAAGGCCGATCAAGCCCGTGTCAGATGAACGGCGTTCCGTCGTACCTCAGAACCCGACGACCAAGCGGGAGGTGCTGCGGGAGCGCCAGGCCGCCGAGGCCGATACGCCAAATCCAATGCCGACCCGTGCCGCGGATACCATATGGGCAGAGAGCTACTGGCCACGCCCCTCGGCTCATACTGAACCCACACCAGCCGTGCCGCTGTCCGCAGCGGTGAGGACGGCCTGCCCTGCAACGGACGCCACGCCATCCGCTCAAGCCGATCACGCTTGCGTTCCGCCCGGTATCCCAATGAACGCGATGCTCGCCCAGCCTTCAAAGCCTCCTCTCGAGGCGGTCGCTGTCGAGCCGGTTCCATCGCCACGCGCGACGCCAGCGCCCGCGCTGCAACCGCCGCCGGCAGCCAAGCCGGCCATCCCCGTCCCGCCCGTGGTCGCGGACACCGCCCGAGGAACGCCCGTCGCACAACGAGGAACGGCGAACCCAGCATCCACGAGAGTCGACGAACTGGTGCCGCCGCGCGCATCGGTACGGAGCGAACGCCCCGCAGCGATGCCCAACCTAGCCGAGATCATGGACGCGCAGGATCGCGCCAAGCACGTCCGCCCGGCTGTGACTAAGGTCGAGATCATGAAGCCTGAGAGCACAAAGCCGCGACTGGTCGGGCCTCCAGCCCAAAGCACGCCCGAACTTCAGATCAAGGGCGCCAAGCGCCCCGAGAAAAAGCGGAAGGAGCGCGATCGCGGCCGCGAACGCTAGGCGAGCCCATAATACCCGATCGAGAAAGTTTATGCTCTTGATGCGCCACATCTCCTCCGCAAGGGGGGGCGTAAAGTTCGAGCACGGAGCCGCCGAAGAAACAGCCGATATTCCTCGATTGATTTTGGCCCGGCGACGAGGTCTTCGATCAGAGCCTCGAGCGGGCCGGCATTCCGCCGCCAAGGGCCGAAGATGCGATTTTGACATCGAATACCGGCGGCTGCACATCCTGTTGCAGCGGTAGGGCTGGAAAGTGAACCACAAGCGCACCTATCGGATCTATCGGGACGAGGGACTTTCGATCCGGCCCGAGCTGCTGAAGCGCAGACGG
The DNA here is from genome assembly GCF_022829635.1 of Methylobacterium sp. E-066. Taxonomy (GTDB): domain Bacteria; phylum Pseudomonadota; class Alphaproteobacteria; order Rhizobiales; family Beijerinckiaceae; genus Methylobacterium. The sequence continues at coordinate 89,901 of NZ_JAKSYO010000186.1, forward strand.
ACCTGGCGCTACCGCTAGGAACGACCGATGATCTGTGGACCCAACGAAGACTGGGCCATGGACTTCATGTCCAACCGCCTGTTTGACGGACGTCCGTTCCGGATCCTAATGATCGTCGATTGCCACACGCGAGAGGCGCTCTCACTCACGCCAAGAGCCAACTTCCGCGCCTTCCAGGTTACCGAGGCCCTGGACGCCTTGGTTCGGCTGCGGGGGCGGTCCAAGAGCTCGCCGGTGGACAATGGACCGGAATTCGCTGGTTTCATGCTCTATTAGAGCCGTGTCCGGCTGGGTTGAATCGTTGAGGTAGTGGGCAGTGAGCGGATCTGATTCGATGTTAGGCTTTCCGAGGAGGTCGGGATGCCGTCAGCGCTATCGGTGGATCTGCGAGAACGGGCGATCGCGGCGATCGAGGCGGGAGCCTCGCGCCGCCAGGCGGCCAAGCGCTTCGGGATCGGCTCGTCTAGTGCGATCCGCTGGCACGAACGCTTCCAGGCGGAAGGCGTGATCGCACCCCGGCCCTCGTGCGGGCAGCGACCTGCGCCAGCCATCGAAGCGCACGCTGGGCGGATCCTTCAGATCGATCGGGAGCAGCCGCAGGCCTTCCTGCACGAGGTGCGTGATATCCTGGCCAAGCAGGGTGTCCGCACGAGCGTCAGCGGGCTGTGGCGGTTCTTCGCCCGGCATCGGATCACCCGTAAAAAGGGGCTGTCTACGCGGCCGAGCAGGAGCGTCCGGACGTGAGAGCCGCACGGGAGGCGTGGTTCGAGAGCCAACTCGACTTCGACCCCGATGCCGTCGTCTTCATCGACGAGACAGCGACCGCCACGAACATGGCCCGCACCTACGGTCGGGCTCCACGCGGCGTGCGCTGCCGGCTCCTCGTGCCCAAGGGCCACTACAAGACCACCACCGTCACCGCCGCCCTGCGTGCCAGCGGCTTGGTCGCCACCACCCTGTTCGACGGGGCCACCAACGGCGCGCGCTTCCGCGCCTACGTCACCGACACCCTGGTCCCGGTGCTGAAGCCCGGCGACACCGTCATCCTCGACAACCTGCAATCCCACAAAGTCGTCGGCGTGCGCGAAGCCATCGAGGCAGCTGGCGCGCGGCTCCTCTACCTCCCGGCCTACTCACCCGACTTCAACCCGATCGAGCAGGCCTTCTCAAAGCTTAAGGCGCTGCTGCGCACCGCCGCTGCCCGAACCGTCCCAGACCTTTGGTCAGCCATCACCCGGGCCTTCGCAGCCTTCACCCCAGCGGAATGCCGCAACTACATCGTCGCCGCCGGATACGACGCTTATGACCCATCCTAAACGGCAACAGCTCTAGTCGGCGTACCTGAACGGGGTCGAAATCGACGTCTCGCGACCGGGCAAGCCGACCGAGAACGCCTAAATCGAGTCGTTCAATGGGCGCCTATGATCAGAATGTCTGAACGCCTCGTGATTCCTGTCCTTGACCGATGCCCGAGAGCGCATTGAGGAATGGAGGTGCCATTACGACGAAGATCGATCCCACGCCGCCCCGGGCTGCTTGACGCCCCAAGCCTGCGCCAACCAAGCTGTCACTGCCCGAGAACTTACATAGGCTGTGGACCACAAACGGGGTCAACTCCATGTCGCGAACGCGCTTATAAGGCACTCTCACCGAGGCATGGGAACGTGGACCGCAATGGCGCACTCTACTGTTGGACGGGATCCAGAAGGTACCTGAATCCGCACGGACGATCATCGCGGCTGATGCGAAAGCCTTAAATGCGCGGATGCCCGCGTTGATTGGAAGGCCCCCTGCCACACGCGACCGCGGACGCGGGCCCGCGCTAGGGCATTGAGCGCACGCTCGGCTTGGTTCAACCGCTTCCCCACCCGCCCATTGGCTCCGATCGCCGAGCCAACAACGACGAGGTCTTCACCAGCCTTATCGCAACCCCGTCCCTCGCAACCAGATCCAGTTGCATCGTTCTGTGACGCTAAGTGCAGAGCTTGTACTCGTTACGGTTTGTTCGCTCTCGGCGGCAGAGAGGCGCAACGCCGGGTTCGGACTCCACGGGAGTGGCTGCGGACGATGCGGCCAATACACAAGCGCTCAGGCCTGTGGATAACTGGAGTCATCTGAGAAAAATCGAATATAGTTACTTATCTCATATTTCGTGAAAAATCACGATGATGCGGGCTTGGCGTGAAGCGACAATTTTACACCTGACCAATTCGAATCGTTGATCAGCCGGATTCCCTGCTCTGCTAGGAATCTCTCTATCGCGCTCAGCGCTAAGCTCTGCAAATCGCGTTCACCAGCCTCGAATCCCTGGAGAGTGCGTAGGCTTATTCCTGCGGAATCAGCCAGTTGTTTCTGAGACACACTAAGTAGCGCGCGTGCCGCGCGACATTGGCCTGGCGTGATCATTTGGACCTCGAACGCGAGGACGAGGCCACTTGCGCAAATTGCGCCATCATGCGCATTTTACGCAAGCAACGCGTCGATGGCGATTTAGCGCCAGCCGCAAATTCGGAGATCATCAAATGCTGTCCCACCCGACCAGCCCGTTTGACAATGATGTGCTGTTGAAAGCTGCGAGCGATGCCGTCGCAGCAGCCGTCAGCACCAAATTCGCCCTCGATGAAGTCCTTGGCCCAGAGCTCAGCCGGCTGATCAGTGTTTCGGCTTCTGTCGTCAAGCGCCACGGGATCCTGCTTGAGAAAGCCTTTGTCGAGGCGCTGCAGGCGAGTGGCAGGTTTGACGTGCTCCACAATCCAACCATCCCAATCACGCCAGCCGCTGACAGCCTCGTCACATCGAACACCGCCGAGGAGCTAGCCCGACTCAGCCTCCGCTATGATCAGCCCGCGAGCCGATCGGTCAATCAGGACATCGTTGTGATCGATATCGCCACTGGATGGGCAGGCGCTTACTCGATCAAGAGGGGCGGTGGCGATATGGGCCCTCGCCTTCGCCGGCCGCTCGAGCGCGACGTCGCCGCCGTGCGTCTCCTACTCAGGTCTTACCTGCGGGATCAGGGCTACTCGACGATCGACACGGTCACCTCGGCGTGCATCGACTGGTTCGGCGCCGCCGGCCTGCCGCCGCACCTCACCGTGCAAGGACCCGACGTAGATGTCCACTTCGGCGTGCCGGTGATCGCGACCGTTGAGAAGATGACGGCTCACCTGCGCGACGAGTTGCATCGGACCATGCCCGCTCTGCTCGAGCCCTTGTACCACCGGTTCGAGACTCTCTCACCTGTCGAGACACGACGCGGCCCGGAGCCAACTGAGTTGGCCCCGGAGGACGACGTTCGTTCAGGCCCGGAAGCCAAGCCCAGCGCCAATGCGATCTTTCCCGTTGGCCCCGACGAGATCCGCCTGACGTCGCCAATGCGTCTGCGCGCCGCAATGTCGGTGGGCCTACGCGCAGGTGGCCGACGCTGAAATTTGGGCGCTTGCCGCCGAAGTGGAGACCGGTTCGGCGCCAGCGAGCCTGTCAAAACAATAGCTTAGCGTCGTGACCCGACCCAACGTGGTCGGGCACGGCTCCAAGGGCCGGTGCCCACTGGGGTGCCCCGAGCCGACACGGTTACGACCACCATCGCGAGGATCACCATGGATACATTCGAAAGCGAACTCCACGCCATCGCATTGCGCTGCTCCCCAGACTTTCGGGTCTTACGTAAGCTTGCACGACGCGGATACTGCGAGCGCCCGCTGGGTCCATATGCAAAGACTGGGATTATTGTAGATGTCGAAACGACTGGCCTGGAATTATCGGCGGAAATAATTGAAATAGGTCTTTTGAAGTTCATATATACGCCGGCAGGAGTCGTACTGGGTACGCTCGGACAACGACAGGCACTGAACGAGCCGGGCGTACCGATCCCACCGCAGGTCACGCGTCTGACTGGGATCACCGATGAGACCGTTCGTGGTCATAGGTTCGATGTCGAAGCCCTACAGACCTTCGCGAGGGGCGCCGACATAGTCATCGCTCACAACGCGACCTTCGACCGACGCCACATCGAGAAAGTTCTACCGGTCTTCGAGGATCTGCCATGGGCCTGTTCACAGACTCAAGTGCCGTGGTCAGACGAGGGCATCGAGGGCACGAAACTTTTCTACATTGCACATCGCTTCGGTTTCTTCTTTGAAGGCCACCGTAGTCTTGATGACACTTACGCCTTGCTGGAAGTATTGGAGCAACCGCTGCCTCGATCTGGCAAGCTTGTTCTGAGTGAATTGCTGGAGGCCGCCAAGCGGCCAAGTTTGCGCGTCTACGCGCTCGGGCTGCCTTATGCGCTCCGGGACGAAGTGCGAGCGCGCGGGTATCGGTGGTCCGCCGGCGAGGATGGTCGACCGCGGGCGTGGCACCGAGACTGTGAGGCGCGAGAGATCGGTGCCGAACTGGCGTTCCTCAACGCTTTAGATCACGACGCGACCATCGAACCTCTGGTTCTGGAGATCGATGCGTTCGTCCGTTTCTCCGCGCGACATGGATGACGCCATGGCACATCACAACGATGCCGGCGGGCAGACGCGCATCGCGCGGATCGTGGACTTGACCGGTTCAGGCTGTACGGAGATCCAGGCCAGGGCCATCGCCAAGAGCGTGGACGCGGCGGCCGGCGAGGCGGTCGAGGCGTTGCGGCACGAGCTGGTGCGCTGGCACATATATCTAGCCATGTACCTCCTCGCGGAGATCGGCATCGTCCTCCTGGCAGCGCTCGTCATGGGCGCCGCCGCTCCCGGGAACGCCCCGGGATGCACATGCTTACAGTCGCATCCCGAGCCCCGCTCAAGCCTCACCAGCGCCATTCCAAGACAGCTCGTCAAAGGGGCCGTTTAGCGATTCGAAACCATTTTATGGGCTCGACAAGCCTGTTGAAGGCCGCACGTCGAAAAATTCGCAATTCATTGAGCTGGCTGGGTAATTCGCCAGAATTGCGAGATGAAAACGACTGGCGCCGAGCCCACGGACTCCTCATACGGCGCGAACTCGGCCATAAAAATCAGACCGCGGTCACCGGAGCCGTTCGACGACGAGGAGCTTCGCTCGAGAAAATTGATGACAACCCGGAGGGACGCGCGACCTAGGCTACGCGCCCCTCACATGGGCCACAAGCGATCCCGCCCCCAGCAGACGCTCCTAAGTTCGCCAACTTAGCGTCATGCCCACGCGGGACCGTACAGGTTCTCCGACCCGCCCGCCGAGTGAATCGGTGAACGTGTTCGGCTGCCTCGGATTCGCACGCCGCCGCGCTCCGCGCAAGGGCGCGGCCGAGATCCGTCCTCAGCCGATCCCGGACCGACCGCCTCGCCGAACAATTCTCCGCGCCCCAAGACGGGCGCGGCCCGCCCTCAACTTGTCTGGATCCCGAAATGCTTCACCCGTCACTCATAGAGCCATGGCCGCCCACCTTCGAACCGTCTCTCCCATCAGGTGCGTCCCGCCGTCTGCCAACGCGCTCGTCGGTCTCCACCATCGGGGGGTTGGTCCATCGCGAGACGCGCCGCCGGATCGGTTTGCAAGGCATGATCGAGATGAACACGACGCTCGTCCTGCTCGCGCGCCACAAAGGTAATCCATAGGCTCCAAGAGGCGTTCGCGGACGCTCATGCTTCTCGACCTGCGAAGTTCGACCTCACGGTCCGCTTCGAACACGTTCACGCTGATCGCGTCGACAGGTCTTCGTAGTCCAAGAAAATGTCGATCAGCGTTTGATAGCCATGAGGACCATTGACGACATGGGAAACGAGACCGAGGACCGTCAAAAAGAAAAGACGAATGCAAGGATTGAGATGGTGATTGAGATGGTTGCAGAAGCTGTAAGAGTATCAATCTTGGAAGAAATTACGAAACATCGCGAGAAGATTGACGGCCAAATGATTGCCAAGCGATACAGTGTTGACATAGCAATCGCAGAAGTAGCGCTTAGAAAGCTCGTCAAAGAAGGTTTCGCAAGAAAATTCGATACGTATATCGGCGCTGTTTCGATGAGCCCCGCCGAGATCATCAAGCTTGCAGATGATCGAGGGATAGCGGAAGGGATTCTTTTCAGAGATGCCATGCCGAGAAAATCCCAAATAGAACTTGACGTTATATTGAGCGTCATTTGCAATGGGTTGAGATCGAAAACCAGACGGGAATTCGTATATGCTGACATAAAAGTTTTTAGATTGATGTACGGCCACTCAAAAAATGGTCTGAGACCTTCGGTTTATATGTTGAAGAGAATTTATCATAAGTACGATTACTACTCGTGGGGAAGCCACGATGTAGCTAGGAAAAACTTACTTCGACTTCGTGAGGTGATAGAGCTTTGCAAGTCCAGTAAGTTCTCTGAGGCGCAAGGCGTTCTTACATATAGTATTTTCGAATCTAGCTACGCAACATATAAAGAATTCTGGAATAAATTAAAAATTCGAACTTCAAACGAATGAACATGTGGTCTGATCCGTCCGACCGTTTTTTCTGATACAACAAGTATAAACTCAGCAAAGAATTTTTGAGAATGGCAATGGGATCGAATGCGTACCGCTCCACTTGCCTGAATCGATGTGACAGTCGCAATACTTCATCGTGATATCGCTTTCGAGCTCCAGAAAGTCGACCAGTTGGAAAGCCGCCGTCTCCAGTGCCGGTGATTCAGGATTTTCGCCATGTCGAACAAAATTTTGCACGAAGATTTGTCTAGGCTGACGCCGGGCGCTCGCACGCGAAATAATGTGGTGAGCCTCCATGGCGGCGCACTCGTGTCGAAGCTGTCGGACGGTGACGGACGATACTGGCTTGAAGCGACCGTACCCGACCCATCGCCACTAGATCCAGGATCTGTTTCCAGAACGAAGCGCGGCGATCCATGCCCGCCCGGAACGATGCCGATTTCCTCCCCGGGATCGATGGAGGTCGACGAAGTCCCAGGAGTCTGGGGTGATCTCTCGCCGCGGGTGGTGGGATCCCATCTCAATTTCTCCGAGGAGGTCCGTCGACGTATGAACGCTGCTGTCAGACCGATTTTGGAGGCCTTCGCTCGGTGCCAGGGGCTTTGGTCGAAACGGCTCCTCGGGGCGATCGGGGGTCCGACGCCGCTCACACATCCGGTCATCGTACGTGAACTGGGCGGTGCGCTCCATTCCGAGGCCATGCGCAGCGCGATCACCGCCAACGCCAATTTTGCCTTGGTGCCGTTGCAGGTCCGAGCGGGCTTAGCGAAGCTGATGGCGCAAGAGCTCGCAACGCCTCCGTCCGGCGAGGCGAAAGAAGCTTTCGCGGACTGGGACAAGCCTCTCGTGCAGGTCGGCCATCATCATCCGGCCTGGCACGCCAAGGACGCGGTCGCGTGGCTCAAGAATTTCCCTCCGGTCCGGCGCCTGCCCCAGCCGTTGGACACCTGGGACGATGCCACAGCTGCCGTCTGGCTGAACGATCGTGTGTCGATCGCGACAGCCCCGCAGGACGGGGACGCAGACAGCGTGGTGATGGCCATCGACGCGTCGAACCCTTGGAAGCCCCCTCTCGAGGTGCTGCACAACCTCGACGAACTCGAACTGGAGGACCTCGCTTATCGCGTCTTCGTCGAACGACTGCGCCGTGAAGTGATGCCTAGCTACATCAGCGAGCGAAGGATCCTCGTTCGGGACGTCATCCTGCACGTCACCTTCGGTTACTTGACGCTTCCAGATGCACGTTGGCGTGTGCGTGAACACGACGTAAAGCGTGTCAGGCACTTCGATCGACTGTTCGGCACGGACCGCGAATGGATCCACGATCTCGTCTGCCGGATCGTCGATGCCTATGCATGGCCGAATGGCTTCACCGAGCCGGAACTCTGGTCTGAATTTCCAGGCTTGGAAGATGTCGAGCCATGATAGGCCTTCCCCACGGTTTGGTATGGGCTTGGTCAATCAAAGTCTACCACCTGCCTCCCTGAACTTGCGTCATTATCAATGGAAATCCGTCCGAGACAACTTTCCATTAACTACAAAACCATGCTTGTCGAGAATGCAGATGGATATCATATACGCGGGCCACCTCGATCGTTGCTTCCTGATGGGTAGGAAGCCGGACCGATTCCGGCTGGTACCGTCCTGCGATCACACGCCGCCTGCGGACGCGTTCGAGCCGTACCGGTCCTTCTTCCAACGTGCGGGGATGATGTACCTGCTGAGTGCTGGAGTCGTAGGTCCACTGGACCGTTCGCCACCTACGGAGAAGATCGTCTCGCATCGCGGGCACGACGGACGGATGTACGACTCGATCCTCCGAGCCGAACTGGAGGACGATGCGTTGCGCTTGGCCCGCCTTACCGTGCTCGCCAAGGCCTTCTCCGAGGCGACGGTGGAGACGATGCGCCTGCGTGCGCCGGAGGATCCCCACGAACCCAATCTAGTGCACCACGTCGAAGACATCCTCTTCGGCGTTCTCCAAGCTTTGCAGTCCGGCGCCACCCTTGTCCTGGCGGACTGCGACTGGCAAGTGCTCGTCGAGCTGCTGAACTGCGTGATCGAGAACGGCATCGCGTTGCCGTTCTGCATCCCTGATCTTCGGAAGATGAAGACGGTTGACAACCGGAACTCCGGCCCTGTCGCCAACCTTCGACCGGGCGATCACGGTGACCTGATCGCTGTGAGGGAAGATTTTGCGATGCAAGCGTACCGCCATCGTCTCAGCCGTCTTTCGGAGAGCCGTATGGTGAACGTCGGCTCTTTGCTGAAGGCGGCCCTGGAGGAAGCGCAGAAGTCCAGCCCGCATATCCGTGAGGCATCGGCGGACATCATCCTCACGTCGACACGGGTCAGAACGATCGATACCATCGATCTCGACACCGTCAGGGTCGACCCGTTCCGATGGACAAATCGCAAGCCGCTCAAGCCGAGGATGCACATCATCGTTTTGGGCGGCCTACGCAGCATCGCCTAACATCTCGATACGTCGTTAAATCATGGCCGTCGCTCGACAGGCGGTACACGTTGGATCGTGGAACCAGACCTCGACCAATTGCGATCAACATAAGCATCCAAGCCCAGCCGTGTTGAAGACATTAAAACAACTCTATGCCTTACACAAAATGTGAAAGCCTATTTGCCGAGACATCACGCACAGTCGATCCATAACGCAATTTGAACATAACTCTTGCAAGATCCCGAGGAGGACACCCGAGAATGAGCGACTCCAGAGACGAAGACGGTACTCACGAGGAAGCCTGGCCGTTCGAGCAAGTCCTGAAGGCCGGCATCGACGGCGCACGAGAGCAACAGAAGCGATTCCAGGCATACGTCACCGAAAGCAATCCCTCCTTGGCTGCTGCGCTCGCTGCGGAAGAGACACGCTTCGATAGCCTTGTGCGCACCACGATCGAACCAGCAATGCGTGATGTTGCCGAACAGGTTGCACGGAGCGGCTGGCATGTGTCGGTCGTTCGCGACGATGAACTGGATCGACTGGATATCTTTGCCACACCGGGTATCCGCTTCTATTGCAGCCAGAGACGGGCCCGCGGGGTAACCACCGACCTGATCTGGCCTCCTTGTTATATCGCTTTCTATGGTTGCGCCCGTTCTAAGGCTGTTCGCACGCTGATCGAACTGTCCGAGATCGACGCAAACTCGGTTCCCATCCGCAGTGAATCGCTCCAATATCCAAGTGTCACGCGCGAATTCGTCTATTCGTCGATCGCAGCCTTCATCGTAAATCTCAATAGCGTTCGCCCCCAGGCTGAATTATCCTAGTTCAACTTCCGAGTACCAGGGGCGTGCCATGCGGATCGGGATCCACGACTAGTCGACCCCTTTAAAACGGATCGCGTGAAGCAACGCCAAGCCAGATGAGTGGAATCAAAGGCGTCAAGCCATGGAAATCGTCTGGCTGGGTAGCTGAATCACGTTTACTCGAATGCAATTGCATTTCGTGCATCCAAATCGGTTGACCCGGACTGCAGATGTGGGCAAGGTACAGCAAGCGAAGGATAGGCTTTTCATCCGCCGGGCGCGGTCGCTAGAGCTGTTGCCGTTTAGGTTTGGTCATAAGCGTTGTATCCGTTGGCGGCGATGTAATTGCTACATTCATATTGGGTGAAAGCTGCGAAAGGCCCGGGCGATGGCTGCCCAAAGGTCTTGGACGGTTTGGACAGCGGCGGTGCGTAGCAGCCCTATGCTTGAGATGGCCTGATCAATCGGGTTGAAGTCGGGCGAATAGGCCGGGAGGTAGGGGAGCCGCGCCGGCCTCCTTGATGGCTCCGCGCACGCCGATGACTTTGTGGGATTGCAGGTTGTCGAGGATGACGGTGTCACCCGGCTTCAGCACCGGGACCAGGGTGTCGGTGACGTAGGCGCGGAAGCGCGCGCCGTTGGTGGCCCCGTCGAACAGGGTGGTGGTGACCAAGCCGCTGGTGCGCAGGGCAGCGGTGACGGTATTGGTCTTGTAATGGCCCTGGGGCACGAGGAGCCGGCAGCGCTCGCCGCGTGGAGCCCGACCGTAGGTGCGGGACATGTTCGTAGGGGACTGGCAGGAATTTCGTGTGGGGGCGGCCATAGTGGATCCGATGGAGGTTCCCGATGGCACGACGCAAAGCACCCCACATCCCTGACGCGCTCCTGGACCAGTTGCTAGCAGGCGCCGATCCCAAGACGGAGTTCGAGGCTGACGGCCTGCTAGAGCAGCTGAAGAAGGCCCTGGCCGAGCGGGCGCTCAACGCCGAGATGGATCATCATCTGGCGGGCGAGGACGCCGTCAACACCCGCAACGGCTACGGCCGCAAAACTGTGACGACCGAGACCGGCCGGATCGAGCTGACGATCCCACGCGATCGGCAGGCGACGTTCGACCCGCAGCTGATCGCCCGCTATCAGCGCCGTTTTCCCGGCTTCGACGACAAGATCGTGGCGATGTACGCCCGCGGCATGAGCACCCGGGAGATCGTCGGGCATCTGCGCGAGCTCTACGGGATCAAGGTCTCGCCCGACCTGATCAGCCCCGTGACCGACGCGGTGCTGGAGGAGGTCGCCGCATGGCAGGCTCGGCCGCTGGCGCCGGTCTATCCGCTCGTGTTCTTCGACGCCCTACGGATCAAAGTGCGCGACGAGGGCTTGGTGCGGAACAAGGCCGTGTACATCGCGCTCGGCGTGCGCGCCGACGGATCCAAGGAGATCCTCGGCCTGTGGCTGGAGCAGAACGAGGGCGCCAAGTTCTGGTTGTGGGGCATGCCGCGGACGACGATGAGCTCGCTGCTCGGCAGTTCGCGGTTCAGCCGCTTCGACTGGCGGTAGACGTCAGGGATCTGATCGTCACCGCCGACGATGATCACCACCGGGAGCGTCAGGTCGCGGTGGTGCTTTTCGAACTCGACCGTCACCGGCGTCATCAAGGCGGCATCTTCGGCTAAGGCGTGTAGTCGTAGCCAGGGATTGGCATAGTTATCCGGCCAGTAGGGGGAAGGTGACGCCAATCGCCCAGGCGAACGCGATTGCGTTGGCGATCCCAGCAACCCAGGGATGGCCGGTGCGCTTGTAGGCCCAGGTGCCGATCGCACCGTAGACGAGGAAGAACAGCAGGATCACCGGCACGATAATAACGAGGAAGAACAAACGTCCGAAATCGAGCCCGACGGCGAGGCCCAGCGACAACAAGAAGACCATCTTCGAGGCCGCGTAGGCGCCGCGCCCGGCATCCGGTCCGCGCATCAGCCACTCGTCGGCAAGAAAAAACGGGACGGTACCGATGAGCATCGCCAGGATGAGGACGATCCGGTTCGGCCCCGGCATGAAGGAGGTCACGTAGGTATCGATGGGCAGCGCGAGCCCGACGAAGCCGTAGAGGGTGACAGCCAACGCTCCGGCTGCCAGAGCTCCGACCGCCACCGGGGACGACGCGCTTTCCTGCGCTGTCACGGATCGAGACCGAATCCGCCATAGGCAGCCTGCAGTGAGCAGACCGTACATCGCAAAATGCGCGACGAGGTAATCCGCGACTAGGACTGGGAGGATATGGGTCGGCAGCACCCGCAGGACGAGTGGCGTCGCGACGGCGGGGAATACGAGCGCCGGCCACAGGCGCCGCCAGCCGAGGCCAGCTCCGACGGGCATCCGGCTCACCACGGGTAGGAGATGCGACGCAGCCCATGCCAGCGCCACGACGCCCGCAAGCAGCATTAGGATCCAAGGACCACGCTGATCGGGCGCCCCCAACATGCGAGGCGACCTCCCGAAGACTCCGTCGAGCCAGGTGACGGCCTCCGTGAGACTGGCACGGGCATACAGCACGCCGATGTGCTCGACGCCTGCCGAGACCGCAGCGCGGCGCGCTGTTCCGATCGCGACATCGCCGTAAGTTGCGTTTTCGCGCGGTGGCTCGGGTGCTGAAACCAGCCCGACCGCTCGAAGGGCCTCGCGGCGCAGGCCCCCTTCCCAGTCGCCAACGATCACCAGCAAGTTGCGCGGGCTCTCCCGCGTCACAGCAGGTGAGAACATCGAGACCGCGACTGTCGTTGCCACCCAGGGCAACGCCTGCGCGACGCGGACGACGATATCCGAGGCCATGGAGTGGCCGAGCAAAGCAACGCGCCCATCTCCACGCATCCGAACCTGCTCCGTGACCTGCGCCGTCACTGCCGCCAGATTGCGGGTGGCACCGTCCTCCCTGGCGATGCTACCGGTCAGCGGTGCCGGGTTGCGACCGTGACCAGGAAAATCGAAAGTCACCGCGACGTACCCGGCATGCGCCAGGGTGGTCGCGAAGGGCAGCATCAGCTGCTGCGATCCAGCAAAACCATGGGCGATCACTACGACAGGGCCGGGTTGCCCAACCTGAGTACGGAAGATCGTAACTGGGGTCCCGTCGATCGAGGTCGCCTCGATTGCCAGCCCGTCGGTCTCCGCCCGCAAGTGCCAGAGTGCTGCCGTGATCGCGCCGAGCGCAAGGGCCGCCACCGCCGTACGGAAAGCCTTGTACAGATAAGACAGCCTCATGGCAGCCTAGGTCGGCGTGCCGTGACCGTTCGTCCTCGGGCGATAGGTATGAGAAGATGCGACAGGAGGCGATGACGAAGTTCATGCCAATGCCGTGGATCGAGGCGCTCGTCGCCGTCAACGCGGAGATTGTCGCCTGCCGGAAACGACCCCTCGCCCATGTATCCGCATCGTCGTTTGGCAGCGGGGGGAGGACACGTCTCAAGACGACTGGCCAAACGCGCTGACTGCATATTGACGCGATCGCTCGAAGAAAAAAGCCGCAAGGAGGTGTCCACTTCTGAGGAGCGCTCAACGCAAGCATTTGTCGAGGGCTTGGTCCAATCAGCTGTGGCCCGGAGCGTCGACCCGAACGGCCGGTTTTGCTCGTGTCTTCAATCCAGCATGACGTAGTCTGGCGCAACGCGGACGGCAGAAGTTGACCGAAAGCTGCCCGTCCGGTTTCTGGCAAGCCGTAGCTCGAAGCAGACATGCACGCCTGACTGCGCGTTTTTCCGGCGCTTGAAAACCCGGCATATTTTTCCGACGAAACGTGAGCCCGTCTGGTGGGGCACCTGACGGTTGAGACTACTCGTCGGGAAAACGATCGGATTCCGGCACCCGTGGCAGTTGGCGGTCGTCCACATGTCCAGCGGCAGTACTGAATCGCAGGAGCGGTTCGCGACGGAGCAGGACGCCTACCGCGCGTTCACAGAGGTCGTAGAGAGCGACGGGATCGCATCGTTCAGCGCCACGGTCAGCAAAGTGGTGCACTGACCCCGTCCGCTGCCTCGTCGAAGAGACTGTGGAGAGGATCCAACAGCCAAGTTCTATCGAGGTCCGGTAACGACACTGATCCTGAACTGATTTTCTCATGCACTTAACGTTAAGCTGGTGGGCGGTCACGATCGCAAATGTGTCGCATCGTTGACATTAAATGCGACATTGATGACCGATTACTTTTCAAAATATCCGTGCAATAGAAAAATATGCGGCGGCCCCGCCGAGTCACATGCATTCGATCGGATCAACCCGTGTCTAACTATTCAACCACCGAATTGGCGGGCGACGTCGTCTCCGCCTACGTGTCAAACAACCCCGTTCCGGTTGCCGAGCTGCCGGCGCTGATCGCCCGCGTGCACGGCGCGATCGCTAGCCTCGCTTCCGGGACGAGCACCGTCGCGACCAGCACAGTCTTGGACGAAGCGGTCGACAAGCCGACCGCGGCCCAGATCCGCAAGTCGGTCCAGCAGGACGGGATCGTCAGCTTCTTGGACGGCAAGACCTACAAGACCTTGAAGCGTCACCTGACTGCGAATGGTCTGAGCCCGCAGAGCTACCGCGAGCGCTATGACCTGCCAGGCGACTATCCGATGGTCGCCCCGAGTTACGCCGAGCGGCGCTCTGCCCTCGCCAAGGCGATCGGCCTTGGGCGTCCAGGTGCAATGGCTAAGATTACCCCGAAGGGCCGACGCAAGGCTGCCTGATCAAGCCCTGCGCTTCAATCTAGTCGTCCCCCGATACGCCATCCCGGCAGCTATCCTACTAGGATGCGCATAGCCCTCACCTTCATCGTCCTTGCCGGTGGAGCGCAGGCCAGGGACTCAGGATATCCTTCGACGCATGCGCGTGCGAACCGATCATCATGCCTCGGTATGGGATCACCTCGGAACTTTGCGCCGACGAGCGCGTGCTACGCAGGTCCCAACGCGGCGATATCCGCTGCTATTTTTGGTATGTTCAATGAATACCATCAAAAAACTGATTTCGAATTTCGCAGAATTTATGTCGGCCAGACCCGGTCGGGCGGAAAATCATCAATTGCTTGCTTCGGAAGATGAGCGAGGTTCCGGTGCGAGGGCGACCAAAACGCCGAAGGATTTCAGCGGCGACTACCGCATAGCGACGGACATGCTGAGGGATCGAATCAACAGGCGCTTCCCGGACAACTTCCACGCGCGGGTTGGATCCAACGCGAACAGCATGCACGATTTTGGTGACGAGCGAGCCGGCGCGATCGACATGTCTTCGTCTGTCATAGCTGCAGCGCTGCGCGATGGTGCAACCGCACGGCAGGCAGCCGATGCCGGGGCTGCCAGCGTCGGTATCTGACTGGAGAGATAGCGCTTCGCCTGACAGAACGTCGGCCTGCTAACCCCGTCCTCGGTATGATGTTAAAGGGCCGCGCTGCGTATCGGCTATCGCCGGTGAGATAGACGACCTCCCCCACCAGCCCGTGATCAGATCGGGCGGCGGGGCCGAGCCGGACGGCTCAGCAATGTGCCGCACCGTATTTTGAATACATAGTGCGATCAGCGGCCTATCTCGTGCGTTGCCGGGGCCATGGACACGCTTGACGCCCACACCGACCGCCACGCCGCTACGCTGAACCGGCTCGCTCACACACTTGACGTGCCGGTGGCTGAACTCTTCGGCGAGCCGCCGGTCGGCGAAGCTGGCGCCCTGCTTGCCCTGGTGCAGTTCTGGTCGGCAATCGAGGACGGCGAGGGCCGCCATCGTGTCCTAAGCGTAGCAAGACGGGAAGCCGAGCGCGGCGGCTACAAGGGCTGTGCCTGAGTCAGCCCAGTCCATGCCGGGCAACCCCGCTTCTGGCCGCATGTTCGACCGCTTCCGAGCTGGTAAGAAACCGAAGTAGCCATCTCAGCATGATTGTCCCCGGTCGTGTCGATCCAGTTCGACCTGGAGGAATAGTGTAACCGGAAGGTGGAAGAATTGCCCCCTTCTCCAATCGTGATCAGCCTCCGGTGGAGATATCTGAGCCGACAGGGCGCCGTTCGGTCCAGACGACTCGACCAGCTTCATCTCTGAGGATGGCCGATCCCGAACGTTTCCCAAGCAACCGAGTGAACCGGCCAGCGGCCTCGATGACCGCTTCCGTCTCTGTGCAGGCGCTGAACTGCTCCCGACCGAACGCGATACCGCTCGCAGTTGCACGATGAACTACATATTGGAGGTGGAATAGGGTCATGCTTCGACGATGAACACTGATTGCCAGCGTAGATGGGGGGCTCCATCACCGGTCAAGTTAGATCTGTGAGAACATTTCGGGTTTCTAGCTATGCTACCCGCCAATTCTCTTGATGCCGAGGTGTAGCCTGATCCAGTCTTGAGCCGCGTCCACATCGAGGAACAGGGGAGCGCTCATCACCGCGGTCAGGCCGAACCCGGCCTCTAGGAACCACATGCCCGCGTTGGCCCCGTGCTGCCCGGACAGTTGCACCAGCACTGCCACGAGGAACCCGTCCGCGAACACGAGTTGGCCGTCGCTGTCTTCACTGCTGGTGGCGACACGCACGGGCTGGAGGTAGAGGGTCATCCCGCCGCTCGCCTCTGCAAGTGCAGGTAGGTCGCGTCGAACTCTGAGGCTCGGACAAGCTCGTCCCACGCCTTCACCACCAGTGTCTGCCGGTGCAGCGTGATCAGCCCACGACCGCGCATCTCCTTCAACACGCGGTTGATGTGCACGGCCGTCATGCCGGTGGCGTCGGCGAGATCGGTCTGGGTGATCGGCAGGGGACATCGGTGATCACCCGCCAGACCGACCGACTCCTGCTTCAGGTACAGTTCGCAGAACAGGTGCGCCAAGTGCTCGAACGCCGGGCGACGGCCCATGGCGATCAACCACTCCCGGAAGATCGCCGCGTCGATCAGCGTGTCACGCCAGAGCGCGGCGGCGATGGTCGGAAAGCGGGCTGTGAGGTCGTGCATGCTCTCGTGCGGGACGAACGCCACGGTGGCCTGGGTCATCGTCCCGAGGCTGTGGTCCATCAGCGGGATGTGAAGGCTCTGCAAATCCGGGATGTCGCCCGCGATGTGGAACGAGAAGATCTGGCGGCGCCCCTCGCTCAGGAACTTGTACCGACAGGCCCAACCTTCCAGGATGACACAGCACTGGGTCGCCCGGTCTCCGTCCCGCACGATGTCCTGTCTTGCCGTGAGGGTCCGCACCCGGACGGGCAGACGTTCGATCGCCCGTCGTTCCTCGTCAGAGAGGCGGGTGACGCTCTCCAGCTTGCGGATGAGCGGGTAGAGGGCGTGGGGGAGCTTTGCAGCCATCGTGGCGTCGCCTTGCGTCGCAGGCGGAAGCACACGGCTCTCCCAGGCGGCAGCACCTGTATCGGAGCGGCTGACGATCCTATGAGCGTAGGAGGTGTATTAACTCCGCGATCAAACCTGCGTTAAGATTTTCGGCGATCCCGGTGCTCCGCATGGTCGCCCCCCGTCTGTTGAGATGTCGGACCTCACGGTTACGTGACCGGGCTGCACGCACCGTGTTAACCTCAATCAGAGCCGGGCCTCGGTGAAGCGGCTACGGCGTCGGCATGGCAAACCGGCTCATGACGCTCGACCTGTTCGCCACCCTCGACATCGTCGAGGACGATGTCACCGCCGTGGTGGACGCCTACATCGACGATCCAACTTCTGGTCCGGTCTCGTTCGGTGAGATTTATCGGATCGACCCTGCCGCGGCCGTTGCAGCCCACCCCTTCGCCCAAACGCTCATGGGTCAGTTCTGGGCAAGCCCGGAGCTTCGGCGGGCCGCTATCCGTGCCGCCATCATGCTCGCGCAGCCGGAGCGGGTGTAGCCGGCGCGCCCGGTCAGTTGCGAGCAGACAGCAGCTAGCGTCCGCTCAGCCACTGAGACGTGATTTCTCGAAACGCCGCATCGCCGCTCGCCTCTGACGCGCCCTCCGAGCCGAAGGACCGGGCCGACTGGCGCACGACTATATCATCCCGCGTGACCGACCAATCGAACCGGCCTGGCTCCTTTGAGGAGGGAGTAACCCGCAGCTTGTGGGGGTTCGGCTTGAAGATGATCATCTCTCACATGTGGGGAGCCGCAGGCCCATCCACGATAGGACCCAGGGTGGCCCGAAGGTCTGGAACTGTACTCAATCTCATGCGCTGCCATAAACACAATATATGATGGTATGGTGCCGCCGGATTGCGTGTCTCTCGACGCGCCGATCTCGAAGCCTATCCCGCATAATTGCGATACGCCGTCCGGATCGGGGCGAAACGACCGCCGAAGAGCGCGTCGTGAGCCATGATCGAGACCCTGATCCGCAAGCTCAGCACCGCAGGCGGACTAACCGAGGCCGATCTCGTGACGTTGCGGCGCGCGAGCCTGCATAGCCGACCGGTCCCAGCCCGTCGGGATCTCACCAGCGAAGAAGATCGACCCGATAACGTGCATCTCGTCCTCTCCGGCTTCGTCTGCCGCTACAAGATCCTGCCGAAGGGTCAGCGCCACATCACTGCCCTCATGGTGCCGGGCGATTTCTGCGACCTGCACGTCGCCATCCTCGACGAGATGGACCATTCGCTCGGCACGATGACGCCGTGCACCGTGGTGGAGATCCCACGCGCCACCATCCAGGACCTGACCGAGAACCATCCCCGCATCGCCCACGCTCTCTGGTGGGCGACCCTCGTCGATGAGGCCGTACTGCGCGAGTGGCTCGTCAGCTTGGCGGGACGCGAGGCCGCCGAGCGGATGGCACACCTGTTCTGTGAGCTGCTGCTGCGCCTGCGTGTGGTCGGCTTGGCGGAGAAGGACGGTTACGCTTTGCCCTTCACCCAGATTGACCTCGCCGACATGCTCGGTCTGACGCCGGTTCACGTGAACCGCGTGATGAAACACCTGCGGTCCGAAGACCTGATCGTCCTCAAGAAGCGTCGCCTTGAGATCCCAGATGTGGCTCGGCTGAAAGCATTCTGCGACTTCGTCCCAACCTACCTGCATCACACGCCAAGAGCGAAAAAAACTTTGGGTTCACCAACACAGGCTACAAACGTCAGCCCCCGAATGAGGCAGAACCAAACACATCGCTGATCGAACATTTGGGCGTCAGCGGCTGAGAGATGCGAATGCTCCCGCCTGAGCGAGATCGGATATCTCATGCCCCATTTTTTCTTCGATACCGACGACGGCCACTTCCGCCATGAGGACGATGAGGGCTTCGACTTGCCCAGCCTCGACGCCGCTCGCATCGAGGCATTGGATGCCCTCCCGGAAATGGCGCGTAACAAGTTCCCGGACCGGGATCGTCGCACCTATTCGGTTCGGGTGCGCGATAAGGACGGGACGGCGGTCTACTCCGCCTCGCTCGCCTTGGTCGGTGAGTGGCACGTTCCACGTGCGGGTTCGTCGTCTTAGCCCTCCTCCAGCAGTCCGACGTTCGCAACAAGCTCCTCCAAGCCCTTCCGCCGGAGGATTTTTCCAGTCTGCGACCCGCATGGCGCCCCCGGGAGATGCCCCTGCAACAGGTCCTGATCCCGTCCCATACGACGATCGCGACGGCGTATTTCCCGGAGGCGGGCTTCGTCTCGATCACCCGCGATCAACCCAGCGGTCGGGTCGAGATCGGGTTGATCGGCCGGGAGGGGCTGATCGGGGACTCTCTCATCCTGCTCGGCGACGCCCGTAGCCCGCACAACCATTTCGTGCAGATGGCCGCCGGGCACATGCTGAGCATCGCTGTGGCGGTGCTGCGGGCCGATGTGGAACAGCGCCCGGCCCTGCGCCGGGTGCTGCATCGCTCTATCCAGGCGCAGTTCGTCCAGACCGCCCAGACGGCTTTCGCCAACGCGGCAGCTACCGACCGAGGCCGTGTGAGAACGCTGATCGTCAGGGGTTGAGGAGATCGCGGGGATTCGCGCGGCGGATCGAGGTGGTGGGCCTCAAGCCCGGATGGCCGCCATGAGCGGACCGACTCCGAAGATCTGGATCATCCGCTTCATGTTGTAGGCCAGAACCTGCAGGCTCATCTCGGTTCTGACCTTCGCCAAGGTCCGGGCCAGGAAGTGGGTCGCTCCCATCCAGGCCTTCAGCGTGCCGAACGGGTGCTCGACGGTCTGGCGACGGATCTTCATCGCGTCCGGCATCCGGTCGAGCCGCGCCTGCATCGCGTCGAGGACGCCCTCGTGCACCCAGCGTTTGACACGCCGCGTCTCCGCCGGCGTGCAGCGGGGCTTGAGCGCGCAATCGAGACAGGCCGTCAGGTTGCGGTAGTGGTCCATCTCGTCACCCTCGGCCCGGCGATCGGACCGGGCGAGCCCCTTGGTCAGGTGCTGGCCGGCGGGACAGGTGTAGTGATCCTGTTCGGCGTCGTAGACGAAGTCCTGTCCCGTGAAGAGGCCACGCTTGGCATGGCCCGAGGTCAGGGTCTTTGGCACGCAGGGCAGCACGCCAGTGCCTTTGCAGGCCAGGACCTGCTCGCCGTTGAGGTAGCCCCGGTCGGCCAGCACCGTGAGCGTGTCGCATCCCGTCGCCGCCTGCGCCAGAAGCCCCATCGGCGCGAGTTGCGCCCGGTCGTTCCCGATGTTGGTCACATCGTGCGCCACGATCAGGTGATGCTCGGCATCCACGGCCGCCTGGACGTTGTAGCCGACCATGCCGGTGCCCTTGCCGCTGGTCGCCATGGAGCGCGCATCGGAATCGGTCAGCGAGATCTGGCCGTCAGGTGCGGCCTCGACCTGCCGGCCTCTCGCTTGGAGAACCTGCATCTGCTCGCGCAAGCCAGTGATCTTTTGCTTGAGCCGCGTCGTGCGCGCCTCGGCGATGTCGCTTGGCTCGCGGTCGGCCCGGTCCAGCGCCGCGAGGTAACGGCCGATGCTAGTCTCGACCTGGGCAAGTCGAGCTTCGACCTTGGCGGCGGTGAAGTTTCTGTCGCGGTTGTTCACCGCCTTGAACTTGCTGCCGTCGACCGCGACGACGGCCTTGCTGAACAGGTTCAGCCTGCGGCACAGCACCACGAACTGCGCGCAGGCGGCCTGGATGGCCGAACCGTTGTCCTTGCGGAAGTCGGCCAACGTCTTGAAGTCGGGCATCAGCCGACCGGTCAGCCAGATCAGCTCGATGTTGCGCTGGCTCTCGCGTTCGAGGCGCCGGCTCGACGGAACGCGGTTGAGGTAGCCGTAGAGATAGATCTTGAGCAGGATCGCCGGATGGTAGGCGGGACGGCCCGTTGCCTCCGGCACGGCGCCCGCGAAGCCGAGCTTTGTCAGATCGAGCTCATCGACGAACACCTCGACGAGGCGAACCGGATTGTCCGCAGTGATGTAGTCGTCCAGACAGTCGGGAAGCAGTGTGATCTGCTGACGATCCTCGCCTGCAATGAAACGCTTCATCCCGACCTCCCAAGATCAGGATTTACACTAACAGATCAGCGCGTTTTCACACAGCCTGGGCC
>NZ_JAKSYO010000191.1 GCF_022829635.1 Methylobacterium sp. E-066
GTTGCTTCGCTGCGCTCGCAATTGTGCAGGTTCACAAATTCGCTGATCGGGGCGGGGTGGTCAGTTGGGGGTGAGGGTTGCGAGGAAGGCCTTGGGCGAGATCCCGCCGAGGGCTTGGTGGGGTCTGATCTCGTTGTAATAGATCATGTATTGAAAGAGTTCGTCAGAGAAGTGATCGAGGTCGTCGAAGGTCGTGCCGTCGATCATATCGTCACCGAGCGTTCGCCAGAAGCGCTCGATCTTGCCGTTGGTCTGGGGCCGGTAGGGGCGCGTGTACCGGTGCTTGACGCCGAGGTGAGCAGCATGGCCTCGAATGGGTGCTCGGCGGGCTTGGTTCGGGCGGCGAACTCGGCCCCGTTGTCGGTCAGCACCTCGCCGAAGCGCAGGCCGTAGCGCTGGTGGAGGGTGTTGAGGGCCTTCAGGGTCTGGAACATGACCGCCAGCGCCTTCTTGCCGATCACGATCTCGGCCCAGGCCAGTCGCGCGCAGGTGCACACGACGCCGACGAGATGGACGTCGCCCTGGGGTGGATCGAGGAAGGCGTCGCGCGGCACGCGATGCAGGTCGACATGGCCGAGTTCGCCCGCCCGCGCACGGATGATGCTGCGCTTCTCCTCCTGCATCGGCCTGTCGCGGCGGTTCATCCCCTGGCGTTTGAGCGCACGGTAGATCGCGGAAGCCGAGGGCGGATCGGGCCGGCGTTCGGCCAGCACAGCGTAGATCTCGTAGCGGTTGAGGCCAAGCCGGCGCGCCGCGGCGATCTCAGCCTCGACCGCGGCCGACATCCGCCGCGCCGCCCAGCGCGGGCCGCGCTTCTGCGGCAGCAGGTCGTCCTCCTGGCCGCTGGATAGATAACGGTTGTAATATTTGCGGAACGTCTGCGAACAGGTGCCGTGATGGCGATAGAAGGCGCCGACCGACCCGAACGTCTGCGAGCGTCCGGATTTGACCGCCTCGTATTCTTTGATCAGGAAGCGCCACTTCTGGACGTAGTTCCGCTCGATCGTCCGGTCAAAGCTGTTGTCGCGCATCGCAAAGCCCTCCAGGGGCAGCGTGCCGCGATCAGCGAATTTGTGAACCTCCACAGCAATGACGG
>NZ_JAKSYO010000196.1 GCF_022829635.1 Methylobacterium sp. E-066
AATTGCGATGTGCCGGTCTGGTGGCTTGAGCGGCGTGCCCAGAACCCGATCCCATCTCGAACTCGGCCGTTAAACACGCCAGCGCCCATGGTACTGTGTCTCAAGGCACGGGAGAGTCGGTCGCCGCCAGACCCGCACATCGCAATCACACACAATCCCTCATCACGATCACCGAACGCGAACAGGCCGCCCCTCACCGGGGCGGCCTGTTCGCGTTTTTGCCGTTGGTCTTGTGCCAGCTTCCTTACCGCGAAGTCATCCTGGCGCGAGCGTCCTGTAATTCGGATGTTAGCACCGTCTCATGGCCGCTCGCGCGGCCGGAGCCCGCATCCGACCTCGTGCCCTCCGAGGTCCCCAGCTCCGGAGCAGGCCGGGATCCGCCCCCCGGGCTCGGCCCGCTCGCTTGTCCGAGAGGGGAGGGGTGTTTGCGATGGCCGTGGTGACAGAGCAGCGTTCCCCCGTTTCCCGAGCCGCGCTATGGACTGGGTCCATGCGACTGCTCATCATCGAGGACGACCGGGAAGCGGCCGCCTATCTCGTCAAGGCGTTCCGCGAGACCGGGCACGTCGCCGACAGCGCCCATGATGGCTTGGACGGCTACGCGCTCGCCCGCGAGGGCGCCTATGACGTGCTGATCGTCGACCGGATGCTGCCGAAGCTCGACGGGCTGTCGCTGATCCGCTCCCTGCGCGAGCAGGCGGTCACCACGCCGGTGCTGATCCTGTCGGCTTTGGGCCAGGTCGACGACCGGGTGAAGGGCCTGCGCGCCGGTGGGGACGATTACCTGCCGAAACCCTACGCGTTCTCCGAGCTGCTCGCCCGGACCGAGGCCCTGGCCCGGCGGCAGGTCGGCTCGGGTGCCGCGGAGGAGACCCGCTATCGGGTCGGCGATCTCGAACTCGACCGCCTGTCCCACCGGGTGACCCGGGCCGGCCGGGAGATCGTGCTCCAGCCGCGGGAATTCCGGCTGCTCGAATATCTGATGCGGCATGCCGGGCAGGTGGTGACCCGGACGATGCTGCTCGAGCATGTCTGGGACTACCATTTCGATCCGCAGACCAACGTCATCGACGTCCATGTCTCGCGCCTGCGCGGCAAGCTCGACAAGGGCTTCGCGTCGCCGATCATCCACACGGTCCGGGGCGCCGGTTACGTGCTGCGCTTCGACGAAGGCAGCACCGGGTGAGCGCGGGCTTTTCGGTCGAGCCGATCCCGCGCGAGACCATCGGGGCGCGCGTCCAGAAGCTGTTCCGGACCACCGCGTTCAAGCTGTCGATTGCCTATCTGGCGATCTTCGCGCTCTGCGCCTTCCTGGCGCTCGGCTACGTCGCCTGGAACGCCCGGGCGGTGCTGGACGACCAGATCGTCTCGACCATCGATGCCGAGATCAACGGCCTGTCCGAGCAGTACAATGCCGGGGGCCTGCGCCGGCTGATCACCGTGGTCGAGCGCCGCTCCCGGGAGCCTGGCGCCTCCCTCTACCTGGTGACTACGGCGAGCGGCGAGCACGTGGTCGGCAATGTCGGTTACGTCCCAGCCGCGGTGCTGGCCAGTCCGGGCCAGAGCGAGACCCGCTACGGCCGCAGCGATTCGGATACCGAGCCTCACCGGGCGATCGTGCGGGTCTTCACCCTGCCGGGCGGGTTCCGGCTCCTGGTCGGCCGCGACACGGAGGAGCGCGACCGGCTGCGGGCGGTGATCGGCCGGGCCTTCGGCACGTCGCTGGCCGCGGTGGTGCTGCTCGGCGTGATCGGCGGCTGGCTGGCGGCGAGCCGGGTCCTGCGCCGGGTCGATGCCATGACCCAGACCACCCGGGCGATCATGGCCGGCGATCTCGACGGACGGCTCTACGTGGCGGGGAACGGCGACGAGCTGGACCGCCTGGCCGCCAGCCTCAACCTGATGCTGGAGCGGATCGGCGAACTGATGCGCGGCATGCGCGAGGTATCCGACAACATCGCCCACGACCTGAAGACGCCGCTCACCCGCTTGCGCAACCGCGCCGACGAGGCTCTGCGCAAAGCCGCCTCGCCCGAGGAACTGCGTGCCGCCCTGGAGGCGGTGATCGAGGAGAGCGACGGGCTGATCCGGGTGTTCAATGCGCTGCTGATGATCGCCCGGCTCGAGGCCGGCAATGCCCGGGAAATCCTGGCGCCGGTGGATCTCGGCGCTGCTGTCCGGGAGGTGGGGGAACTCTACGAGGCGGTCGCTGAGGATCAGGGCCTGGACCTCGCGGTGCGCGTCGACGACGGGTTGATCATCGCGGGCAATCGCGAGCTGATCGGGCAGGCGCTGGCCAACCTGATCGACAACGCCCTGAAATACGGGGCCGGCGGGGCGGAGGCCCGGGTCACCGTGGAGGCCGAGCGGGTCGGCGAGACCATCCGCCTTGCTGTGTCCGACCATGGGCCCGGCATCCCGGAAGCCGAGCGCGGGCGGGTTCTCGGGCGGTTCGTGCGGCTGGAGGATGCGCGGTCGCGGCCGGGCTTCGGACTGGGGCTCAGCCTGGTCAACGCGGTGGTGCGGCTTCATCGGGGGACGTTGCGGCTCTCCGACAACGGGCCCGGGTTGCGGGTGGAACTGGCATTCCCCGCGCAGGCACAGGGTGCCGCGGCGACGGCGGGTGACGGCGCGGCCGAACCGATACCGGCTTTGGCGGCGAGCGCCTCGGGAGGGTCGATTTCGCGCCTGCCTTGAGGCAGGTACGGGATCACGACTTGAAAACCCCGGTTTTCGCGCACCGTCCGGTCCCGAACGTTGGTCAACATCCTTCGGGACGAAGCTCAGGAGGCCCCATGACCCTCACGTCCAAGACCGCCCTCGTCACCGGATCCACCAGCGGCATCGGCCTCGCCATCGCCCGCGCCCTCGCGGCGCAGGGGGCGAACGTGGTGCTTAACGGGTTCGGGGATGCGCAGGCCATCGAGGAGATTCGCGCCGGGATCGAGCGCGAGCATGGGGTGAAAGCGCATTACTCGGCCGCCGACATGAGCAAGCCCGAGGCGATCACCGCGATGGTTCGGGAGGCGGAAAAAGCGTTCGGCACCGTCGACGTGCTGGTCAACAATGCCGGCATCCAGTTCGTCTCGCCGATCGAGGAGTTCCCGCCGGAGAAGTGGGAGCAGATCATCGCGATCAACCTGTCCTCGGCGTTCCACGCGATGCATGCCGCGATCCCCGGCATGAAGGCCCGGGGCTGGGGGCGGATCATCAACACCGCCTCGGCGCATTCGCTGGTGGCCTCACCGTTCAAGTCGGCCTACGTGGCGGCCAAGCACGGGATCAGCGGGCTGAGCAAAGCGGCCGCTCTGGAATTGGCGCCGCACCGGATCACGGTGAACTGCATCTCGCCGGGCTATGTCTGGACGCCGCTGGTCGAGGCGCAGATCCCCGACACCATGAAGGCCCGGGGCCTGACCAAGGAGCAGGTGATCGAGGACGTGCTGCTCAAGGCGCAGCCGACCAAGGAATTCGTCACCGTCGATCAGGTGGCGGCGCTGGCGGTCTTTCTGTGTTCCGACGCGGCGAGCCAGATCACGGGCGCCAATATCAGCATGGATGGCGGCTGGACCGCGCAGTAAGGCCGAAGCGGCTCCGCCCCCGTGAGGGCGGAGCCGTATGGGGTTCAGCGGCGCCCGTGGAACAGCAGGGCGATGCCGTAGCCGACCGCGCCGGCGATCAGCAGCGCGACCAGCGGGTTCTCCTCGACCCGGGCACCGACCGCGGCGCGGCCGTCGCGCAGGTAGGAACCGCTCCGCTCGTAGGCGTCGCCCGCGACGTCGCCGGCCCGGCCATAGGCGTCGCCGGCATAGTCGCTGGCCTTGTCGGCGAGGTCCCGGGCCTTGTCCTTGACCTGCCCGTAGGCGTTCTGGGCCTGGCCCTGAACGTCGCGGACCCGGCCTTCCACCGAGTCCCGGTTCGAGCCCACGAAGTCGCCGGCCGTGCCCTGAGCCTTGCCGAGGGCTTCCTTGGCGCCGCCGACGATCCGATCCGTATCCACCATGACTCTCTCCTCGACGTGAGTGCGGCGCCGGTACGAGAGGAGGCGCCGCAGGATGCCTCGTCGTGCACCGAACGCGCGAGACCGGGTTTGCGCACCGCGCCACGGTGATTTTCTGCGATCCGGTCCGCCTGATGCGGATCAGGGTCAACGCCGGCGGCGCGGGTCAGAGCCCGATCAGCTCGGCGATGGCCGCCGCGCCGGCGGCCGGGGAGGTCTCGCCCCTTGCGACGCCGGCCTCGGCCTCGGCGGTGCTGCGCCGGACCTCCGGCGAGCCGACAAGGCGCTGGTGCAGCCGCTCGTGGACGAGGGCCCACATCCACTTCACGTCCTGCGCCCGGCGCTTGGCCTGGATCTCCCCGGTGGCGGTGAGCTTCTCCCGGTGATCGACGATCCGCGCCCAGAGGGCGTCGAGGCGCAGGTTGTGGAAGCCCGAGATCGTCACCACCGGCGGCGTCCAGGTCGCCGAGGCGGGGGTGAGGATGTGCAGGGCGGCGCGGTATTCGGAAGCCGCGGCGTTGGCGCGCTGCTCGGCCTCGCCGGCATCGGCCTTGTTGACTGCGATCATGTCGGCGAGTTCGAGGATGCCCTTCTTGATCCCCTGGAGCTCGTCGCCGGCCCCGGGCAGCATCAGCACGAGGAAGAAGTCGGTGAGGTCCGCGACCGCGGTCTCGGACTGGCCGACGCCCACGGTCTCCACCAGGATCACGTCGAAGCCCGCCGCCTCGCAAAGCAGCATGGTCTCGCGGGTCTTGGCCGCGACGCCGCCGAGCGTGCCCGAGGACGGGGAGGGGCGGATGAACGCCTTCGGATCGTGGGCGAGCCGGGCCATCCGGGTCTTGTCGCCGAGGATCGAGCCACCGGTGCGCGACGAGGACGGATCGACGGCGAGCACCGCGACCTTGTGGCCGGCCTCCGTGAGATTCGAGCCCAGGGCGTCGATGGTGGTGGACTTGCCGACGCCGGGCACGCCGGTGATGCCGACCCGGATCGCCTTGCCGGTCTCCGGCAGGACCGAGTCGATCAGCGACGCGGCGAGCGCCCGGTGATCGGCCCGTTTCGACTCCGCCAGGGTGATTGCCCGGGCCAGGGCGGCGCGGTCGCCGCGCAGCAGGCGCTCGCGCAGGCTCTCGATGTCGATGGACGGCGTCATGGATCCTTCATGGCGGCGCCAAGCGCTGCCGTCGAGAGGGTATCGTCGCAAGGGGCTGGCACGGCATGCCGCCCCGGCCCCGCGCCTGTGTCCGCCGCACCACGAACCGCTGATTACCCGTACTCCACAGGCTCGGCCCATGATCGTGCCCCGCCATGGTCACGATCCTGCGCGACGGTTGGCGCCCCGCCCGAACGCACCCGGATCATGTCGAGCCACACCGTCTCACGCCGCGCACTTCTCCGGATCGGCGCCCTCGCGGGGGCGGCGGGGCTCGCTCCCAGCCTTGGCGCCTGCGTCACCGATGACCTCGGCACCTCCGCCCTGCCCGAGAAGCAATCGGCGCTGGACGTCATGCCGGTGCTGCTCGTGGCTACGACGCGCAAGCCTGTGGGCACGCCGCCCCGGCCGCCGTATTTCAATTCCGAGCGCGGGCGCGGCCTGAGCTTCGCGGAGGTGCGCCTGTCGCCGCCGGACCGCTCGCTCCTCGGCAAGGTCTCGGCGGTGATCACCGGCGACTGGACCATCGGGGCCGTGCCCAAGACCGAGACCGGCCCGGGCGCCGCGGACGCCTTCGCGCAGGCGGCTTTGGGCCGCGACGTGCTGATCTACGTGCACGGCTACCGGGAATCGTTCGAATCCGCCGCCGTCAGCGCGGCGCGCCTGTCGGACGGCATCCGGTTCCGGGGCGTCTCGGGCCTGTTCACCTGGCCGTCGGCGGCCGCCACGTTCGATTACAATTACGATCGCGAGAGCGCGCTCTGGTCGCGGGACGCCTTCGAGGATCTGTTGAAGGCCATCACGGCGAGCGCGAGCGGCGGCCGCATCAACATCGTCGCGCATTCGATGGGCACACTGCTCACCCTCGAGACCATCCGCATGCTGCGCGCCGAGGCCGGCGAGGCGGCGATGTCGCGCATCGGCGCGGTGGTGCTGGCCGCCCCCGACATCGACTTCGACCTGTTCTCGAACGGCGTCGCCCGGCTCGGTCCCGACGTGTCGAAGATCACCGTAATCTCCTCGACCAACGACCGGGCGCTCGAACTCTCCGCCGCGCTCGCCGGCGGCGTCCGGGCGGGAGCGGCCGATCGCGCCAAGCTGGAGGCCCTGGGGGTGCGCGTCGCCGACGCCTCCGATTACGGCGGCGGCCTGATCAACCACGACCTGTTCCTCTCGAACCCGGAGGTGCAGGCGGTGGTCAAGCGCGCCATCGCCCGCGGGGCGGGGGTATAGGCTGCCCAAAGAACGGGTTCCCAAAGGGCGTGCCCTTTGGCGAGGTTCGGGGGCGGAGCCCCTGAGGACACCAGGGCTCCGCCCCGGACCCGCAAAAGGTCTCGGACCTTTTGAAACCGGGACTTTCGCCGCCCTCGGCGCCAGAACTCACCCCATCCGGGTCGCCATGCTCTGCGGCGGCAGCGGTTCTTCCGGCAGGATTGGCGCGTCGCCGGAGGCGTCGAGATGGTCGATCCGGTCGGCCCAGACCCGGAAGCCCACCAGGGGATTGGGGCCGAACGTGTGGGTCAGCGGCACGTCGGCGGCGTCGCGGCCGTAGGCGACCATCACCCGGCCGATCCGCGGGCTGTTGTTGCGCGGGTCGAACACGTGCCAGCGTCCGCCGAGATAGACCTCCATCCAGGCGGCGAAGTCGCCGGCCGGGTGCGGCTCGGGCTCACCGATGAAGCTGACATAGCCGGTGCAGTAGCGTGTCGGCACGTTGAGCGCGCGGCAGAAGGCCACGGCCAGGTGGGTGAAGTCCCGGCAGACTCCGCGCCCGCCCGCATAGGCATCCTGGGCCGTGCGGTCGCCGTGGGCGAACTCGTAGCCGAACGCGATGTGGTCGTGCACGAAGTCGCAGACCGCCTGCACCCGGCCCCAGCCCGGCTCGATATGGCCGAACAGGCGCCAGGCCTCGTCGGCGAGCAGGTCCGATTCGCAGTAGCGGCTCGGCAGCAGGAACACGATCGTCTCGGCGGGCAGCGCCTCGATCGCGTGCTGCTCGGCCTCCAGATGGGCCGGGTCCGGGCGCCCGTCGTCGCCGATCACCGCGTCGGTGCCGATGGTGAAGCCCCCTGCGGGCGCGGTGAGCCGCCCGCACAGGTTGCCGAAGCCGTCGCGATAGAGCTCCACCGGCACCGGCGGATCGGTGCGGAGCGTGTCGGGCGCTTCCAGGGCGTCAGCCCGGGTGGGATGCACGTTGAGCATCACCACCATCGGGACCGGATAGGGGAAGGCGTAGCGCATCTCGCAGCCCAGCCTGATCCGCATCCGCGGTGATCCTTCTTCCCGTCCGGTTTCATTATCGCCGCCGCCCGGCAGGATTCGCGCCACCGCTTTCGAGGCGGCTCGGACGAGACGGGCTTGGCGGGCGTCCGGTTCACCCCTACAGCATCCGCGCGCGGCGCTCATGACCGCCGGGGTAAGCTTAGGCATTTCTCCCCGGGGCGGTGCGTCGCACCCGCGCGCGATCCCGCTGACCGGGCGCGCCAAGGACGGTTACGAGAAGGATGCCGGCCATGTTCACGCTCGAGATCGAGGGCACCGCCGTGGCGGTGATCAACAGCGACGAGGCGTCCGCCAAGGACCTCTTCACCTGCGAAGGCTTCAAGGAAGACATCCGGACGATGACGAGCGAAGGCAAGCCGCTCTGGAACGGCACTTCGCCGCTCATCATCCGGGCCGCCACCGAGGACGAGATCGAGATCTTCGAGGACGCGCTCGCCGAGGATGACGGCGAGGGCGAGTTCACCGACGACAAGCACCATGCCGGCGGCGAGACCGACGAGGAGGACGAGGACGAGGCCGACATCGTCTTCCTGGTCGATATCGACGAGGCGGACGAGGACGACGAAGCCGACGCCTGAAACTTACGCCTGAACTTGGCCGGCTCCCGGGGGTTTCCGAACCGATTCGGAATCAACCCGGGAGGATGGACATGGCTGACAGCAGGCGAATCGTGGATGCGCTGGTGCGGTCCCGGCGCGGCGGCATCGCCGCCAGCGCGGCTTTGGGCGGTCTTGCGCTGATCGGTGGGCTCGCCTACCGGGCCCTGCGCGGGACCGCGCCGCCGGAACAGGGCGGCCCGGACTTCTCCAAGGTCGACGAGGACGAGGCGCGGCTGATGCTTCGGGCGATGGTGGCCGCCACCATCGCGGACGGCATGGTCGACACGGCCGAGCGCAAGCGCCTCGACGCGGCGGTGGCCGGCGCCGGCCTCGATGTCGACGGGCGGGCCTGGCTCGATCGCGAACTGGAAAGCCCCGCCGAGATCGACGAGATCGCCGAGCGGGTGGACGAGCCCGAGGCGGCGGCGCGGATCTACACGGCGGCCCGGCTGGCGATCGATCCGGACACGCTGCAGGAGCGCCAGTTCCTGAAGATGCTCGCCGAAGCCTTGGACGTGCCCGGCGAGGCGACGGCCCGGATCGAGCGCGACATCCCCGCCTGAACGAACTGCATTTCCGGCTACAGATCTCCCGTGCCGGCCGAGCTTCGTGATAGGCCTGTGCGGGTGGTGAACCGGGCCGATGCGTCCCGGCCGCGAAGGACCGGGACGTTTCATGCCGACGCTGTCATTGCCCGCTCCGTCCCGCGCACGGCAAGCCGTCCCAAGTCCCGTCTTAACCTTGCTCGCCGGAGTCCTGCTCGCCGGAGGCCTGACCGCGATGAGCGCACCTGTCCTCGCCGCCGACCCGGGTCCCGGCCCCCTGACGCTCGCCGGCCAGGGCAGCTTCTTCGTCGGCGGTCGTGACATCCAGTCCGACACCCTCTCGACCCTGCCGGCCTACGCGCCGTCGGGGACGATCACGGTCGATCAGGTCTATGTCCGCTATCAGATCCCGGTGGAGCCGGTGCGCCCGCCTCTGGTGCTGATCCATGGCTGCTGCCTCACCGGCAAGACCTGGGAGACGACCCCGGACGGGCGCATGGGCTGGGACGAGTTCTTCGTCCGCCGCGGCTTCCCGACCTACGTGATCGACCAGGCCTGGCGCGGGCGCTCGGCGATCAGTCCGGCCCAGATCGACGCGGTGAAGATGGGCAAGGCCGAGGCCGATTCGCTCCCGCCGGTCTTCTCCGCCGGGCGCGAGCCGGCCTGGGCGATCTTCCGGTTCGGGCCGGAATACCCGAAGGTGTTTCCGGGGATGCAGTTTCCCCTGGAGGCCCAGGGCGAGTTCTGGAAGCAGATGGTCGCCGACTGGTCCGCGGCCCTGCCGGTGCCGAACCCGACCGTGCCGGGCCTCTCGGAACTGGCCAAGCGGCTGAAGGGCGCGGTGCTGGTCTCGCACTCGCAATCGGGCATCTACCCGTTCCAGACCGCCGCCCTCGACCGCACCGGCATCCGCGCGCTGGTGGCGATCGAGCCCGCCGCCTGCCCGGATCCGGCCAAGGACGACCTCGCCCCCTACAAGGACCTGCCGATCCTGGTCCTGTTCGGCGACTTCGTCGACGCCTCGCCCCGCTGGGCGCCCCGGCTCAAGCAGTGCCGCAGCTTCGTCGCCGCGGCCAACGCGGCCGGTGGCCGGGCCGAGCTGATCCTGCTGCCGGAGATCGGCATCCACGGCAATTCGCACATGCTGATGCAGGACAAGAACAGTCTCGACATCGCCGACTGGCTGGCGGGCTGGATCGAGAAGCGGGCGGGGAAATCCTGATCGGACAGCCGGCGTCGTAACCGGCCCGTCCTCCCAATCCCCCCTCATCCAAACCACTCCCTCATCCTGAGGTGCGGCCGCGAAGCGGGCGCCTCGAAGGAGCCCTCCAGCCGGCCGCGCGATCCCTGGAGGGCTCCTTCGAGGCTGCTGCGCAGCACCTCAGGATGAGGTCGGGGGTTGGTGGTGGGGTCGTGACGCGGCGGTCAGCCCGGCTTCCGCTCAGTCAAAAACTGCCCCATCCGTTCCAGCGCCCGGCGGATATTCTCCGCCGAGTTGGCGTAGGACAGGCGGATATAGCCCTCGCCGTGGACGCCGAAATCCGGGCCGCCGATCACCGCGACGCCCGCCTCCTCCAGCAGGGTGGCAGCCAGGGGCTTCGCCTTCCAGCCGGTCTGCGAGATGTTCGGGAAGGCGTAGAACGCCCCCTTCGGGGCGATGCAGGACACGCCCGGCAGGGCGTTCAAGCCGTCCACCACGATCGCCCGGCGGCGATCGAACTCGGCGACCATCTCGGCCACGCAATCCTGCGGACCATCCAAAGCCGCGATGCCGGCCCATTGGGTCGAGGCGTTCACGCAGGAATGGGCGTTGACCGCGAGCTTCCGGGCCGCGTCGTAGAGCGGCTTGGGCCAGACCGACCAGCCGAGCCGCCAGCCGGTCATCGCGTAGGTCTTGGACGCGCCGTCGAGATAGATCAGCCGGTCGCGGATTTCGGGATACTTCAGCAGCGAGTGGTGGGCCTCGCCGTCATACGTCATCGTGCCGTAGATCTCGTCCGACAGCACGGCCACGTCGGGGTGGTCGGCGAGGCCCGCCACCAGGGCGTCGATCTCGGCCTTGGGCGTCACGCCGCCGGTCGGGTTGGCGGGCGAGTTGACGATCAGCAGGCGGGTCCTGGGGGTGATCAGCGCCAGGGTCTCGGCCGCCGAGAAGGCGAAGCCGTTGGCCTCGCGGATCGGCACCGGCACCGGAGTCGCCCCGGTGAACTCGATCATCGAGCGGTAGATCGGGAAACCGGGATCCGGATACAGGATCTCGGCGCCCGGCTCGCCGAACATCAGGATCGCCATGAACATGGTGACCTTGCCGCCCGGCACGATCATCACGGCATCCGGCGAGACCTCGACGGCGTGGCGGCGGTGGATGTCGCGGGCCACCGCCTCGCGCAGGCCCGGGATGCCCACCGCCGGCGTGTAGCCGTGGTGCCCGTCGCGCAGCGCCTTGATGCCGGCCTCGACCACGTGGGCGGGCGTCGGCATGTCGGGCTGGCCGATGCCGAGGTTGATCACGTCCCGCCCCTGGGCGGAGAGCGCCTGAGCGCGGGCGAGCACCGCGAACGCGTTCTCCTCGCCGATGCGCGAGAAGGCCGGAACGACGTGCAGCATCGCGCTCTCCGCGGGACTGAAAGGTTTTAGGGCTTGGTGCGCTCGGAGAGCTTCATGGCGCCGAACGACATCGCCCCGGCGATCACGCCCAGGATCACGAAGGTCTTCACCGAGGCGTAGAACAGCGCCGGCTCGATGCCCGTGTCCGTGTAGAGCACGAGGCCGATCGCCGCGAGCGGCAGGGACAGGAGGATGAACAGGGGGACGAGCGGGTTCATGTTGGGCACTCGGATCCGGCGCGCGGTTGGCCGCGGCTCGTGGGCGTCGCGCCTGCATACCACCCTGCGGCAAAGGTTGGGACCCCGGAGCCGGGAGTTTTTCGCCGGATCATCCGCTCACTCACCGAAGTGCAAGAATTTGGCTGGATACTGGCTTTTCAGGAGGAGATGCCAGTATGCGCCCATCAACGGTCTCGTCGAACGGCAACAGGTCAAATGTATCGCCGCTTGATATGTTGACGGCCCAGATCGGCCGGCTGCTGCGGCATCCTGCCTACCGGCGCGAGCGCGTTTTCAGCTCGCTGCTGCAGCGCCATCTCCCGAACGATGCGGGCTACGCCTGGAACGGCGAGGCGGCCCTGCGCGAGCGCCTCGGCCGTGCCGGCCTCGACGCGGCGAGCATCGACCATCTCATCCGCAACACCCAGGCCGAGATCCAGCGCCTGCGCGGGCCGGCCGACGCCTGACCGGCCTCAGGCCGGCACCCGGACCGTCGCCCGCAGGCCGCCGAGCGGGCTTTCGTACAGGGCGATGTCGCCGCCATGGGCCCGGGCGATGTCCCGGGCGATGGCCAGCCCCAGCCCGGATCCGCCCGCATCCTGCCGGGAATCGTCCAGGCGCACGAACGGCTTGAACACCTCCTCGCGGCTCTCGGCCGGGATGCCCGGGCCGTCATCGTCGATCGAGACGTAGAAGGCGCGGGCCTCGAGCCGGCCGGAAATCGCCACCGTCTCGCCGTAGCGGGCGGCGTTGGCCGCCAGGTTGAACAGGCAGCGCCGGAACGCCCCCGGGCGCACGGTGACCTCGGGGGCGCCTGCGAGATTCACCTCCGAGACATGGGCGCCCAGGCGCTCCACGTCGCTGCGCAGGTCTTCCAGAAGGGTCCGCATGTCGGTGGGGGTGGCGGGCTCCGCGGAATCGCCGCGGGCGAAGGCCAGGTAGCCCTCCAGCATCCGGCTCATCTCGTCGACGTCCCGGCTCAGATCCTCGATCTCGCTGGTCTGCTCGACAAGCGCCAGGGACAGGCGGAAGCGGGTGAGGATGGTGCGCAGATCGTGGCTCACGCCGTTGAGCATCGTCGTGCGCTGCTCCATGGCCCGCTCGATGCGCCGCTTCATCTCGATGAAGGCGTGGCCGGCCTGGCGGACCTCCCGGGCTCCCCGGGGCCGGAACTCGATCTCCCGGCCCTTGCCGAACCCCTCCGCCACCGCGGCGAGCCGCAGGATCGGCTTGATCTGGTTGCGCAGGAACAGGATCGCCACACCGAGCAGCACCAGCGACGAGCCGATCATCCAGACCAGGAAGATGTGCGAGTTCGACGCGTAGGCCTGGCTGCGCCGGCCGGTGATCCGCATCACCCCCTCGGGGATCGCCACCCGGATCTCGATCAGGTTCGAGCGGCCGACCGTGTCGATCCAGAACGGCCGGCGGATCTGGCGCTTGATCTCGTCGGAGAGCGCCTCGTCCAGGATCGAGAAGAACGGCCGCGGCCCCTGAGCCGGGAGCTTGGCGCCCTTCAGGATGTCGAGGTCGAGGTTCAGCCGCTCGGCCGCGATGCGCGACAGCGTCTCGGCGTCCCGGTCCTGCGGATAGCTCTCGTAGATGTCGATCAGCGCGGCGACGTCGGCGGTCACGGCGGCCGACAGGCGTTTGGTCACGAGCTGCCAGTGCCGCTCCATGAACGTGTAGGCGATCACCGACTGAAGCAGGACCACGGGCGCGATGATGATGATCAGCGACCGGGCGTAGAGCCCCTTCGGCAGGGCATCGCCGATGGCGCGGCTGATCCGTTTCCACAGCCGGTGCGGCGCCGAGCGCGACCGCGGCGGATCCGTCCGCAGGGCGCGGGCCAGGCCGGGATCGGGAGCGTTCATGAGTTCGCGTGCCCGTGCCGCAGCCGCCCGCCAAGGCGGGGCCGGGACTGGCGGCATGGGGGCCGTGTGACGGGGGCGGACATGGGGCGGGCGGTTGCGGGCGGTGGGCCGTTATCGCACCCGCACCGCGATCGGCCAAGGCGACCGCGGATCGACGCCTCCGCGCCTTGCACCACGGCGCGCGGGCCATACCTGAGGCAGGCGGGGGGCACCCGCCGGCCGAGGTCTCGAGGGCCATGCTCAGCACCGATACAGACATCCTCGCCGCCGCCTCCTCCTGGCGGCGGGACGGGCGCGCCGTGGCGCTCGCAACCGTGATCGAGACTTGGGGCTCGGCGCCGCGGCCCGTGGGCAGCCATCTCGTGGTCGATGCCGAGGGCAATTTTTTGGGGTCCGTCTCGGGCGGCTGCGTCGAGGGCTCGGTGATCACCGAGGCGATCGAGGTGATCGAGGCCGGAGCGCCCCGCATCCTCGAATTCGGCGTCGCCGACGAGACGGCGTGGCGGGCCGGGTTGTCCTGCGGCGGCCGGATCCGGGTCTTCGTCGAGCGGGTCGACTGATGCGCACCGAGACCCTGGAGGTCCTGAACGCCGAGCGCGCCGCGCGCCGGGCGACGATCCTGGTCACCGACCTGGCCGACGGGACGCAGCGCCTCGTCCGCGAGGCCAAGATCGCCGCCGATCCCCTGGCGGCGGTGCTGGGCAAGCATCTGGCTTCGGGCAAGAGCGGCCTCGTCGAGATCGACGGCCGTCAGACCTTTCTGACCGTGCAGGTCCCGCCGGTCCGCCTCGTGGTGGTCGGCGCCGTCCACATCTCGCAGGCGATGGCGCCCATGGTGGCGGGGCTCGATCTCGCGCTGACCGTGATCGATCCGCGCACGGCCTTCGCCAGCCCCGAGCGCTTCCCGGGCGTCGAGCTCGTGGCCGAATGGCCCGACGCCGCCCTCGGCAGCCACGTGCCGGCCCTCGACCGCTACTGCGCGCTGGCCGCCCTGACCCACGATCCCAAGATCGACGACCCGGCGCTGAAGGCTGCGCTCACGGCCGAGTGCTTTTACGTCGGCGCCCTGGGCTCGCGGAAGTCGCATGCGGCCCGGACTGCCCGGCTGGCGGAATCCGGGTTCTCGCCGGAACAGATCGGCCGGATCCACGCGCCGATCGGGCTCGCCATCGGGGCCGTCAGCCCGGCCGAGATCGCGCTCGCGGTGCTGGCGGAGATCGTGGCGGCGCTCCGCCGGGTCCCCCGCCCGGAGGTCGCGTGAGGTTCGGCCCCGTGCCCGTCGCCGAGGCGGCCGGCCTGATCAGCGCCCACACGGTCCGGCGCGACGGTATCACCCTGCGCAAGGGTGCGGTGATTCCCGAGGATGCGGCCGCCGGCCTGGCCGGGGCCGGGCTCTCCGAGATCGTGGCGGCTTCCCTCGAGCCCGGCGATGTCGGCGAGGATGAAGCCGCGGCCCGGCTCGCCGCGCATCTGTGTGGGAAAAACCTGCGCGCGGAAGCGCCGTTCACCGGCCGCTGCAACCTGTTCGCCGAGACCGCCGGCG
The DNA here is from genome assembly GCF_022829635.1 of Methylobacterium sp. E-066. GTDB lineage: Bacteria > Pseudomonadota > Alphaproteobacteria > Rhizobiales > Beijerinckiaceae > Methylobacterium. Next base: position 14,823 of record NZ_JAKSYO010000196.1, read on the forward strand.
TCCTGACCCTGGCGCCAGCCCGGATCGACGCGGTCAACGCCGTCGACGAGGCGGTGACGGTGGCGACGTTGCCCCCGTTCAAGCCGGTGGTCGAGGGCGAGATGGTCGCCACCGTGAAGATCATCCCGTACGCCGTGCCCGGTGCCGTGCTGGCCCAGGCCTGCGCGGCGGATACGGCCGGCGCCCTGGCGGTGGCACCCTATCGCCGCCGGCGCGTCGCCGTGGTCTCGACCCGCCTCCCGAGCCTCAAGGAGACCACCATCGACAAGACGCTCCGGGTCCTGGCCGAGCGCCTCGCCCCGACGGGGGCCGAGATTATTCTTGAGGATCGCGTGGCGCACACGGCCGAATCCGTGGCGGCGGCGCTCGTGGAGGCGATCGACCGCACCGAGGCGGATCTGGTGGTTGTGTTCGGCGCCTCGGCCATCGCCGACCGGCGCGACGTGATCCCGGCCGGCATCGCGGCCGCCGGCGGTACCGTCGAGCATCTCGGCATGCCGGTTGATCCCGGGAACCTGCTCCTGATCGGCAGCCGGGCCGGCGTGCCGGTGATCGGGGCGCCGGGCTGCGCCCGCTCGCCCAAGGAGAACGGTTTTGACTGGATCCTGCACCGGCTGCTGGCGGATTTGGCCGTCACCCGCGCTGACATCGTCGCCCTTGGGGTCGGCGGATTGCTGATGGAGATCGTCTCCCGGCCGCAGCCCCGTGCCGGCGGCGAGGCCGCGGATGCCGATGTCTGAGATCGGGACGATCCTGCTGGCGGCGGGCCTCGGCACCCGGTTCGGCCCGGAGCCCAAGATGCTGGCGCTGCTCGACGGCAAGCCGCTGGTCCGCCACGCCGCCGAGGCTGCGCTGGCGGCCCGGCCACGCCCGGTCGTCGTGGTGCTCGGAGCCCATGCCGAGGCGGTCCGGGCGGCGCTGGCGGGGCTCGATCTGGGCTTCGTCGAGAACCCGGATTTCCGCGCCGGGCTGTCCACCTCTCTGCGCGCCGGCGTGGCCGCCCTCCCGCAATCCTGCGAAGCGGCGGTGGTGGTGCTGGGCGACATGCCGCGTATCGCCGAAGACCATATCGACCGCCTGGCCGCCGCCTTCGCAAACGCTTCGAAGGCTCCGGCGGCCATCGTCCCGGTGCAGGACGGCCGGCGCGGAAACCCGGTGCTCCTGAATCTGCGCGTTCTGGCGGACGCGATCGCCGGGCTCACCGGCGACCGCGGCGCCGGGCCGCTGCTCCGGGACCGGACCGATATCCTGGAGATCCCGGGCGATCCGGCGACCGCCCTCGACATCGACACCCCGGACGCGCTGCGGGATGCCGACCGCACCTGACGTTCAACGGTTCGCGTCCGTCGGGGCCCGTCCGGCCTTGGCCTCGCTCCGGCACCGATCGGAGCAGTAGCGCACCTCGTCCCAGACGCGCTCCCACTTCTTGCGCCAGGTGAAGGGCCGGCCGCACTGGGCACATACCTTCTCCGGAAGGTCGCCCTTCCGGCGCATGCGCGGCATGGTTTCCACCCCTATCACTCAGCATAACCCCGGGCGGAACTGGGCTGAGCCCGGTACGTTCCGCATTCAGATCTGCGAACACTTCGGATGACGCGGGAGCGGGCCATGCTGAAAGTCACCTATATCGACTTCCACGATCGCGCGACCGAGCACCCTCTGAGCGGCTGGTACATCACCGACGCGAACGGCGCGATGATCGGGGAGGCTCACCGCTACGACGATCAGGCCAGCGGATTGCGTGCCCTCAGCGCACTGAGCGCGTGATCCGGCCCGGGTTGGCCCGTGCGTCCAGCAGCTTGGCCAACCCGAGCATTACCGCCAGCCCCACGAGATTGACCGCGATCTGGAGCGGCCATCCGGTATCGAAGGTGCGGTAGAGGATCCGCCCGATCAGCGCTGCCAGGCAGCCCGCGGCAAAAATCTCCAGGGAATGCCGGCCGCAGGCATCGATCAGGCGCAGGCGTCGCCATCCGGACAGATGCCACGCGGCGGGCGCGCTGAAGATCAGGTAGGTCAGCGCCAGGATGTGCAGGAGGCGCAGCGGCGCGACGTGGCTCTTGTCCGGGGCGCCCATCGCCAGAGGCCGGAGGTCCGGCAGGCCCCACGCGGTCCAGGAGCCGCCCTGCAGCAGCCCGAAGGCCAGGTAGGCCCAGGCCAGCCCGGCGGCCCAGCTGCGCCAGGGCAGCAGGCCGTCCCCGGCCCGGACCGCCATCGCCAGGGCCGCCCCGATCACGAACAGGAACTGCCAGGCGAACGGGTTGAAGTACCAGCCGTCATCCACCGCGGCGGCGTTGGGCAGGTTCAGGGTGGCATCGACGTTGGCGGCGAGCCAAAGCGTTCCCGACAGCGCCAGCACGCCCCACACCCCGCGCCGCATCCCGAAATAGACCACCGGGAACAGGGCGAGCAGCAGGATGTAGAGCGGCAGGATGTCGAGGTAGTTCGGCAAGGCGTTGAGGGCGAGGCCGCGCAGGAGCCCCGGCAGCAGCCCCATCTGGATCAGCGGTGCGACGCCGAAGCGCGGCGTCAGCCCGGTCAGGTCCATCCAGATCCGGACGATGACCAGGGTGGCCAGCAGCAGCCCGGCCTGGAACAGGTAGATCCGCAGGCAGCGCCGGGCGATGCGCATCAGGGTCGCCCGCACCCCCGCCCGCCCGAACAACCCGCCATAGGCCACCATCGACGAATAGCCGGCCAGCAGCACGAAGATCTCGGCGGCGTCCGAGAAGCCGAGATTGTGCAGGGTGAGCAGGGCCGGGGCGTTGCGCGGGATATGGTCGATGAAGATCGTCAGCAGCGCCAAGCCGCGCAGCACGTCGACCCGGGCATCGCGGACGGGCTTTTTTGGAGCTGGTACGGGCGCTGGCACTGGGGCCGGTGCGGGCTGCGGCGCCGGTGCAACGCCGCCGCCGAAGGGCGCCCGCTCAAGGTCGTCGAGGCTCTTCACGCAGCCATCACCAAGACGCTCGTTCGCCAGGGACGGCGCGAAGCGTGCACCGCAATGCAATATAACCCACCCCTGCACCAGTGCTGCGTCGGATCGCGTCGATCACGCGCCTTTGTTCCGGGCCGGGCGATGTCGGGCATCCCTTCGCTCGGTACCGCGCTCCGACAGGCGTATCGCGGCAAGCGCCTGTCAGGTTGGCGTGGGGCGACTCCGCCCGACCTCTGCAACGCTGAAGATCGGCTGCTGCGGATCGGGGTCGCATTGCACCGCGCCCACGCACATTGCCGATGATCGCTGTATAGAGGCGGCGGATCGATCCCGGCGGGTGCCGGGGAAGGGCAGGGTTCATGCGCGTCCTCGTCACCGGAGCCGGCGATTTCCTCGGCCGCCGCCTGCTCGAAGCGCTGCGGCATGACCTTTCCCCCGGCAGCCGCATCCTGGGCATCGACCGTCGCCCTCAGCCGCCCCTCGACGGTGTCACGTTCCTCGACGTCGACCCGTTCGATGCCGGCCGGCTCACCGAGGCGGTCGCGGCGTTCGACCCGACGTTCGTATTCCACCTCGCGGCCCTGGCATCGGTCGCCCGGTCGAGCGAGACGCCGGCCTATGCCTGGCGGGCGGATCTGCTGGGCACCCTCAACCTCGCCGAGGCGGTGGCGCGGACCCGCGCGACCCTGGTGTTCCTGAGCTCGACGGTGGTCTACGGCGAGGCGTTCCGCGACCGGCCGCAGCCCGACGAAGCCGTGACGCCTCGGCCGGACACGATCTCCGGGCGTACCAAGAACGCCTGCGAGTACATCCTGCGCGACGTGCTCGCCAATGCCGGCGTGAAGCACCTCGTGCTGCGGCCCTCGAACTATATCGGGCCTGGGCAGAGCGAGACCTTTGTGGCCGCCTCCTTCGCCGGGCAGATCGCCCGCATCGAGCGCGGGCTGGCGCCTCCGACCGTGGCGGTGGGCGACCTCGCGGCGGCACGCGACTTCATCGACGTATCGGACGTGACCGCGGCGTGCCTGCGGGTCCTGGACCAGACCGAGGACTTGCCCGATGGCGGCATCTTCAACGTGGGTACCGGCGTGGTGACGCCGGTCTCGGCGATCCTCGACATGTTCCGCGGCCTGACGGAGGCGCCCTTCACCGTGGAGGTCGCACCGGAGCGGACCCGGCCGGCGGGCGTGCGCAGCCAGGGCTGCGACCCGTCAGCCTTCACGGCGGCCACGGGCTGGATGCCAGCGGTTCCCCTCGCGCAGAGCCTTCAGGCGATGCTGGATGCAGCGCGGGCACGCGTGGGCTGATCGGCCCATTTCACGACTCGGCCCCATCCATCCCACCACCTCATCCTGAGGTGCGTTCGCGGAGCGGACGCCTCGAAGGAGGCTTCCAGCCTGCGCGCGATCCCTGGAGGGCTCCTTCGAGGGCTTCGCTTCGCTGCGCCACCTCAGGATGAGGGGGGGGGAGGGACGCCGATAAGGTTCCGGCGAGCCCCTGTTCTGTACCGCACCAACCGCGATGAAAGCGCGGGCGCTAGTCCCGGCTCGAAGGCCGGGACCAACCCTTATCGCGAAAACTTCTTGTACTTGATCTTCTTCGGCATGAGCGAATCCGCCCCGAGCCGGCGCATCTTGTCGGCTTCGTAGTCGGAAAAATTGCCCTCGAACCACTCGACATGGCTGTCGCCCTCGAAGGCGAGGATGTGCGTGGCGATGCGGTTCAGGAACCAGCGATCGTGGCTGATGATCACCGCGCAGCCGGCGTAATCCTCCAGCGCATCCTCGAGGGCGCGCAAGGTCTCCATGTCGAGGTCGTTGGTGGGCTCGTCGAGCAGCAGCACGTTGGCGCCGCCCTTCAAGGTCCGGGCGAGGTGGACGCGGTTGCGCTCGCCGCCCGACAGGGTGCCGACCTTCTTCTGCTGGTCGCCGCCCTTGAACGCGAAGGCCGCACAATAGGCCCGGGAATTGATCTCGCGCTTGTTGAAATAGATGATGTCGTTGCCGCCCGAGACCTCCTGCCAGACCGTGGCATTGGGGTCGAGGGCGTCACGCGACTGGTCGACGTAGCCGAGATGCACGGTCTCGCCGATGGCGATCTTGCCGCCGTCGGGCTTCTCCTGGCCGGTGATCATCTTGAACAGGGTGGTCTTGCCGGCGCCGTTCGGGCCGATCACCCCGACGATGCCGCCGGGCGGCAGCTTGAACGACAGGTCCTCGATCAGCAGGCGGTCGCCGAACGCCTTGTTGAGGTGCTCGAACTCGATGACGTTGTTGCCGAGCCGCTCGTCGATCGGGATGACGATCTGCGCGGCGGCGTCGACCTTGTTGTTCTGCTTGGCGACCAGCTCCTCGTAGCGGGTGATGCGGGCCTTGGACTTCGACTGCCGGGCCTTCGGCGAGGCGGCGATCCACTCCTGCTCGCGCGTGATCGAGCGCTGGCGGGCCATGTCCTCGCGGCCCTCCTGCTGGAGGCGCTTCTGCTTCTGCACCAGCCAGGCCGAGTAGTTGCCCTCGTACGGGTAGCCCCGGCCGCGATCGAGCTCCAGGATCCAGCTGGTGACGTTGTCGAGGAAGTAGCGATCGTGGGTCACGATCAGGATCGCGCCCGGATAGGTCTTCAGGTGGCCTTCGAGCCAGTTCACGGTTTCGGCGTCGAGGTGGTTGGTCGGCTCGTCGAGCAGCAGCAGCTCCGGCTCCCAGAGCAGCAGCTTGCACAGGGCCACGCGGCGGCGCTCGCCGCCCGACAGGGTCGCCACCGGCTGCTCGTCGCTGGGGCAGCCCAGGGCCTCCATGGCCTGGTCGACCTTGGAATCGAGCTCCCAGAGGTTGGCCGCCTCGATCTTGTCCTGGAGCGCGGTCATCTCGTCCGCGGTCTCCTCGGAATAGTTCATGGCGAGTTCGTTGTAGCGGTCGAGCAGCGCCTGCTTCTCGGCCACGCCCTCCATGATGTTCTCGCGGACCGACTTGTTGGGGTCGAGCTGCGGCTCCTGGGGCAGGTAGCCGACCCGGGCGCCCTGCGCGACGAAGCCCTCGCCGGTCCACTCCGTGTCGATCCCGGCCATGATCTTGAGCAGCGTCGACTTGCCGGAGCCGTTGATGCCGAGCACGCCGATCTTGGCGTCCGGGTAGAACGACAGGTTGACGTCCTCCAGAACCTTCTTGCCGCCCAGGTAGGACTTCGTCAGTCCCCGCATGTGGTAGATGAATTCGCGAGCCATCGCGGACCGTCCTCGGAGCGTTGGTGGGGTGTGCGCGGTGCGTGCCAGCGGCACGGGGCAGGCCCGGGGTCTTGGACCCGTCCTGTACGCGCGTTCCCCACGATATAAGAATGTCGCCGACCGAGTATCAGGCTCGCCGGGCAGCGGCAAGGATGCCCGGGCTCGCGGCCTTGGCTCAGGCGAAGGGATTCGCCACCGTTTTCGGCGCCTGGTCCGGGGCCTCCGCCACCGCCTCGGGCAGATCGCCCGCTTCCAAAGCCTTCACGATGGCGTCGAGGGTATTCTGAAGCAGGCGGGCCTGGGCGAGGCCGGTCTTGTCCTTGGTGAGATCGAGGGAGCCGTGCAGGGCGATTCGGTCGGTGCCGTTCTCGAAGCTGAGGGCGCCGATCGTGCGCACGGCAGCATCGTCCGCGAAGGGCTCGAAGGCGTCCGGTTTGGGCTTCCGGCGGCTCGGCTTGTCCTCTGGCATGGTCCCTCTCAGAAGATCGAACGCAGCAGGTCGCGCAGAAATTTGCGCACGGCGCGGTTCAGTTCGCGGCTCAGCCAGTCCTGCCAGCTTGGCTCGTGCCGGGGCCGGTGCTCGTCGGCGCGCGCGGCGGCGCGGGGGGGATCGGGCAGGGCCATGGCGCTGGCCCGCGCGGCGGGCGGGAGGCCCGGAAAAACGTCGATCCCGGCCTCACGAGTCAGCTCGTCGATCGAGACCGCGCGCCAGTCCCGCGAATCGTCGTTGCGGGCGAGATAGGCGCCGGCCTCGCCGCTGGCCGGGTCGTAGAGCGCCTTGAACAGCTGGGTGGGCACGAGCACGCCGCCCCTGATCTGCTGCACCGAATCCCCGGAGAAGATCACCCCGGTGACGACGAAGAGCGCGCCGCGCCGGCTCGCCAGCCGCCGCGTACCCTCCTCGATATCGGCCCAGAGACCGCGGTTCAGCACGCGGTTCTGCGGGACGATGTTGGCCAGGCTGAACGATTCGGCCTGGGCGCTCAAGGTCGGCATGTCGCCCGCCGGGGCGAGGTGGCCGCGGTCGAAGCCGCTGCGGACGTAATCCTCGAGCGAGGCGCGTTCCGCATCCGGCAGCCGCGCCTCCTCGTGGAATGAATCGTCCCGGGCGACCGTGCGGGCATCGGCGACGCTGGCCCGGGTGAGATGCTCGGCGGAATAGAGCGGCGTGCGCGTCACCCCCGAATGCAGGACCGCGAAGGCCTCGAAGCAGAGCGGCACCGTGCGGGCGGCGAGCTTTGCGTTGGTCAGGACCGGCGCCAGACCGTTGGCGAACAGGGCCGGGCATGTCTCCTGGGCCCGGCTCGGCGCCGTCAGGACGACGAGAACCAGTCCCGCGACGAAAGGACCGCGCCGGGACCTCACCAGCATTCGCGCACCCGCCGGGGCCCATCCGGGGTTGGCCGGTCGCGCCAGGCGCAGGGGCGGCCGAGGCTACGGCTGAACGGCCTGGCGTCGCGGTCGGGACCGCCCGGGGAGACCCGCTCCGGGCAGGCGCCGAGGAAGTTGCACGGGAAGTCGAGGTTGCCGTCCGGCGGCCGAGGACTGACGTAAGCTTGGCCGGCATAAGCTTGGCTGCTGTGCGTAATCGCCAGCATGAGCAAAATTGTGCACAGACGAGCCGGGCTCAAGAGCGGACCTCATGTGGCGGTAAGGGCACGTAACTGAAAAAATCGCCGGCCCGACATTGATCGCGCCGCCGTTCGTCCGTACCTGCACTATCATGACAGCGACGGACGGGTCGGTTCTAGCATGAACGCGCGCCCCCCGGGTGCTTGCGTCGTGACGGCGAAAATCCCCACAGGGAGCCCGCATGACGGGGCCGTCGCCACACTCGAACGAGCGGATGCGATCCTTGGCGATATCCTCTGAGCATTCAGCGTTGCTAGACCGTGTCCCGGAGCCGGCCGCGCTTCGGCAGCTTCCCGAATCCGAGCTGCAGGCGGTGGCGGACGCGGTGCGGGCCGAGATGATCGACGCCGTCTCGATCACCGGCGGCCATCTCGGCTCCGGCCTCGGCGTGGTCGAGCTCACGGTCGCCCTGCATCACGTGTTCGACACCCCCGACGACCGCATCGTCTGGGATGTCGGCCACCAATGCTACCCGCACAAGATCCTCACCGGGCGCCGCGACCGCATCCGGACGCTGCGCCAGGGGGGAGGCCTGTCCGGCTTCACCAAGCGCTCCGAGAGCGCCTACGACCCGTTCGGCGCCGCCCATTCCTCGACCTCGATCTCCGCTGCCCTCGGCATGGCGGTGGCCCGCGACCTCGACTCCGAGGCCGCCAAGGCCAAGGGCCGGCAGTCGAAGCGCCGCAACGCCATCGCGGTGATCGGAGACGGCTCGATGTCGGCCGGCATGGCCTACGAGGCCATGAACAATGCCGGCGCCCTGCATTCGCGCCTGATCGTCATCCTCAACGACAACGACATGTCGATCGCCCCGCCCGTGGGCGCGATGTCGGGCTACCTGGCACGGCTGGCCTCGGGCGGCACCTACCAGTCCCTGCGCGAGACCGCCAAGCAGCTCGGCAAGCTCCTGCCGAAGGCGATCTACCAGCGCGCCGCGGCCGCGGAAGAGTACGCCCGCTCGCTGGTGGTGGGCGGCGGCACGATGTTCGAGGAGATGGGCTTTCACTATGTCGGCCCGGTCGATGGGCACAACCTCGACCAGCTGCTGCCGGTGCTCAAGAACGTCCGCGACGCCGAGCACGGCCCGATCCTGCTCCACGTCGTCACCCAGAAGGGCAAGGGCTACGCCCCGGCCGAGGCCTCGGCCGACCGCTATCACGGCGTGGTCAAGTTCGACGTGGTCTCGGGCGTCCAGGCC
>NZ_JAKSYO010000199.1:2500-3537 GCF_022829635.1 Methylobacterium sp. E-066
CATCCGGTTTCAGGTGCTGTTTCACTCCCCTCGTCGGGGTGCTTTTCACCTTTCCCTCACGGTACTGGTTCGCTATCGGTCGCTGAGGAGTACTTAGGCTTGGAGGGTGGTCCCCCCATGTTCAGACAGGATTTCACGTGTCCCGCCCTACTCGAGTCCTGTGGTTCGTCCGTCCCGTACGGGGCTGTCACCCATCACGCCGGCCTTTCCAGACCGTTCCGGTAAACTCAACACAGGCACTGGCCTGATCCGCGTTCGCTCGCCACTACTGACGGAGTCTCGTTGATGTCCTTTCCTCCGGGTACTGAGATGTTTCAGTTCCCCGGGTTCGCTTCAAACCCCTATGGATTCAGGATTTGATACCTTCATGTGACCAACCGTATTGGAGAACCAGGCTCGCGCCTGGTCCCGCAATACGGAAGGTCGAAGGTGGGTTTCCCCATTCGGAAATCCCTGGATCAAAGCTCGTTCGCAGCTCCCCAAGGCTTATCGCAGCGTACCACGTCCTTCATCGCCTCTCAGCGCCAAGGCATCCACCGAATGCTCTTAAGACACTTGATCGCTCTCGTGATCGATGTCCGTTTTTTTGCCACTCGATCCAGAGGATCCAGAGCAAAAGTCTGACACGGTCACAAAAAGACCAGCGATCCGATCGTTTCCGATCAAATCGCCGTATGCTTGCCGAACATGACCGCCGGGGCTGACGCTTTCGCGCCCCCAACGGCCACATTCCCTCTTCACGATGTCACTGATGTTTTTTGCGCACGACGCGATCAACCGAACCTGTCGGTCCTCGTTGAACGTCTGCCGCAGCAAACTCATTCTCCAGATAGCCGGCTCAACACCTCGATTTGGGCTGAAGTCGCAGAAGCAACTCCAAAGAGTATCCCAAAAAAAATGGTGGAGCCAGACGGGATCGAACCGACGACCTCATGCTTGCAAAGCACGCGCTCTCCCAACTGAGCTATGGCCCCAAGGGGTCAGCCTCAGCCGATCGAACGTCCCGTGTCGTGGTGGGCCTGGGACGACTCGAACGT
>NZ_JAKSYO010000200.1 GCF_022829635.1 Methylobacterium sp. E-066
GGCCCAAGCCCCCGAAAGCAGGCGCAGGTCCCCTCCTCCCGTGCGGGCTAGGATATTCACACATCGGCTCGCGGAAGGCGGGACGGGCTCTCCTCCCCCTTGCGGGGAGGAGTTGGAGGCAGGGGTGGTTCAGAAGGCACCGTCAGGCTGGATCTTGCACCACCCCCACCCCTGGCCCCTCCCCGCAGGGCGGGGGGGAAAAGCTTGGTGCAGCAAGCGCTTGCTAACGGACCCGATGTGTGAATCAGTTAGCCTTGGCCGCCGCCCTGCCGAGCAGCGCCCTGTCCTCGCTGTCCACAGGCAGAGCCCCGTCGCCTTCGCCGCCGCGGCAGCCAGGCTGCTCA
>NZ_JAKSYO010000007.1 GCF_022829635.1 Methylobacterium sp. E-066
CCGGCCGAACGGCATCTCTTCCTCGCAGGCGGTCTCGTCGACACCGCCGTCGATCGGCTGCGGGGGGCTTACGCGCGGGCCCGCGCTATCCTGGAGACGCAAACGACGGCGCTGCGGGCGATCGCCTCGGAACTTGCCGAGGTCGGCTACCTCTCGGCTCAGGACCTCGACCGGATCATGCTGGATCATCCGGCGCCTGCGAGCCCGGCTGGAACGCCGGTACCGGCGCTCGAGATGGGGGCGGCGTGATGTTCGCGCTTCCACCCGATGAACCTGATCTCGGCGACCTGCAGCCGCTGGCCGAGGCCATCGAAGGCCTGTGCGCGATCCTCGACGGCGACCGTGAGGTCGTCATTGAAGGCCTGGCCGAGATCCTGAGACGACGCATCGCGTTCGAGGCCACGAAGCGCCGTATCGGATCCCGTCTCGAAGCGCCGAACGATCCGCAGGCCTGAACACACGGACTGGTTGTCGCCAAGACCTCATCTCCCCCCGGCCCCTCCGACCACGACTTTCGGCGTCCACCACCACAGAAAACCAGCACCGAATCTCACACCAGAACCGGCCACATCGCGTGCCGGAGCGACGGAGCATGTCCATGTCTGTCCTGAACCAGGGGCCCGGCCCCTTTCCCCATCTCGCAGAGACCGCGCGGCAGTACCGTGCCATCGCCGATGACCTCGATCGCATCGCTCGTGGGCGGCACCCGGGTGAGGGCGAACTGCGCGTTGCGCCGCGACTGTGGCAGTGGCGGGTGATCGCGTATCCCGTCCACCATCTCGTCGGCATCGTCCTCCGCCATCCGCTACTCAGGGACGGCCAGATCCGGACCAGCGAACTCCTGACCTACGATCCCGAGAGGGGCTACGCCCGCACTCGCTCGAGGTTCTATCGGCTGGAATCGCCATCACTCGATGGGAGCTGATCGGGCGTGTCGCAAACCCGGCTGTAGGACACAAAGGGGCATCTACCGTCCCGCTTTCATGCTTTGTTCGCGGCGGGAGGTCCAAAGCAGCAGGCCAGCAGCTGGTTCTGCTCACGCACGGTCCAGGCGCCTGAGAAGCCAAAGCCCTTGCGCAGCCACAGCATGGCCTCGAAGCCGCAGATCGTGCGGCGCGCCGTGTGGAACGAACGGAAGCCACCCACCCGTGGCATCGCTCGCTTGACCCGGAAGTGGTCGCTCTCGATCCCCTGTTGCAGATGCTTGGTGACGTAGTGGACTGTCGTGCGGGGCAGCAGGCGCTCTGCGCAGCTCTCGGCGATGGCTGGGGGTACGGACCAGCGCCATCGGTACCAATCCGATCTGGGGCGAGCAGCAGCTGATCCTGGAGCATCTTGCGGAAGAACCGCTTGGCCGCGATGAGATCCCGGTTGGCGGTGAGCAGGAAGTCGACCGCCTCGCCATGCTTGTCGATGGCGCGGTAGAGATACCGCCACTGCCCACGCACCTTGATGTAGGTTTCGTCGATCCGGACCGATCCGCAGTGTGGCCGACGGAACTGGCGCAGCCGCTTCTCCACGAGAGGCGCGTAGGCGAGCAGACATCGGTTCAGGGTGGAGTGGTCCACCTCCAGACCGCGCTCCAGGAGCATCTCCTCGATGTCGCGGTAGCTGAGCGGGTAGCGCAGGTACCAAGAGACCGCCTGGACGATGAGCGCCGCCTCGTAGTGCCGGCCCCGGAAATCAGCCTTGGCGCGCTGCTTGAGCTTGGCGACGATGGCGGACAGGATCATGGACCAGCTCCGGGGACGGAGCGGCAAGCTGAGCGTGTATGGCTAACGACCCGTGAACGGCGGCCCATTCCTATTTGCGACAGGCCCGCATCTAGTCCGTCTGGTCACCTCTCACGCCTGCTCGCTGTTGGGCGCCGTCGCATAGGCTCATACCGTCGCCGGCTGCGCGTTGCGGAGGTCGTGGATAACGGGGATGCGGCCGGAGCAACAAGCAATCGATCAGCGTTCACGCGGCACACATGAGCGCATTTGGAGGCCGCGATGTCAGCGTGGGTGGCTCGTCACTGGCAGATGGGTCGCGACGGGATCGGACGCGTGGTGATCATCCTAGGGGTGTTCGCCAACCTCGTGTGGATCGGCGCAGGGGTGTTCGCGCTCGGCATGGGGATCAACAGCGTCATTGGGCTGCTGGGGTAACGATCCGTCTCGGGCAGCTTTTGATAAGGATCAGCCGTAAGCCTCGTCCTGGCCGATGCTACGGGAATAGCCCGCTCCACCGAGCAAGCATGAGCGCGATGAGGCCGACGGCTAGGTAGGGAACCCATACAACCATCTGCGCTCGCTTGCGTTTTCTTCCTGAGTTTGAGGTTTCCAGCGCAGGAGGATCGCGATGGCACGGCTGTTCTGGCTCTCGGATGAGGCTTGGGCGCGGATCGAGCCGCACCTGCCGCACGGCCAACCCGGCAAGCCTCGGGTCGACGACCGGCGGGTGATCAGCGGCATCCTGCACGTCCTGAAGGTCGGCCGCCGTTGGCAGGATACGCCCTCCGCCTACGGGCCCCACACGACAATCTACAACCGCTACAACAGGTGGTCGCAGCGCGGGATCTGGCAGCGGCTGTTTGCCAAGATCGCAGCCGCAGGTCCTGTTCCAAACGAGTTGATGCTCGATGCCACGCACGTAAAGGCACACCGCTCGGCATCGGGCGGAAAAGGGGGGCCTGGAGCCAGGCCATCGGGCGCTCGCGCGGCGGCTTCACGAGCAAAATCCATTGCTTGGCCGATGGTCGTGGCCGACCGGTTGCGTTCGCCCTGACGCCCGGCAACGTGGCCGACATCAGCATGGCGCTGCCTCTGGTGCAGGCCGTGGTGCCGCCCAAGCGCCTGATCGCCGACAAGGCCTACGATGCGCAGAGCCTGAGAGATTGGCTCAAGAGCCACCGGGTGATCGCCACCATCCCGTCCACGGCCACCCGAACCGTCCCCTACAAGCACAGCCGGATCGCCTATCGGCGGCGCAATCGGATCGAGCGCCTGTTTGGTCATCTCAAGAACTGGCGGCGCGTCGCGACCCGCTACGACCGCTTGGCCTGCAACTACCTCGCCGCCGTCGCGCTCGTTTCCTGTGTCATCGCATGGACCTGAATGAGTCCCCTACCTAGGGCGACCTGGGACCAGAACCGATACTATCGCGGGTGCTTCTCGGCTCGCTCGAGCCGGGCGATCGAACGTGCCTCGCTGTAGGCAAACTCCCCATACACCGCGACTAGGTCATCGGCCTTCGTCGCCACCGCCGTGGGGCGGCGCCATAGCGTCAGGAGGCGTGCGAGAGGGCTCAGCCTGCGTCGTGCCCAGCTTGTCAGGAGTGACATCGGCTGCCTCCACCGTGAGCCCGGACGGCTGCATCGCAAGCGTCGCCATAGCCATGGCGCGCCCCTGCCGATCAAGCCCGCTTGCCAGCCACTTTCACAGAGGTGAACCCGCGCATCAGCACCGGCCGACCCGCGGCATCACGCACGTCGACCGCCCACACCGTCCAGTCCTGGCAGCCGTCACCGGTCATCAGCTCCAAGGCCACCTGGTCGGCGTGCCGTCGGACCTCGCGGATGCTCGACAACCAGCGCCCATGCCGGTCGAACACGGCGTCACCGCCACCCAGGCAATGGAAGCGATAAAGCCTCCGAGGCATTGAGCTTTTTCCAACCCATCCACACTCGCCCACCGCGATCTCGGCGGGATCCGACACAGCCATTGAACCACGCTCCCGCGTCGTGTTTGTTCCGGTTGTGTTCTAACAGAGGTGGAAGCCGAAATGCATGCCCTGCCGCACGAACCGGCTGTGGACGCCGAAGCCCGGTGAGTGCCGCACCCGCCCAACGCGTCGACGAGATGCTGGTGGGCAGCGCCGACGCCGTGCGTGTGCCCCTGATCGGACAGGCCCTGTGCGCGGGCTTCCCCAGCCCGGCGGACGACTTCCTGGAGGGAGCGCTGGAGCTGCCGCGCTGGCTGGTGCCGAACCCGCCTGCCACGTTCCTGTGGCGGATCGCCGGCTCGTCCATGGAGGGGGCCGGGATCTACGACCGGGATCTCGCCTGCGTCGACCGCAGCCTCAAGCCGTCCCACGGGAGCGTGGTGGTGGCGGCGATCGACGGGCAGATGAGCTGCAAGCGCCTGGTGATCGACGGCAACGTCGCCCGGCTCGCCTTCTGCAGCCCGGACCTGCCGGCCTTCGCGATCGACGAGCTCGGCGAGGGCTTGATCTGGGGCGTGGTGCGCTTCTCGATCCGCTGGCATGTCGCACGGGGCCGGCTGTCGTGAACGCATCGCCGCTGCGCCAGCGCGATCGGATCGGCGGTGGTCGCGCCGTGGCGCTGATCGACGGCAACAGCTTCTACTGCTCGTGCGAGCGCGTGTTCGACCCGAAGCTCGCCGCGGTGCCGGTGATCGTGCTCTCGAACAACGACGGCTGCGCCATCGCTCGGACCAGTGAGGCCAAGGCACTCGGCATCCGGATGGGCGACCCGTACTTCAAGATCCGGGACATGTGCCGGCGGCAGGGCGTGCGGGTGTTCTCGTCGAACTACACGCTCTACGGTGACATGTCTGGACGCACGAACGCGGTCTACCGCCAGTTCGCGCCCCAGGTCGAAATTTACTCGATCGACGAGAGTTTCCTGAACCTTTCGGACGTGGCGCCGGGCCTGCGGGTGGAGCTCGCCCGGGATCTGCGCGCCACCGTGCGAGCCTGGACCGGCATCCCGACCTGCGTCGGCATCGGCCCGACCAAGACGCTGGCGAAGCTCGCCAACCACATCGCCAAGACCGTGCCCGAGCTGCAGGGCGTGTGCGACCTGACCGACGTGGCGGCCTATGAGCACTGGCTATGCCGGATCGGCGTGGCCGAGGTCTGGGGCATCGGCCGGGCGTCTCTGGCGAAGCTGGAGGCGATGGGCGTCGAGAGCGTGGCGGACCTGCGCGACCTGGATCCGCGTCCCGTCAGGAAGGGCCTGACGGTGGTGGGCGAGCGCATCATCCACGAACTGCGCGGGCTCGCCTGTCTGCCGCTGGAAATGGTCCCGGCCCGGCGGAAGGGCTGTGCGGTCACCCGCTCGTTCTCCAGCCGGATCGAGGATCGCGCCACGCTCGAGGAGGCGGTGTCAGCGCACGCGACGCGTCTGGGCGAGAAGTTGCGGCGCGAGGGGTTGGCCACCAACCACGTCACGGTCTTCTACCACACAAGCGAGCATGACCGGGACGCGCCGATGCGCTCGGTCTCGATCACGGTCACGCTGGCGGAGCACACCTCGGATACACTGGCGCTGATCAAGGCGGCACGGCACGGGGTGGCCAAGACTTGGCGGGAGCCGGGCGAGCGGCCGTGGCGGTACTCCAAGGCCGGCATCGTCACCAACGACCTAGTCCCGCTGTCGCACAGCCCGCGGGCGCTGATCGGCGCGATGGACCGGGAGCGGTCAGGACCGCTGATGGCAGCGATGGACGCCTGCAACGCGCGTTGGGGGCGGGGTGCCGTGGTGCCGGCTCAGGCCGGGCTCGTCGCCCGGCGCGACTGGAGCACGAAGTTCGAGATGCGCACGCCGCGTTACACGACGCAGGTCGGCGAGCTGCCGGTCGCCCACGCCTGAGCGCGATGGTCCGAGCTGTGATCAGTTGCGCAGCGGCTTCGCGCCGATCTCCAGCCGATAGATCGTAGTTGGGAATTTCACCGCCGACGCCTCGCCGCCGTTCATCGTCGGCGTCCGGTTCATCTGCGCTGCCGGGATCCAGAGGCCGCCCTGCTCGTCGATCCACATCGCGTCGACCCAGACCAAGCGGGGATCCTCCAAGAGCGTGCTCATGCTCCCGTCCGGGGCGATCTTGAGGATGCGCAGCCCGTCCGTGTCGCTCGCGTAGATCGTCCCGTCCGCGTCGATCGCGGTCCCACCGGTCGCCACGGTGGCCGCGAACAGCTTCACGTGCTTGGCTCGCTCGGCGTCGCCCAGGCTGGAATCATCCAGATAGCGCGTCTCGATGCTGTAGAGGGGGCCGGTGCAGGCTTGGTAGTAGAATGTCTTACCGTCAGGGGAAACTTCGAGCTGATCGGCGTGAATGAACAGGAGCTTGCCCTTGTCGTCCCGCAAGGTGCGGCCCTGGCCGGTGAGCGGACGCTGCGCGATGGTCGACCAATGCCCGTCGAGCGCGCGCCTCAAGGTTCCCGTGTCGAGATCGAGCACGATAAGCCCGGGCTGACCGGCATCCGTCAGGTAGACGTTGCGGCCATTGAACCGGAAATCGTCGATGAAGCTCCGTTCGGTCGTCGCCGCCTGCAGCGGGTAGACCCGGCGGACGGCGTTGGTGGCAAGGTCGATCTGCACGAGTTTCGGGCCACCTTGGAGGGGTGCCTCACCCATGCCAGGTGCGCCCTTGTCGACCACCCAAAGGTCACCGTCAGGCCCGATTCGGATAGCGTTGACCGCCACGAAGGCCTTGGCCGGGTCGTCACCCTGCTTCCACGCGTTCCACGCCTCGTCCGGGAATGCGACGGGCTTACCGTCGCGCCATTCGCCGAGTTCGATGCCCTTGCCCTTCGTCTGGCGCTGGAATGGCGAGAACAGTCGGCCATCCTTCGCCTTCGTGAAGCCATTGAAGACCAGGCTGTCCGATTGCAGCATCGGCTTGAGCGCGTCGGGACCGACCTGAGCATCAGCAGCGTAACTGGGCAGCGCTGAGCACCCAACGAGCAAGAGGGCGAGGATCGAAGAGCGGATCATGCGCGACCATGAGTGCTGTCGTTGCGGGGTATCCTCCTGAAGGCACGAAAGACCACCGGTGTTCCCGGGCGATGTCTAACGAGTGCGTTGGCTCTAATCCACGCCATCTGCTGCCCGTGGTTCTGCACGATGTCACGGAAGAGGCGGCCGGTGGCTGGGGTCGTGACTTGTCTCACCGATAATTCAGTAAGTTGCTGAGCAGAATGATCGCGATTACAGTCTTCCATCCGATCGATTTGTGCTCGATTGGAGCAATATGCGTCCGGTCAAAGATTGTCGTAAACCTATGAAGCGAGCGAGACGAGTTGTAATTAGTATCAACCAGATCTAATGACGCAGCAGAATGCATTACGGGAGGAAACGCATGTTAAGCAGGCGGATGTTCACAGGCTGTGCGATCTGTGCAGCCATCGGATTAGTGGCTGATGACGCAACCGCGCAAACGCCAGGCGGGATAAAACGAACAATTACCTCGCGGGTCGACGGACCAATGGATGGGTACGAGACCCTTCAAGTCGTGGTCGATCTTGAACCTGATTTTGTACTGGACTGGCATACCCACCCGGGCACCGAGGCGGGCTACACGGTGGGAGGCGGCAGTGAGTTGCGCGTCAAAGGCAAGGACGCGCAGATGCTCAAGCCCGGCTCCTCCTGGGTGACCGCGGCGGAAACCCCGCATATGTTGAAGAACGGACCGGAGGCAACCAAGCTGTTCGTCACGTTCACAGTGCAGAAGGGAAAGCCTCTGGCGTCACCGGTTCCAGCTCCGACATAGGTGTGCGCCTATCAGGCCGACGCACGTCAGGTCCGCTCTGACGGGGCCATCGTTCGGCCACGGCTCAGCACGACATCCTTGAACGGCCCAGGGGGCAGCGGGCGATTTCGACCGATCAGGCCAGACGAGAATCCGAGCGGGTCGTAAGGTGGGCTGAGCTATGCGGTGACAGCCTTCGGTCGGACGGTTTGAATATCACCTTCGAAGTCGATGGCGTGCCATTTTCAATCCAGCGACATCGAGACGTCTTCACCTTTCACCTGACCTGCGGACTTCGACAGCGTGACGCAGGTGGGATCATTAGGTCTCTGACCACTGTTCTGAGAGACAAGGGGAATGGACGTGAGGTGGTTGTGAAGTTCCAGACGAGCTTAGCGGCTGCCGTGCTTGTCGCCGGGTTAGTAGCACCCGTTCCGGCCTGGGCTTGGACTTCACCAGGTTGCACCAATCTCCCCGAATATGAGCGGGCCCTCGGCGCGCTCCAGGGCATGACGAGCGCTTGCGATATGAGCGTCGAAGAAGCAAATCGAATCGTGGCCGCTCAAGGATACAGACCCGGAGGCATATTCGGGGCGCTCCTGAGCAATCCGCCCCGTCCGGTAGCCGGAGCGGTTCCGATCTCGGGCTACTCTCAGAGCGGCCCACCACGGGTTTACCACCGCAGCGCTCACCACGGTGCCGCACATCGCCGCGAAGCTGTCGTTCGCTGAACTGCACCCGCTCAGGTAGCACAACCACATTCACGCCCTCGCTGAAGCCTTGAGGACCGGGCAGGACGCATAGCGGGATGAGGCCCAGCGACTCGCAGAATGCAACCTCCGAATGGCGTAATCGCTCAGTCGCCGCCTACGTGTTCCCGCACAGGCGCGCAACTTTAGCGCGATTAACTATTAAAATTGTCAGGTTACGGTTGCTCGGCGGGATAGCGATGGCGTCGCGGTCTCGTAGCCCTTCTTGGACGTTTCCTCCCTAGATTTCGGGCCGCTCCCTCGGGGGTGGCCTTTTTTGTGGGCTCGAGTGGTCGGGACCACCGAAGTCACTGGTCCAGGATGTCGTCATCACCCGGCCTCGGCCAACTCATCGACACTGGAGGCGACCGTGAAGCCTTCGCGATCGAACACGCTGTAGATCACCACGGCCGGCTCTAGGTCGATACCGGCGATGTGCGCGGCAGCAGCCTCTCTAGCGCTCGCTACCGTCTCGTAGGGATCCGACAGTTGATACATGCGCGTTTCTATTTCCTCATCGGATGAGGCAGGCTCAGCAATCGTAATTTCGACGGTGTAGGACATGTCCGTATGTACCCTAGTTCAATGAAAAACACCGAAGAACCACAGCAATAAAATGATTGGCAACGGTATTCCGATCAGCCATAGCAACCCACCGCGTAGCATTTCTGCCTCCGCCCATTCGCCCAACTCAATCGGTTCTAAGCGATTGCCAATGAGAAACACACGAGAACGAAAAAGCGATGCGTGCCCTCAGAACAAAAGCTTGGGAGGTTGCTAAATGCTGACCGACTACCCTCCCGCATCCTTTCCTACCTGCGCGCCCTAGCGCTTCAGCGCTAGCAAGTATCAGGCTGGCCTCGCGTCCCCGATCTGGGCCTGGAATTCCGGCGCGCTTGAGATCTGGGCGGCAATCGAAGGCTCGGACGTGAGCGACACCAGGATCCTGGTGCGGGTGTTCTTGCGCAGCTGCGTGCCGGTGCGTTCCATGCGCGCCGCTACTGCAGCCGGCCGACCCCGGCGTTCAGGCCGAGGCGGATGGCCAAAGAGAGCAGGCCGCCAACGGTGAGCCAATCGCCGCCGTCCACGCGCCAGCGCTCGAATTCCTCGTCCGCCTAGGTCGTGAACCCATAACGGGTGGCACGGTTTGGTCGGGGCGTCGTTGGTTCTTCGAATGGAGGACCGAGGATGGCGCGGTTTGACCTGACGGATGCAGAGTGGGCGGTGATCGAGCCGGTTCTGCCGACGGACGTAC
>NZ_JAKSYO010000068.1 GCF_022829635.1 Methylobacterium sp. E-066
AGCTCGTCAGGCTCATAACCTGAAGGTCACAGGTTCAAATCCTGTCCCCGCAACCAAATCTTTTCCCACTACTCGACCACCATCAAAAACCCGGTCCGCTCACGCGGACCGGGTTTTTCGTGTTTGGAGCGCCGCCAACGCTACGGATCCGTCGCGTGGTTGGCCTTCGTGCTGTGCCCTCGTCGGGTTATCGCCGCCAGACCGGATCGCCCTTCCGAACGATCGTCAACGCGCCGTCGTCCGGGACGAAGGTCATCGGATCGCCTCAGCCGGCGGAGACCGGCAGCAGCAGGGTGAGGGTGGTTCCGTGGCCCGGCTCCGACTGGAGCTGCAGGTCGCCCGACCAGCCGACCACGATGCTTCGGACGATCGCGAGCCCGAGGCCGGTGCCCTGGCCGGTCGCCTTGGTGGTGAAATACGGATCGAACGCGTGGGCCGCGACGGCGGCGGACATGCCTTGGCCATCGTCGACCACCCGGAGCCGCATCCACGCTCGCGCTCCGGCGCCCCCCGCCCGGTCGCCGTCGATCCGATCGACCTCGACCCGCATCCGCGTCGCCCCGGCCTGCACGGCGTTCTGGAGCAGGTTCAGGAGGATCTGGGTCAGCTCGCCCTGGAGGGCCAGGACCTTGGTGTCTTGATCCCGGATCGCGACCTCGAACGGCTCGCGCAGCATCGGCCGGATGAAGGTGCAGGCGGTCGCCACGGCGTCGCCGAACGCTAGGCTCTGGGGCGCGATCGTCTCGCGCCGGACATAGGCCAGGATGCCCTGGATGACGCCGACCGCCTGGATCGCGCAGGCTTCCACCACTTCGAGATCGGCGCGCTCAGGGGGCTTCCCGGGCAGGTCCGCCAGCATGATCTCGGTCATCCCGCGCACGGGCTGGAGCAGGTTGTTGAGCTCGTGCGCCACCGAGCCGACGAACTGGCCGAGCGTCTCCAGGCGCTGCCGGTCCCGCTCGGTCCGGTCGCGCTCCTGCTGCCGATGCTGCTCGAGCAGGTCGATCTTGGTGCGGTAGGCCACCGCCGCCGAGACCATCAAGGCGCTCAGGCAGGCCGACATGCGCCGGATGATCTCCGGCTCGTTGATCGGCACGCCCTGGTCGGTCAGCGCCAGCGCCGCGCCCTCATGCAGGCCGGCAATCTCGTCGAGGGAGATGTCGTCGGTGATCGCCAGGCGGCCGAGTTCCTCGATGTCGAGGAGCGGCGCCTCGGCCGCCGTGGCGACGTAGCGGGCCATGCCGGCGGTGTAGCGCTGCAGGAGGCTGTTCATGCAGCGTCACGCGCGGAACGCGACGCAGAGGACGCCGCAATCGTCGCTCTGGCGTCCGTGGCTGGCCATCAGGTCCGCGGCGAGGCGCTCGGGATCGCCGCGCGCCGCCTGCGGGTCCGCTTCCAGATCCACCGGCCGCAGACCGTCGGTCCACAGGACCAGGATGTCGGCGGCGGAAAACGGCAGGATGAGCGGCTTGAGCGGGCGCAGGCCCGCCCCGACGATCCCCGGCATGCCGTCGAAGCGCAGGGTTCGCGTGGAGAACAGCGCCCCCTGGATGTTGCCGACCGCCGCCACCGTGATGGTGCGCGCGGCGGGATCGATCCGCACCAGCGCTGCCGCGGCGCCGCGGGTGTGGCGCATGGCCCTGTCGGCGGTGACGAGCCGTTGCGTCGGCTCGATGCCCGCCTGCCCCTCGACCAGGGCGAGCAGGCTGCGGGCGGCGTGGTGGGCGTCCGGCCCGTGGCCGAGGCCGTCGACGATGCAGGCGAAGGTGGCGTCCCCCTCCTGCCACCAGGCGACCATGTCGCCGCACGCGGTCTCCCCGGGATAGGTCCGGGTCGCCGCGGCGATCCGGGGCTCCGGGATCTGCGATGCCGGATTCATGGCCGCCGCACCAGGCAGACGATGCGGGTCCCTTCCCCGACCCGGGAGGTGATCGCGAAGGTGTCGACCAGGCGGCGCGTCCCCGGGAGACCGCAGCCCAGGCCGCCGCGGGTCGAGAAGCCGTCCTCCATGGCCAGCGCGAGATCGGGAATCCCCGGGCCATTATCCTCGGCGACCAGCTCGATCACGGCCGCCCCGGTCGCATCCTGCGCGGTCAGGCGGATCAGGCCGCCACGGTCGGTGTGAAGGACGAGGTTCATGGCGAGTTCGGACACCGCCGTCGCCAGGCCGTGCGCCCGCACGGTGGTGAAGCCGTGGCGCAGGGCGAGCCGGCGCGCCTCCTGCCGCGCCTCGGCGGCGTCGATCTCGCTCGTCACGTTGACGGTCACCACGTCCGGTTCCAGACTCATCGGCGCCTCGTCATGCCGGCCCGGACCAGGGTGCGGCCCGGACGGGTCTCGATGGTCATGTCGTCCATCAGCTTGTGCACGGCGGCGAGGCCGAGGCCGAGGCCGCCCCCGGTGGAGTATCCGCGCGTCAGCGCGCCGGTAACGTCGGCGATTCCGGGGCCCTGGTCCTCAGCCTCGATCACGATGTTCCGCTCCTGGGCCGTCAGCCGCGTGAGCACCCGGCATTCGCCGTTGCCGGCATAGGTCAGGATGTTGCGGGTGAGCTCGGAGACGACCGTGGCCAGGCGGGTCTGATCGACGGTGCCGAACCCGATCGCGGCGGCGGCGGCGCGGCTCGCCTGGCGTGCCCGCAGGATGTCGTCCTGGATCCGGATGTCGATGACCGCGCGCGTCGCGGTGCCGGACGCCCCCGGTTCCAGTTCGGAGCGATCAGGTGGTCGGGACTTCGTCATGGCGACCTCCGCGGGACGCCACCATCCGAGCGACCTTGGCCACACCGCCCTCGAGATCGAAGGCGGTCTCCATGTCGATCATGCCCCGGCCCATCTCCACGAGGGTCAGGGCCACGGCGGGCTGCATCCCGGCCAGGACCGCCACGCCGCCCATGATCTTCACCATCTTGGCCGTCTCCGAGAGGATCCGGGCCATGTAGGAATCGACGACGTCCGCGGCCGTGATGTCGATCACGAGCCCGTCGGCTTTTCCGGCCTGGATCAGCGCGAGGGCGTCGATCTGGAGGTCCATCACCTGCTGGTCCGTCAGGTCGGCCGGCAGGGAGGTCAGGAGGACGCGGCCGAGCCGGAGGATGGGGACGCGCATCAGATCATCGTCTCGATCGGGCCCTTGGAATGCTGGCCGAGGAGCCGGAAGGCCTCGGCCAGGCCGGACCGCAGGCTGCCCCGGGTGATCATGTTCGACAGGTCCACGTCGAGCTTCACGAGGGTCTGGGCCGCGTCGGGGCTGATGCCGGTGACGATCACCTGGGAGCCGAGCAGGCGCGCGGCCTCGACGGTCTTGGTCAGGTGCAGGGCGACGCGGCTGTCGATCAGCGGCACGCCGGTCACGTCGAGGATCGCGATCCGCGCCTCCTCCCGGGACAGCGCCTCGAGCAGCCATTCCATCACCTGACGGGCCCGCTGCGTGTCGATGATCCCGACGAGCGGCATCAGGATGATGTGACGCCAGATCGGCAGCGCCGGGGTCGCGAGATCCAGGAGCGCCCGGCCCTGGCGCTTGATGATCTCCTCGCGCGTCTCGACGAAGGCCGCGAAAGTGACCAGCGCCAGCCTGTCCACCACCGCATCGAGGGCGGTACGCATCCTGTAGAGTTCGGTCGCCTTGGCGCTGGTCTCGCGATCGAGCAGCTCACCCGCGATCGACTTCAGCGACAGGATGAGCGTGGCGGTCTCCATCGGCGTCAGGCCGTCGCGGGCGCAGGCGGCGCTGGTCGTGGCGGCCTGCTCCTCGACGGACTTGAAGGCGGGGCCGGCGCCGGCGCCGTCTTCGTCATCCGTGAGGAAATAGCCCGTGAGCTTCTCGACCAGCGTGCCCAGTTCGAGCTTGAGCAGCTGAAGCGAGGCCGGATGCGCCCCCGGCGCGGTGTCGCGCAGGCGTGCGAGCCACGCATCGAGCACGCTCGCCCGGTTCTGTAGAAGAATTTGTCCGACGCCGTGCATCAGTTCGGTCACTCCGTGGCGGCTGATGGGGCGAGGGCGGAGACGGCGCCCAGGAGTTCCTGCATGCCGACCGGCTTCATGAGGACGCGGTCGGCTCCGACGCGCGCCGCCTCCTCCATCGAGAAGAGCTGGGGTGCCCGTGGGGCGCCCCCGGTAATCGCGATGATCGGCAGGCCGGGCTTGTGCGCCTTGACCCAGCCGATCAGCGTCAGGCCGTCCCGTCCGGGCATCCAGAGGTCGGTGACGAGGATGTCGAACGGCCGGGCGCCCAGGAGCGCCTCCGCCTCGGCGGCGGACCCGCATTCCTGGACCGTGTGCTGACCCCGCTCGAGAAACCGCCGGATCGTCATCCTGACGACCGACACGTCATCCGTCAGTAGGACCGATGCCATAGATCAATCCTTCTGTTTTCAAACCTGAAATGGCGCATCGCGTACCCTAATAGACAGGACGGATGCAGTTCTTAAATCTAAGTCTCTCAATAAAAACTAAAACAACTCGATTTCATTATTGTTCTTCACATTATTTCTTGGCGGTGACGGCCCTTCTGAGAGCGCGATTTCTGCAAAAGACTTAACGTCCGGCCAAGATTTCGTCAAGGGATTCGATAGATCCAGCGCCTGGAGATGTGTCCGGGCCGCCCCAAAGATACCTTCCAGATGCTGCAGGCGCTGCCGGGTGACGTCCTGAAACTGGATCGAACCGATGAGGCGGACGATCGGCTGGGCGATGCGGGCGCTCTCTTCCTGGACCTTCACCAACGTGTCCCGCTGGTGGGCGACTAAGCGCTCCATGTTCTCCGTGAGGCTGGCGATCGCCGCGGCGATCTTCATGAGTTCGCCGCGCTCGCCCTCGATGCGGGCGTTGACCAGGACGGAGAAGTTTTCCCGGATGGACTCGCGCAGGCTGGCGAGATCCTGGGCGATCCGGCTCGCGGTGCTGGCCGAGGCGCTCGAGAGTTCCTTGACCTCCTTCGCCACCACGGCGAAGCCCGCGCCGGCCTTCTCGGCCCGGGCGGCCTCGATCGTCGCGTTCAGGGCGAGCAGGTTGGTCTGGCGGGCGATGGTCTGCACGCCTTCGGTCGCCCGCGTCAGCTGCGCGGTCGCGACGTCGAGCTCGTCGAGACGCTGCCGGCATTCCACCACGTCCTGGTCGCGCCGGACCAGGAAGTCGCCGATCAGCTGCCGGTTCTCGGTGAGCTGCTGGTCGGTCTGGTCGACGATCTCGATCACCCGCGCGTTGGAGCCGGACAGGTCGAGGAAGGCCAGCAGCTCGGTCATCGCGCCATCGACCTCCCGCAGGCTGGTCATGATGTCGAAGGCGGCGGCCTCGGTCTCGGTGGTGACCGAGGCCGTGTCATTGGCGGCGCGCTCGAACAGGCGATCGTAGACCGCGAAATGGTCGGCCAGAGCGGCCTGGATCCCGGCCTGGATCTCCGCGCGTCCCGCAGCGTCCTGCGCCCCGGATTCGTCCGGCCGATCCGCCGGAAGCAGTGCCGGCTCCTGGGGCGCCGGCGCCTCCAGCTCCATCGCATGGCGGTTCAGCGTCACCGAGGCCCAGGCCGCGCCCCACGTGGCCGCAAAGCCGAGCACCGCGAGGGCGGCGACGCCCGGCGCGGGGCCGAACGCGACCGCGCCGACGGCGGCGAGCGCCAGGGCCGTGAGGACCGCACAGAGCGGGCCGATCCATCGGATCGCGCGCGGCGGGGGCACCCAGGCCATATCAGGCTCCGGGAACAAGCTGACGGATCACCTTGAGCAGGGCTTCCGGATCCACCGGCTTGACGATCCAGCCCGTGGCACCCGCCGACTTCGCCTCGTTGCGCTTGTCCTGCTGGGACTCGGTGGTCAGCATCAGGATCGGGATGAACTGAAGGCCCGGAAGCTTGCGCACCCGGCGGATGAGGTCGATGCCGTTCATCGCGCCCATGTTGAGGTCGGTGATCAGCAGGTTGGGCTTGGCGCCGCCCTGCAGCGTCGTGACGGCTTCCTCGCCGCTCGCCGCCTTGAGGACGCCGAGTCCGGCCTTGCTCAGGATCCCCTCGATGCTCATCAGCATCGTGGGGGAATCGTCGACAATCATGATCGTTGTGGCCAAGAGTTTCTCCTAGGATGGTGCGTGGGCGGCGGGCGCCGCATCGGCCTGCCAGACGGCGGTCAGCTCGTCGGCGAGAAGGCCGTAATCGGCGGTTCCCCGGCTCAGGGGTGCATAGTCCCGGACGGGTTTACGGGCGGCGAACGCCTCCGCCAGACGGATGTCGGTCCGGATCCCGGTGAGCACGCGCTCGATCCCGAATTCCCGGGCGATGTCCTGCATGGTCTCGCGGTGGTGATTGGTGTGCACGTTCAGCATCACCGGCAGCAATCCGACGACCTTCAGGCCGCTATTGACCGTCGTGGCGATGCGGAAGAACAGCCGCGCCAGCTGCCGCACGCCCTCGGCCGACAGGGCGTGGGGGATCATCGGGACGAGCACGCCGTCGGCCGCCGCCAGGGCGTTCACCAGGATCATGTCGAGCGACGGCGGCGTGTCGAGGATCACGAGATCGAACCGCGCCGCGATCTCCGGGCTGCGCAGGCATCGCTGCAGGGCCGAGACGCTGCGGTCCAAAGCCGTGGTGCCGTCGAACAGCTGGTCGGCGGGGGCGACCGACACGCCCGCGCAGGCGGTCGGCCGGATGGCCGCCTGCAAGTCGAAATCGGGGCTCGTGAAGACGTGGTGGGCGGTCGGCGCGTCGCGCTCCGGCACGACGCCGAAGCCGAGCCCGGCATGCCCCTGGGTGTCCAGATCGACCAGCAGCGTGCGCCGGCCGCGGGCGCCGCATTCCGCCGCCAGGTTGACCGAGGTCGTCGACTTGCCGCTGCCGCCCTTCCGGTTCGAGATGGCCAGGATCGTGGTCACGCGGCCGCTCCGGGCGCCGCCTGCCGGGACGCGTCGAGGAACGGCATGACCAGGCCGGCCAGCGCCGGGTCGGCGGGCGGCGTGAGCGCGGCCGGCCGCGCGGCGGCGAGAACCTGCAGGATCGCGGCGTGGAGCCCCTGGCACTTGGTCAGCACGACCTTGTGGGCGCCCGGCTTGCGCAGCGCCTCCAGCAGCGGCAGGGCCTCCTCGACGCTGCAATGCCCTTCGAGATGGATGGTCTTGCGGACGATCCGGATGGCCATCACAGCAGCTCCCTGAGGTCGAGGACCAGGAGGACGCGGCCATCCCCCAGGAGGGTCGTGCCGGCATAGCCGCCGAGACCGGTCAGGACGCCCTCCAGGGGCTTCAGGATCACGTCCATCCCTTCCCGGAAGTTGTCGATGATCAGCCCGACGCGCCGGCCGTTGACGTGGCAGACGAGGACGGCGGCGTCGGCCTCGCCCCGCGGCTGATCGGGCAGGTGCAGCAGGCGCGACAGCCGCAGCAGCGGGATGATCGTCTCGCGCAGCACGAAGGTCTCGGCCTTCTTGATCATCCGGATGCGCTCGCGCGGGACCCGCACGGTCTCGACGATCATGTCCATCGGCACGCCGTAGAGGCTGCCGGCGGCCTCCACGATCATGATCCGGGTGACCGCCATGCTGAGCGGCAGGGCGAGGCGGGTCGTCGTCCCCTCGCCGAGGCGGGAGCTCACCGAGACCTGGCCGCCGAGCTTCTCCACGGTGGTCAGCACCACATCCATCCCGACCCCGCGGCCGGATAGGTCTGAGATCTCCGCGGCCGTCGAGAAGCCCGGGCGGTAGATCAGGTTGATCGCCTCCTGGTCGGACAGGCGGTCCGCCTCCTCCTGGCCGATCACGCCCTTGGCGATGGCGGCGGCGCGGATCCGGACCGGGTCGATCCCGCGGCCGTTGTCCTGGACCTCGATGACGACGCTGTCGGCCTCCTCGCGGGCCTTGAGCAGGATGCGCGCCGTCGCCGACTTGCCCGCCGCCCGGCGCTCGTCCGGCGATTCGAGCCCGTGGTCGAGGGAGTTGCGGACGATGTGCAGCAGCGGGTCGCCCAGGGCCTCGATGATGGTCTTGTCGGCCGCCGTGTCCTCGCCTTCGAGGGCGAGGTCGATCCGCTTGCCGAGCTTGCGCGCGAGGTCGCGCACCAGCCGGGGGAACCGGTCGAAGATCTCGGAGACCGGCAGCATGCGGACCTGCATGATCGCGCCCTGCATCTCCTGGGCGAGCCGGTCGATGACCGCGTATTGCTCCTTGATCTCGCGGGACATCTCGCGCGAGGCGTAGGTCTCCTCCGCCCGCTTGGCGAGGAACGGCAGGGCGTTCTTGGAGACGACCAGCTCGCCGATCAGGTTCATCAGCAGGTCGATCTTCGCCTGGTCGACCTTCAGGGATTTTGGGGCGATGCGGCCCTCGGGCTCCTTCGCGCCCGCCACCGGCGCGGCCTCCTCGAAGGCCGGGGGCAGCGCGTCCGGCAGCGCGGGCGCCGCCTCCGTGCGGTGGAGCGGGGCGCCGTCGAGCACGGCCGACAGGGCGCTCAGAACCGGCGCGACCGAACGGGCCTCCCGGGCCGCCTCGAACGCCGCCTGGATGGCGATGCGGTCGGCGTCGCGCCCGAGGCTGAGGAGCACGTTCCCCACCACGGTCCCGACTGAGGCGAGGCGATCCGCATCGTAGCCTGCCTGCTCCAGGGCCCGGTGCTGGCTCGCCAGGACCGAGCGGGCGAGCTCCTGGCGTGGGTCGGCGGCCTGTGGTGCCGGTTGCGGAGCCGGAGCCGGAGCCGGGGCTGCGGGCGCAGGGGCGGCCGGGGCCGGATCGAACCGGCCCGAACCGGCCGCCGCCACCAAAGCCGCCACGAGGGCGGGATCGGGCTGCGCCGCCGACAGGGCGGCCTCCAGCCAGTCCAGCGCCTGCCGGCGCCAGAGCGTCGGCCCGGCGACGCTGCGCAGCGCGCCGACGGCCTTACGCAGATCGTCGTGGCGCCCCGCGGCGAGGAACGCCGAGGCCGCCTCGCGAAAGTCGTCCCAGATCGGCCCGTCGCTGGGCTCGCCTTCGATCCGCACGAGGTCCCGGGGCCGGACGGGGGCGATGATGATCTGGTCCAGCTCGTAGCGCATCGCCTGCTCGATCTCGGGCCGGGGCGCCGCGGTCAGCAGGGAGAAGTGCAGGTTGCACTGGTACGGGTCGAGATCCTCCAGCGGTCCCCAGGGCTCGGCCGCCGCAATGTCGAGGGCCAGCGCGCCGGGCACCTGCTGGATCGCCTGCAGGGGATCGGTGCCGTTGAAGAAGCAGCCGGGTTCTGGCGCGTAGCGGACGAGATGCACGGCCTGGCCGCCGCAGGCGCGGCGGAACGCGTCCAGGCAGGCGGGGGCCGACAGGCGGGCGAGAAACCCCGGCGGCAGCGTCGCGACGTCGCCGTCGGGCGCCGGATCGGCCCCCTGTGGCGCGCCGTCCGCCGGTGCGTCGTCGGGCACATCGTCCTGGTCCTGCGCGCCCAGCCGCTGGCGCAGCTGCGCGGCCATCCGGTGCGCGACCCCGTCGGCATCCGTCGGCAGCGCCGAGCGCCGCTCCAACTCGTCGATCCACTGGCCGACCTGGTCGAGGCTGTCGAGCAGCATGTCGACCAGGCTCGAATCGATCTGGAGCGCGTCGGACCGGACCTCCCCGAGGAGATCCTCGGCGGCATGGACCAGCCGTGTCAGGGCCACCGCGTCGAACAGGCCGGACGAGCCCTTGATCGTGTGGACCGCCCGGAACACCTCGTTGATCGCGGTCTCGTCGGTCGGGTTCCGCTCCAGCTTCAGCAATCCGCTGGCCGAGACCTGCAGAAGCTCACGCGCCTCCGGGATGAACCGGGCCAGCAGGGGGTTGGTCATGCCTGCGCACCGGTCAGCAGGCGCGCGGTCTCGACGAGGAGCACGGGATCGGCCGGTTTGACGATGTAGAAATTCGCGCCCACCGCGTAGGCCCGGCTCGCGTCCGCGTCCTTGGCCTCGGTGCTGATCGTGACCACGGGAATCGCCTGGAGCGACGGCTCGCGGCGGATCCGGGACACCAGCTCGTAGCCGTCCATCTTGGGCATGTTGATGTCGACGATCATCAGGTCGAAGCCGCCGAGCAGAACCTTCTCCAGGCCCTCGACGCCGTTGGCGGCCTCCTCGACCACGAACCCGGCGCGGCCGAGCACGTCCTGGTAGAACATCCGCATCGTGATGCCGTCTTCGACGACAAGTATTCGTTTGCCGGACATGCTCGTATCAATCCTGATCGATCGGTCTTTGATAGACGATCGTGTCGCCGAACTTGCGCGGCAGGAACATCGACGACATGCGGCTCATGCTCTCGGAATGGCCCAGGCAGATGAAGCCGCCCGGGACCAGGCATTCGTAGAGCGCTTCGACCGCGGCGCGTCGGGACGTGTCGTCGAAATAAATCAGCAGGTTACGGCAGAAGATCACGTCCATCGCGCGGTAGCGGTGCATGTGGATCGGATCGGACAGGTTGGCGATCGAGAACTCGATGGAGCCGCGCAGCTCCTCGTGGATCTCGAACTGGTCGTCGCCGAGCCGGCGGAAGTACTTCTTGCGCAGCTCCGGCGACAGCCGCTGCAGGGAGCGGTTGCCGTAGATCCCCTTGCGGGCATCGGCCAGAACCCGGGAATCGATGTCCGACCCGGTGATCTCGATGGCGAACTCGTCCGCCCGCGACCAGTATTCGAGGATCTGGATCGCGATCGAGTACGGCTCCTCCCCGGTCGAGCACGGCATCGACCAGATCCGCAGAGTCCCGCCGGGGCGGCGCGTCCGGGTGATCTCGGGCAGGATGCCGCGCACCAGGGCGTCGAACTGGTAATCCTCGCGGAAGAAGTAGGTCTCGTTGACCGTCATCAGGTTGACGAGGTGCTGCAGCTCCTCGCCGGAGGCCTGGAAGCGCAGCAGGGTGAAGTAGGCCTTGAAGCTGTCGCTTCCGGTCTTGGCGATCCGCTCCAGGAGGCGCTTCTCGACGAAATATTCCTTCTTGCCGCTGAACGAGATGCCCGTGCGGCGGTAGAAATATTCGTAGAATTTTTCGTAATCGTCCTCGGTGATCTGGATCGCCGGGGTGGTCTGACCGAAGGTACGGTTGGGCTGCATCACGACCCTCCGATCCGGCGGATCGCCGCGGCGGCCGCGAAGCGGATGAACGGCACGTCGGGGAAGCGCGCGGCCAGGGCCTGGAGCGGCGCGACGGCGCTCTCGTTGCCGATCTCCGCGAGGCCGTCGACCGCCGCCGCGCAGACGTTGATGTGGGCATCGCGCGCCACGACCGCGGCCAGCCAGTCCGGCGCCTTCGGGTGCGGCAGCAGGCTCAGCATGTTGACCGCCATGATGCGGACGTCGCTGTCGGAATCGGCCAGCAGGTCGGCGACGTGCGGCTCCACCTCGGCCGGCATCTCCTGGAGCGCCTCGATCGCGGCGTTGCGCAGGGCGCTGTCCTCGCTGCGCAGCAGGGGCAGCAGGCCGGCCACCACCGCGGGCGACTTGAGGCGGATCAGCGTCGTCAGGATCACGGCCCGGACGCTGGTGGCCGGCTCCTGCGCGAGATGCGTGCAGAGAAGCGGCCCGGCCTCCGGGAAGGCGCCGAGATCCCGGGCGGCCCGGCGCCGCTCGGCACTCTCGGGCGCGGCGAGGGCAGCCGTCAGCGCGGCGAGATCCGCGTGCGGCGGTTCCTCGGCACCCTTCGGCGCGTGGTTCGGTTTCTTAAGCGCCACGGCGGCGTTCCCCGGCTCGAGTCCCGGCTTCGGGGGCACGGAGCCACCCGATCAGTTGCTCTGCGATCGCGTCGCTCGGCAGGACCACGGTGGCCCCGCCGCGCTTGATCAGTTCCTGCGGCATCCCGAAGACGATGCTGGTCTCCTCGTCCTGCGCGATGGTCAGGCCGCCGCCGGCGCGCAGCCGGGCCATCGCCTCGGCGCCGTCGTCGCCCATGCCGGTGAGCTGCACGCCGATCAGCCGGTTGGCCGGGAGCAGGGCCAGCGCGCTCTCGACCATGCGGGCGACACTGGGATGCCAGATATGCGCGTCGCTCTGCGGCAGCGGCGTCGCCGAATAGCCGATGCCCCGGCGGGTGACGACGAGGTCGGCATCCCCCTTGGCGATGTAGACCGTGCCCGGCTCCAACGGCATCTGGCGGGCGGCCTCCACCACCGTGACGGCGCAGAGGTCGTTCAGGCGCCGGGCGAAGACGCCGGTGAAGCTGCTCGGCATGTGCTGGGCGACCAGGACCGGCCAGGGGAAATCCTTCGGCAGGCGCGGCAGGATCTCCTCCAGCACCCCGGGGCCGCCCGTGGACACGCCGATCAGCACGAGCCCGGGGCGGCCGCCCGCGAACGAGACCTGCGGCGGCGGTGCCGCCGGAGCGGGGCGGCGTCGCTGGGCGGCCAGGCGCCCGCGTAGGCCGGTGCTGCGCCGGACCTTGGTGACCGCGGCGCTCCGGACCTTCATCAGCAATTCGCGGTGGATCCGGTCGATCGACAGGGAGATCGTGCCGCCGGGCTTCTGGACGAAGTCGACCGCCCCGAGGCTCAGCGCCTGCAGGGTCGTCTCGGCGCCTTCCTCGGTCAGCGACGAGACCATCACCACCGGCCGCGGATCCTCGCTCATGATCCGCGACAGGCAGGTGATCCCGTCCATCTCCGGCATGTTGACGTCGAGGGTGATCACGTGCGGATCGAAGCTCTGGAGCGCCTCCAGGACCTCGATGCCGTTGCGGGCGGTCTGAACCGTGAAGCCGCCCGCCGATTCGAGCAGCTGCGTGAGGTGCCTGCGCATCAGAGCGGAATCGTCGGCCACAAGGGCGCGGATCATGCGGGGTCTTTCGGGGGTGACAGGTCGGGGTGAGGGGCGGCGGACCCGCGCTCAGTGGGTCGTGAGCTGGACGGCGGCGGCTTCGTGCGTGTCGAGCAGCTGCATCGTGTCGAGCAGGAGGACCATGCGCTTCTGGCTCTCCAGGTTGGCGACCCGGCGGATCAGGCGCTGCTGCGCGTCCGAGAGGTTGGGCGCCTCGCCGATCGCCTTGGCCGAGATCCGCATCACCTCGGAGACCGAGTCGACGATGAAGCCGGTCCGGACGCCCCGGACGGTGAAGACCATGATCCGCTGGCGGTCGTTGCGCTCCGCCTCGGCGAGGTTGAAGCGACGGCGCTGGTCGACCACCGGCAGGACGACGCCGCGCAGGTTGATCACCCCCTCGACGAAGGACGGCGCCTTCGGGATCCGGGTCAGCTCGTCCGGCACCCGGACGATCTCCTGCACCGCCTCGATCGGCACGCCGTATTCCTCGCCCATCAGCCGGAACACCACGAACTGCTCCTCGTCGGCGGCGTCCTGGCGCTCGTCCCCGTCCTGTCGTCCGTCGGCACTCATGCCCTCGTTCCCCGTGGCGGAAAGCTTGCGCAGCTCGTTGGTGTCGAACATCTTCTCGACCGACAGGATGGAGACCAGCCGCTGCCCATCCTGCAGCCGGCAGATCGCCTGGATCTCGTCCATGCCGCCGTCCTGCGACAGCAGCGCCGGCATCGCCTCGACCAGGCTGCGGCTGACCCGCAGCACCTCCTTGACGCTGTCCATCACGACGCCGACGGAGAACGTCCCGCCCTCGCCGAGCGAC
This sequence comes from Methylobacterium sp. E-066, assembly GCF_022829635.1. Classification (GTDB taxonomy): domain Bacteria; phylum Pseudomonadota; class Alphaproteobacteria; order Rhizobiales; family Beijerinckiaceae; genus Methylobacterium. The sequence goes on from NZ_JAKSYO010000068.1 coordinate 13,544, forward strand.
ACCACCACGACCTTGTTGGTCTCGCTGAATTCCTTGGCCTGGAGGCCGAACATCTCGCGCAAGGAGACGAGCGGCAGCAGGCGGTTGCGCAGGGTGATCACCCCGAGCACGTGGGCCGGCGCGTTCGGGACGTGGGTCAGGCGCTCGGGCAGCTGCACGATCTCCTGCACCCGCTCGATCGGGAAGGCGTATTCCTGACCCGCCACCTCGAAGCTCACGAGCTGGTCCTCGTCAGCCTCGGCCTCGGCCCGGGCGGACGAGGCGACGTCGGCGGCCTGCACCTGGCCGGCGGCCCGGCGGGTCTTCGTGGAGAACTGGCTGAACTCGCGGCTCACCAGCTGAGCCGCGTCCAGGATCATCACCATCGACCGGCCGTCGTCGCCCTTGATCATCCCGGTCAGGAGCGCGGTGTCGACGCTGCCCTCGATCGCTGAGGTCGGCTCGATCCGGTCGGGATCGACGGTCACGACGTTGGCCATCCGGTCGACCACGAGGCCGATCGGATTGCCCTGGTCGAGCACCACCACCCGGGTGGCGTCGTCGTTCAGCACCGGCGGGAAGGCGAACACGTCCCGCAGGTTCAGCACCGGCAGGACCGTGCCGCGGAGATTGGCCAGCCCCAGCAGCGAGGCGGGGCTGAACGGCACCCGCACCACTTCGGGAATCCGGATGATCTCCTGCACGTCGGCCAGCGCGACCGCGAACATCTCCGTCTCGACGTGAAAGATCACGAACTGACGGGCCTCGCTGCGTCCGTCCTCCTGGTCGGGCCGTGCGGTGCCCTCCGCCAGATCGGGGGTGAACCCGGAATCCAGCGCCTGCACCGCCTGAGCTGCTGCGTTTGCCATGGTCGGTCTCTCGCTCTCCGGGCGGTTCGGCTCAGGCGGCCTGGAGCTCGTCGGCGAGCGAGGCGATCTCCTCGATCGCGGCGGCGAGCTGCTCGGCGCCCTTGCCCTGCTCGCTGGCGGCGATTCCGGCCTCCCCGGAGGTCCGCGCCGCCTGCTGGGCCGCGGCGGCGACCTGCTCGATCGCCGTCTGGACCTCCCGGACCATGCGGGTGATCCCGTCGGCGCCGGACAGAATCTCCCGGTTGCCGCCCAGCACCTCGGCCATGTCCTTGATCACGGTGTCGAAGTTCCGGGAAATGGCCGCGCTCTTCTCGACCTCGTGGGCGGCGCCGTCGGCGATCTCCTGGATATCGCCGCGCACGAACACGATCGTGTCCTGGATGGTCTTGACCGTATCCTTGATCCGCTCGGCATTCTCGGCGGAATCCCGGGCGAGGTTGCGGATATCGGTCGAGACCACGGCGAACCCCTTGCCGAACTCGCCGGCGCGGGCCGCCTCGACCGAGCCGTTGACCGCCAGCATGTTGGTCTGGATCGAGACCGTGGTGATGGCATCGACGATCTTGTCGATGCGGCGGCTGACCTGCTCCAGCGCGGCGACCTGATCGCGGCTCACGCGGCCCGCCTCGACGGATTGCTCGAGGCCGCCGATCATCGCGTCCACCAGCTCCTTGTTCTGGACCAGCATCTGCGAGATTTCCTGCGCCTTCTCCACGGCGGCCCCCGCCAGGGTCTGGGTCACCTGGGCGCGCCGCTCGATCTGCGCGATGGCGGCCGAGGATTGCTGGGTCGCGGCCGATTGCTGCTGGGCGCCCTTGGAGATCTCGTCGAGGGCGATCGTGACCTGGCCGGCGGCGCGGTTGATCTCCTCGACGGCGCTGGACAGCTCCTCCGCCGCGGAGGCGACTTCCTCGGCGCTCTTGCCGATATTGGTGCTGTTCTTCAGCTCCTCGGCGAGGCCGGACAGCTCCTGGGCGGCGTCCTCGCTCTGCGCCAGCGCGGTGGTCTGCTGCTCGACCATCTTGCCGGCCTCCTGGCAGGCCGCGCTCTGCTCCTCGGCCGCAGCCGCGATGATCTCCGCGCCCTTCTGCGCCTCGGTGGCGGCAGTGGCCGATTCGTCGGCGGCCCGGGCAAGGTCGGTGCAGCCGTCGATGATCCCGGCCATGTCGGTGCGGACCCGCTCGAGCTGGCTCGTGACCGCCCGGCCGGTCTCGACCTGGGACCGGGCCGAGATCGCCGACTGGCTGATCCCGTCGGCCGCGACCTTCACGTCGGCCTGGATCTGCGCCACGAGCGCCTGGATGTCGCGGGCGGACTTTTCGCTGGTCTCGGCCAGGGTGCGCACCTCGTCGGCGACCACCGCGAAGCCCTTGCCGTGCTGGCCGGCCCGGGCCGCCTCGATGGCGGCGTTGAGCGCCAGCAGGTTGGTCTGGTCGGCGATCCGGGCGACGGCCTTGACGATCTCGCCGATGGCGCTCGCCTGCCGGTCGAGTTCCTCGACCAGCTTCACCGACGCCTCCTGGCGCTCGGACGCCTTGGTGATCGCGGCCACGGACGTCTCGATCTGCGCCGCGGTCTGGACGACGAGATCGGACAGGGCCTCGGTCTTGCGTAGCGACGTGGTGGCGTTCTCCTTGGCGGCCTGGATCAGGGCCGCCCCCTGGTTCACCGCCTTCATGGTCTCCTGCGCGGCGCCCGCGGCCTCCTCGGCGCCGACACCGATCTGCTCGGAGGCCTTGCGCAGCTCCTCGGCCGCGGCCGAGGCCTCGGCGATCCCGCTGGACAGCTCGGCGGTGGCCGAGGCGATCCGCTCGGCGGCCTTCTGCTGGCGCGCGAAGGTCCGGGCCTTGCGCTTCTCAGCCTCGGCGACGAGGTGCGATCGACCCGTGGAGGCCGAAACGCTCTCCCTCGGAGCGGACGGGGCCGGCATGGAGTGGATGGCGGATTTCTTCGCGAGAGCCATGTGTCGACGCCTTGTGTCGGGATCAGAGTGCCGGGTTCAGAGAATTTCCCGCCGCCGAAGGGAAGCAGGAATATCGATATTCGAGTGGTATCTGGTTGGTGTGTCGTTTTTAGATTCATATTCAATAATATTGTGTGGAGTTACCTCAAATATGCCAATCCGCGTTGTCTTCCGAACAGAAGATGACAGACATAACCTAATGACAACATAATCTTTATCGCAAAGTTGTCGATTGACAAGATTTTTTATGATTGAAATCTGCTCAGACGATCGGAAAATTTTCTCTGAATGATTGCTTCTGATCAAAATCGGCTCATTTTTACACCATTGCTTAAAGAAGTGCGACGATGACCTGAGATTGACTCAAAATGTCGAGCCAACCTTACATCGAATCTGGGCGGCGGCGTGGACACAATCGGGATGTCGCCGACTGGATCACGCGCGACCGCCTTCTCCGGACAGGCCGAACCAGGCGGAGCGGCCTGGTGCCATGCCGGCGCAACAGTGATGGCCTGCTTAGCTCGTGCTAGTGGAGGGGGCCGCGGCTGCGTTACAGGTCGGCGAAAGCAATACTATATGGAGGACATCATAGCAGATTGGATGTCGATTGCTGCCGGTCTTAATCCGATCGATATATGGCTAGATTGAGCTTATACAGATGAAGCACGACCCTATTGCTGCGTTCGATAATGATAATGCTGCAGAAAGAATTCCTTTATCGTCCGACCAGATGCTGAAGCTCGTCGAGGAGCGGGGCGGGCTCGGATTCTGGTCGCTGGAGATCGCGACCTGCAGGCTCTGGGGCTCCCCGGGCTTCTACCGGGTGGCCGGTCTCCCGCTCGCGGACGATCTGCGCGGCGTGTTCCGCAGGCTGATCCACCCCGACGACGAGGCCGCCCAAGCCGACCTGTGGGACCTGCTCCGGAGCGGCCACGCGGTCGATCGGGAGTTCCGGATCATCCGGCCCGACCAGACGGTCCGGTGGGTCGCCCTGAAGACCGAGGTGGTGCTCGGATCCGACGCCCGGCCGGCCCGGGTCGACGGCATCCTGCTCGACATCACGGCGACGCACGAGGCTCGGCGGATCGCGGCGTGGATGCAGGCCCGCCAGACCGGCGTCCTGCGCGCGGTCGCCGCCGCCACCTGGTCGGCGCTTCCGGCCGGGGAGATCGAGATGGCGGCCGGGTGGGGGCACCTGACCGGGCAGAGTGCCGCGGAGATGGCCGGGACGGGCTGGCTCGACGCGGTTCATCCCGACGATCGCCAGACCGCGACGGCCGCCTGGCAAGCCGCCCGGACCACCGGAGCGCCCTACCGGGCGGAGTATCGGATTCGCGGCGCCGACGGCCAGTACCGCCGGTTCAGCGGTCGAGGCGCGGCGCAGGCCGATCCCGACGGCGCCGTGCGCGAATGGTTCGGCCTCGTGCTCGCGATGGTGGACGACCCGCGCGACGCGGTGACGGACGCGACGATCGGGCCGCTGATCCGCGGCGCCCGGGCGGTGATCGGCTGGTCGATCCAGGACCTCGCGGAAGCCTCGGGCGTCTCGGGCTCCAGCGTCCGGCGGATGGAGGAGTTCGGCGAGAGCCCGCGTCCGCGGATTCGGCAGGCGGTGCGGCAGGCCTTCGAGGGCGTCGGGATCCGGTTCGTCGCGACCGGCACCGATCAGGTCGCCATCGAGATCGACCTCGGGCGCTTCCCGCGGGGTTATATCAATCAGTGACGCTCATGACCGATCAGCGCATGAGCGCAGGCCGGGATCGTTAAGTGTGCCGGTGAGGCTACCATGAACCAACCATCCGCTGGTCATCAGGAGCTTCATCCTTCTCACGAGCACAGCGGACCGACAAAAAAGTATCCGCCAATGCACCACGCCGGACCAGATAGCAGTGCCCGCTGGCGTGATCGCACCCGGTGATGCTTTTAACCTTTGGCCTTGAGGCGTTCGCTCAAGACTCGGAACCGCTCCCGCTCTCCGGACCGGTCGAGCGGGCGGCATCCCGATCGATCGGACGGAGCAGCGCTGCTTGGGGCAGGGAGGTGAGAAGAGACAGCTCTTCTCGTCTCGCTATCAGTCGAACGTGATCACGATCTTGCCGAACGGACCGCGATCGAGATGATCGAGAGCGGCCGGCAGCTCATCCAGGGCATAACGCCGGTCGATTACCGGCTTCAGCCTCATCACGTCCACGGCACGGACCAGATCCTCCAGCGCGCGGCGGTGGCCGACGCGGATGCCCTGGACGGTGGCGGATTTGAGCATCAGCTGTCCCGCGGCCGCCGCGAGATCGTAGCCCTCGATCACGCCGATCACCGAGACGCGTCCGTCGACGGCCACCGCTTCGAGCGACTTGGCGAGATGCGCCCCGCCGACAAGCTCGAGGATGTGGTCGATGCCGCGATCCGCGGTGAGCCGGTAGACGGCCTCGACCCATCCGTCGCGGTCGATCGCGTGGTCGGCGCCGAGGGCTCGGGCGCGCTCGCGCTTGTTCTCAGAACCGGAGGTGACGAAAACCTCGGCGCCGTGGGCCTTGGCGATCTGGAGGCCGAACAGGGCGACGCCGCCCGTGCCCTGGACCAGCACGCTCTGGCCCGCCCGCAGCTGACCGCGCTCGACCAGGGCGAACCAAGCCGTCAGACCGGCACAGGGCAGGGTGCTGGCTTCCGCGAGGTCGAGGCTTTGCGGTGCGGCGACGAACCAATCCTGGGGCAACGCGACGTAGTCCGCCAGGACGCCTTGATGCGCGCCGCCGAGGGTTGTGGCGTCCACCGTCTTCGCGGATCCTGCGGACCGGCCGTCGACCCAATCCGGGAAGAAGGTCGTGATCACCCGGTCCCCCGGTCGGAAGCGCGTCACGCCGTCACCGATGGCGGCGACTGTTCCGGCGAGATCGGAGGCGGGGGTGAACGGGAAGGCGAGGGCCAGCCCCATCCCGTGCTCGATCACGAGCGTGTCGCGATAGTTCAACGCCGCCGCCGCGGCCTTCACCAGGACTTGCCCGGGCCCCGGTTCGGGCACCGGTACCGTCTTCAGCTGAAGGGACGCGCGGCCTAAGCCGGACATGTCCCAGCGCCTCATCGTCGTCATGGCGAGTCTCCGATTTGCTTGCCGATCTGTTGCCGGCCGGCGATGCGTAGCGTTGATCTCTGCGCGCCAGTGACGATAGTTCGGACCGCGATCGGTGCGCAGGAAGCGACAATGATCCCCGGTGACCTGCTGGCGGACCTGCCGGTGCTCGTCGCTGCGGCCGAGGCCGGCAGCTTCTCGGCGGCGGCGTCCAAGCTGAACCTGACGCGCTCGGCGGTCGGGCGGAGCATCGCTCGCCTCGAACACCGGCTCGGCGTCCGGCTGTTCCACCGCACCACCCGCTCCCTCGCCCTGACGGATGATGGGCAGATCGTTTTCGAGCATGGAAGGCGGGCGCTCGCCGAGGTGCAGAGCGCGACCGCGCTGCTGGATTCCGGGCGGCGGGCGATCGCGGGCCGGCTGCGCGTCTCGGTGCCGGCGCTGTTCGGCCGGCTGCGCATCGCGCCGATCCTGATCCGGCTCGCCGAGGCGCATCCGAAGCTGGAGCTCGATCTCAACTTCAGCGACCGGCTGGTCGATGTGGTCGAGGATGGGTTCGATCTCGTGGTGCGCAACGGCCGGTTGCAGAACTGGCCCGGCCTGACCGTGCGGCGGATCGCCTACCAGCCGATGCGCGTCTGCGCGGCCCCGCGCTATCTCGAAGGGGCGGGGGTTCCGGAATCGCTCGCCGATCTCGCGGGCCATCACGCCATCCTCTATGGCCGTCCCGGCTACGCGCGCTCCTGGCTGTTTCCGCAGGCGGACGGTCCGGCGGCGGAGATCGTGCCGCCGAGCCGGATGCGGTTCGACGATGTCGACGCGATCCGCGACGCCGCGATCGGCGGCCACGGCCTCGCCTGGCTGCCGTGCTGGCTGATCCGCGACGATGTCGCCGCGGGGCGGCTCGCGACGGTGCTCGACCATCTGCCCGCCCATGTCTTCGAGAGCCACGCGCTCTGGCCGCAGACCCCGCATCTGCCGCTGCGCGTGCGCCTGGCGATCGATGCGCTGGCGGCGGCGCTGCCGGAGGAATCCGCCCTGCGCGCCAAGAGCCGGGTTCGAACCGAACCGGCCTGAGCATCACGCACAGGCGCCATCGGTTCGCCGCGGAGATGCAGCCGGCGCGGCAAAGCTGTCATCGCTCTCCAGTCGTGACACAATCGTTTCAACCAAAAGTCGAATTTCTGAAGGTATCTCAGGTCCATGGTGAAGACATATCGGCCGGTTTCGGGCGAGATTGGTCTCCTGATCGACGAAACCCCGTGATAGATCTTGGGTGGCTGAGCTGCGCTCAGGCCCAAGACATGTTCGGGAGGACATCGATGGCCGGGATCAACCGTCGTGGGATGTTGGCCGGGGGATCCGCTGTGCTGCTCGCAGCAACAGATCTAGCCTTTTCGGCCGAGAACGATCCACCGCTGGTCAATCCGCTCGTGCGCCAGCGCGCTGACGCGCAGGTCTTCCGGCACGATGACGGCTGGTACTACATGACCGGCTCGGTTCCGGAGTATGACCGGCTGGTGCTGCGACGGTCGCGCACCATCGCCGGCCTGTCGGTGGCGCCCGAGACGGTGCTGTGGCGCCACGAGGCGAGCGGCACGCGGTCGGGCTTCATCTGGGCGCCCGAGCTGCACCGGATCGACGGCCGCTGGATCATGTATTTCGCCGCGGGTCCCAGCGGCGGCGGCGACGACGTGTTCCGCATCCGCACCTACGCCATCGCCTGCGACGGGAGCGATCCGATGACCGGGTCCTGGTCCGTGCTCGGCGAATTCCAGGCGCCCTGGGACAGCTTCAACCTCGATTCGACCAGCTTCGTGCACCGGGGCACGCGCTATCTGGCATGGGCGCAGCGCGAGCCGGGCATCGAGACCAATTCCAACCTCTACCTCGCACCGCTCGCGACGCCGCTGACCCTGGCCGCAAAGCCGGCACGCCTGTCGATCCCCACCCTCGATTGGGAGGTGCAGGGCTACAAGGTCAACGAGGCGCCGGCCGTGCTGGCGCGCAACGGCCGGCTGTTCATGACCTATTCCGCGAGCGCGACGGATGCGCGCTATGGCATGGGGATGCTGACCGCCCGCGACGACGCCGACATCCTCGATCCGGCGAGCTGGTCGAAATCGCCGCAGCCGGTTTTCCGGACCTGTCCCGAGCACGGCATCTACGGCCCCGGCCACAACAGCTTCACGGTCGACGCGCGCGGCCGGGACATGCTGGTGTTCCACGCCCGCGACGACGAGACGATCGTGGGCGACCCGCTGTTCGATCCCAATCGCCACACCCGGGTCCAGCCGATCCGCTACCGCGCCGACGGCGTTCCGGATTTCGGGCTGCCTGTGGCCAACGGGCCGCTTCCGACCTAGCGCCTCGGCGGTTTCATCCCCCGTCCGTCCCCAGGCCGCAGCCACCCGGTGTTGGCGTTCAGCACCCGCACCTTTACAGTGGGAGCGGGGACGCGGCTTCAGCCGTGGAGGGGGGATCATGACGCATCACCGTGCGAGCGGCGCAGCCCAGCGCAATCGGAGCTGACGACCGCGTTTTGCGCGTTTCCGCTCGCCTGGGTCGATCGATCGTGTCCGGTGCGCCTCGTGCGCTGCCGCGGCTGATGCTTGCAGCAGTGGCGTCCGTGACGCTCGTCACGGCGCAGCCCGGGCCGGCGCGCGCCTTCGACCTGTTCGGTCTGTTCGGCTCCGAGCCCGAGCCGCCGGCGCCCAGCGCGACGGCCTTGCCGTATGCTGTGCGCATCACCGGCACGGACGATTCCGACGTGCTGCAGGCGCTCCAGGATATCTCGACGCTCTATCGCCTGCGCCAGGACCCGCCGCCGGACGGGGAGGGGCTCTTGCGCCGGGCCGAGACCGACCTGCCCAAGCTCGCTGACGTTCTCTTCGGCTACGGGTATTATCAGGGCACTACGGCGATCCGCATCGACGCCGTTCCAGTGGCGGGGCAGGCCAGTGCCGCAGCCGCGGTGGGCGCCGCAGAACGCTGGCGCAATCGGGGCCTGGTGCCGGTGCGGATCGCGGTCGATCTCGGGCCGCTCTACACCCTGCGCCGGATCGTCGTGCGCGATGTCGCCGGCCGGCCGTTCCCGGAGGAGGTGCTGCCGCCGCGGATCACGCGGGTGGACGACGACGTGCCGGCCCGCTCGGCCACGGTGCTGGCCCGGGAGGCCAGGATCGTCGATCAGTTCCGGGCGCAGGGGCACCCCTTCGCCAAGGTGGTGGCGCGTGATCCGGTGGTGGACGACACCGCCCATGTCATGGACGTCACCTTCATGGTCGATCCCGGGCCGTTGGCCGGGTTGGGGCCCGTAGCGGTCAGCGGCGCGCCGGGGATCGACCCGGCGACGATCCGCTCCTTCATCTATGCAGAGCCGGGGGATCCGTATTCGCCCCAGGCGGTGGCGGCGATCCGCAAGTCGCTGACGCGCATCGAGGCGATCGGCGCCGCTCGGGTCCGCGAAGGAACGGCGCTCGACGCGGACGGAAACCTGCCGCTCTTCGCCGAATTGAGCGAGCGCGAGCGCAATCTCGTCGGAATCTCCGCGCGCTATTCCACGGTCGATGGCCCGGGGGTGCGCGCCTACTACGCCAACCGCAACCTCTTCGGCGGCGGCGAGACGTTCCGGCTCGACGCCGACATCTACTACCTGGGGTTGGGCAACGATCCGTTCGCGACCCAGCGCAAGATCGCCGGGATCGGCACCAACGGACTCGGCGGGCGCCTGTCGGCGACCTATGTCCAGCCGGCGCTCGGCGGCACCCGCAACGACTTCCTGGCCAACGCCTTCATCACCCGCGAGGTGCAGCAGAGCTACCTGGTGGATGGCGGCGGGGTTTCGGCTGCGATCCGGCACCGGTTCTCGGATACGTTCTCAGCGCAGATCGGGCTCGACGCCCAGGCTGGGCGCTCGAAGGACGCCCTCGGCACGGTCAATTACCGGCTGATCGGCGTCCCGGCTTCGGTGACCTACGATTCCACCGATAGCTTGCTCGACCCGACCAAGGGGTTCCGAGCGATCGCCTCGCTGGCCGCCTATCCCGGGGCAATCTCGTCGCCCGGGATCGTCGTCGCGAAGGCGCAGGGCTCGACCTATTATGCGCTGGACGACGAGGCCCGGTACATCCTGGCCGGGCGGATCGGCTTCGGCTCGGTGTCCGGCGCGCCGCTCGGGGACATCCCCGACAATTTCCGCTTCTTCGCCGGCGGCGGCGGCTCGGTGCGCGGCTATCCGTACCGGACGCTCGGGCCGATCGGTCCGTTCAACCTGCCGATCGGCGGCCGCAGCCTGCTCGAAGCCTCGCTGGAGGCGCGGATCAAGATCACCGACACGATCGGGGTGGTGCCGTTCTTCGACGCGGGCACCGCCTTCGCCTCGGCCCTGCCGGATTTCGATGAAAAGATCCGGAAATCGGTGGGCATCGGCCTGCGCTACTACACCGGCATCGGCCCGATCCGCGCGGATCTCGCCTTCCCGCTCGATCCCTACAAGGGCGGCCATGTCCGCCCGGCCGTCCTGTATCTCAGCCTGGGGCAGGCGTTCTGAATGGCTGATGTTTTCGGGAGACTGAGCAAGATCGCCATCCAGCCTCACACATCACCGGGTGCGGCGCGGGTCCCCTCTCCCGTGCGGGAGAGGGACAGGGTGAGGGGACAGGTCTTTCCGGACAGCGCGCATCCCTCACCCCAACCCTCTCCCGCACGGGAGAGGGGGAGCGTGGCGGCCGTTCCGAGCCGCTTCTGCTATTTTGCGCCCCGCAGAGTGGGAAAGGCCATCGCATTCGCACTGAGCTGCCTTCTCCTGCTCGCCACCATCCCGACCCACGCCGACGACGCGGAAAAATCCGTGCTCGGCGGGCTCTTGTCCCGGGCGCTCTCGACGCCGTCGTCGCGGGTGGCGATCGGGGCGGTGGACGGCGCGCTCTCTTCCGATGCCACCATCCGCGACGTGGCGGTGAGCGACCGCGACGGCGTGTGGCTGAAGATGGACCGGGCCCGGATCGTCTGGCGGCGCCTGGCGCTGCTGTCCGGCCGTCTGGAGGTGGACAGCCTGGAGATCGGACGGATCGAGGTGTTGCGCCGGCCGATCCCGGGCCCGACTCCGCCGGAGGCCAAGCCCGACGGCAAACTGCTGCCCGATCTGCCCGTGAAGGTCGAGATCAAGGGGTTCAAGCTGGCGGAGCTGGTGCTGGGCGAGCCGGTCGCCGGCCAGCCGGCCCGGCTCTCGGCCGAGGGCAAGGCCCGGCTCGGGGCGGCGAGCGAGGGGCTCGACCTGCAGGCCAAAGCCCAGCGCCTCGACGCCGCCGGGCGCTTCCTGCTCTCCCTCGTCTACGTGCCGCAGGGCGACAAACTGGAGCTGACGGCCAACCTCGTCGAGCCGGCGGGCGGCCTGCTGTCGAAGGCGGCCAACGTCCCCGGTACGCCGCCGATCGATTTCGAGCTGGCCGGCACCGGCACGCTCGATGCCTGGAACGCCCATCTCGATTTCGCCGCCGGCCCGGATATCGGCGCCAAGGGCGGGGCCAAGATCTCCCGGATCGGCGCCGAGCGCCGGCTAGCGCTCGACCTCGCCGCGCGGATCGAGGGCCTCGTGCCGGGTCCGGCCGCTTCGGTCTTCGCCGGCACGACCAAGCTCGACGGCGGCTTCGCCTTCGCGGATAGCGGCGCCTTCCGGATCGACCGGCTGGAGCTGACCTCGCGCACCGCGCGGCTCGCCGCCGGCGGCACCCTGAGCAAGGACCGGGTCGCCGATCTGACCCTCCAGGCCCGGGCGCTACCCACCGAGGGCGCGGTGACCAAGGCCGGCGAGGCCGAGATCGAAAAACTGGTCTTCGACGGCAGCGTGAAGGGGCCGATCACCGCGCCGACCGTGCGGGGCACTCTCGACGCGGCGGGCCTGCGCAGCCGCGATTCCGCCTTGGACCGGGTCGAGGCGCGCCTCGGGGTCGAGCCCCAGGGCGATCCCTCCGCCCAGCGTTTCGCCATCACGGCGGACGGCAAGGTCGAGGGCCTGCGGCTGGCCGATCCGGCCCTGCGCCGCGCCCTCGGCAGCCGGGCGCAATTGACCCTGCGGGCCGCCTCCGGGCCGGATGGCGTCATCGACGTCTCGAGCCTTCGGGTCGAGTCCGACACCGCCAAGGCGAGCTATGCCGGCCGGGTCGGCCAGAACACGCTTACCGGCACGCTGGACGCCGCGCTGCCGGATCTTTCCGTGTTCTCCGGCCTCGCCGGGCGCGGGCTTGCCGGCAGCCTGGACGCCAAGGCGCGGCTCAGCGGCGATCCGGCCCGGAAAGCACTGGCGGCCGACCTCACCGTGACCAGCGCCGCCCTCACCACCGGGATCGCGGCGGCCGACCGGGTGCTCGGCCGCGCGCCGACGCTTCAGGGCCGGGTGTCGCAATCCTATGACGGCTACGGCTTCGACCATCTGCGCCTGGAGGGCTCTGGCCTGACCGCGACGCTACAGGGCGAGGCGACCTCGGCGACGGCCGATGTCACGGGCCGCATCGACCTCAAGAGCCTCGCCGACCTCGACGGCCGCCTGACCGGGCGCGCCGGCATCGACGCGCGCATGACCGGCTCCCTGGAACATCCGCAACTCACGGCGACCGTCTCGGCGCCCGCCGCGACCGCGGACGGGAAACCGATCCGCGACTTGCGGGCGGAGGCGGTCCTCACCGATGCGCTGCTGGCGCCGGACGGGACCCTGAAGCTGTCCGGCGAGGTCGCCGGCAAGGCCCTGCGCGGCGGCGCCCACGTGGCGAAGGCCGGACCCGACTGGGTGCTCGACCGGCTCGACCTCAACCTCGGCTCGGTAGCCGTCTCTGGCAACGCCGTGGTGGCGGCCGAGACCTGGCTGTCGGCCGGAACGCTGTCCGTGAAGGCGGCCAATCTCGCCGACATCGCCCCGCTCGCCCCCGAACCCATGGCCGGGCAGTTCGACGCCACGGTGACCCTCGCCCGCGACGGCGGCCGCCAGGACGCGGCGATCCGGGCCACCGGCGGCGCCCTGCGCTACGGCGACTACGCGCTCAACCGCCTCGACGCCGACCTGAAGGGCCGCGACCTGCGCGCCCATCCGGTGCTCCACGGACGCCTCGATGCCGACCGGCTGCTGGCTGCCGGCCAGCAGATCGATACGGTCCGGCTCGCCGCGCTCGGTAGCCCGACGGGCAGCGACGTGACGCTGGCCGCCAAGGCGCGCGGCTTCACCCTCGACGGCGCGGTCCGGCTGGTGCCGGCCGACGACACGCGCATCGACATCCAACGTTTCTCCGCCGCCCGCGGCGGCGACCGCTTCGCCCTCACCGGGCCGGCCAGCATCACCCTGCGCGACGGCGGCGCGGTGATCGACGGTCTGGCGATCGCGGCCGGCTCCGGCCGGGTCGCGGTCTCGGGCCGGGCCGGCCAGGATCTCGACCTGAAGGTGGCGATCCGGGCGCTGCCCCTATCGCTCGCCCGGATCGCCGCGCCGGATCTTGCCCTCTCGGGCACCCTCGACGGCGACGCCGACCTGCACGGGCCGGCTGCGCGCCCGGAGGGCCATTACGCGCTCACGGTCTCCAAGCTCGTCGCGCCGCAGACCCGCCAAGCCGGCCTGCCGCCGGTGGATGCCAGCGCCAAGGGAACCCTGTCCGACGGGCAGGCCAGCCTCGACGGCCGGGTCACGGCCGGGAAGGGCGTCGCCCTGACGGTGGCGGGCTCGCTGCCCGTGGAGCCCGGGGGGCCGCTGAACCTGCGCGCCCGCGGCACCCTCGACGCGTCGCTGGCCAACACGCTGCTGAGCGTCGGCGGCCAGAGCGTCACCGGGCGGATCGCCATCGACGGCGGCGTCACCGGCACCCTGGCGGCGCCCCGGGCGCAGGGCTCGGCGGTGCTGACCGGCGGCAGCTTCACCGACCCGCTCAACGGCATCCGCCTCACCGACATCGACGGCCGCGTGACCGGCCAGGGCGACAGCCTCGTGGTCGAGCGCCTGACCGCCTCGGCCCGCAACGGCGGCCGCCTCTCGGTCACCGGGCGCGTCGCCCTGGAGCCGGATTTCCCCGGCCAGTTCCACGTCACCGCCGACAAGGCGGAGCTGGTCTCCAGCCCGCTGATGACCGCGGTGTCGAGCGTCGATCTCAACCTGGCCGGCCCGCTGGCCCGGACGCCGCGCATCACCGGCCGGGTCGATATCGTGTCGATCGACGTGGCCGTGCCCGATCGGTTGCCCGCCACGGTCAGGCCGCTGCCGGGCGTGCGCCACGTCAACACGCCGCCCGAGGCCCGGGCCCGCCTGGCCCAGCGAGCCGACCGGAAGGCGGCGGCTGCGCCCGGGAAAAGATCCAAAAAACCCGCCGTCCCGTTCGACGCCACCCTGGACGTGCGGATCGACGCGCCGAGCCGGATCTTCGTGCGCGGACGCGGCATCGATGCCGAGCTCGGCGGGTCGCTGCGGGTCACCGGCACCTCGCGGGCGCCGAACGCCGTGGGCGGGTTCGGGCTGCGGCGCGGGGTGTTCCAGCTCGTAGGCCAGCGCCTCGATTTCAGCCGGGGCAACCTGACCTTCGCGGGCAGCCTGGCCACGCCGGAACTCGACTTCGCTGCCGAGACCAAAGCCGGCGACGTCACCGCCCGGGTGGCGGTGAGCGGCTACGCGGACGCGCCGCAATTCAGCCTGACCTCGGATCCGGTGCTGCCCCAGGACGAGATCCTGTCGCGCCTGCTGTTCAAGAAGGCGGCCGGTGGGTTGTCGCCGTTCCAGGCCCTGCAGCTCGCCCAGGCCGTGGCGCAGCTCTCGGGCGGAGCCGCCGGCCCGGACGTGTTCGAGCAGGCCCGCAAGGGGCTCGGGCTCGACAGCCTCGACGTCTCCACGGGCGCGAGCGGCGGCCCGGCGCTCGGCGCCTCGCGCTACATCTCGGACCGGGTCAGCGTCGGCGTGAAGGCCGGCGCCAAGCCCGCCGACACGGCGGTAGGAGTGGATTTCGACGTCACCCGGCGGATCAAGCTGAAGGGGGAGGCGGGGAGCGACGGACGGACCAGCCTGGGCGTCGGGGCGGAGTACGAGTGGTAGGGAGCTTTCCGGCTCGCGCTCTGGGATTTGACTGTCGAGACCTGACACGCGCGCTCCCTCCCCCCCGCAGAGAGCTACGATGTTCACACATCGGCTTGCGAAAGCCGCCACGCGCCCCCTCTCCCGTGCGGGTGAGGGTTGGGGTGAGGGACCAGGTTTTTCCGGAAAACTCGCATCCCTCACCCTGTCCCTCTCCCGCACGGGAGAGGGGACCCGCGCCACATCCGGGGATGTGTGAATCCGATAGTCCGCAGAGGGGGGAGGGAGATGCACACGCATCGGATCGCATTTCCTGACCGACCGTTCGACCAATGATCAAGGCGCACTCCGCCAGGCCAACGCGCAATTCCACCTTCAAAACTCGCGCCGGCTCAAAGAGCTCGGCGGAAGATCCGTTGGCCGGGCGGGACAAGTCTGCTTAGGTGTCGAAGCAAGCGGCGCGACCAGCCGACATTCGGGCGGGAACCACGAAGGGCGATGGACGAGCTTTTCGAGACGGACGACGATCCCGAGGTGCCGGAGGGCGGCTTCCTGCGGATGCTGCCGATCATCAACCGGCGCGGTCTCCACGCCCGCGCCTCCGCGAAGTTCGTGCAGACCGTGGAACGCTTCGATGCCGTGGTGACCGTCACCCGGGCCGGGGAGACCGTGGGCGGGCGCTCGATCATGGGCCTGCTGACCCTGGGCGCCGCCATGGGCACCCGCATCGCCGTCACGGCGGTCGGTCCGGATGCGCAGACCTGCCTCGACGGCATCGAGGCCCTGCTGGCGAACCGCTTCGGCGAGGACGAGTAGCGCAGCTTAAATCTCTTTGCCGGGCCAGGTGCAGAGATCCGAGACCGGGCAGCGTGTGCAGGCGGGCTTGCGGGCCGTGCAGATGTCGCGCCCGTGCCGGAACAGCCAGATATGGGCGCCGTCCTTGAAGCGCTCGTGCACGGCCTCGGCGAGACCGTCGGCGACCGCGTCCACCGTGGCGCCGGGGGCCAACGGGATCCGGTTCGAGACCCGGAACACGTGGGTGTCCACCGCGATCACCGGCTCGTGGAACGCGAAATTCGCCGTCACCTCGGCGCTCTTGCGGCCGATGCCGGGCAGCCGGCGCATCTCGACCGAGTTGCGCGGTACCGCGCCGCCGTGGGTCTCGATCAGGACTGCCGACAGCTTGACGATGTTGCGTGCCTTCGACGGCCCGAGCCCCACCGGGCGGATGATCTCGGTGATCTCGGCCTCGCCGAGGGCCTGCATCCCGGCCGGATCTTTGACCCGGGCGAACAGCGCGTCGGCAATGCGCGCCACGGTCGGTCCGGTGGATTGGGCCGACAGCAGCACCGTCACCAGCAACCGGAACGGATCGGTGTCATCGAATCCGACCTTCGGGTCCGGATCGGCCTCGGCCAGACGCGCCATCACGGCCTCGACCCGGCCGGAGTCACCGCTTTGCGGCGCTGGGCGGGATTTCGCCCGGCGTGGAGCGGGCTTGATGCCGTGGAGTGTGTCGCGAGCCATGGAGCGCAGCTAGGGCCGGGACGGCCGGCTCGACACGCGGCGGATTGACGGCCCGGCTCAGCCCCGCGCCCGGCGCCAAGCCATAGGACCCGCGCCGGCATTGAGCATGCCAGCCGCGATCGCATCGACCCGGCTCAGGAATGCCAGACGCAGTGCGCCGGTCCAGGCGGACAGGCGGCCTGTGTTCCAGGTTTGGGGAGGTTCGGACGGCGCGACGGTGACGGGCACGCGGTCCTCGAAGACCGGCACGACCGCGGAGGGGAGCGCCCAGCCCTCGGGCCGCACGCCGAGACAATGCTCCAACGGAATGGCGCGCAGCGCTGGCGGCCGCGGCGCCGCGCGGACCGGTCGCTGCACCGGCCCAACCGGGCGGTTCAGGGTGGCGAGGCGCAGGCGGATCGCCCGGTCGATCACCTCCAGGGCGGCGCTGTCGGTCAGGCCGGGCGCCTCGGCCGAGGGCCGGATCCTGGGGATCTCGGCACCCGCATCCCGGCTCCAGGCCAGTGTCGGCCGGGGCCGAGCCGGCGCCTCGATCCCGGACGCCTGCGCCTCGGAACGGCCGCCCTGTATCACGGTGAAGCGTCGCGCCATCGCCTGTCCCGATCCCTCAACCAACCGTCCCAATCCGGGACGCGGGGGCGCCCGGAGGCGCCGTTCGGGTCGATGGCTTCAAGGACGGTGCCGCCCAGCGGATCAGCCCCCGGGGATCGCCAGCGGATTGTTAGTGAGCGCCGCGGCGTCGGGCGCGTCCACCCGCGGGCGCCCCAGAAAGGCGTCCCAGAGGCGCTGGACGAAGGCCGGGTCGAGGTCGCGCAGGATCAGCACGAGCCGTGAGGTGTGGTCGGGATCGGGCCAGGCCGGCAGGGTCAGGGGGGCGTGGAACACGTGCTGGACCCCGTGCACCACGATCGGGTGTTCCGGGTCGTCGGCGAGCGCCACGAGGCCCTTGAGCCGCAAGAGCTTCGGCCCGTGGCCGGAGCGCAGCAGATCCATGAACATCTCGAAGGCCGGGCGCGGCACCGGCGCGGCGCTGGTCAGGCACACCGCCTGGATCGACGCGTCGTGGCGGTTCACGTCGTTGTGGTGGTGATGCTCGTGCGCCAAGGCTTCGTCGCCGAGCCAGGCACGCACGTCGGCGCCCTTGCCGTCGAGGCCGAACAGGCCGCCGAGCAAGTCCTCCGCGGGGGCATCCGGAGGCAGGATCGGCGCCGCCGGGTTGAGGGCGGCGAGTCGCGCCCGGATCCCGGCGGTGTCGTCGGCGAGGTCGGCCTTGGTCAGGACGATCCGGTCGGCCACCGCGGCCTGCCGGACGGCCTCCGGATGGGCATCGAGGGAGGCGGCGCCGGTCACCGCATCGACCACCGTCACCACCGCCTGCAGGCGGTACCGGAGCACCAGGTAGGGGTGGTAGATCAGCGCGTGCAGGATCGGCGCCGGGTCGGCGAGCCCGGTGGTCTCGATCACCACCCGGCGGAACGGCTTGATCCGGCCGTTGTCGCGCTTGCGCAGCAGGTCTTCGAGGGTCGCGATCAGGTCGCCGCGCACGGTGCAGCACAGGCAGCCGGCGCCGAGCAGGACCATGTCCTCGTCGATGGTCTCGATCAGCAGGTGGTCGAGTCCGATCTCGCCGAACTCGTTGACGATCACCACCGTGTCGGCGAGCGCGGGATCGCGCAGCAACCGGTTCAGCAGCGTGGTCTTGCCGGCCCCCAGGAAGCCGGTGAGCACGGTGAGCGGGATCGGCTCCGGTCGGCGCGGATCCGGGGCGGGCGAGGCGGTCAGGGACATGACCGTCGAGATGGGGTTTTTTGCCGCCAGGGGCAACGCGCTCCTGCGCAGGCCGCACGCGCGCGGAACTCCTAAACGCTCAAGCATTCCCCCGTCATTCCGGGGCCGCGAAGCGGAGCCCGGAATCCAGAAACACAGGTCGAGCAAAGTCTTGCATTGTCGGCGGCTCTGGATTCCGGGCTCGCCTGCGGCGCCCCGGAATGACAGGGTGATCCATTCGGCCGCTGTCTCGATGCCGACTTAAACCGCCTGCCGCTACTCCTCGGCAGCCGCCTTCTTGCCCTGCGGCTTCTTCACCTCGGCTTTCTTACCCTCGGGCTTGGCCGGCGCCTTGTGGGCGGCGGGCTTCGACAGACCCTTGCCGGGCTTGGCTTCCGGCATGCCGGGCGTCTCGACCGACGTGTAGGCGCTGGCGTTCCGCGGCAGGCCGTGGGCCGGCTTAGCGGCGACCTTCGAGGTCGGCTTGGCCGCAGCCTTCGCGGCATTGGCCGCCTTGGCCTGTTGCAGCCGGGCCTCGCGGGCCTGCTTGGCGGCCTGCAGCGCGGCCTCGCGCTTGGCCTTGGCGGCTTCGAGCTTGGCGGCACGGGTGTTGGCGGCGGCCGTCTTCTGGGCGTTCTCCTGGGCCTCCAGGATCTGCTGGCCCTCGGCCGGGTTGCGGCCGATCCAGACCGCGATCGGCTGGAGCGGGGCCCGCGGCGGCAGCGTCCGGGCGCGCAAAGCCGGGCTGGAGAAGGCGGCCATCGCGAGGGCCGGGGAATTCGCCACCGAGCCGCCGATCAGCTGAGCCGCCGAGCCGGGGGCGCTGACCGCGCCGGCGCCGTCGTCGATCGCCGGGGGCTTCTTGCCGCCGCAGACGTAGGGCCGGATGTCCGGCGGCCCACCGAGGGACGAGGCCGGCAGGGCGTCGAGGGTCGGGCTGGTCCAGCCCGCACTCTGGGTGAAGGCGTAGTCGAACAGGTCGGCCGCCTTCACGTCGCGCTCGCGCGGGCTCGGCTGGCCCATCACGATGGTGATGACCCGGCGGCCGTTGCGCGAGGCGGTCGCCACCACGTTGAAGCCGCCCGAGCAGATGAAGCCGGTCTTCATCCCGTCGGCGCCGGGATAGCGGCCGAGCAGGCCGTTGTGGTTGGCCATGACGGCGCGGCCGAACTGGATCGCCGAGATCGAGAACAGGTCGTGGGAATCCGGGAAGTCGCGGATCAGCGCCCGGGCGAGCACCGCCATGTCGCGGGCCGAGGTCCACTGGCGCGGGTCGGGCAGGCCGTTGGGGTTGGTCCAGCGGCTGTCGCGCATGCCGATCCGCTGCGCGGTCTCGTTCATCAGGTCGGCGAAGCCCTCGATCGAGCCGCCGAGATTCTCGCCGATCGCGTAGGCGATGTCGTTGGCCGACTTGACCATGATGATCTTGAGGGCGTTGTCCAGGGTCAGCTGCGTGCCCGGCTTGAAGCCCATCTTGGAGGGCGGCTCGGACGCCGCCGCCGCCGAGATCGTCATCATCGAGTCGAGCGAGACCTTGCCCTGCCGCACCAGGTCCAGGGCGACGTAGGTGGTCATCAGCTTGGTGATCGAGGCCGGATACCAGGGGTCGGTCGGGGCCTGGGCGTAGATCACCTTGCCGGAATCGACATCGACCACGAGGATCGGCGCGGTCACCGCGCTGGCGGCCTGGATCCCGATGAGGCTCGTGCCGAGAAGCCCCGTCAACGCCGCGAATCCGACGGTCACGCGCCGGAGGAGAGAAGAGGACATTCGAGCCCGACTCGTCAGTGGATCGCCAGGGCGGCGCCGCGAGGCACCGGTCTTCCGGCCGGCCGGCCGGGATTCGCGCAGCCCGGACCGCCGGGGGCGGTCGTCGTGCTGCATCACGGCATCAACGTCGCTACCGTGGCAAGAGCAAGGCGGGACACAACCGCGGGTCTGCGCAGCTCTCCTGGCGGTAGTCCACAGGCCGCACGACGCTTATGTGCGGGCGGGCAATCAGGTGAAGAGGTTTCAGGAACAGCGGTGGCTTACGCGGTCAAGGAGATCTTCCACACCCTTCAGGGGGAGGGCGCCCAGGCGGGACGCGCCGCGGTGTTCTGCCGATTCGCCGGCTGCAACCTCTGGTCCGGCCGCGAGGCGGATCGCGCTGCGGCCGCCTGCCGGTTCTGCGACACCGATTTCGTCGGCCTGGACGGGGAGGGCGGCGGGCGCTTTGCGGATGCCGCTGCTCTGGCGGAGGCCATTGCCCGGACCTGGACCGGCGGGCCGGAGGGCCGCTACGTGGTGTTCACCGGCGGCGAGCCGCTGCTCCAGCTCGACACGCCCCTGATCGAGGCCGTGCACGGGCACGGGTTCGAGATCGCCATCGAGACCAACGGCACCCTGCCGGCGCCTCCGGGCATCGACTGGATCTGCGTCAGCCCCAAGGGGGCCAATCCCCTGGCGCAGACGAGCGGCCACGAATTGAAGCTGGTCTATCCCCAAACTGACGCCGACCCCGCGGATTTCGTCGGCCTCGCCTTCCGGCACCGTTTCCTCCAGCCGATGGACGGCCCGGAGCAGGGCGCCAGCACCCAGGCCGCCATCGCCTATTGCCGCCAGGACGCCCGCTGGCGCCTGTCGCTGCAGACGCACAAGATGATCGGGATTCCGTGAGGGGTGGCAGACGCGCTTCTCCCTCCCCCTCTGCGGGCTACGACGTTCACACATCGGCTCTCATAGGGCGCGACGAACCCCCTCTCCCGTGCGGGCAGGGCTATCGCATTTGGCTGATGAGGCTGAGCAAGTATGTGTCGTTCCATGCGGCGCGCTTGATTTTGGCGCGGATGGATCCCTTTGCGGTGTCGGCGCGCAGGAGGTTGAGAGCGAGGCGGCGCAGGAGGGCGAGGTTTTAGGCGGTTCGATCGCTGCGGGTGTGGATGCGATCTTCGGCAAGCGCCACGTCGAGCAGCCAATGCTGGTTGTTCTCGATGCTCCAATGGACGCGCACGAGGCGGAGCGCTTCGGCGGGTTCGACGGTGCGCGACAGGGCGATGTAGCGGGTCTGCCGCTCGGTGGTGTCGCCGATCCGGCGCAGGCTGTCGATCCGGGCCATGGCGGTGAGGCCGGGGAAGCGGTAGGTCTCGGCCCAACCGGGTACGGGCCGAACCCAGGCCGTGCGTGTCTCGTGGCGGCCATGAGCGGCGTCCGTCGTGGCGACGGCGTCGGCCGGGTCGGGGTTCGCGAACAGGTCCTGGGCGGCCCGATGCAGCGGTCCGCGATTGCCCTTGATGACCAGGGCATAAGCGCCGCCGCGCGCGCGGATCGCCTGGGCCGTGGCTCGGTTGCCGTGCAGGGCATCGGCCGTGACGGTGGCGGCCGTGAGGTCCAGAAGCGCGATGATGGCCCGGGCTGCCGTGACCTCGCTGCGGCCGGGCGCCCGCTGCACCCCGAGGACGAGACGCTGCTCGGCCGACCAGGCCGTGACCAGATGCAGGGGCTGCGTGCGCCGGGCTCGATCCACGGCCCCGCGCAGCGACTTGCCGTCGAGGGCGATGGTCTGGCCGCCGAGGCCGGCCTGCCCCGACAAGGCTTCGGCAAAGCGTTCCATGAAACGGCGGAAGGCTGCCTCGAACGGCTCTGGATCGAGCAGCCGGAACAGCCGGCTGAACGTGTCGTGGCTCGGGATGCCGTGCTTGAGCGACAGAACCGAGCCGAGAAGATCGGCTTTGGCGGCGCCGAACTCGGCCATGTCGACGCAGGTCTCCGCGCCACACAGCAGGGCCGCAAAGGCGATGAACAGGATCTCCGACAGGTCGTGCCGCGCATTGCCGGACCGAGGATCCGGAACCGCCGCGAAAAACACACCCAGACCGCCCATGCAGGATCTCCCGTGCTCCAGGAGACCTCAAAGAATCCAGTTCGCCCTGCGCCGAAAGACCCTCCTGCCAAATGCGATTCCCCTGCCCGCGGGGGAAGGGAGACGCGCTTGGGTCAAGCCGATGCCCTCTTCTGGAAGACGACGTGTGACCATCGTCGCCCGTGCCACAGAGGATTGGGGTGGGGGATCGGGCCCTTCCGGAGAGGTCGCATCCCCCGTCCCTCTCCCAAACGGAAGCGGGCCCCTGCGCCTCGACCGGAGATACGCTGCCGCGCGGCGCCGGCCCTGAACGCTACCGCGCCCGCTCCACCTGCCCGCGGATTTCCCCCTTCGGATTCGCGGCGGTGTGGAGGTTGAAATAGAGCTTGCCGGCTTCGAGGTCGGCGGCCTTGGAATCGTCCAGGGTCGCCTCGCCGGAGAACGGGCTGCTGGTGGCCGTCACCGGCACCAGCACGCCGGCATTGGCGCCCGCTTGAGCCGGGCCGTGGAAATGCGCGGCTGTGACCGGGCCGGTCAGGCCGCCATAGGTGCCGTTCCAGCTCAGGCGCTTGGTGGCCGGATCGTAGGTCGCCGTGACGGCGCCGGTGCCCTTCGAATCGGTCGCCGGGACCTCGCTGCCGCCGCTCAGCGCGGCCTTGTAGGTGATGCTCTCCCCCGCCGCGCGGGCGCCGGAGACGGCAAGCGGCACGGTGAATGCGAGGAGGGCGGCGAAACCGGTACTGGCAAGGCGTGTCATCGAACGCTCCGCTTCGGCACGGCCCCCGAGCGGGGCCACGTGTCGCAAGATAGAGGGGCGGCGCCGCGCGGGCCATCGGGTTATCGTTCATCGTGGGACAAATGTCCGGCCGCATGCGCCGGCGATGGGGGCGCGATGGCGGTCAGGGACGCGGGCGCCCCGGCGGGCAGGCACGGAAGCGAGATCACGGCCCGGGGCCTCGTGCTCGGTGCGCTGATCACCATCGTGTTCATGGCCGCCAACATCTATCTCGGCCTGAAGACCGGGATGACCTTCTCGTCCTCGATCCCGGCGGCGCTGATCGCGATGGGCGCCCTGCGGCTCGTCGGCGGCGCCGGCATCCTCGAGACCAACATCGTCCAGACCCAGGCCTCGGCGGCCGGCACCCTGTGCAACGTCATCCTGGTCCTGCCGGGGCTGGTGCTGATCGGGCATTGGCACGGCTTCCCGTTCTGGGAGACCAGCTTGGTCTGCCTGATCGGCGGCTGGCTCGGGGTGGCGTTCTCGATCCCCCTGCGCCGCGCGCTGGTCACGGGCAGCGACCTCCCCTACCCCGAGGGCGTGGCCGCGGCCGAGGTTCTGCGCGCCGGCCATGCCGAGACCGGCGAGCGCGGCCTCACGACCCTGCTGATGGCCGCGGCCGGCTCCGGCCTTGTCGCCTTCGCCACCAGCGGCCTGCGCATCCTGGCCGAGGGTGTGCTCACGGCTGTCAGTTTTGGCGGTGCGGTGTTCAGCATCGGCAGCGGCTTTTCCCTGGCCTTGGTCGGGGTCGGCTATCTGGTCGGCATCGGTGCGTGCCTCGCCTTGCTGACCGGCGTGGTGATCGCCTGGGGCATCATGGTCCCGGTGCTGACCGCCCTGACGCCCCAGCCGGGCCTGTCGCCCGGCGAGGCCGCCCAGGCGGTCTGGTCCGGGCAGGTCCGGCTCGTCGGCGCCGGCATCATCGCGGTGGGCGGGTTCTGGACCGTGGCGACGCTCGTCCGGCCGATCGCCCGGAGCATCCGGTCGGCCCTGGCGGCCGGCAATCCGGCCCGGGCCGCCGCCCGGCAGGACCGCGACCTGCCGCTGCTTCTGGTCGGCGGCGTGGCGCTCGCCCTGTGCCTGCCGCTCGGCGCGCTGTTTGCCGGATTCGCGGCCGATCTCGGTATCGGTGGCCCGATGCTCGCCGCCGTGGTCGCGGCGGGCCTGCTGTTCTGCCTGGTCTTCGGCGCCGCCATGGCGGCGGTCTGCGGCTACCTCGCCGGCCTGCTCGGCTCCTCCACCAGCCCGATCTCCGGGATCGGCATCCTCACCGCCATGGTCGGCGCCGCGCTGCTGCCGTTGCTCCTCGGCCCAGCCGAGGACCCGGGGGCGCGGCGCGTCACCGTTGCGCTGGTGCTGCTCGCGGCCTCGGTGATCATCACCGCCTGCTCCATCGCCAACGACAACCTGCAGGATCTCAAGACCGGCCAGATCGTCGACGCCACGCCCTGGCGCCAGCAGGTGGTGCTGATCGTCGGCGTCGCCGTCGGCTCGCTGGTGATCGTACCGCTGCTGTCGCTGCTCTACGGCGCCTACGGCTTCGTCGGCTCCCTGCCCCGGCCCGGCATGGACCCGGCCCTGGCGCTCACCGTGCCGCAGGCCTCGCTGGTCACCCAGATCGCCGACGGCATCGTGGCCCGCACCCTGCCCTGGCCGATGCTGCTGATCGGCTGCGGCCTCGGCGCCGTAATGGTCGGCCTCGAAGTCGCGCTCAAGCGCCGGGCGTTCAGCTTCCCGGCGCTCACCGTCGGCATCGGCATGTACCTGCCGCTCTCGGTCGAGATGACCATCGGTCTCGGCGGCCTGCTCGGCTTCCTGTGCCTGCGCGCCCTGCGCCGCCGCGGCGCCGATCCCGAGACCCTCGAAGCCTCCCGCCGCCGGGGCGTGCTGATCGCCTCCGGTTTCCTGGTCGGCGAGAGTTTCGTCGGGATCGGCCTGACCGCCATCGACGCGGCCTCTGGACGATCCTCGACCCTGAGCCTGGTCGGGCCGGATTTCGCCCCAACGGCGACCTGGCTCGGCGGCGCGGTCTTTGCCGCCGGATTCTTCGCAGCGTACCGGTTCATCCGCGGTCCCGTCGAAGTCCCCGCGCAGCGAAGCGTCCCCTGCACCCCCAAATTCGGCGCAGAGAACCGTTGACAGCCCGCGCCCGCCCTTTCTATACCCCGGCCGCTGGTTGCGGCCTCTCGGGGCGCGCGCGGCTCGTGGCGGGGTAGCTCAGCTGGTTAGAGCAGAGGAATCATAATCCTTGTGTCGGGGGTTCAAATCCCTCCCTCGCTACCACAGCACGCCGACTATCGACCGAACCAGATCGACCCGAATCATCGATCAGTTCGTCCAACAGACCGTCGACCGCGACATCCTCGCCGGCCAGTGACCACTCTGGGTGGATGGTGACGGTCTCGATCAATGCACTCAGATCTACCACGGCTTGAGAACCGCCGGCTCCTGACTGCCTGACCGGCTGCGCGCGGGGTCGCCCAATGTCTCCACCAGCGGGAAGGAACCGGCCAAGCTGCTGACGGACGAACTCGAGGGGCGGCCAGCGTCCAGGACCGACCCTGCACTAACTTTGACCTTGGATCAATCGGATGTTTTGGTCTATTATATGATAGTGTCGATTATATCATAGATATAATTATACTTAGCGAGAAAAAACGTATTATTTAATGTAGATATCTTTAACCTACTGAAAAAAGGAACGGTATTTCTTGGACACTGCCTGCGCGATTGAACCACTCACGAGCGAGCGTCGTCGCAGTGCGCAACACAGCCGTGCAGCACCAAGTTCGTATGAAGCTCAACGATCTCGGATTTGGTTAGTCGTCCCTCCGGCTTGTACCAAGTACAGACGCCGGTCAGCATGGCGAGAATGCTGTAGGCGGTGATCCGTGTGTCACGGATGTCGAATGCGCCCTCGGCGACGCCGGAATCGAGCACTGCAATCAGTTTACTCTCGTAGGCGCGCCGCATCGCGACGATCGTCGCGTAGTGCTGCGGCTCCAGGGAGCGCAATTCAAAATTGGCGATGAAGACGTCCTGCTTCTTTTCCAGGTGGTAGACGATGTGATGGCGGATGAAGGCGCGGAGGCGTTCCGTGGCGGTGTCCGGCACGGCCGCAAGGGCCGCATCGGTTTGAGCCAATAGGGCATCCATGTGTTCGCGGATGAGATCGAACAGAAGATCCTGTTTGGTGCGGATGTGGTTGTAGAGCGAAGACGCCTGTATCCCCACCTCCGAAGCCAGGTCGCGCAGGCTCATCGCGCCGAACCCGTGGCGATAGATGAGCTTCAGTCCGGCACGCCGGATCGCTGCGGCGGTGCGCAGCCCCTTTGGCCCAGCGATGCGCTCCATCAAAACCTTTCCAGGCGGGCGCTCCGAGCCCTCCTCCGTCCTTCTCAGCACGTAAACACGCCGGACAGATCGGTCAAACAAAACGAACGGCCGGTCGTTCGCAAACCCTTGCGAAGCCGAAAAAACTAACGTACGTACGTTTATATAAAGGGCAGGCAGCAGGCCCCATGGGAGGACGCTCATGCTGAACAGCTTGAAGGCCTTCGATTTCGGCCTCGGGGAGACGACCGATGCCCTGCGCGCCGAGGTCGCCCGGTTCGCGTCTGCCGAGATCGCGCCGCGGGCCGCCGAGATCGACCGGCGCAATGATTTCCCCGCTGATCTCTGGCGCAAGTTCGGTGCGCTCGGGGTGCTCGGCGTTACCGTCGGCGAGGAATATGGCGGTGCCGGCATGGGCTACCTCGATCACGTGGTGATCATGGAGGAGGTCAGCCGGGCCTCGGCCTCGGTGGGCCTCTCCTACGGCGCCCACTCGAACCTGTGCGTTAACCAGATCCACCGCAACGGCACCGAAGACCAGAAGCGCCGATACCTGCCGAAATTGGTATCGGGCGAGCATGTCGGCGCCTTGGCCATGTCAGAGCCCGGTTCCGGCTCGGACGTGGTGTCCATGCGCCTGCGTGCGGACAAACGGGGTGACCGCTACGTCCTGAACGGCACCAAGATGTGGATCACCAACGGTCCCGATGCGGATGTCCTCGTCGTCTACGCCAAGACGGATGCCGAGGCGGGGCCGCGCGGGATCACCGCCTTCCTGGTCGAGAAATCGTTCTCCGGGTTTTCCACGGCTCAGAAGCTCGACAAGCTCGGCATGCGTGGCTCCAATACCTGCGAACTGGTGTTTCAGGACTGCGAAGTCCCGGACGAGAACGTGCTCGGACAAGTCGGGCGCGGCGTCAACGTTCTGATGAGTGGGCTCGACTACGAACGTGCCGTGCTCGCGGCCGGGCCCCTCGGCATCATGCAAGCCTGCCTGGACGTCGTGCTGCCGTACATCCACGAGCGCAGGCAGTTCGGTCAGCCAATCGGCACGTTCCAGCTCATGCAGGGCAAGATCGCCGACATGTACACGGTCGCCAATGCGGCGCGGGCCTATGTCTACGCCGTGGCCAAAGCCTGCGACCGCGGGCAGACGACCCGCAAGGACGCGGCCGGAGCGATCCTCTTCGCCGCGGAGAAGGCGACCTGGATGGCGCTCGAGGCAATCCAGGCCTTGGGCGGCAACGGCTACATCAACGAGTATCCGACCGGACGCCTGCTGCGCGATGCCAAACTCTACGAGATCGGCGCCGGGACCAGCGAGATCCGGCGCATGCTGATCGGGCGCGAGCTGTTCGACGAGACCGCCTGATCGAACGCCGAGCATTGTAGTCTCATGGCGTTCGGAAGGTGATCGAAAGTCCTGGTTTCAAAAGGTCTTCGACCTTTTGCGGGTGCGGGGCGGAGCCCTGCTTTAGCGTGCACCTCTGAGGTGTCAGTGACATGCCGACGTTGGACTCCGTGCTGGATCTGCGCTCCGCCGAGGCGCGCACCAACGACGCGCATATGCGCGGTCTGGTAGCGGATCTCCGCGAGACCGCGGCGCGCGTCCGTCTCGGCGGCGGGCAGACGGCGCGCGAGCGGCACCTGTCGTGCGGCAAGCTGCTGCCGCGCGACCGCATCGGGGCTCTGATCGATCCCTTCTCGCCGTTCCTCGAAATCGGACAGCTCGCCGCGCACGGCTTGTACGGAGGTGAGATTCCCTCGGGCGGACTCATCACCGGGATTGGCCGGGTCTGCGGGCGGGAGTGCATGATCGTCGCCAACGACGCAACGGTGAAGGGCGGCACCTATTTTCCGGTGACGGTGCAGAAGCACCTGCGCGCGCAGGAGATCGCGCAGCAGAACCGCTTGCCCTGCCTCTACCTGGTCGACAGCGGCGGTGCCAACCTGCCCAATCAGGACGAGGTCTTTCCCGGCCGGGACCATTTCGGCCGGATCTTCTTCAACCAGGCCAATATGTCGGCCGAGGGGATCGCGCAGATCGCCGTGGTGATGGGCTCCTGCACCGCGGGGGGCGCCTACGTGCCGGCGATGTGCGACGAATCCATCATCGTCCGCAATCAGGGCACGATCTTCCTCGCTGGGCCACCCCTGGTGAAGGCCGCCACCGGCGAGGTGGTCAGCGCCGAGGATCTCGGCGGCGCAGACGTCCACAGCCGAACCTCGGGGGTCACCGACCATTACGCCGAGACCGACGCGCATGCGCTCGGCATTGCCCGGAGCATCGTCGCGAGCCTGAACATTGTGAAGCGGCCGTCAGTCGAACTCCGTAGGCCGGTGCCGCCGCGCTACGCCGCGGAGGAACTCTACGCGGTCGTGCCGTCGAGCCTGCGCACGCCCTACGACGTGCGCGAGGTCATCGCCCGGCTCGTGGACGACAGCGCGTTCGACGAGTTCAAGCGGCTCTACGGCCCGACTTTGGTCTGCGGCTTCGCACATGTCTGGGGTTACCCGGTGGGCGTCGTCGCCAACAACGGCATCCTGTTCTCGGAGAGCGCGCAGAAGGGCGCGCATTTCGTCCAGCTCTGCGCGCAGCGCGGCATTCCGCTGGTGTTCCTCCAGAATATCACCGGCTTCATGGTGGGTAAGCGGTACGAGGCCGGCGGCATCGCCAAGGACGGCGCCAAGATGGTCACCGCCGTCGCCACGGCGGCGGTGCCGAAGTTCACGTTCATCATCGGCGGCAGCTTCGGGGCCGGCAATTACGGCATGTGCGGCCGCGCCTACGCGCCGCGCTTCCTCTGGATGTGGCCGAACGCCCGCATCGGCGTGATGGGCGGGGAGCAGGCTGCCTCGGTCCTGGCCACGGTGCGGCGGGACGGGATCGAGGGGCGTGGGGAGAGTTGGTCGGCCGAGGACGAGGAGGCGTTCAAGGCGCCGATCCGCGAACAATACGAGCGGCAGGGCCACCCGTATTATTCGAGCGCCCGGCTCTGGGACGACGGCGTGATCGACCCGGCCGATACAAGGCGCGTGCTGGCTCTGTGCCTGTCCGCCAGCTTGAATGCGCCGATCGCTCAGACCCGTTTCGGCCTGTTCCGGATGTGAGGAGCGGACGATGACCAAGCTCATCCTGGAGACGATGGACACCCGCGGCGTCGCCACCCTGACCCTCAACCGCCCGGATCGACACAACGCCTTCGACGACGTCCTGATCGCGGACCTCGCCGCGGCCCTGCGACGGCTCGGCGACGATCCCGGGATCCGGGCCGTGGTCCTGGCGAGCAGCGGCCGCAGCTTCTCCGCCGGCGCCGACCTGGAATGGATGCGCCGGATCGCCCGCCAATCCCCCGATGCCAACCGCGCCGACGCGGCCGGGCTCGCGCGCCTGATGCACATTCTCGACCGGCTGCCCAAGCCGACCTTGACCCTGGTACAGGGCGCGGCCTACGGGGGCGGTGTCGGGCTGGTTGCGTGCTGCGACGTGGCGATCGCTTCGGAGCGGGCGAGCTTCTGCCTCAGCGAAGTGAAGCTCGGCCTGACCCCGGCGACCATCAGCCCTTACGTAGTCAACGCAGTCGGCCCGCGCTGGGCCCGCCGCCTGTTCCAGACCGCAGAGGTGGTCTCGGCCGTGCAGGCGCGCGAGATCGGGCTCGTGCATGAGGTGGTTCCCGAGGACGGGTTGGCGGCGGCGTGCGAAACCGTGCTTCAGGCCACCCTGCAGGGAGCCCCCGGCGCGCAGGCAGATGCCAAGGACCTCGTCTTCCTCTGCGAGGGACGGCCGATCGACGCTGATCTCATGGGCGAGACCGGGCGGCGCATCGCGCTGCGCCGCGCTTCGGCCGAGGGGCAGGAAGGCATCGCGGCCTTCCTCGGGAAGCGCCTGCCGGCTTGGCGGCAGGAGTGAGGGGCCTCACGATGTTCCGCAAGATCCTCGTCGCCAACCGCGGTGAGATCGCCTGCCGCGTGATCGCGACCGCCCGGCGTCTCGGCATCGCCACGGTGGCAGTCTATTCCGAGGCGGATGCCGGGGCCCGGCATACGCGGCTGGCCGACGAGGCTTGGCCGATCGGTCCGGCCCCGGCGCGAAAGAGCTATCTAGCGGTCGACACCATCCTCGATGCCGCCCGCCGCTCCGGTGCGGAGGCGATCCATCCCGGCTACGGTTTCCTGTCCGAGAACGCCGGGTTCGCGCAAGCCTGCGCGGAGGCCGACCTCGTCTTCATCGGGCCGCCGCCGGACGCGATCCGGGCCATGGGCTCCAAGGCCGAATCCAAGGCCCTGATGGAGCGTGCCGGCGTGCCGCTGGTGCCCGGCTACCACGGCGAAGCGCAGGACATCCCGGTGCTGCGGGACGAAGCGGCGCGGATCGGCTACCCCGTGCTGATCAAGGCCTCGGCCGGCGGCGGCGGCAAGGGCATGCGCATCGTCGCGTCGGCGGACGACATCGAGGCCGCGATCGAGGGGGCCAAGCGCGAAGCGTCGGCGTCCTTCGGCGACGATCGGGTGCTGATCGAAAAGTACCTGACCCGCCCGCGCCATATCGAGATTCAGGTCTTCGCCGACACCCAGGGCCGGACCGTCTCTCTGTTCGAGCGCGACTGCTCGATCCAGCGGCGGCACCAGAAGGTCCTGGAGGAGGCGCCCGCCCCGGGGATGGACCCGCTGCGCCGGACCCAGATGGGCGAGGCCGCCGTCGCCGCGGCCCGGGCGGTCGGGTACGTCGGCGCCGGAACCGTGGAGTTCATCGCGGAGGGCGATGCCTTCTACTTCATGGAGATGAACACCCGCCTGCAGGTCGAGCACCCCGTCACCGAGATGGTGACGGGCCTGGATCTGGTGGAGTGGCAGTTGCGCGTGGCGGCCGGCGAGCCGCTGCCCCGCGACGCGGATCACCTCGCGTTGCGGGGCCACGCCATCGAGGCGCGCATCTACGCCGAGGACCCGGAGCGGGACTTCCTGCCCGCCGTCGGCACGCTCGTCCACTTGCGCCAACCGCCGGACGTGCCCGGCCGGGTGCGGGTGGATACCGGGATCGTGCAGGGCGACCGGATCACCCCGAACTACGATCCGATGATCGCCAAGCTGATCGTCTGGGGCGAGGACCGTCCCGCCGCGGTCCGGCGCTTGGTCGCCGCCTTGGCCGAGTACGAGGTGGTCGGCGTGACGACCAATCTCGGCCTGCTGCGCGCTATCGCCGGCCATCATGCCTTCGCCACCGCCGAACTGGATACCGGCTTCATCGCCCGCCACGCGGCCGAGCTGTTGCCGCCCGGTTCGCCCGGGTCGGATTTCGACGACCTGGAAGCCGTCGTTCTGGCCGCCGCCGCGCTGACGGTGGTGCGCGACCAGGCCGCGGAGAATGCCACGCAGGCGCAGGTCACCGGCGATCCCTGGTCTCCCTGGGCCGCGATTGATGCCTGGCGGATGAATGGAGAAGCCAGCCAGGCGCTGTGTTTCCGTCGAGGCGACGCGCCCCCGATCACCCTGCGCGCCTATCCGCTGGTCGACGGGTCTTACCGTCTCGAATGGCCGGGCCGCTCCGTGCGGGCGGCACTGACGGCGGACGAGGCGGGGCCGCTGCTGGTGCTCGACGGCGTATCGCGGCGGCTGCGGCTGGTCCGCCGGGACGTGGAGCTTACGGTGATCCTGGCGGGGCGGAACCACACGCTCGTCCATGACGATCCGCTGGCGCCGCCCCGGACGGAAACCGCCGGCAGCGATCGCGTGACCGCCCCGGTCCCGAGCCGTGTGACACATGTTCTGGTGCGGCCGGGCGATGTCGTGGAGAAGCACGCGCCCCTGGTGATCGTCGAGGCGATGAAGATGGAGATCACCCTCCGGGCGCCGCAGCAGGGCACCATCGCGCAGGTCCGCCACGCCGTGGACGACATGGTGGAGGAGGGAACGGAGCTCGTCACCTTCCTGATCGAGGGGCAGGCGCCATGACCTATCCGGAGCGGGTGCGCATCGTCGAGGTCGGCCCGCGCGACGGGCTGCAGAACGAGCCGTTCACCGTACCCACCGGTGCCAAGGTCGCGCTCATCGAAGCGCTCGCCGATGCCGGATTGACCAACATCGAGGCTGGGAGCTTCGTATCGCCCAGATGGGTGCCCCAGATGGCCGACACCGCGGCGGTGCTGGCGCGGCTTCATCCACGGCCGGGCGTCGGCTTCCCGGTGCTGGTGCCCAATCTTCAGGGCTTGGAGCGTGCGCTCGCCTGCGGGGTCCGCGAGGTGGCGATATTCGCCGCCGCCTCGGAGAGCTTTTCCCGCCGAAACATCAATTGCTCCGTCGCGGAGAGCCTCGGACGCTTCTCCCCGGTGGTCGAGACGGCGCAGGCGGCGGGCCTCCGGGTGCGCGGCTACGTCTCCTGCGTACTGGGCTGCCCCTACGAGGGGGAGGTTCCGGCGGAGGCCGTCGCGCGCGTCGCCGAGACACTTCTGGCCATGGGCTGCTACGAAATCTCGCTCGGCGACACGATCGGCACCGGGACCCCGCTGACCGCGCGGCGGCTGGTCGAGCGCGTCGCGCGGGTGGTGCCGTTGGAACGGATCGCCCTGCACTGTCACGACACCTACGGCCAGGCGCTGGCGAACATCCTCGCCTGCCTCGACCTGGGCGTCTCCGTGATCGACAGCGCCGTGGCGGGCCTTGGCGGCTGTCCCTATGCGCCGGGTGCTACCGGTAACGTCGCCACCGAGGACGTGGTCTACATGCTGCGCGGCATGGGGATCGAGACCGGCATCGACCTGGAGGCCCTGGTCGATGCGGGGCTTTCGATCACGCGTCACCTGAACCGGGAGCCGGCGTCGAAGGTCGCCCGGGCCATCCTGTCCCGGCGGCCAGCTTCGCCCTGATCGAGCAGTCGAACCGGACCGTCATGGCGCCTCGGCGCGAGGCGGATCATGATGAGAATCCGTCGAATCAGGTCTCTTCAAAGCAAACAGAACAAGAAAAGAGGCGCTGCATGAGGCCGTGACCGCAGAAGACGGCACGACCCGAGGGATGGGGAGGATGGAATGACCGACCAAGTGTCAAGTTATGTCCATGGTGCGGCTGACACGTCTCTGCTCGGCCAGACGATCGGCCAGGCCCTCGAGCGCGCTGCCATGGCCTGGGCGGACCAGCCGGCCCTGATCGCGCCCGCGCAAGGCATTCGATGGACCTGGCAGGAGTTGAGCGATCGCGCGGATGCCTTCGCGGCGGGGCTGCTCGGTCTCGGCCTGCGGTCCGGCGACCGGATCGGCATCTGGTCGCTCAACCGCGCCGAATGGACGGTCACGCAATTCGCTGCGGCGCGGGCCGGATTGATCCTAGTCACGATCAATCCGGCTTATCGCCTGTCGGAGCTGGAATTTGCGCTCAACAAGGTCGGCTGCGCAGCCCTGGTCACGGCGACCGCGTTCAAGACCAGCGACTATCTCGGCATGATCGACAGTCTCGCGCCCGAACTGGCGACCTCGGTTCCGGGCCGGCTCGCCGCCGCCCGCCTGCCGCAGCTGCGCAATGTCATCCAGATCGGTGGGCCGCCTGCTCCGGGGACGATCGCCTTCGACGATGTGGCGGCCCGGGGCGGCGACACCGAACGCGCGCAGTTGCGCTTGCTCGCCCACCAGCTCCAGTTCGACGACGCGGTGAACATCCAGTTCACCAGCGGCACGACAGGCTCGCCCAAGGGCGTGACGCTGACGCACCACAACATCCTCAACAACGGCTACTTCATCGGCCGCGCCCTGCGGCTGAGCGAGGCGGACCGGATCTGCATCCCGGTGCCGCTGTATCACTGCTTCGGCATGGTCATCGGGAACCTGGCGGCGCTCACCCATGGCAGCGCCATGGTCTATCCGGGCGAGGGTTTCGACCCGCTCGCGACCCTCGAAACCGTTCAGGCCGAGGGCTGCACAGCGCTCTACGGCGTGCCGACCATGTTCATCGCCGAGCTCGACCATCCGGATTTCGCGCGCTTCGATCTCGGCACGCTCCGCACCGGCGTCATGGCCGGCGCACCCTGCCCGATCCAGGTCATGCGGCGGGTGGTGGAGCGCATGCACATGCGCGAGATCACCATCGCCTACGGCATGACGGAGACGAGCCCGGTCAGCTTCCAGAGTGCCGTCGACGACCCCTTGGAACGGCGTGTCTCGACCGTCGGCCGGGTCCACCCCCATCTGGAGGTGAAGATCGTGAACGCGGACGGGCGCGTCGTGCCCCGCGGCGAACCCGGCGAGCTGTGCACGCGCGGCTATTCGGTCATGCTCGGCTACTGGGACGACCCGGCGAAGTCGGACGAGGTCATCGACGCCGCGGGCTGGATGCATACCGGCGACCTCGCCACCCTCGACGCGGAGGGCTACTGCAACATCGTCGGCCGCCTGAAGGATATGGTCATCCGCGGCGGCGAGAATCTCTATCCCCGCGAGATCGAGGAATATCTCTTCCGCCATCACAAGGTTCAGGACGTTCAGGTCTTCGGTGTGTCCGATCGGAAGTACGGCGAGGAACTCTGTGCCTGGATCAAAGTGCGCGATGAGGAGACGTTGTCGGAGGATGAGGTGCGCGCCTTCTGTCAGGGCCAGATCGCGCACCAGAAGATTCCACGCTACATCCAGTTCGTGGAGTCTTTTCCCATGACCGTCACGGGCAAGATTCAGAAGTTCAAGATGCGCCGCATGGTCGAGGAGCAGCTCGGTCTCGAGCGCGATGGAACGGCTTGAGATCAGGATAGCCTGCTTCGGCTACGGAGACGGCTTCCATAACCCGCTGCGCAGGCATTCGGCGCTCGGTTACCGTTCTTCCGGTGCTTACGAATAGGAGACCCGGCCGGGGATCTGTTACCCGAGCCATCGTTCAGCCAAGCCCCCTAACTTCACCAAACCCGGGGCCTCCAGCTCTACAGGCAGCCTTCTCCCTCGTGAAATACGCGCTCGGGGTGGGTGGTGGACCACGTCAGCGCGGGCGCCGGTGGAGCGATTTCGAAGACTGGGCGCCCCGCCAGGGCGTTGACGATGACACCGCTGCGCCAAGCCATGAGGCTGAGTTGCGGCTCCGCGATGCCGTGGCTCACGAGGCCGCCGTTGAGGACGAAGAGGCGGTGGCCCGCCGGACCGTCCCAGGACGCGGCGAAATCGGCGCCGATCTCGGGCCGGCCGTCCGCGTCGAGGGTCAGGCGCTCGCGCAGCGGGTCGAGGCAGGGTGGCAGCGTGTAGCGGTAGCCGGTGGCCAGGATGACGAGGTCGGCATGGGCGACCTCGATGCCCCCGTCGAAGCCGTTGCGCATGATCAGGCGGTAGCCGCCCACCCGATCGACATCGAGCACGGTGCGGTGGGGCAGCAGGCTCGTGGCGAGCGGTTTCTCGGCGAGGTGCCGAAGCCCGTAGAGGCGCTGATAGATCGCCCGCAGGGTCGCGGCGGAGATGCCGTCGCCCGCGAGCTTCTGGCGTGCCACCGTGGCGCGGCGCCGGGCCTCCGGCAGGGCGTGGAAGCTGTCGACGTAGCCGGGCGTGAACAGCTCGTTCGTGAACGGGGTCGCGTCGATCGGCTGGAAGTTCGGGCGCCGGCTGATCCAGGTGAGCGCGGCGGGGGCGTCCGCATCCCGGTTCAGCAGGTTCAGCACGATCTCGGCGCCGCTCTGGCCGCCGCCGATCACTGCGACCCGCTTGCCGGCTATCCGGTCGAGGGCGAAGACGGCTTGGGAGCTGTGGACGTGGTCGCGCGGGTCGAGTTTCTCCGCGAAGGCGGGAAGGCACGGCTGCAGCCCGACCCCGAGGGCGAGGTTGCGGGCGCGCACGGTTCCCCGGGCGCTCTCGAGGCGGAAGGCCCGTCCCTCGAAGCGGACTTCGCGGATCGCGGTGCCGAAGCGCAGGCTCGGCAGCCGGGCCGCGACCCAGGCGAGATACTGCGCGAATTCCCGCCGCGGCACCGCCTCGAACTCGGCGTTGAGGAATTCATAGAAGCGCTTCTGCGCCACGAGATAGGCCAGGAAGCTCCAGGGGCTCGTCGGATTCACTGCCGTGACGAGGTCCTTGAGGAACGAGGTCTGCAGCGCGACGTCCGGGAGCATCATGCCCGGGTGCCAGTCGAAGGCCGGCGCCCGGTCGAAGAACAGCGCGTCGAGATCGTCGACCGCGTCGAGCTGCGCCGCGAGGCTCAGGTTGAACGGGCCGATGCCGATACCGGCGAGGTCGAGCGGGTGGTCCGTCATGATGCGCGGGATCCTGCCTGTATGCCTGTCCGGATGTCGTTCGCGATGCCGGCCTCATCCAGCGCGGCGGCTTCTGCGCGGTGGAGCGGGTTGATCAGGGGGCTGCCGAGCCGGGGCACCGGTCGCAGGTTGGAATCGCCGTAGCCGAGGCTGAGCCGCACGCGGTTGATGCAGATCCGCGGCACGGTCGGCGCGAACAGCTCGAACTGGCGGAACCGGTCGGCGAGGTCGGGGTGCCGGCCCTGATAGCGGCGCAGAGCCCGCCCGAGCGCGCCGTAGAAGTCGAGCTCGGGCAGCCCGTCGCTGCGCAGGAGCGCGTCCGAGACGAAGCGCAGCAGGCTGGCGAAATGGCCGGTCTGCAGGTGCTGCAGCAGATGCGCCGCCGGCCGCCGTAGCAGGGTCTCCCGCACCCCCGCCGGCAGGTCTGCGGCCTCGGGAAAGTCCTGGTCCACGAGGTCGGCGTCGCCCTGGAAATCCTTCAGCGCGACGCCGCAGGGCACGCCGTCCTCCAGGATCAGCGTCACGTTCTGGCCGTGGGCGATGAAGCCGACGCCGTAGCGGCAGAGAAAATGGTAGAGCGGCACCGCGACGTGATCGAACAGCCGTTCCAGCCACGCCTCCGGGTCGAGGCCGGAGCGGGCGATCAGGCCGGAGATGAGCGGACGGCCCGAGGCATCCGCCTTCAGCAGCGCGCCCATCATCATCGCCGAGCGGCCGGGTTCGAGACGGCCGGCGATGCCCTCCCGCCAGATCACCCCGAGCATCTCGCGGTACTGATAGGGCGCGTCCGCGATCTGCTCGTAGACGGGGTGGGGATAGAACGCGCCGGCCCGCTCGCGCAGGATCACCGTGCCGGCGAGCGCCGGGTCCCGCGCGGCCTTGTCCGCGAGCCAGGCCGAGAAGGCCGGGCCGATCGCCATGTAATTGCCCGGCACCCCGCGCCAGGCCGAAGTGTTGAGGATCGTGAGCGCGAGCTTCACGTCGAGGCGGCCGTCTGCGTCCGCGCAGGCGAGCGTCCGCAGCGATTGCTGGGGCCGATAGGCGCGGCCGAAGATCCCGAGGGGGACGAGGCGCCCGGCTGCGATCTCGCCCGCGAAGTGCAGCACGATCTTGTTGTCCCACTGCCAGGGATGGACCGGCAGGAGCAGGTGGGTCGCGGGATCGACGCCGTGCCCGGCACAGGCCGCCTCCAGCCGGGCGCGCTCGGGCCCGTCGAGGCAATCGGCCACGAGGTCGGCCTCGGCGAGGCCGGGTTCCAGTCTGAGGTGGCAGGCGGTGCGGTCCGCCGCGGCCCAGAACAGCCGGATCTCGGGCTGGAATTCCGGCGCGTAGGCCGCGAAATCGGCCAGCCCCCAGCCGATCCGCCCCTTGCTCGCGGGCGCCTTCGGGTGGCCGTCGAGATAGGCTTGCAGGACGCGGTCGCTCAAGGCGAGGAAATCCGGCCCGGTCATGTCCCGGCCGATCGTGGCGATGCGGGCGTCGGCCGCGAGCGTGCTCAGCACCTCCCCGGCATAGGTGCAGAGGGTGGCGGGCTCGATCGCGAGCGTCCGGCTCGCATCCACGAGGAAACCCGCGGCGTCGTCGGCCGGGCTGACGACGGCGCCCGCAATGCGGAACAGGCTGGCCGGATCGATCGCGAGGTTGCCCCAGATCCGGCGCTCGGCGGTGAAGCGGTAGGCGATCCCGCCATCGAGGCGCAGCAGCCACTGCGTGCCGGCCCGGTCGGTCGGCTCCGGTGCGAGCGCCTCCTCGAAGGCGAGTTCGGCGATCGTCTTGGCGATGAGCGCGCGGTTGAGATCGAGCCAGAGCGGCGCCGTCACCGCCGTGCCGCCCGGCAGCGGGCCGGCGCTCACAACGGCACCTTGCAAAAGAAGCGCTCGCGCTCGCAGCAGACCAGGGCCGCACGCTTATGGGGGAAGTCGAACTCCTTCAGCGTCTCGTAGGCGGCATCCGCGCAGTAGCTCAGCATCTTGCGGTGCGTCGCCCGCGGCTCGCCCATGATCCGCCGGGTGCGGGGCTCGTCCAGGAACAGGTAGTGCGTGATGGCCCTGAACCAGGCCAGCGTCTTCGGCCGTCCCAGGTGCTCGACATTGCCGATCAGCCCGTGCCAGCCGCGGTCGAAATCCTCGGCGTCGTAATAGGGCCCGAGCCGATCCTCCTTGGCCCAGTAGAACTCGAAATAGCCGACCGGCACGTCGTCGAAGCTGCCGATCACCCCGAACAGGTGCGGGTCGGCCTCCTGGTCGGCGAGGTAGCGGTCCAGCTCCGCCTCGCTCTGCGCGAGTTCCCAGTAATAGGCGACGCGCTTCTGGTTCATCCAGCCGTGGAACAGGGCGAGGTCGTGCCGCCGGTCGATGGCGCGAAACGACAGGGTCGTGCCGAGATGTGGCAGCCAGCGCCGGTAGAACGGACCGTTCGGCTGCGGCGGGCGCAGGGGCGGCAGGCGATCCTGCGGTCCGACCTGGGAGCGGATCAGCGGGTAGGCCGCCCGCGTCCGGGCGTTCAGCCACAGCAGGGGGAGTTGGTAGAACAGGGCGCGCTCCACGATCGCGTCGGGCGCCTCCGAAGCCGCCTCGACCTCCGCCGCGAGGCCGAGCAGGGCCGGTGCGCCGCCGAGCCCGGCGACGCGCAGCCTTCGCGCATCCGGACAGCGCTGGAACGCGGCCTCGATCAGGGCCGCCACGAGGGGCGCGTCGGCGGGATGGCGCCCTGCTGAGCCGGTCAGGGCGAGGACGGCTTCGTCCGCGCCGGAGCGCAGCTCCGCCTCGGCGATCGGATCGCCACCGCGCGCGGCGCGCAGCCGAGCCGTGTGGGCGCCGCGCGGCAGGCTCTCG
This sequence comes from Methylobacterium sp. E-066, assembly GCF_022829635.1. GTDB lineage: Bacteria > Pseudomonadota > Alphaproteobacteria > Rhizobiales > Beijerinckiaceae > Methylobacterium. Next base: position 52,749 of record NZ_JAKSYO010000068.1, read on the forward strand.
ACCGTCAGATCCTCGCCGGCGACGGGCCAGTGGCGGCTCGTCCCGGTCCAGCCGTCCAGTGGTGCCGTCCCGGAGACGGCATCGATGCGGGCGCGCAGGGTCATGGCCGGCCCTCCGCGCCGGCGGCCCGGTCCACGAGCGGGTTCGGAAGATCCACGTAGCTCGCCAGGGGATCGGTCACGTCGGTGTTCTCGTTGATGTTGCGAAAGCAGATCATGAAGTTGCCCTTGCTCCCGAGGGCCGGGGCGTCGAGCAGCAGGCGCAGGCAGGTCCTGTCCCGGAGGTTCTTTTCGGCCAGCGCCTCGACGCAACGGCGCAAGGCCCGGGTGAGGACCCGCTCCGGCGCCAGCCCGGCAATGCCGATCGCCCCGATGACGGCGAAGACGCTGTTGACCACGAGGTAGTAGGCCATGATCCGCGCGGCCTCCGCGGAAGCGAGGAGGTGCCCGGCCTCAAGGTCGAGCCCGGGCGCGGCCTCGCGGAGCGCTGGCAGGAATTCGCGCACGAAGCCGGTGCCCTGGCAGTCGCGGAAGAAGGTCTCGACCGGCCAGCCGTCCGCCAGCCCGAGGACGAGGTTCTGCTGGTGCGCGCCGAACAGGAGGCCCAGCGTGCACTGGATCTCGAGGATCGGCCCGACGGTGACGGCGAGGAAGCGCTCGAACCAGCGCAGGGCCACGGCCTCGACGGAGCCCGCCCCGGATGCACGCTCCCGCTCGGCGATGCGCAGGATCGTGTCGGCGAGCGCGCTGCCCCGCCCGTCGGGATAGAGCTCGCAGAGGGCGGCCAGCACGGCGGCCGGCCGCTCCTCCGCCCCGCGGAACGGGTTGTCGCGCAGCGCCACGATCGTCTGCGGCAGCAGCGCTCCATCGGCCCCGCGGAGCGCGAGATAGGCCGGCTCGCCGAGGACGCGGAAGCTCGGCCAGCGCGCGGCGATCTCCGCGCCGACCGGGCCGCGCAGCACGGCGTCGACCACGAGGCCGCGCGCGCACTCGACGTCCTTGATGAGACGCAGCGAGTTGGTCAGCCTGAGGCTCAACGAGTGCTTGAGCATGAAGCGCGCCTGCGGCGCGTAGAGGCTGCGCAGCGATGTGGTCGCGTACCAGGGCGCGCCGGCATGGCCGTGGTCGCGCAGGCGCCCGGTGCGGAACAGGGCGTCGATCTCGGGATCGAGCGCGAGGCGGCCCGCCTGCCAGGGATGCATCGGCAGGAGCACGCGGCCCTCGCTCGCGGCGCGGATTTCTGGATCGAAGGCGGGGTCCTCCGCGGCGAGGCCCGCGCAGAGGTCGGCGGCGCTTTCCGACCGCGCGGAGCCCTGGACGACCGCCTCCGGCGCGGCCGACCACCAGCGCAGGGGAAAGCCCCGTCCGTATTCCGGCGCGAAGGCGCGCGAATCCGCGAGGGTGAACTCGTCCCGGCTGCGCGGGGTCGGGTGCACCGAATGGCCGAAGCGGAGCGCCCGCTCGGCTTCGCGGAAGCTGGGGTCGCGCCTCAGGAAGATGCCGGGCGCGGGGGCGTGGGCGAGAATATCCTCGACGGTCGCGAGGCTCTGGAAAAGCCGACGCAGGAAGGTCGGCGCCGCCTGCGGGGCGGCCGGTCCGACGACGGCCGGCTCGTTGGCGACGGCGGCGGCGAATTCGGCGAAGGCGATGATGCGGGGCGGCTGGCCGGCGCGCCGCTCACGGAACGGCAGCCGGAACACGTGCTGGCCGACGGACGAGACATGGGTGAGCGCGATCTCGACCACCGAGGCCCGGCCCGGCAGCGGGACGCGCAACAGGGCAAGCCCCGGATCGCCCTCGCTCGCCCCGGCAGGCACCAGGGTCCAGCCGGCCCATTCCCGCATCAGGCTGTTGAGGAAGCTGCGCGCCGATATCTGGCAAGCAACGTCGACACATGAGATGTCGGGTTCGATCATTTGACTCTCTTCATCGCGCAAGAGATCGCATAAACAACGATGATATGCGGCGCAATGCCGAAGATATACTATGGAATTATTTTAAAATTACGATGCGATGATTGCCAGCCCCGCGATCGGCCGGATAGGATCCGCCGGCTTATGGAGGGGACATGGTTCGGATCGACGTGCAGGCTCCCGGGACTGGGGCGGCCGGGCGGCTATCGCTTGCCGCGGCCTCGGTGGGGTTCGGACAGTCGGCGGTGCTCGCCCTGGTTCCCGTGATGGCCGAGCGCACGGGGCTCGATGCACCCGCGATCGGGGGCGTCGCCTTCGCGGGGGCGGTCGCGTTCCTGATCTGCGCCCCCGCCTGGGGGAGTTGGGGGACCGGCTGGCGCCTGCGCCGGCTGTTCGCGGCGCTCGCCGCCTTGATGGCGCTGGGTCACGGCCTGTTCGCCCTCGCCCTCGCGGGGCCGGCCCTGCCCGCCGCGGCGGCCGTAGCGCTGCTCGTCGCGTCGCGGATCGCCTACGGGGCGGGTGCGGCCGGGGTGATGCCGCACGCCCAGGCCGCCCTCGTGGCGGCGGTGTCGGAGGCCGCGCGCCCGGCGGCGCTCGGCCGGCTCGGCGCCGGGCTGTCGGCGGGGCGCATCCTCGGCTCGCTGGTGACGACCGTCGGGATCTTCGGGACGGCCGCGCCTTTGATCGCGCTGGCGGCGAGCCCGTTGCTTCTGCTGGCCGCCCCCGACCTTGTCGGCCGCCCCAAGGCCAAGCCGGCCGAAGCGCGGCGCGATGGAATCCTGCGCGCGGCCGCGCCGCTCATGGGAATCGCCTTCGCCCTGACGCTCGGTCTCGGTCAGATCCAGATCGTGCTCGGCCTGTTCCTGCAGCAGCGCTTCGGCCTCGACGCGGCGGGTGCCGCGGGACTGGCCGGTGCGACCTTCGCCCTCGTCGCGGTGACGATGATCCTGACGCAGCTGCTCCTGGTGCCGCGTCTCGGCCCGAACCTGCGGCGCAATCTCGGCCTCGGGCTCGCGGGCTTCGCGGCGGGCACCGGTTTGATCGCCTGTGCGCCCGGAGCCTGGCTCGCCGTGCTCGGGGCCGTCCTGGCGGGCGCCGGCATCGCCCTGGCGACCCCGCACTACACCGCCGCCCTGGTCGCCCGGGTGCCCGTGCAAGCCCAGGCCGCGGCTGCCGGCTGGCTCGCGAGCGTCCACGTGCTCGGCCAGGGGATCGGTGCCCTGTGCGGCGGCGCGGCGTTCCGGATCGCGCCCGCGCTGCCGTTCTGGACCTGCGCGGCCCTGGGGCTCGCCCTGATCGCCGCCGCGGCGCGGCTTCGGCCGGACGATCCCCGTCATCAGGCCGCCTGACCGGCGCGGCCGGGCCCGAGCAGGCGGACGGTCGCCACGGTGGCGAGGCCGGAGAGCAGTGTCGCGAGACCGAACAGGGCGCCGTAGCCGAGGAGGTCGGCGAGCTTGCCCGAGATCAGCGCGCCGATGAGGTAGACCGCGAGCTGTGCGCAGGCGAGGATCGTGAAGTCGGTGCCCGGCTGCTCCGCCGAGGACACCGCCATGAACAGGCTGTAGAGCGCCACGATCTCCATGTAGCGGATCAGGGTCTGGAACCCGGCCGCGCCGAAGAGCGGCCCCAGGCCGACCACGGCCCCGAGGGCATGTGCCGCGAACAGGGCGAAGCACAGGGTCCGCATTCCGCCCAGCAGGCCGAGGGTCGCGGCCGTGCCGTAGCGGCGGACCAGCAGCGCCGCGATGCCGGAGCCGGCGAGCCCCGCCGTCATCGCCGAGACGCCGGACAGGTAGCCGATCTGGTCGAGGGGCACGCCCGCATCGACGAGGTAGGCCCCCTCCATCGCCTTCACCAGCCCCTCGCTCACCCGGTAGGTGAGCGCGACCCAGAGGATGGTGCGCACCTCGGGCCGCCGCAGGAACGCCCGGATCGAGGGGCGCGGCGCGACGGCGCCGGTCTCGGGGCCCCCCTCGCGCATAGCGAAGGCGGCAAACAGCGGCGGAACCGAGAAGGCGGCCGCGGTCAGCAGCATGCCGGCCCAGCCGACATGGTGGTAGAGGACGAGGCTCAGCGTACCGCCGACCACCACCCCGAGGGCGACCGAGCCGCCCTGTATGGCGTTGCCGACGGCGCGATCTTCCGGCCGCAGCCGTTTCACGGCGTAGCCGTCGGTGGCGATGTCCTGCGTCGCGATCAGCAGCGCGGCGAGGAAGCCGATCCCGATGATCCCGGGCACGTTGGTCGGGCCGAGCGGCAACATCGCGAGGATGCAGCCGATCACGCCGATCTGGGTCAGCACCACCCAGCCCGCCCGGTGTGCGCGCGCGAAGGGCCGCACCCGGTCGATCAGCGGCGCCCAGAGGAATTTCAGGACGAGGGGCAGGAACAGGAGGCTCAGGTAGCCGATCGCCGCCCGGGATACGCCGGACTCGCGCATGATCGGCGGCAGCGCCGCGGCGATCAGGTAGGAGGGGATCGCCTGCGCCATGTAGAGGGCGGCGAGCACCGCGAAGAGCGACATCCGCTCGCGGCGGCCTGCGGCCGGAGCGGCCACGGCGGTGGGGACCGAGGGGGCGGCGCTCATGCCAGGTAGGTCCGGACAGTGGTCCGCGCGGCGGCCTCGTCCGGCGCGATTGCGATCGGGAAGGTCCAGAGCCGGCGGAACACGTCGGCGCTTGCCTCCTCGAAGCCCGGCCGCACGATCACGAGGCCGCGGCAGCGCCGGTCGAGATCGGCGCGGGTGCGCTTGAACCAGAGGGCCTGGGCCCGCTCGGCGGCGGCCGAGAGCTTGCCGATGCCGCCGAGTACCAGGATCAGGGCGAACGGCGCGGACCGGGCCCCGACCTGCTCCAGGGCGTCGAGATAGGCGGTCTCGTCGCCGGGCTCGGGCGGCCCGAGATAGCGCAGGACCATGAGGTTGCCGGTCTCTTCGAGGTCGACCATCCTCAGAAGGTCCGGCGATAGCCGACGGTGACGGTGCGCCCGAGCCCGTAGACGGTCAGGTTGCGCACCGAGGTCGCGGTCGGATTCCAGTAGGCGCGGTCGAACAGGTTGTCGACGGAGGCGTAGAGCTCGCCCCCTGCGAGCGGCGCGCCGACCGCGGCGTTCACCGTGAACGCGTCCTTGAGGCGGTAGCGGGTTCCGACAAGGTCGATGCGGGCGTCGCGGCCGCTGAAGCCCTCGCCCTCCACCCGGAGCGAGACGCCGTTCGCGAACAGGTAGGTCCCCGAGACCGTGCCGTGGAAGGGCGCGCCGATGCGGTTGTTCGGGAGGTAGCTGTCGAGGCGACCGTCCTTGTTGGTGTCGTAGCGGCCCTCGCGGTAGCCGAGCACGGTGCCGAGGCTCAGCTGCTCGGTGACCTGCGCGTTCCCGGTGAACTCGACGCCGTAGATCATCTCCTTCTGCTGGCTCAGCCGGTTGGTGAGCGGGTCGAAGGTCGTGCCGTCGTCAGAGGTCGAGACGAAGCCGCCGAGGCTGCCGGAGAAGATCCCGCTCCGGCCGCGGATGCCGAAATCGTAGGAGTTCACAATCTGGGCCTGCGGGGCGATGCTGGAATACGCGATAGTGGTGCCCGCCGGCAGGCAGAACGGACGGGTGATCGGGCAGGCATAGGCCAGCGACAACCCGGCCCGCCGCGTGAAGGCGCCGATATCGGCGAGCGCGTAGCCCTGGCTGAACCCGCCGTAGAGATCGATGCCCGGTAGGAGGTTGAAGGTCGCGCCGGCGTTGAAGGTCGGGGCTGAGTAGGAGAACTTGCCGCCGGTGACGTTGAGGGCCGGCAGCACGAAGGTCGAGTAACCCAGCGCGTTGCGCGCCGCGCTCGCCGCGAAGGTCGTCGGCCGGGTGAAGCCCGCCACGTCGAGGTCGAAGTGCTCGTAGCGCATGCCGGCGCGCACGGTCAGCCGCTCGCCGATGGGCAGCTGGAGCAGGGCGAAGCCGGCATAGCTGTTCTGCTGCAGAGGCGTGAACACGTCAGAGCCGTCCCGCGCCCGCTGGCGGGTGGATTCGGTGATCACGTCGGAGCCCCAGGTCAGCTTCATCCCGGGCAGGAGGGCGCTGAGATCCGTATCGAGGGTGAGGTTGACACCGCCGCGCTCGGTCGCGAGCGCGGTCTGGTTGGCGAGGCTCGTGGGCGCGGTCGGGTTGAACGAGTAGGTGACGAACGGGTTCGCCGGATAGGCGAACTGCGTATAATTGAAGCGCTTGTTGATGTCGTTGTAGAATCCGAGGATCGAGAGGCTGCCGAGCGGCGTATCCCGGTCCGTATAGCGCAGGTAGAGCGAGCGCGTATCCTCGGCGACCGGCAGGCCGATATAGGGCTGCGCGTAGTTCGGCCGGGCGAAGGCCCCGCTGTAATCGGTCAGGTAGCGCGGATCCTGGTTGAGCAGGATCTGGGTGAGGCCGAACTCGACGCGCTTGGCGAGGTCGAGGTCGTAGCCGAGCCGCAGGTTGATGTTGCCGAGCTGGAAGCGGTCGCCGCCGCCCTGGCCGAGCTGGCCGTCCGAGGGCAGTTCCCGGCCCTTGCCGTCATAGGTGCGGGTGGCGAACCGGCCGGAGCCGGTGAAGGCGTAATCGACGCCGTCCGGCACCTTGCCGGTCACGCTGATCGAGGTTTCGGGCGCGACGCCGTGGACCGGATCGGCCGTGAAGGTCCGGATCGCCGTGTTGACGGTGACGACCGGGGCCCCGTCCGTCGGGCGCCGGGTGATGAAGTTGACGGTGCCGCCGGTGGCGCCCGCGCTGTAGAGGCTGGAGGCACCGGCCACCACCTCGATCCGCTCCACCGAATTCAGGTCGATCAGGTTGAGGATGCGCGAGACGTCGCGCAGCGGCGTGTTCACCGGCACGCCGTCGATCAGGACCAGGAGATTGCGGCCCCGGAAGCTCTCGGAGGCGCTGGAGATCGTGCCGTTCGGCACCGAGAAGCCCGGCACCAGCTTCGAGAGCACCGCCGAGGGGTTCGGGGTCAGGGCGAGCTGCTGGCGGATCTGGTCGCGATCGACGACCTGGACGCTCTGCGGCACGTCCTCGATCCGGCGCGGCGCGCGGGTGGCCGTCACGGAGATCTCGTCGAGGGCGACGGCGGGGGCCGCCGTCTCGGCCCGAGCCGCGCCGGCCAGGGCCGTCCCCGCACCGAGGATCGCGACGAGACGAAGCGTACGCATGATTGTCAGACCCACCCCTGCGCGTCCGCGTTGGAACGCCGTCCGAACCTGCCGAACCCTCTCTTGCGCGTAGAACGCACAAGAGGATCGCTCGACGTCCAGTTTAAAACTTGTCTAATTTAATATCAGATCGCTTTCGGATGCCGGGACGCCCAGTCGAAGACGGAACAACTCTCGACATCGCCATGGGGCTCTAGCATGGTGATCTCAGATCAGCTTGGACTCTGGCGCGATCGCGTGCGGACTGCTGCGCAGCCACACGGTGATCGGGGGGGCGATGATGGAACAACCATGCTCGGCACCGCGATGACCGCGCCGCCGCGCTCCGCATCCGGTGATGCGGCAGGGGGCGCGGTCCCGCGGACGGTCGAAGGCCCCGATTCCATCCCGTTCCGGGGTCGGACGGCGATCCGCCTCGTCCCGGATCTCGGCATCGCCTCGGTGTTCGAGCCGTCCCGGCGCTGGCGCGACGAGGGTCCGGGCGAACGCCTGCTGCTGGTGCGGCCCGCGGTCGGACGCCTCCAGGTGACCTTGGGGGGCCGCAGCGTCGCCTGCTGCTCGCGAGACGCGCTGCTCGTTGCCGCGAGCCGGGGCGCGGTCTTCGACGCGCTGGGCGTCGACCGGATCGACCTCCTGGCGATCGAGCGGGATCGGCTGACCGGCCCGCTCGCCGCGCTGGAGACCGGGCTCGTCCGGCGGATCGGCCGGGACCATCCCGGCCTGCAGACCCTGACCGTCTACGGGGCGAGCCTCCTGCGGGGGCTGATCCCGGTCGGATCCGCCGGCATCGCGGACCTCGTCCGCGCGCATCTCGCCGAGCTCCTCGCCTTCACGGTGCGCGAGCCAGCCCCCGTGATGGTCTCGCCCGGCCTGAGCCGGCGCGATCTGCGGATCCAGGCGCTCAAGGCCGAGGTCGAGCAGCGCCTCGGCCGGCCGGACCTGAGCCTGGAGGCGGTCGCGCAGGCGCAGCAGATCTCCAGCCGGCAGGTCCAGGCGATGTTCCAGGCGGAGGGCGAGACCTTCTCGGGCTTCGTCCTCGGCCGCCGCCTCGACCGGGCGATGCAGCGCCTCACCGATATCGAGGACGCCCGGCCCGTCAGCGCCATCGCCTTCGATGTCGGGTTCGGCGACCTGTCCTACTTCAACCGCACCTTCCGCAAGCGCTTCGGCCTGACGCCCTCAGAGGTCCGCCGGTCGGGCAGGGCCGCCGAGTGAGAAAAGTTTGAACTGCCGGAGCGCCCGCGTTGGCGGACGCCCGGTGCATGGGCAGCGAGAAGCTTCTCGGAGCCTGTTTTACCGCGATCCGTCTGGTGCGTCGAGCTCTACGGCCTCGACATTCAGGTCATGACCCCGGCGCAGACGCGCCGCGGGCCCCCTCAAAAGCGCAGCTGCATGCATGCGGTCCCGGCATGCGAGCGGAGGTTGCCTCCGATCTGGCCCCGATACTCGCCGGTCACCGCGATGCCGGCGCCGAGGCTGATCTGGAAGCCCAGCCCTGCAATCATCGCAGCGTCGGTGACTCGCCGGCCTTCAGATGACGATCCTCGCCCTCGGGACCGCCGAGGGAAACATGCGAATTCAGGCGCCCGAGATGTTCGAAGACGTGCTCGAAGGCACGGGTGACCGCCTCGTCGAAGGAGCCGTCGCGCTGGCCCTGTGAAGCTTTCAGGGCGCGGAGGAGGTCCTGGTGTTTCTCGTGGTCGCTCGACATATCGTTCCTCCTACTGATCCTAGCGCCAGCGAGGGGCCAAGCACTGGTGTCGGCATCGGTTCCTGCCGCCGACCTGTGGCTAACGTTTTGCTGATGCCGCGACCGTGTTCTTGGCGATCCAGACCGCGAGCGGGATTTCCGTGAGCGGGCGATCACCGAGGAGTTAGCGGGCGACCAGTGCGAAGGCGATGCATTCCTCGCCTTCGACTTCGTCTCCGGCCGCTTTGGCGGTCCATGCGAGACGCTCGGCCCAGCGCACCCGCCGCGCAAGAATGATGTCCCTCAGGACGGCCTCCTCGTGCTGCTTTTTGGTGCCGGGCGTGGCGTCGCTCGGCTCGAACCACGATTGAAGGAACGCGTACGCCTTCGGCCACAGCTTCGAAGCGGCGAGTGCCGCCGCGACGGCCTGCGCCGACTGCCGTTCGGCGGGGACATCGGCGAGCAGTGCCGCGATGAGCGTTTCCGTGTCCAACCGATCCGATCGGATTTGGCCGGCGCTCACAGCCTCGAGACGTAGAGGCGGCGTCGCCGATCGATCCGGCGATTCAGAGATCGGACCAATCATTTTTTGCTCCCGTGGCGCCAGCCCGAGACGATCTTCCTTGTGAACGCCCGGTCGCCGATCCCCACCGCTTCACAGAAGGAAATGTTTGCTGGAATGGGCGAGCGGGTGACCGTCCATAATCCCGACACCGGCCCATTAGCCCCGAAGCGAGCCGACCTGATCGCTCTTCCCAGCTACATGAGCCGATTCTGCGCGGTCCTTACGCGCCGAACGGGCCACAGGAGAGGTTGGGCCGTGACACCCTGATCCGATACCAGGGGCGACGGACCGGGATGTATCGACGACGGCCGGTGACAGGCGTCCAAGCCACCCGCTCGAGACCGAGATAGTCGTGCAGGGTCGGGCCGAGCAGGTCAGCGGACGCGCGGGAGGATGTGCTCGGCGAACCGGCGCATCTCGGCCTCGAAGGGCTGGAACTGCAGCATGAACAGGTCGATGCCGGCCGCGTGGAAGGCGCGGATCCGGGCCGCCACGGTCTCGTAGCTGCCGACCAGACCAGCAGCGGTGCCGCCGTTGGTGCCGACGTGGCGGGTCGCCGCCGCGTCAACCTTGGCGAACATGACGCTCGCCGTATCGGTCCGGGCACGGGTATCGGCGCGCAACGCAGCGTCGCGCTGCGCCAGGGCGAGGAGGCGGGCGTGCTCGGCCTGCGCCGCCGCGTCGGTCTCGCGGGCGATGACGAAGGCCGAGAGCCCGTAGCGCAACGGCCCGTTGGCCGCTGGCCGGCGGGCCACGTCGGCGATCAGCCCGCGGACATCCTCGACCGGCTGGCCGTTGATGAACCAGACATCGGCGTGGTCCGCCGCCAGCGCCCGGGCCGGCTCGGATTCGCCGCCCAGATAGATTTTTGGTCGTGGCCGATAGGTGCCGGCGGGGCGAAGCTGGTACTCCTCGACCTGGAAATGCGCGCCCGAAAAGGTGACGCGCTCGCCGCGCATCAGCCGGTCCACCAGGCCGATCCACTCGCGCCCGTAGGCGTAGCGGTCGTCATGGGCGGGGAACGGCAGGCCGGCCCGCTCGAACTCGGCCCGGTTCCAGGCATTCACGAGGTTCAGGGCGAAGCGACCGCCGCTGACGTGTTCGATCTGCAGCGCCATCTTGGCGAGCACCACCGGGTGGTAGAGCCCCGGCTTGATCGCCGCGATGATCTCGATCCGCGTCGTCAGCGCCGCCAGGGCGGAAGCGGCGGTCCAGGCTTCGAGCTGGTCGCGGCCGGCGTCGTAGGGGTTCATCGTATGCTGGGCGACCAGCACCGAATCGAAGCTCAGGGCCTCTGCCTCAAGGACAAGGGCGCGGTTGCGCTCCCAACTCGCGTCGTCCGGCTCGTCGGGATCGTGATGGGCGGCCCGGGAGCCGTGGACGGCGGCCCAGATGCCGAAGCGGGGTGCGTCGGCCATTGCCTCAGCCCTTCACCGCCGGCGGCGTCCAGATCCGGACGTCGGTGGCGTCGATCCGGCGCGGGATCAGCTTGGCTTCGAGGAAGGTGTCGGCGATCGCCTGCTGCTCGCTGAGTTGCGCCCGTTCCACCGGCTCCACCACATAGGTACGCCGGGCATTGGCCGCGGCCACCACGGCGGGGGGCAGGTCGCCCCAGACGGGGGTGAGCAGCGCCACCGCCGCGTCCGGATTGGCCTTCACCCACTGGCCCGCCTCGACCAGCGCCTGATACACCGTGGCGACCACCTCCGGATGCGCGGCGACGAAGCTGTCATTGACCAAGTAATAGCGGTGGTAGCTCGTCAGACCGGTTCCGTCCGCGATGGTGCGCACCGGGCGCTTGGCTTCGGCGAAAGCCAGGAACGGGTCCCAGATCGACCAGGCATCGAGGCTGCCTCGCTCGAACGCTGCGGCACCCTCCGGCGCCTGCAGATAGGCCGGTCGGATGTCGTCGAAGCGCAGGCCCGCGCGCTTCAAGGCCGCGGCCAGCACGTAGTGACTCCCGGAGCCCGGCGCGACGCCCACCGTGCGGCCCTTAAGGTCGGCGACCGTGCGGATCGGCGAATCCGCCGGTACGATGATCGCTTCGGCGGCCGGCGCACCGCGCTCGCGGGCGTAGAAGGTCAGGGGTGCCCGCGCAGACTGGGTGAAGATCGGCACCGCGTCGGCGACGTCGGCATGGATGTCGACCGCCCCGGCATTCATCGGCTCGGTGACGCTGGTGAACAGGTGCCAGGTCGGCGTGAACCCAAGGGGCGCCAGGCGCTCGGCCAGGGTGCCCTTCACCTTCAGGACCGTGAAGAGCACCGAGGAACGCTGCATGCTGATCTTCACCTCGCGCGCCGCCGCATGCACGGCCGGCGACGCGAAGGGCAGCGCCGCAGCGCCGAGGCCAGCCATGAGGAGCGTCCGGCGGGACGGGGACCGTCCTGCGGGCGTGTCGTCGGTCATCGTGGTCTCCGGCTCGGTGGGCGCCCATCCGCATGCGTGCGGGAACCGACGATCCTCGGTTCGTCGGCTCCTGGATTGGGCGACCTCTATTGAAGCCCGTCCACGGGGGATCGATCAATGAGACAGCGTTCCGAATTCAGCGCGGATCGAAGGGCAATTCCTCTTCGGCGACGACAGAAAACAGCAAAGAGCCTTTGGCGATCGGGGAATCACACGGTGTCGAGCGAACCTCCGCCGACTGGGAGGTCGGCCACATGCCAGCCCCGGCTGAAAAATCGATCTCCATAACGCACACTTTCAGAAAAATCGTTCTATGGAGCCGGGGAACTATGTACCCGCCTTTCCTTGACCCCTCTCGGCGCCGACCGTCATACAGATCGCTTCCGTAAGACCCGAAGCCGTCGCGGACCGCTCGGTCCCGATCAAGGAGCACCCATAGGCTGTGTCCAACCTGCCGCCGTCCCGCGATCCCGCCAGCCCACCCCTCATCCGGTTCGAGAACGTCTCGAAGACCTATCCGGCGCGGAAGGGCGCCGCGCAGGTGGCGGCGCTCTCGGGCATCGACCTCGCCGTCCCGGCCGGCACGATCCTCGGGGTGATCGGACGCTCGGGGGCGGGCAAGTCGACGCTGATCCGGCTGATCAACGGCCTGGAGCGCCCGAGCGCCGGCCGGGTCGTGGTCGGCGTTGCGGAGGTGTCGAGCCTGCCCGAGCGGAAGCTGCGGACGGTGCGCGCCCGGGTCGGCATGATCTTCCAGCACTTCAATCTGCTGTCCTCGCGCAATGTGGCGGACAATGTTGCCCTGCCGCTGGAACTCGCGGGCTGGAAACGCGCGGCGATCCGCGCCCGGGTGGCGGAACTGCTCGCGCTGGTGGGCCTGGAGGCCCAGGCCGGCCGCTACCCGGCGGAGCTGTCGGGCGGCCAGAAGCAGCGCGTCGGCATCGCCCGCGCGCTCGCCACCGAGCCGGACGTGCTGCTCTCCGACGAGGCCACCTCGGCCCTCGACCCGGAAACCACCCGGTCGATCTTGGCGCTCCTGAAGCGGATCAACCGCGATCTCGGCCTGACTATCGTGCTCATCACCCACGAGATGTCGGTGATCCGCGCGGTGGCGGACGAGGTGGCGGTGATCGACCACGGCGCGATCGTCGAGCGCGGCTCGGTCTATGACGTTTTCACCCAGCCACAGGCCGAGGTCACGCGCAGCCTGCTCGCCGGCGAAGTCGGGCTCGACCTGCCGGCCGGCCTCGCGGAGCGGATTTCGGCCGATCCGCGCCCCGGCGGCGTGCCGGTGCTGCGGCTGTCGCTCCGGGGTCCGCAGGCCGATACGGCGATTCTCGCGCGGCTCGCCCGCGAGACCGGGATCGAGGCGGCAATCCTCGCCGGCGCGGTGGACGAGATCGGTGGCCAGCGCTTCGGCTCCCTCGCGGTCGGTCTGTCCCCGGGGCCGGATGTCACCGCCCGAGCCCAAGCCTATCTGGCCGCGCTCGACATACCGGCTGATCTCCTCGGCTATCTTCCGCCGGCTCAGGACGTCGCTCGGGAGGCCGCCCGTGTCGCCTGAACTCATCAACCTCCTGGTCCAGGCCACTCTCGACACGCTGACCATGGTGGCGCTCGCCGCCATCATCGGCACCGTGCTCGGCCTGCCGCTCGGGGTGTTCCTGGCGACCAGCCAGCGGGGCGAATTGCTGGCGGCGCCCGCGCTCAATGCCGCCCTCGGCGTGATCGTCAACGCGACGCGCTCGACGCCCTTCATCATCCTGGTCGTGGCGATCATCCCGTTCACCCGCCTGGTGGCCGGCACCTCGATCGGGACCTACGCCGCCAGCGTGCCGCTGACGGTGGCGGCGGCACCCTATATCGCCCGGCTGGTGGAGTCGGCGATCCGCGAGGTCGATCAAGGCCTGGTCGAGGCCGCCCGGGCCTTCGGGGCGAGCCCGTCGCAGATCATCCGCAAGGTGCTCATCCCGGAGGCGCTGCCCGCCATCGTCATGAGGCTCACCCTCGCCGTCGTGTCGCTGATCGGCTACTCGGCCATGGCCGGCGCGGTCGGCGGCGGCGGGCTCGGCGATCTCGGCATCCGCTACGGCTATCAGCGCTTCCGGCCCGAGATGATGCTCGCTGTCGTGGTCGTGCTGATCGTGCTCGTGCAGATGTTCCAGACCGCGGGCGAGCGCCTGGCACGAGGCCTCAACCGGCGCCATCGCCGGAGTTGATCCGCCGCATCACCAAACCGGCTCGGAGAATCCCAGGACGGTGATCCCGGGAGAGACGATGTGCGCCGAAGCTGTTGCGGCGCGCTCGGAGCGAGGGCGCACCCGCTGGAAAGAAGCTGCGGAAGCCCTTATCCGCGCTTTCGTCCAGCGAGAACGTTGTTTCCTCCCAGGCCCGCCGGAGGAAGCGCCTATTCATGCAGTTGTTCGTGAAGAGATTACGGTTCCAAATCGATCGATAACGGTCGTTTTTCCTGCGCGCTGGCTTGAGATCGCGGCCCGACTTGGCGAATCCATAGGTCTCGCGCCGAACGCCTTCGAGTGTCCGGCAGCGACGATCTGGATGGGATGCTCAAGGCGATGTCGCAGAGGGATGCGGGTTGGGGCGCTGGCCCGAGCGAGCGCTACGAGGAACTGGCCGACCGCTTCCGGCCCGTCTTCGCGGAGATCCGCGCCACGGCGGTCGAGCGCGATTGCACACATGGCCTGCCCCATGCCGAGATCGGCTGGCTGAAGGAGGCCGGCTTCACCACCTTGCGCCTGCCGGTCGAGGCGGGGGGCCACGGCGCCATCCTGCCCGAGCTGTTCAATCTGCTGACCGAGCTGTCGCAGGCCGATTCGAACGTCACCAACGCCCTGCGGGCCCATTTCGGCTTCACCGAGGACGTGCTCGGCTCGACCGCGCCGGAATGGCGTGCGCGCTGGATCGCGAAGATCGCCGCCGGCGAGACGGTGGGCAGCGGCGTCTCCGAGACCGGGGCCGCCAAGGTCGGCCAGTTCGACACGGTCGTGCGCCGCCGGGGCGCCGACCGGGTCGTGTCGGGCAAAAAATTCTACACCACCGGGTCGCTGTTCGCGGACTACATCCACCTCTCGGCCGATGACGAGGACGGCACCACGATCGTGGCGGCCGTGCCGACCGGGGCGCCGGGCGTCGCGATCGTCGACGATTGGGACGGGTTCGGCCAGGCGCTCACCGCGAGCGGCACGATCCGGTTCGACGACGTCGTCCTGTCGCCCGACCTGATCAAGCCCGACCCGGCCCGCTTCCCCTACGCGATGGCGTTCTTCCAGCTCGTCCATCTGGCGACGCTCGCCGGGATCGGGCGCGCCGCGGCCGAGGATGTCGGGCGCCTGGTGGCCGAGCGGACCCGGATCTACAGCCACGGCAATGCCGGGCGGACCGCCGACGATCCGCAGATCCTGGCCGTGGTCGGCCGGGTGCGCGGCAACGCCTACGCGGCCGGCGCCGTGGCGCTGAAGGCGGCCGAGGCGTTGCAGCGGGTCTACGAGCTGCATCGCGACCGGAGCGGCCAGGGAACCGACGCCGAGGCGGAGCGCGCCATCGCTCTGGCCGATGTCGAGGTCAACCAGGCGGTCACCGTGGTCACGAACCTGGTGCTTGAGGCGACCACCATCCTGTTCGATGCGCTGGGCGCCTCCGCGGTGAAGCAGGGGCTCGGCCTCGACCGCTACTGGCGCAACGCGCGCACCATCGCCTCGCACAATCCCCGGATCTACCGGGACCGGATCGTCGGCGCCTTCGCGGTGAACGGCACGGAGCCGCCGCGCCAGTATCGCGTCGGCACGGCCTGAGGGACGCGAGGATGCCGCGCCGTCATGACCGCATGCGCCTCGGCGCGTTCCTGTATCCCGGCGGCCACCACGTCGCGGCGTGGCGCCATCCGTCGTCGCAGGCCGATGCCGGGATCAACGCCGCCCATTACCGGCACCTCGCCCGGACGGCCGAGGCCGCGAAGTTCGACCTGATTTTTTTGGCCGACGGGGTCAGCATCCGCGGGGACGATCTCGACGCCCTGAGCCGCACTGCGATCCGCTATGTCGGGCAATTCGAGCCGCTGACCCTGCTGTCGCATCTCGCGGCGGTGACCGAGCGGATCGGCCTCGTGGCCACCGCGTCGACCACCTACAACGAGCCGTTCCACGTGGCGCGCAAGTTCGCCTCCCTGGACCATCTGAGCGAGGGCCGCGCGGGCTGGAACCTCGTCACCTCGGCCGACCCGCGCGAGGCCTGGAACTTCAGCCGCGAGAGCCACCTCGCCCATGCCAACCGCTACGCCCGGGCGGAGGAGTTCGTGGACGTGGTCCGCGGCCTCTGGGATTCCTACGAGGACGACGCCTTCGTGCGCGACCGGGAGGCAGGCCGGTTCTTCGACCCGGACAAGCTGCACCTGCTCGCCCATGAGGGGGCCCATTTCTCGGTGCGCGGGCCGCTCAACGTGCCGCGCCCGCCCCAGGGTCATCCCGGGGTGGTGCAGGCCGGCTCCTCCGAGGCCGGGAAGGCGCTCGCCGCCCGCACGGCCGAGGTGATCTTCACCGCGCAGGATTCGCTGGACGATGCGGTCGCCTTCTACGCCGACGTGAAGGGCCGGATGGCCCGGCACGGCCGCGACCCGGACCATCTCAAGATCATGCCCGGCGCCTTCCCGGTGGTCGGCCGCACGGAGGACGAGGCCCGGGAAAAATTCGCCGCCCTGCAGGCGCTGATCCATCCGGTGGTCGGCCGTTCGCTTCTAGAACAGCTCACCGGCGCCGATCTCTCGGCCTACCCGGACGATGCGCCCATGCCGGACCTGCCCGAGACCAATGGCGGCAAGAGCCGGCAAGACCTGTTCCTGCGGCTCGCGCGGCGGGAGGGGCTGACGATCCGCGAGCTGTATCTGCGCGCGGCCGGCGCCCGGGGCCACTGGGTCCTGGTCGGGACACCGGTCCAGATCGCCGATGCGCTTCAGGAGCGCTTCGAAGCCTACGGCGCCGATGGCTTCAACATCATGCCGCCGACCCTTCCGGGTGGCCTCGACGATTTCGTAGCGCTGGTCCTTCCCGAATTGCGCCGCCGCGGCTTGTTCCGGGAAGACTACGACGGGAACACCCTGCGCGCGCATCTCGGCCTACCGCGGCCCGAATTCCAGTCGCGCCAACGGCCAATGTGAGGAGTCGAGACCGTGCAGGACCATGCCGCGGTCGATTGGCGTGGCCGTTGGAGCGGCGGATTCCATATTGATCCACCGTCACATCCATATTTCGATTGTGCGCATCCGAGGACAGTAACTCAGATCCATCGCAGTCTTGGCCGATGAAATGTTTATAGAATTACTCATAGGTACAGTATAAATCTGAGGATTGCTATCTCTCGATTAAATCTTTGCCCCGACTGCTGTCGCCTGTGAGGATGTGGCTCGACCCGGTCGCCCGGCGGATGCCGTGAGGGCGATTCATTCTAGGCTCTACGTCAAGCGAGCGAATATCTTTCTTTATACGACAGAAAGATAAGAAAACGCTTTCGTTGACTCGGCTGCGAGTCAATTGAATATTTAAATCGTTGATCCCTCGACGGATCATTCACCGAAATTGAGGACGCATGACATGCTCGGCCGCGAGGCCGGGCCGCTTCGTGCGTCGATCCAGGCCTGCCGTGCGATTGCGCGGCCCGGAGACATCCGATGACCGACGATCCGTCACATCCGGGACCCACAGGATCGGGCCGGATGCCCTCGCGCCGCCTGCTGCTGCGGGCCGGTGCCGCCGCCATGGCCGCGCCCTTCGGCCTCGGCATGGGCGCGGGCCAGGCCTGGGCGCCCGGGCCGGGCGCGCCGTTCGATCCCGGCCCGCTCTGCCGGCCCGCCGCGGCCGAGGCTCCGGCTGGCCCGCTCCGGCCGGTCAAGCTGGCCTGGAACGCCACCGCGATCTGCACCGCCGCTGCGCCGGTCGCCAAGGAGCAGGGCATCTTCGCCAAGCACGGTCTCGACGTGGAATTCGTCAATTTCGGCGGTGCCACCGAGGCCCTGCTGGAAGCCATCGCCACCGGCAAGGCCGATGCCGGGATCGGCATGGCCCTGCGTTGGCTCAAGCCCCTGGAACAGGGCTTCGACGTCCGGATTACCGCCGGCCTGCATGGCGGCTGCCTCAGGTTGCTGGCCGACAAGTCCAGCGGGATCACGGACATCGCGTCCCTCAAGGGCAAGACCATCGCGATCAGCGATCAGGCGAGCCCGGCCAAGAACTTCTTCAGCCTGCAGCTGGCCAAGGCCGGGATCGACCCCGACAGCGGCGTCGAGTGGCGGCAATACCCGGTCGATCTGCTGAATCTGGCGGTGGAGAAGGGCGAGGCCCAGGCCCTGGCCGATGGCGACCCGCGGACCTGGATCTGGCTGAAGGACCCGCGCTTCACCGAGATCTCGACCAACCTTGCGGGGGAATATGCCGACCGCTCGTGCTGCGTGGTCGCGGTCCGCGGCAGCCTGTTGCGCAACGACCGGGCGGTCGCCGCGTCGCTCACCCGGGCGATCCTGGAGGGCGGGCATGCCGTCCACGAGAACCCGGAGGCGGCCGCAAGGGCGTTCTCCGGCTACGGCGGCAAGGGCTCGATCGAGGATCTCGCCGCGATGCTGCGCAGCCAGCATCACGGCGACAGCCCGGTCGGCGGCCGGCTCAAGCAGCAGCTAGCCCTCTACGGCGATGAATTGAAGCTCGTGAACGTCCTGAAGCGCTCGACCGACACGGCGAAGTTCGCCGAGCGGATCTACGCCGACGTGCTGAGCTGAGGTGCCTCATGTCCGGAAGCATCACCGCGGGCACGGCCCTGCGAACCGCCGCCGTACCGACGCGTCTATCCTATCCGCCCTGGCGCGTGCTCGCGGCCGGTATCGTCTGGCTTGTGCTCGCCGGACTCACCCTGCAGTTGCCCGAGGCGGGTGACTTCCCGAGGACGGCCGTGTTCGCCCAGGGATCGGCGGTGATCGGCCTGGCTCTGCTGCCGCTGGGTCTGCTCGCCGGCCGGCTCGGGACCTTCGGGACGCGGCTCCGGCACTGGAGCCCGTGGCTCGCCATCATCGCCCTTGTCCTGCTGACCTGGGAACTCGTCACGGCGAAGTTCGACCTGCTGCCGATGCCGTTCTTCCCGCCGCCCCAGGCGATCCTGGAGGTGTTCCTTGACGATTGGCCGAAGCTCGGCGGCAGCACGCTGAACTCGCTGATCCTGCTGGCCGGCGGCTACGCCTTCGGGGTGGGGATCGGCTTCGTGCTCGGCGTCGCCATCGGGAGCTCGAAGGCGGTGGGCTACTGGGCGCATCCGGTGCTGCGCTTCGTCGGCCCGCTCCCCGCGACCGCGTGGCTACCCCTGGCCTTCTTCGTCTTCCCGTCCTCGTGGTCGGCGAGCACCTTCCTGGTCGCGCTGGCCACCGGCTTCCCGGTCACGGTGCTGACTTGGTCCGGAGTCGCCGGCGTCAACAAGGCCTATTTCGACGTGGCGCGGACCCTCGGCGCCTCGCGCGGCTTCCTGATCCTGCGGGTGGCGATCCCGGCGGCGCTGCCGCACGTCTTCGTCGGGCTGTTCATGGGGCTCGGCGGCTCCTTCGCGGTGCTGGTGGTGGCCGAGATGCTCGGCGTGAAATCGGGCCTCGGCTGGTACCTGCAATGGGCCCAGGGCTGGGCGGCCTACGCCAACATGTACGCCGCGCTGATCGTGATGGCGCTGATGTGCTCGTCGCTGATCACGCTGCTGTTCCGCCTGCGCGACCGTCTGCTCGCCTGGCAGAAGGGGCTGGTGCAATGGTAGCCGCGACGCAGGAACGGCCGGCGGCCCAGTCCGTCGGTGCCAGCCTGAACGTGGAGGCGGTCAGCCACGCCTTCGACATCCGCGGCACGCCCTTGTCGGTGCTGGATCGGGTCGGCCTCGCCGTTGAGCCGGGCGGGTTCGTGGCTCTGCTCGGCCCTTCCGGCTGCGGCAAGTCCACCCTGCTGCGGCTGGTCGCCGGCCTCGAGCCGCCGGACCAGGGCCTCATCACGGTCGACGGTGATCTGGTGGAGGGGCCGGACCCGTCCCGGCTGCTCGTCTTCCAGGATCCGACCCTGTACCCGTGGCGCACCGTGCGCGGGAACGTGGCCTTGGGGCTTGAAGCCCAGGGCGTCGGCCGCGCCGCGCGGGCGGCGCGCATCGATCAGGCGCTGGGGCTCGTCGGTCTCGCCGGCTTCGCGGATGCCTATCCGCACCAGCTCTCCGGCGGCATGGCGCAGCGGGCCGCTCTGGCCCGGGCGCTGGTCAACGAGCCGCGCCTGCTGCTCCTGGACGAACCATTGGGCAAGCTCGACGCCCTGACCCGGCTCGCTATGCAGGCCGAGATCCTGCGGCTCTGGCAGGAGAAGCGCTTCACGGCCGTGCTCGTCACCCACGATGTCGAGGAGGCGCTGATCCTTGCCGAGCGCGTGATCGTGCTGGGCGACCGCCCGGCCGCGATCCGGGCGGAACTCCCGGTCGACGCCCCCTATCCGCGCCACCGGGACGATCCCGACCTCGTCCGGCTGCGCCGGACGATCCTGGAAATCCTCGGCCAGACAACCTGATCGCACGTATCCCTGCGGCGCGCGGCGTTGCGGATCCCAAACTCCGGGCCGCGCGCTGCGAACCTGTGCGTGCACGCCTTCCCCAAAACTTCGCTCGAACTAGGTTCCGCTCATGCGCTCCTCACGCCGATCCCTCCTGGCTGCCGGCCTCGTCCTGATCTCCGCGACCGGCCTGTTCGGATCTGCGGCCCTGGCCGAGGATCCGAAGGAGATCCGCCTGGATTGGGCGACCTACAATCCGGTCGGCCTCCTCCTGAAGGACAAGGGGTTTCTGGAAGAGGCCCTCAAGCCGAAAGGCGTCCGGGTGCGCTGGGTCCAGTCGCTCGGCTCCAACAAGGCGCTCGAATTCCTGAATGCTGGCGCAATCGATATCGGCTCGGCCGCCGGCGCCGCCGCTTTGGTCGCGCGGATCAACGGCAATCCGATCAAGGCGGTCTACGCCTTCTCACGTCCCGAATGGACGGCGTTGGTCACCCGTAAAGAGACCGGCATCGCCAAGCCCGCCGACCTGAAGGGCAAGCGCGTCGCCGTCACCCGGGGCACCGATCCGCACATCTTCCTCATCCGCGCGCTTCAGGGCGCAGGCCTGACCGAGAAGGATGCGAAGCTCGTCCTGCTGCAGCACCCGGATGGGCGCACGGCCCTCGACCGCGGCGATGTCGATGCCTGGGCCGGTCTCGATCCGCTAATGGCGGCGGCCGAGATCGAGAACGGCGACGTCCTGTTCTACCGCGATCCGGCGGCCAACACCTGGGGCCTGCTGGACGTGCGCGAGGACTTCGCCAAGGCCCATCCCGATCTGGTCCGCACGGTTATCGCCGCCTACGAGCAGGCGCGCGCCTACGCGCTGGCGAACCCGCAGGCCCTCTCGGCGGCCCTGGTCGCCGCGACCAAGCTCCCCGAACCCGTGATCGCCCGCCAGCTCGAGCGTACCGACCTGTCCCAGCCGACGATCGGGCCGGCACAGGCCGAATCGATCAAGGCCGCCGGCCTCGCCCTGCAACAGGCCGGCGTGATCCCCGCCGCCACGGATGTCACCGTGGCGGTCGACGGCCTGCTCGATTCCGGCTTCAACCCCGTCGCGACGCGTTGAGAGCCGGGGCGCTGATGCGGCAGGGCGGCCGCGTCGGCCTCGGGCTCGTCCTGCCGCTGGCCTTGGCGATCGGCTGGGAGATCGCGGTCGATACCGGCCTGGTCTCCGGCCGCCTGCTGCCGCCGCCGAGCCGGATCGGCGCGACGCTGCTGGACCTGGCGGCCTCGGGTGACCTCCTCATGCATGTCGAGGCGACGCTGATCCGGGTCGGTCTCGGCTTCCTCTGGGGGGCCGCCGCCGGGATCCTGGCGGGCGCGCTGGTCGCGACGCTTCCGACCCTGCGCTGGCTCCTCGATCCGACCTTGCAGGCCCTGCGGGCCGTGCCGTCGCTGGCCTGGGTCCCGCTGTTTATCCTGTGGTTCGGGATCCTCGAGACGCCGAAGGTGCTGCTGATCGCCGTGGGAGTGTTCTTCCCAGTCTATGTCGGGGTCTCCGGCGCGATCGCCTCGGTGGACCGCAAGCTCGTCGAGGTCGGGCGTATTTTCCGGCTGTCGCGGTTTGCACTGGCCTGGCGGATCCTCCTGCCCGCGGTGCTGCCGGCGACCCTGGTCGGGTTGCGCACGGGGCTCGGCCTCGGCTTCCTGTTCGTGGTGGCGGCGGAGTTGATGGGCGCCTCGGAGGGCCTCGGCTACCTGCTGGTCGACGGCCAGCAATTCAGCAAGCCGGATCAGATCGTGGCCGCGATCATCACCTTCGCGCTGGCCGGCAAGCTGGCCGATATGGTCCTGGTGACGCTGACCCGGCCGTTGACGCGCTGGCAGGATACCGCCCGGGAGAGCCTGTGACGGGCGCGCCCCATCGATGCAAACGCTCACGCAAGACACGCCCGTGCTCATCGTCGACGATCTCTCGAAGACCTACGCGGACGGCACGCAGGCGCTGGCCGGCATCAGCCTGTCGGTGCGGCCGGGCGAGATCGTCGCGCTCATCGGCGGCTCGGGCTGCGGAAAGACGACCTTGCTGCGGCTGATCGCGGGCCTCGACCAAGCGAGCCGCGGCACCGTGCAGGTCGACGGTGAGACGATCCGCGAGCCGCATCCGCACGTCGGCGTCGTCTTCCAGGAGGCACGGCTCCTGCCCTGGCTGGATGTTGCGGGCAATGTCGGCTTCGGCCTCGCCGGGCTCTCTCGGTCCGAGCGCCGGGCGCGGGTCGCCCGGGCGCTGGAGCGGATCGGTCTGGCCGAGCATGGCGCCCGCTGGCCGCGAGAGCTGTCCGGGGGCCAGCAGCAACGGGTCGCAATCGCCCGGGCGTTCGTGACCAATCCCCGCGTGCTGCTCCTGGACGAGCCGTTCTCGGCGCTCGACGCCTTCACCCGCAGGGATCTGCACGATCAGCTCCTGAGCCTGTGGGGCGAGACGAAGCCGACGATTCTGCTCGTCACCCACGATGTCGGCGAGGCGGTGACGCTGGCCGATCGGGTGGTGGTGATGCGCCCGCGGCCGGGCCGGCTCGATGAGACCATCGGCATCGGCCTCGCCCGCCCGCGCGACCCCGTCGCAGCCCATCATGAAGGGGCGGTGCGCCGGGTGATGGCCGCCCTCGACCGCTCCCTGCGGCCGGCCGTCGCCCAGCAGCCGCTTGCCCCCGAGACCCGTGCCGCGTGGTGGTAGGGTCTCTTCTGAAACCCTCGCCAAACCCCTCGTCCTGGATGACACGATGCCCACCTCCCGCCGAAGCCTGATCGCCGGTCTCGCCGCCGCCGCGCTCCTCGCACCGCAGCACGCCGCCCGGGCGGCCGCGACCCTTCGCATTGGCTATCAGCGCTCCTCGACGCTGATCGCGCTGCTGCGCCAGAACGGCAATCTGGAGCGGGCGCTGGCGCCGCTCGGCACCGGGCTGTCCTGGCACGAATTCACCAGCGGGCTTCCGATCATGGAGGCGCTCAATGCCGGGCAGATCGACGTCTCGGCCGACGTAGCCGACACCGTCCCGATCTTCGCCCAGGCCGCCGGCGCGCGGATCACCTACATCGCCCAGGAAGCGCCCTCGCCGGACGCGCAGGCGATCTTGGTGCCCGAGACCTCGCCCGCCAAGACGGTGGCGGACCTTCGTGGAAAGCGTGTCGCCGTCACCAAGGGCGCCGGGAGCCACTACCTGCTGCTGGCGGCCCTTACGGAGGCCGGCCTCACCTTCAAGGACATCGTTCCGGCCTACCTGACCCCCGCCGACGGCCGGGCCGCGCTCACCAGTGGAGGGGTCGAGGCCTGGGTCGCCTGGGATCCGTTCCTCTCCGCCGCCCAGCAGCAATCGGGCGCCCGGGTCCTGCGCGACGGCGCCGGGCTGTCGCTGTACACGCGCTACTATCTCGCGGCCGATCCGTATGTGGCCGCCAACGGCCCGGTTCTCGCCGCCCTGTTCGGCCAGCTCGCCGAGACCGGCGCCTGGGTGAAGGCGCAGCCAGCCGAGGCGGCGGCACGCCTCGCGCCCCTGTGGAAGATCGAGCCCGACGTGATCCTGCGGGCGAATGCGCGCCGCAGCTACCGGGTGGAGCCGGTGACGCGGGCGGGCCTGTCCGAGCAGCAGAAGATCGCCGATGCCTTCAAGACCGAGGGGCTGCTGCCCCGCCCCGTGGACGCAAGCGCTCTTGGCATCTGGGCGCCGCCGGCGCGCTGAAACCCTGAGAGCCTCTCACAAAACGCCCTCCGCACATTGTGTGCAGAGGGCAGCGCCCGGTGATCGGGCGTTTTGTGCGGTGCTCTAAGCGCGGGGCACGCCCAAGACCTTCCGGCTCTCCTCCGCCAGAACCGCATGACGCACCGCTTCTGGCCCGACGGTTGGCGTCTCCTGGGCCGCCTTCGCGATGAGCGCCTTGAATCGCTTCTTGTCCCAGGACCGCGAGCGCAGGCTTTTCAGCACGGCCTCGAGCACGACCTGCACGGCGCGCGACCGCTGCCGCTCGCGCAGGAGTTCGGCGGCCAGCAGCGGATCGCGGAACTGGGCCGCGCCGAGCGGCACGACGAGGACCGCGTTCTCGGCCAGGGCCGGATCCTCCTCGATGGTCGCCGTCAAACCGTCGGCACCCTTCCGCCGGTTGAGGATCTTCGTCGCCTCGTTCAGCAGGATGTGGTGCTGGATGGGGGCCAGCGCATTCGCCGGAACGTCCTGGCCCGCCAACGCGATCTGCTGCCGGAAGCGGCGGCGGTTCAGGCCGAACCGGCCCAGGTTGGCCTGCACGGCCGAGAGAACCCGTCGCAGGGCTTGCGTGCGATACTCGGCTTTCAGAAGCCGATCACGGAGGAGAGCCGCCGACTCGCCGAGCGGTCCGTTCGGCAGCTGGCGCGTCTGCTCGGCGAGTTCAACGATCACGCGCTGCATCAGGGCGGTGCGTTCACGCCGGGCTTCGTCGGCGGTGAGGCGCGGCGCGCCCTTGCGAAGCCAGACGAAGAATTCCGTCGCGTGCCGCTCCTGAAGCTCCTCGACCTGCAGGTCCAGATAGCCGAGCAGCGACAATTCCAGGATCATCAGGCTGAAGCTCGACGGCACGAACACCCAGGCATGCGCGTCGGTGTAATCCGGACGCGTCACTGCGGCGTGCCATTGCGGTGCGTCGGTCACGGGATTGGCCGGCTCGACCGGCCGAATGTCGTCGGCGGCCCAGGCCCCGACCCCTCCCGATTTCAAAGCCATGTTCAGGGCGTAATCGATATGCGTCCGCAGCGTGTGCCGGTCTCGCCGCTCCAGGAAGGCTGTGACCGCGTCGGCGGTGGCGGAGAGCGAGCGGTAGAAGTCGAAGCACTTGCGCTTGTCCGGCACGGCCAGGATCACGACGCCATCCGGCTTCAGCAACGTCTCTGCGGCACGCAGGAACGTGACGATGTCGGTGGTGTGCTCGATGACGTGGCTGGCGATGAAAGCGTCGAACGTCCCGTGCTGATCGGTCGGGACCGCATCCGCCAGGGAACCGCCGGTCCAGACGATGTCGACCGCCTCGATCCGGTCTATCGTCTGGTCATGGTATTTCTGGAGCAATTCCTCACGCGAGGCGTGATCGACCACAATTGTGTTCCAACCGTCCCGCTTCGGAGCAAGGGGATTGAAGCTGGGGCCGATCTCGATGATCCGCGCGTCTTTGTTCAGGGATCGCAGAAGTTGCTGCGCTCGCTCCATATCCAGCTTAGCTCCTAATTAGCGTCCCGCCGCGTACGATAGCGGCGGATTATCAAACTGCCGTCGCGAAGGAAAATGTCTGGTGGAGAAAAGGCCGCTCGCCGTCGTCACCATGGCGTTCAACGAAAAAACGATGTTGCCGCTCTGGTTGAGGCATTACGAACGGCAGGTCGGGGCCGAGAATTGCTACGTCCTCGATCATGGCTCCGACGATGGCTCGACCGTCGGGATCAACGCGAACTTGATCCGCCTCCCGAGAATGCCCCTCGACGAATGGGAGCGCGTGAACACGATCCGCGATTTCTGCGCTTCGTTGTTCATCGGGTTCAAGTGCGTGCTCTTCGCCGATGCCGATGAACTGATCGTCGTCGATCCGGATGTGGCGCCGTCGCTGGCGCACTACATTGCGGCACGTGACGTGCCGGCGGTCCTCGACCTGTTCGGTTCCGATGTCCGTCATGTCGAGGGTGAAGCGCCGATCGATCTGCAACGCCCCGTCTCGCTTCAGAGACAGTATGTCCGCCCGATATCAACCCTCTGCAAGGCGACGCTGATCTCAAAGCGCACGGATTGGCACATCGGTTTTCATTGTGTCGTCCACGATCACCGGCCGAAATTCAGCGACCTGTTCCTGTTTCACTTGGCCCATTGCGATAACGACATTTTGTTCGAGCGTCAGAAGAAACGCAATTCCGCTGCACCGGTCGGCATCCCGGATTCGCATCATGCCATCGCGCCGACGACGTTTCTGGACCATATCAAGTCGGACATTGCAGGACTTGCGCGCAGACGCGTCGAGTTGCGTCCCGGCGAAGATCTCTTCGAAACGACGAAGAGGATATTTGCCGACGCAATCGAGCGCAAGAGTTGGGCACAGGCGGCGGATCTCTGGCAATTGCCGAACCGCTTCGTCGGGTTGTTCTGATGGACCTGAATACCGGCCCGATCGGACGTTTCGGGTTCACGGCCGCGCCGAGAATTTGACGGCTGGGCAGCAGGTGCGTAGCAGCATGCCCGACGCGAACCTTCGCAAGCCGCCGCTTCGGCCGATCGCGCCGGCCCGCGTATCACGATCCATCGAAGCTGCGTCGGAGGGACTACATTTCTGACCTCGGCGTTCTGAGCGCGCTTCGCTCTTCCGATTTTTGGGCCGAGCGCATCGCGGATCTCGCCCACGCGGCCCTGATCGCCGAACTCGAAACCTGGCCGAAGCCCGGCCTCGTCAGCCCGGTTGATTCGGGCAGCCATCAGGACATGGATGCCGGCACCCTGCGCCGCAGCGCGGCGGCGATCCGACCCTATTTCGCCGACCTCGTCGCCGCCGGAGAATGCGGCACCGGAATGGCCGAGCTTCGGGCGATCGGCCTGAGGGCCGAGGCGGCGATGCTGGCGGCGACGGGTGGTGTCAACGCCCATCGGGGCGCCATCTTCTCGCTCGGGCTGATCTGTGCCGGTGCGGGGGCGGCCGGGGCTGCACCCGCACCGGCCGAAGAACGGGCCGAGGCCGTGGCGCGGCTATGGGGCGGGGCCATCGCCCAGGCGCCGACTTCTGCGGACAGCCATGGCGGCCGAGCCGCGCGCCGCTACGGCGTCGGGGGCGCCAGCGCAGAAGCCGCTGCCGGCTTTCCGACCGTCCGGGCCGTGGGCCTGCCGGCGCTGCGTCTCGGCCGGGCATGGGCGCCGGACGATCCCGAGGCCGCCCGGGTGCAATGTTTCTTCGCGCTTCTGGCCATCGTGGACGACACCAACCTGCTCCACCGCGGCGGGACAGAGGGGCTGGACCGGGCGCAGGCCGCGGCGGCAGGCTTCCTCGAAGCCGGCGGGATCGCGGCGCCGGATTGGCGGGACCGCGCCGTCGCGATCCATCGCAGCTTCCTGGCGGCGCGCCTGAGCCCCGGCGGCTGCGCCGATCTGCTCGCCACGACGCTGTTCCTCGAAGCGCTGTCCGAATCCGCGTGACGCGTGCTGCACCGTTCGGCCGCATGGGAACAAGCGCGGCCGCTTCCTACATCGGCTTCGTCTTCCGCCACGCCCCGGCCAGCCTCGTGTCCCTGATCAGGTTCGCGCTCCTCGCGCTCGTTCTTCTCTTCCTCGTGCCGGTCGCGGTCTCGGCGACGCTGTACTGGTTGCGCGCGGACGGTGACTGGCGCTCGGCCGACCGGTCCAGTGCCGGGCTCCTTCCGCCGGCCGAGACCCATCGGGCGGCGGTCGTCCGGATCTTCTCCGCCCGCACGGTGAGTTGGCGCGGCATCGTCGCGACCCATAGCTGGATTGTGATCAAGGGCAGCGGTGAGCGCCGCTATCGCCGCTACGACTACACGGCCTGGGGCCAGCCGATCTGGATCGACCGCTTCGTGCCGGATGGGCGCTGGTTCGGGAACGCGCCCGAGACAGTGTTCGCTGCCGACGGCTCGGAGGCGGAGGCGATGCTTCCGCGCATCCGCACGGCCGTGGCCGAGTACCGTTACGCCCGGCCCGGCGATTACGTGGTCTGGCCGGGGCCGAACTCGAACACCTTCGTGGCGGCCGTGATGGCCGCGGTTCCGGAGATGCGGGTGAGCCTGCCGGCGACGGCAATCGGCAAGGATTTTCCCTACGACGGGCGATGGATCGGATGGACGCCCTCGGGCACCGGCATCCGGATCAACCTCGGCGGCTATCTCGGGCTGACGCTCGCCTGGGTCGAAGGTCTGGAGCTGAACCTGCTCGGTGGCGTGGCCGGGATCGACCTGCGCCGCCCGGGGATCAAGCTGCCGGCCATCGGGCGTGTGGGGATCTAAAGCATCATCCCGAAAGGTGGCCGCCGGCTTTCGGGAAAAAGAGGATCCGCAACCAGGGACCTACAGCATCCTGCCGAGTCCGATATCCGGTACGATGCCGTAAGGCGGCGACCGACGAGGACGGCTTCGACAGCAGGACGGCCAGCGGCGACCCGGTTCATCCGTCCGCCCAGGCTCAATTGCCGTTGCGAGCCATCTGGGTCCGGATGGGGCTCGCGGCGAGGCTCGGCAGCGGATCCTGGGTGCCCGCCACGACCACGAGGCGCTGGACCTCGCCGCGGAGGAAAGCCTGCAGGAACCGGTCGTAGTCGCGGAACGAGACGCAGCCATTCGAATCGCCGCGCGGTCCGAGCATGAAGGTATGGGCCAGCAGCCCGACGCGACCGTAGACGGCCTCGTTGCCGCCGACCGGCGTGAGGCGGATCGCCCGCACGCCGTGGAACAGCTGCTCCCGCTCCGTCAGGTCATAGGTGCCGGGCGGCGTCGGGCCGCGCATCCGCACGTTCACCAAGCGCGGCTCGTCGAGACCCTCGCCGAGACCGGAATGGGCCTCAAGGCGCTCGCCGTTCGGCAACGTCACGACGCGGGCCACGATATTGTAGACCGCCGTTCCGGCCGTCGGGCGCGCATCCGTGGGGGCGAGCGGCGGCGAGATGCGCCGCTGCGGAACGAGATCCGCCGGCCGGCTCTCCAGGGCCGCATAGGCGAGCGCCGGGGCGCGCTCGACGCCGAACAGCTTTTCCAGGAACGAGCGATCATCGTCCCGGGGCGGTGTCGGCACAGGAGGCAGTTCGCGGCGGGCGATCCGCCGTTCGGCCCTGCGGGCGACATCGGGCGCCCGCGAGGATCGGAATTCGGGAGGGCGCGGGACCGGGAGGGGTACGGTCATCGCCGCGCGCGGCGGCTCGGCGTTCTGGACCTCCGGGGCCGGCGCGGCGTCCGGGATCTGCAGCGGCGCGGGCGGCTCGATCTGAGCCCAGGTCCATCGCGAGAGGGGGCCGCCGATGGCATCGCGCCAGGCCTCGGTCGTCAGGGGCGCGGCCTCGGGCGGTGATTCGGCTGTCGTCGCCAAGCGATCGGGGCTGACCGGATCGGAACTGACCAGGGTGATGGCCGGCGGGCGTCCCGGATGCGGGAGACCGCTTCCGAGGGCGGCCAGAGACACGGCGGCGATCAGGACCGCCAGGGGGGCCGCGCAGGAGCCACGGGCCATCCGGGTGGTGGAGCCGTCCAGGGGCGTGGTGTCGATAGCCATGCGGGCGCCCATGCTCTCGTCGCGGAGCGGGCGCCTGCCGGATCATCGGCGCTGCGGCTCGGAGAAGCCCACAGCGCGTATCGATGGGCCGGCCGGCCCCGCTGGGAGGAAACAGCGGGGCCGGGCCGGCTTTTCTGGGGCAGCGGCGTGGTCGACTGAGGATCGATCAAGACCATTTTCGGGCGGATAAAGGTTTCGCGCTCCAAATTTGGGGCGCGTCCGCCGGCGAATAGACTTCAATCGTTGTCGATCTGCTTTCCGAGCTGCGCGATCGCCCGCTCGTAGACCGACGCGGCATTCCAGCCCTGGATCGCCACGAAGTTCGGCTCGCCGGGCTGGTAGCCGGCGCCGGGGCGCCAGCCGTGTGCCTTCAGGAAGTTCGCGGTCGACGACAGGGCGGCGCCGACATTGTTCAGGTCGCCGGTGCCGTAAGTGAGGACGTTCTTCGGCAGGAACTGCGTGTGGCCGACCTCGCCGTGGGCCGCGCCGCGGGTGCTCGCCGAGAGCAGGCCCCGGTCGACCAGGGTCAGAGCCGCGTAGAGCTGGTCCGTGAAGTATTCCGAGCGCCGGCAATCATACGCCAGGGTCGCGACCGCCGAGAGGGTGTTGACGTTGCCGCGGACCGCGCCGAAGCCGGTCTCCATACCCCAGATCGCCAGCAGCGGGCCCGGGGGAACGCCGTAGCGCTGCTCGATTGACTCGAACAGGGCGGCGTTGGTGCGCTTGAGTTGACGTCCCTTCGACACGATGGTCGGGCCGCCCCGCTTGGCGAGGAACTGCTCGAGAGACAGCTTGAAGCTGCGCTGGCCTCGGTCGGCCGAGATCGTGGCGGTGGAGTAGCTCGTGCCCTCCAGCGCCGCCAGGCTCGCCGCACTGGCCTTGCCGCGCGCCTCCTGGGCGAATTCCCGCTTCCAGGCCTCGAACCCGGCCGCTGTGTTGCCGCACTGCGCGGCCTCCGCCCGCCCGGCCATGCCGGCGAGCCCGGCGATTGCCGCCACAGCAAGGGTCATACGCCGCATTTGTTCGATCACGCGAAACACTCCTTCGGCGCGAAGCCGCGCCATGGTCTTCAACCGAGTACCGGGAAACATCTCGTCGACAACAGGGCGAGATGATGTCGGATACGCCGTCCGCCGGCAGTGTGGTATTCGGACCATAGCGTAGGCCCGAACGTCCGCTGAGACGTCCACGCCTGTGTTTCGCATCATCGTGAACGCGATGATCGGCCGTCGGCGATCGACGCCGTCCGCGCCGCGACAGCGCCCACGGGGCCGTATCCGGACTGACGCATCCATCCGCTAGAGCACGTGCCGCCGAAGTGGATACCGGTTCGGCGCAAGCGACCTTCAGAAGACGAACGAGGGCGTAAGACCGTGTTCGTTGCCGGCAATTGCTTTGCCAGCGAAGCGTATGTCCCTAAAAGACTCTTTTGTGATGTCACAACATCGTCAAAAGACAATCATAGTTTTGCCGGCGGAAAGATCGCCGCGGAGAAACGGTGTGGGGCCGATGACGTTCCGCTTAGCTTTGCGCCTTCGGCGCCGCCGTTTTTTCTGATCGCGGCCTCACGATGTCTGTGATGTCCTCGGCGGATCACCCGCATCGAACGACAGACGGCGGCCGCTCGAAACGGGTTGCCGCACGCGGATCAGCGCCACCGAAACCGGCGCCGCTGCCGGGGCCTGAACCCAGCGTGGTCCGGATCCGAGCCTGAGCCCGGCCTTCCCCCCGAATCCCGGATCCCTCGGCGCGCGACGCAGCCGGGGAGCGGGTGCCTCAACCTGACAGACAGCGAGAGACAGGACCCTATGGCCCTCGGAACGCAAAGCACCGGCTCGCCGCGAGCGGCGACGCTCGGCCCCGATCTCGATCGCGACGGCGTGGCCAAGGCCTATGGCCGCTGGGCGCCGGTCTACGATCTCGTCTTCGGCCCGGTCTTCGCCCAGGGCCGGACCCTGGCGGCGGCGGCGGCCGAGCGGATCGGCGGCCGTGTCCTGGAGGTCGGTGTCGGCACCGGGCTGTCCCTGCCGGCCTATCGGCGGGCGGCCAGCATCGTGGGCATCGATATCTCGGCGCCGATGCTGGAGAAGGCGCGCAGCCGCGTCGCGCGGCTGGCCCTGCGCAACGTCGAGCGCCTCGCCGTCATGGATGCCGAGCATCTCGATTTCGGAGACGCGTCCTTCGACGTGGTCGTGGCTCAGTACGTCGTGACCGCGGTGCCGAACCCGGAGGCCGCCCTCGACGAGTTCGCCCGGGTGCTGCGCCCCGGCGGCGAGATCGTCATCACCACCCGGATCGGCGCCGAGGGCGGCCTGCGCCGCCTGGTCGAGCACACGCTGATGCCGATCACGAGCCGCCTCGGCTGGCGGACCGAATTCTCCTGGGAACGCTACGCCGCCTGGGCGGCGACCGCCCCGGTGGAGGTCGTCGAGCGCCGGGCTCTGCCGCCGCTCGGCCACTTCTCCCTCATCCGCCTGCGCAAGCGCGACGCCTGAGCGCGCAAGCCTTCAAACCAGCCCACCCACCATCGATCGGAGAAGCACGGCATGGCGAGCTTTCTTGAGGCGCTGCGCGTCCAGCGTTGGGACGACCACCGCTACTATCACCACAACCGGATCAACCAGAGCTTGCACGTGGTCAGTGCCGTGAGCTTCCTGGTGGCCTACGCGCTGGCCTTCAAGGATCCCGCGACGGCGGCGCTGATCGGCTGGCTCCTGGCGATGACGAGCCGGCAGGCAGGCCACCTGTTCTTCGAGCCGAAGGGCTACGACCACGTCAACAACGCCACGCACGAGCACAAGGAAGAGATCAAGGTCGGCTACAATCTCCAGCGCAAGATCGTTCTGCTGGCGATCTGGGCGTTGTCGCCGCTGCCGCTCTACTTCGATCCCACCCTGTTCGGCCTGCTCGAGCCGCACCAGACGACCACGGACCTGATCCGCAACGTCGGCTGGATCTGGCTGTGGCTGGCGGGTGCGGGCCTGCTGTTCCGCACCGTGCAGCTGTTCTTCTTGCGCGACGTGCAGACTGGCCTGGTCTGGGCGACCAAGATCCTTACGGACCCGTTCCACGACATCAAGCTCTACCACAAGGCGCCGCTGGCCCTGCTGCAGGGTGAGATGGTCGAGGAGCACGAGCCGCACGAGCACGGCGCCTGAACGTCACCTGGGCATCACCGAGCTGGGGGCTCCCCCGCCTCGGTGATGCCGGGAAAGTCCCGGTTTCAAAAGGTCATCGACCTTTTGCGGGTGCAGGGCGGAGCCCTGCAAACTCGGGGCTGCACGCCCCGAACCCTGCCAAAGGGCCGGCGGCCCTTTGGAATCCCAGATCAGGTTTGGTCCGGGGCCTGAAGGCCGAGACGAGCGCCGAGTTTGCCCAGTCGGATCGCCGCGACCTCGCGCAGGATCGCCCGGCGGATCGCCTTGTCGGTCGGGGCGCCGCCCTCCCACCAGCCATCCGCCCGCATGGCGTGCGCCGCCGCCACGAACCGCGCGGCGACCGCCTCGAACGCCGCGTCGTCGTAGGCGAGGCTGAAGATCATCCGGCCGGTCCCCACCCAGGACAAGGCCAGCCCCTCGGCACGCAGGTAAAATTGCAACATCCAATTGTAGCGCGACGGCCGCGTGTAGAGGACCGTCCAGACCGTGGACATGTTGGCGACCCGCACCGGCAGCTCGGCTTCCGCCAGCAGGGCGTTCAGCCGCGCGGCCCGGGCATCCCAGGTCGGGTCGAGGTCGCGGTACAGGGCAGCGACCTCCGGGGTCTCGAGCCGGTCGAGGAACGCGCCCATGGCGCCCATCACGTAGGGATGGGCGTTGAAGGTGCCGCGAGCGAAGCAGATGTCCACCGGACGGTCGTCCCGGAAGCGCCGCATCAGGTCAGCACGCCCGCAGATGACGCCCACCGGCAGGCCGCCCCCCAAGGTCTTGCCGTAGGTCACCATGTCGGCGCGCACGCCGAAATACTCCTGCGCCCCGCCGCGGGCGAGGCGGAATCCGAGGAAGACCTCGTCGAAGATCAGCACGATCTTGTTGGCCGTGCAGACCGCGCGCAGCTCCTGCAGCCACTGGGTATAGGCCGCGCGGTCGAAGGCGGCCTTGCGGCCGCTGTCGACCAGGGCGGAATCGGACGGCGCGCCGGCATTCGGGTGCATGGCCTGGAGCGGATTGACCAGCACGCAGGCCACATCCCGGCGGCTGGCGAGCACCCGCAGCGTCCGCGCGGACATGTCGGCGAGGGTGAGCGTGTCGCTGGTCGGCACCGGGTTGCCGATACCCGGCTGCACCTCGCCCCACCAGCCGTGATAGGCGCCGCAGAACCGCACGATCCGGCGCCGGCCGGTATGGTAGCGGGCGAGGCGCACCGCCTGCATCACCGCCTCGGTGCCGGACATGTGGAACGAGACCTCGTCGAGGCCCGACAGCGCCTTGAGCCGCGCCACGTTGCCGGTGACCACCGGGTGCAGCGGCCCCAGCACGGGGCCGAGGGCGTTCACCTTCGCGGCGCCGTCCTCCAGGCAGGCGCGGTAGAAATCCACGCCGAACAGGTTGACCCCATAGGACCCGGCGAGGTCGTAGAAGACGTTGCCGTCGAGATCCGTGATGGTCACGCCCTCCGAGGCCGCCGCGAAGGCCCCGGCCCCGAGATGCGCCCGCACGTGCCCGGCATACTGGAATGGCACCCGATACAGGCCGGTGAACTGGAGATCCGAGAGTCCGTCGCGCACGGCCTCGGTCTCGGCCCGGGTGCGGGCGAACCGCGTCCGGTAGAGGTCCGCCAGCCGGGCGAAGCCGTTCTCCCGCCGCAGCGCCACCGTCTCGTCCGGGTCGTCGGAGCGGAAGAAGGCGCGCTCGGAATAGGCGTAATGCGGGATCAGCCCGGCCACGCGCCGGGCCATCCGGGCGTGGCCGGTGAGCGAGGGATGCTTGGCTCGCGACAGCTGCAGGCGCTGAGCAGCCTTGGGCAGAGCGATCACCGCGGCTGCGGCTGTGGCGGACAGGGTGGCGAGGAGTGCGGACATCGCCCCACGCCGTATCGGAGGCAATTCACGGCATGATGACGGTTTCGGCGGGATCACGGCTGCGGCGCGCCCTGGCGCAGGTCGGCGCCCAGGAGGATCTGAACTTTCTGCTGACCAACCGGCTGCCGCGCCGGCTCGCCACCCGCTTCATGGGCTGGTTCAGCCGGATCGAGCAGCCGCTTTTGCGCGATGTCTCGATCGCGACTTGGCGCCTGTTCTGCGATGTCGATCTCAGCGACGCCGCCGAGACCCGGTTTCCGAGCCTCCACGCCGCCTTCGTGCGCGCGTTGCGCCCCGGTGCCCGCCCGGTCGCCCTGGACCCGACGATCCTGGTGAGCCCGAGCGACGCGATCCTGGGCGCGCATGGCCGGATCGAGGCCGGCCGGCTGCACCAGATCAAGGGCCTGTCCTACAGCCTCGCCGACCTGCTCGGGGGTGACGCGGAGCTGGCCCGCGCCCACGAAGGCGGCGCCTACGCGACCCTCCGGCTGACCGCCGGGATGTATCACCGCTTCCATGCCCCCCACGACCTGCGGGTCGAATCGGTCCGCCACATCTGGGGCGACACCTGGAACGTGAACCCGATCGCGCTGAAGCGCGTCGAGGCCCTGTTCTGCCGCAACGAGCGGGCCGTGCTGCGCCTGCGGATCGCCGGCCAGGCCGTGACTTTGGTGCCGGTGGCGGCGATCCTGGTGGCGGGCCTGCGCCTCGGCTTCCTGCCGGCGGGTGTCGCTCTGCGCCGTACGGGCGGCGCCCCGTTGCCCTGCACCGCCCGTCTGGAAAAGGGCGCGGAGCTGGGCTGGTTCGAGCACGGCTCCACCATCGTGGTGCTGACCCCGCCGGGCTTCACCCTGTGGCCGACGCTGCGGGAGGGCGACCGCCTGCGGATGGGCGAGCCGCTGATGCGGTTGCCGCAGCGGGACTCGGCGTAGCGCTCGGGTTCAGGCCGCCTGGACCTTGGCCAGGAAGTCCGCGACCTCGACGGTGAGCCGTTCCGACTGGCGGGACAGTTCCGCGGCGGCGGTGAGAACCTGCGATGCCGAGGCTCCGGTCTCGCCGACGGCGGCGGTGACCGCGCCGATATTGGTCGTCACCGCCTGCGTGCCCTGGGCCGCCTGGGTGACGCTCCGCACGATCTCCTGAGTGACCGCCCCCTGCTCCTCCATCGACGCCGTGACGCCGACCGCGATGGCGCGGAGTTCCACGATGGTCGCGGAGATCGCCTGGATGGCTTCGACGGCGCGGTGCGTCTCGCCCTGGATGGCGGTGATCTGGTGAGAAATCGTCTCGGTCGCCTTCGCGGTCCGCGCGGCGAGTTCCTTGACCTCGCCGGCCACGACGGCGAAGCCGCGGCCCGCCTCGCCGGCACGCGCCGCCTCGATCGTCGCGTTCAGGGCCAAAAGGTTGGTCTGCGCGGCGATGCCGGTGATCAGTTCGACCACCGCTCCGATCTTTTGCGCCCCATCGGCCAGCCCCTGCATGATGGTGTTGGTCTGGACGGCGTCGGTGGCGGCGCGCTCGGCCATGTCGGAGGACCGGACGATCTGGACGTTGATCTCGCCGATCGACGCCGCCAATTCCTCGCTCGCCGCCGCGACGGTCTGCACGTTGGCCGACGTTTGCTCCGCCCCGGACACGACGCTGAGCGATTGCGCCGCCGTCTGGTCGGCGGTCCGGCTCATCGCCTGGGCCGTGGCCTCCATCTCCTCGACGGCCGCCGACAGGGTCTCGGTCATCTTCGAGACCTCGGCGCGGAACGTGTGCGTGGCCTCGTCCAGAACCTGGGCGCGGCGATTCTTGGCCTCATTCTCGACGGCCGCATCCGCGTCCGCCTGGCGTTTGGCGATGAGGGCGTCCCTGAAGACCTGCACCGCGCCGGCCATGGCGCCGATCTCGTCCCGGCGGTCCGCGCCGACGACCGGCGCGTCGAGATCCCCCGAGGCGAGACGGGTCATCCTGCCCGTCATGCCGGTGAGGGGCCGGGCGACCTGCACCAGGACGGTGACGATGCCGTACGCGATGGCGATGATCGCGACGACCAGCGAGGCGACGAGCAGGGCACCCGTCCAGCTCGACGTTGTCCGCGCCTGCTCGAATTCCTGGCGCGCCACCCGGATCTGCAAGGCCGTCAGCTTGCCGAGCGCGGCATGCGTCAGGGTCATCGCGTTCAGGAGCGTGGCATGCACGCCGCCATAGGCGCCGATCTGGTTCGCCTCGGCGTGCCGCACGAGATCGCCGATGAGAGCGTCGTTCCGGTCGATCTGCGCCTGAAGGTCTGCCGCGAGGACCTTCTCTTCAGGCGTCAGATAGGTGGCGAGGTAATCCGCCCATTGCCGCTTCACGATGGCCTGTTCGCGCTGGATATTCTGAACGCCCGCGCGTGGATCGGTCTTCCCGTCCCGCAGGGCCCGCGACGCCTCGACCAGGGCGTCGTAGGCGTCGCGCAAGCCGCTGAACTGACCGAGCGGAACGACGCGATCCTCGAAGACCGTCTGCAGGCTTTTCGTGTTCCAGTAGAAAGCCAGATTTCCGAGCGCCGTCGTCCCCAACAGCAGCCCCCCCAGGACGGTGAGAAGAGCGACGAGGCGGATCTTTATAGTCAGGCGCATCGACGACGTCCGGTGCGAGGCAATTCGGTTCAGCTGCTATGAAGCCGCGATAGCATCAGGCTGGTAAATGCGATATGGAATTGCAACGCGCGATAATATCGTGATTTATATCAACTATAGATTGTCTATTTGTTTTGAAACTGACAGAACGACACGCTAGATCTTTTGAATAAAATATCCTGAAAAACACATTTCGTAGTCAGCAAAATATAATCATACTTGCGCTCGAACATTCGAGTTATCGGCAGCGATAACGTTTTCGTGTGACGAAAGAACTGCCGACGTTCGTGAAGCGCCCGATGCATCACCAGCGTGATCCAATCATGCGACTCGGATCTAGACAAGTGGTGGGGACGCTGGACGAGGATGTCGGTTGCCACGGTCGCGCGATCCAGCGCGAGGTCGGCGGCGGCTCTGATCGCCCGACGTAGGCATGGAGCGGTCCACGCACATCCGTGGGCTTCAAAGCGGCCTCAGGCCACCGGGTTGCGGGAAAGAACGGACGATTTTCTTTTCTATGCCGGCATCGTGAAAAACGCGGCTTGAAGAACATCAGACAAGAGATAATCCTGCCTTTGACTCGCGTCTTAAAGACTAGCTATCGTTAAGTGTCGCACTAAACGCGATGAGACGATGGTCGGTCGACATCTTTAGAGCGACGCTATCATTCTTCACCTTGATGCAGCTCCCGGGCGGGGTCTGCGGGCAGGCACAATCATTCGGATGCAGGATGTCTCACCGCCAACTTCGCCGGTCTCGCGACCGCAGAGCCGGTCCAAGGTCGCGCGGCTGAGCGACGCCCGGTCGGCGCGACAGGGCGTTCCGGCACAGGAGGCGGAGCGCACGATCCTGGCGGTCGAGGGGCTGTCGTTGGCCTTCGGTGGCACCGTCGCCTTCGCGGAGATCGATCTTTCCGTGAAGGCGCACGAGATCCACGCCGTGATCGGCCCGAACGGGGCGGGAAAATCGTCGCTGATCAACGCGATCAGCGGCCTCTACGCGCCGCAGGCCGGGCGCGTCCGGATCGGCGACGAGGCGTTCGCCCGTGTGCCAAGTGGACGGCTCGCCGCCCTCGGCGTCGCGCGGACCTTTCAGAACCTCGCCCTGTTCGCCGGCCTGAGCGTGCAGGACAATATCCTGTCGGGACTTGCCGGCGCCCGGAAGGCCGGCCTCGCCGCGCAGTTCCTCGGCTTGCCCTCGGCGCGCAGCGAGGCGCGCGCGCATCTGACCCGGGCGTCGGATGTGATCGCGCTCCTCGAACTCCAGGCGGTCGCCGAACGCCGCGCGGGCAGCCTGCCCTACGGCCTGCAGAAACGGGTGGAGCTGGCGCGTGCGCTGGTCGCACGGCCGCGCCTGCTGCTCCTCGACGAGCCGATGGCCGGCATGACCGCCACCGAGAAGGCCGAGATGAGCGGCTTCATCCGCACGGCGCGGGAGACGTACGGCACGGCGATCGTCCTGATCGAGCACGATATCGGCGTGGTGATGCGCCTGTCCGACCGGGTCACCGTGCTGGATCACGGCCGCCGCATCGCCACCGGCGCCCCGGCCGAGATCCAGGCGAACCCGCGGGTCATCGCCGCCTATCTGGGCCTGTCCGACGACGAATCCGAAGGGTTCGCCGACGAGGACGCGGCATGAACCCGGACCTCGCCTTCCTCATCGAGGTGATCGTCGGCGGCCTGCTCTCCGGCGTCATGTACGCCCTCGTCGCGATCGGCTTCGTGCTGATCTACAAGACCTCCGGCGTGCTCAACTTCGCCCAGGGGGCGATGGTGCTGTTCGCGGCGCTCACCTTCGTGAGCCTCCTGGAGCGCGGGCTGCCCTTCGCCGGCGCCCTCGCGGCGACCCTGGCAGTCATGGTCGTGCTGGGCCTCGCGATCGAGCGGGCGGTGCTGCGGCCCCTGGTGAACCAGCCGCCGATCACCCTGTTCATGGCGACCCTGGGGGTGTCCTACGTCATCGAGGGGGCAGCCCAGCTCGCCTGGGGCACGCAGGTGCATGGGCTCGATCTCGGCATCGACGACACGCCGTTCGAGATCGGCGGCGTGCTGGTCAGCCGGTTCGACCTGTTCGCCGCGGGAATCGCCGGCCTGATGGTCGCCGGCCTCACGGCCTTCTTCCGCTACACCCGGACCGGGCTCGCCTTCCGGGCGGTGGCCGACGACCCGTTCGCCGCCCTGAACACGGGCCTGCGCCTGCCGCGGATCTGGTCGGCCGTCTGGATCGCCGCCGGCCTCGTCGCCCTGGTGGCAGGTCTCCTGTGGGGCGCTCGCCTCGGCGTGCAGTTCTCCCTGTCGCTGGTGGTGCTCAAGGCCCTGCCGGTGCTGGTTCTGGGCGGATTCGACTCCATCGCCGGCGCGATCCTGGCCGGCCTGATCGTCGGCGCGGTGGAGAAGCTGTCGGAGGTCTATCTCGGGCCGTTCATCGGCGGCGGCATCGAGGGCTGGATCGCCTACGTCGCCGCGCTCGCCTTCCTGCTGGTCAGGCCCTCCGGGCTGCTCGGCCTGCGCAGCGTCGAGCGGGTGTGAGTTCATGGCCGCCACCCTGACCGTCAGCGCGCCGCGCGCCCTCCCGGCCCGCACGATTGGACTCCTGCTGCTCGTGGTTATCGCCCTCGGGATCGTCCCGCTGGTCGGCACGAGCTATCTGTACGAGGCGATCCTGACGCCGTTCCTGGCGCTGGCGCTCGCCGGCCTCGGGCTGAACCTGCTCACCGGCTATGCCGGCCTGCTCTCGCTCGGCTCCGCGGCCTTCATGGCGGTCGGCGCCTACGCCGCCTTCAACCTGTCGCTGCGCCTGCCCGTGCTGCCGCTGCCGATCACGATTTTTGCCGCCGGGCTGGTCGCGGCCCTGGCGGGCGTCGTCGCCGGCCTGCCGGCTTTGCGATTGCGCGGCTTCTACCTCGCGGTGTCGACCCTGGCCGTCCAGTTCTTCGTCGCCTGGGCGCTCAACCGCATCGGCTGGCTGTCCAACGACAGCCCGTCCGGAATCGTCACCGCGCCGCGCCTCGTCGTGGCCGGCATCTCCTTCGAGGATGCCCGCGGGCGCTACCTGTTCTCCCTCGCGGTGGTCGTGCTCCTGACCTTCGCGGCCTGGCGGCTGGTGCGCTCGCCGACCGGGCGGGATCTGGTGGCGATCCGCGATCACGAGATTGCAGCGCGGATCACCGGCGTGCGGGTGGCCCGCACCAAGCTGCTCGCCTTCGGGCTGTCCTCGTTCATCGTCGGGGTGGCGGGCGTGCTCTGGGCTTTCGCCTATCTGCGGACGCTGGAACCCGCGGGCTTCAACCTCGATCGCTCCTTCCAGATCCTGTTCATCGTCATCATCGGCGGCCTGGGCACCCTGCGCGGCGCCTTCCTGGGGGCGGGGTTCATCGTCGTCCTGCCGCTGATCCTTGCTCGGCTCGGCGCCGCGATCCTGGGCGACGGCTTCGATTCCGGCACCCTCGAAATGTGCCAGCGCATCGTGCTCGGGATCCTGATCGTCGCCGTGCTGATCCGCGAGCCGGCGGGGCTGACAGCCCTCTTCGACCGCGCCGTCAGTCGGCTTCGCGGCCGGGCGGCCTGATGTCTTTCCACCCTCGACGATTGTGAGACGACGATGCGTTCAAGAACCCCCATGCGCGCCGCCCTCCTGGCCGGCGCCGCCCTGCTCGGCCTCGCCGGGGGAGCACGCGCCGACGAGCAGCATTTCCCGCTCCAGAGCTACCGGGTCGGCCCCTACGCGGCGGGCGGCACCGGCTTCTTCGGCGGCTTCATCGACTACCTGAACCTAGTCAACAGCCGCGACGGCGGCGTGAACGGCGTCAAGCTGACTTGGAGCGAGGGCGAGACCCAGTACGAGGTCGAGCGCGGCGTCGAGGTCTACGAGCGGCTGAAATCGCGGTCGGGCATCGCCGCCTGGAATCCACTCTCCGTGGGCATCGCCTACGCGATGATCGACCGGATCACCGCCGACAAGGTGCCGCTGATCACCATCAACCACGGCCGCACCGATTCCACCGACGGGCGGGTGTTTCCCTACGTCTTCCCGCTCCTGCTCAACCCCTACAGCGAGACGAGCGGCATCGTCGCCTATCTCGGCACCCGGGCGGGCGGGCTCGACAAGCTCAAGGGCAAGACCATCGCGGTGCTCTACCACGGCTCGCCCTACGGCAAGGAGACGATCCCGATCTACGAGAAGCTCGCCAAGACCTACGGCTTCAAGGTCGAGCAGATCGAGGTGCCGCATCCGGGCAACGAGCAGCAATCGCAATGGCTCACGATCCGGCGCCTGAGGCCCGATTTCGTGGTGCTGCGCGGCTGGGGCGTGATGAACCCCGTCGCCCTGAAGACGGCGCAGAAGACTGGCTTCCCGGTCGATCACATCGTCGGCAACGTCTGGTCCAATTCGGAGGAAGACGCGATCCCCGCCGGCGACGCCGCCAAGGGCTACGTCGCGATCACCACCCAGGCGTCCGGGGCGGAATATCCGGTGATCCAGGAGATCGTGCGCAAGGTCTACGAGCCGGGGAACGGCAACCTCGCCGACAGGAAGCGCATCGGCAGCGTCTATCACAATCTCGGCGTGCTCAATGGAATCTTGAACGTCGAGGCAGTGCGGATCGCGCAAGGACGTTTCGGCAAGCGCACGCTCACGGGCGACGAGGTCCGCTGGGGCTTCGAGCATCTGCGCCTCGACGAGACCCGGGTGGCCGAGCTCGGCGCCAAGGGGCTATTCCACTCGATCAACGTCACCTGCGCCAACCACGAGGGCGAGGGCCGCGTCACCTTCCAGCAATGGGACGGCGCGAAATGGACGGTCGTGTCCGACTGGATCGCCCCGGACTGGGCCAGCCTGCGCCCGATCATCGAGGCCTCCTCCACAGCCTACGCCAAGGAGCACGGTCTGACCCCGCGCGACTGCGCTGCCGAGGAACAGGCGGAGGCCAGCGCCAAGCACGCAGCGGCGGAAAGCCGGTGACGG
Organism: Methylobacterium sp. E-066; assembly: GCF_022829635.1. GTDB lineage: Bacteria > Pseudomonadota > Alphaproteobacteria > Rhizobiales > Beijerinckiaceae > Methylobacterium. Next base: position 94,905 of record NZ_JAKSYO010000068.1, read on the forward strand.
GAGAGCCCGGGAACGCCCTCCTGCGCGTCGAGGCGCTGGAGGCCCGCTACGGTGGTGCGGTCCGCGCGCTCGGCGGCGTCGATCTCCATGTCGGCGCGGGCGAGATCGTGGCGCTGGTCGGCGCCAACGGTGCCGGCAAGACCACCCTGTTGCGGGCCGTCTCCAACTTGCTGCCGGCCGTGCGGGGGCAGGTCACGGGTGGGCGCATCACCTACGCAGGCGCGGATGTCGGACGGAGCCGCACCGACACGCTGGTGCGCCGGGGACTCGTCGGCGTCCTGGAGGGACGCCACTGTTTCCGCGCGCTCACGGTCGAGGAGAACCTCGTGACCGGCGGCCTCGGCCGCGGGGCGTCGCGCGCGGAGCTTCGGACGGATCTGGAGCGGGTCTACACGCTATTCCCGCGGCTCCAGCAGAAGCGCGCGGTCGCGGCGGGCCTCGTGTCCGGCGGCGAGCAGCAGATGGCCGCGATCGGCCGCGCGTTGATGGGCCGACCGCGCCTCCTCGTCCTCGACGAGCCGTCGATGGGCCTTGCGCCGAAGATCGTGGAGGACATCTACCGGATCCTCACGACCCTCAACCGCGAGGCCGGGCTGACACTGCTGGTGGCCGAGCAGAATGTCAGGCTCGCCCTGCGCCACGCCCACCGGGCCGTGGTCCTGGAGAACGGCCGCAGCGTGCTCGAAGGCAGCGCCGCGGCCCTGCGCAGCCGCGACGACGTGAAGACCTTCTATCTCGGCGCCGGGGTTGCACCGCGGCCGGCGGCCCTCGCCCTAGGGTGATAGGCGGGCGGATAACCGAAGGTCCGTGCCGGCCGCTCCAGGAAACCGGGTCGCTCGATCGGCGAGACCGCGGCCTCGCGCTCGAGATCCATCACCCCTCCCCGCTCGCACCGGCGATCACGGCGCGGAAGATCCTGTCGGGAGCGAACGGCGTGGCGGTGAGCCGGGCCCCAGTAGCGTCGCGGATCGCGTTGCCGAGCGCGGCCGCCACCGGATTGTAGGGCGACTCGCTCATCGATTTCGCGCCGAGCGGCCCGACGCTGTCATGGGTGTCGGCAAACAGCACCTCGGTCTCCGGCACGTCGGCGCAAGCCGGGATGTGATAGTCGCGCAGCGCCTGTGTGACGACACGGCCGCCTGCGTCGATGGAAAAATCCTCGTAGAGGGCGGCGCCGATCGCCTGGGCGACCCCACCCTCGACCTGACCCCGGCACTGCATCGGGTTGATCACCGTCCCGGCATCAGCGGCGTGGATGCTCCGGAGAATGCGGACCTCGCCGCTCACCGGATGGACCGCTACCCGGAACGCTTGGACGTTGAACGCCACCGATCGGGGGCTGCCGTCGGCTTGACCTCGGGCCGTGAGCGGACCGATTTTTTCAAGCGCCAGCGGGCCGCTCGGCGTCGTCACCACGTCGCCCGCGAGCCGGCAGCCATTCGGCTCCACGCCGGACAGCTCCGCGGCGCGCTCGCGGATCAACGCCGCCAGCGTCTCGGCCGCGCGCAGCACCGCGAGACCGGCCACCACGGTGCCGGTGCTGCCGTAGGCGCCGGTATCGTGGCCAACCGTATCGGTGTCCGCGCCCGCGACGTCGACGTGATCCGGCGCGATGCCGAGCGCCGAGGCGGCGATCTGGCGATGGACCGTGGTGGTGCCGTTGCCGAACTCGGCGGTGCCGACCCGCACGGTGACGCGGCCGTCCGGATCCAGGCTCACCTGCGCCTCGGCGTGGTGGCCGCGGGGCGGGATCGTGTCGATCATGGCCATCGCCATGCCGGTCCCCGCGCGCCAGCCGGACTCGGCTTCCGGCCCCGGATCGGTTTTCAGGGCCCGCTCAACGAGGTCGAGGCATTGGTCGAGCCCGTAGCTGCCGTACACCACGTCGTGCGGCTCCAAGCTGTTCGACACCATCGGGTCGCCCGGCCGCACGGCGTTGATCCGGCGCAGATCGAACGGGTCGATGCCGAGGGATCGCGCGACCTCGTCGAGGGCCGATTCCAGCGCGAAGATCGTCTGGCTCAGGCCGTAGCCCCGGAAGGCGCCGGCCGGCACGGTGTTGGTGTAGACGGCGTAGCCGTTGACCCGCTTGTTCGGGCAGGCATAGACGGCCAGCACCTCGTTGCAGCCGTGGTGGATCACGCCACCGGCGTGGTTGCCGTAGGCGCCGGTCTCCGAGAGCACGTCGAGGCTGATCGCCGTGAGCCGCCCATCCCGGCGGGCGCCGACCTTCACGGCGACCCGCATCGGGTGGCGGGTGGTGGTGGCGGTGAACTGCTCCTGGCGGGTCAGCTCCCACATTACCGGGCGGCCGGTGCGCAGGATTGCGAGTGCCACGAGATCCTCGGTGAGCATCTCCTGCTTGCCGCCGAAACCGCCGCCGACCCGGTTGCAAACCACGCGCACGGCGTCGCGTTCGAGGCCGAACAGGTCGCACAGGGCATCGCGGGTCAGGAACGGCACCTGGCTGCTGGTCCGGAGCGTGAGGCGCCCGTCCGGGTCGCGCCAGCCGACGCAGCCATGGGTCTCCAGGGCGACGTGTTGGACCCGCTGCGACCGGAAGGTTTTTTCGTAGACCAGATCGGCCTCGGCGAAACCCGCCTCGACACCGCCGACCTCACCGTGGACTTCCGCAGCCAGGTTCGGGTGGCGCGTCAGCGGCGGCGCATCTTTGCCCGGCCGGTCGACCGGATCGTGGACTTTTGGCGCGCCGGCGGCGAGGGCCCGATCCGGGTCGAGGAGCGCCGGGCGGACCTCGTAGGTGACGCGCAGCGCCCGGCAGCCCGCCTCCGCGGCCGCGACGGAGTCCGCGACCACCGCGGCGACCCGCTGGCCGACGAAGCGCAGGATCGGATCGAGCACCCGCGTGTCGGCCGCGTCGTCGCGCGGATCCTGGTGGCGGCCGGTGGAGAACCGGCCCTGCGGTGACTCCGCATGGGTCAGGACCGCGACGACGCCGGGAACGGCATAGGCGTCGGCGGTGTCGATCGCCACGATGCGGGCATGGGCGTGGGGCGAGCGCAGCACCTTGAGATGGAGCGCGTCGGCCGGCGGCGCATCCAGGGTGAAGCGGGCGCGCCCGGTCACCACCTGGGGGGCGGCCGGGGCGGGCAGGTTCCGGCCGATCGGATCGCCGCCCTCGGCGGTGTCGCGATGGGCGATCCCCGCGATGGCGTCCCGGATGGCGCGGTAGCCGGTGCAGCGGCAGAGATTGCCCTTCAGGGCGGCGCCGAGATCCCGCTGCTGGGCTTGATTCAGCGCGGCGGCGGTCATGATCATGCCCGGCGTACAGAACCCGCACTGGAAACCTTGGGCCGCCAGGAAGGCCGTCTGCACCGGATGCAGCGTGTCGGGTGCCGGATCCCCCGGCCGGCAACCGCCGCCGAGCCCCTCGATGGTGGTGACGCTGCGCCCCTCGGCCCGGAACGCCGGGAGCAGGCAGCTATGCACGGGCTCGCCGTCGAGATGGATCGTGCAGGCGCCGCAATCACCGGCGTCGCAGCCCTTCTTCACGCCGAACCAGCCGGCCTCGCGCAGATAGGTGCGCAGGCATTGGCCGGGGCGCGGCGCGCCATCGTGCACGTGGCCGTTGATCGTGAGCTTCATGCCGACGCCTCATCCGCCAGCGTGGCGCGGATCTCTTCGGCGAGGTGCCGGGTCATGTGTTGGCGCCAGTCCGGCGTTCCGTGCACGTCGTCGTAATAGAGCTCGTCCGGGATCGCCTCGGCGAGCGCCCGCTTGAGGGCTTCGCGATCCGGCACAGCCGCGAAGGCGAGGCGGAGGGGCCAACGGATCGAAGCCGTGACGGTGAGCGCGAAGGCGCCGGCCGAATCGCGCGTGCCGATCAGCAGCGCTCCGGAGCGGCCATTCGGGCTCAGGCTGATGCGCCGGAAGGCGGTGCGGCGGGTCAGAGCGGCAGCCGGCAGGACCAGGCTCCGCAGGATCTCCCCCGGGCGAAGCGCATTCCGCTGCGGCCCGAGGACGAAGTCCGTCACCGGCAGATGCCGCTCGCCCCCATCCGGCGCCCAGATCGTGCAGGTCGCCTCCAGGGCCGCGGCCAGGGCGGTCATCGGCCCGGCCGGCAGGGCCATGCACAGGTTGCCGCCGACCGTGGCGACGTTCCAGATCTTGAACGATCCGAGCAGGGCCCGGCAGCATTGCCCGACCAGCGGGGCGGCGATCCAGTCCGGCGGCAATTCGAGCCTGTCGAGTTGGGCGATGGTGCAGGTCGCGGCCAGCGTCAGGCCCTCTGCCGTGATCGTGTGGGGCGTCCAGCCGAGCGCCGTCAGATCGACCAGCCGGCGCGTCCCGGGCTGCGGCTCCGAGAACAGCCAGGTCCCGCCGGCGAGGCAAGCATCGCCATCCCGCCAATCCGGCAGGTCGGCCCGGCCCCGGGGCCGGAGGACGGTCTCGATCGTGTTGAGGTCCACCGGTCCTCCATGGCCTCCCTTCGACAGGATACCGCTCTGCCTAGCAATATGCCTGCCGGACAAGCACGACGTGCCGATCGACCTGAAGTCGTTCGGGCTGGCGAAGCCGGGCACGGTCTTCCTGCCCACCGACGAGCCGCGCGGCCGCATCGAAGCGACGATCGGCCCGCGACTGAGCGCGTTTTTTTTAGGGCCGTGCCGGCCCGGCAGGAGTTTTCCGCGACTTGAGCGGGGATCCGCGTAGGCCACGCGCCGAGCGACGGTCGCTCGGCGGCATCATGGCGTTGGATCGCCGCGCGGGTCGCTCGGTCGAATGCCGTCGATGGCGCCGCAGTTCAGCGCTTCCGCGATCGAGCGGGCCGGATCGTCGCGCTGCTGCGCGGGCAAGCATTCCGGAGGCTGCCCGCGTCAAATTCTCGTGACCACAGCCGCCCATTACCGTGCGAAATGCCGGCGATCAGTGCGCGTCCACGTTGTAGCACCCCGCGATCCCGTGCAGGACAATCAAGCGCATCAGGTCCAGACGCGCCAATCTCGGACGAGGCATACCACGGTGCCGGAGACGCGGGGCGTATTCCCGACCTGTCTGAGAGCGCCCGGGACCTCGCGGTCTGCGAATATCACTCATCGAACGCGATGGGACCGGAATTAGGCATCCATGGATCGGAATGTGGCTTGCATGAAGGGGATTTCATTTCCCCCTCGGCCTTCGTCGATCGACATCGTGCGATAAGAATACAAGACAAAGCCCTGCAACCCCTGCGTGCGAAGACGGATCTGTGCTCGGTTATGGTCCGACCGAAATCCGATATGTCGCAGTTTATGCCCGGTTCGTTGATTTAACTCTCAATCAAGACCCTACGGTTACTGCCGACGGAGGGCGGTCGAACCCGCGGCATGCGAGCCACCGACCTGAGGCAGGGCAGCGCAACCACGCGCCGTGCATCGGCCCCGTTGCATCTGGAGAACACGATGTTCAATCGCCTGACGGGCGGACGGGGCCATCGGGCGAAGCTGGCGGCCTTGAGCCGTTCCCTCGCCACGATCGAATTCGCCCCGGATGGCACGATCCTGGACGCCAACGCGAATTTTCTGGCCGTGATGGGCTACACGCTCGCCGAGATCCGCGGTCGCCATCACAGCCTGTTCGTCGACCCGGCGGAGCGCGAGGATGAGGCCTACCGGCTGTTCTGGGATGGACTGCGGCGCGGCGCGTTCCAGACGGCCGAGTACAAGCGCATCGGCAAGGACGGGCGTGAGGTCTGGATCCAGGCGACCTACAACCCGGTGCTCGATCGGGCCGGCAAGCCGACCACAATCGTCAAGTTCGCCACCGACATCACAGCCCAGAAGCTGCGCGCCCTCGATCTCGACGGGCAGATCGCCGCCCTGCACCATTCGCAGGCTGTGATCGCCTTCACCCTCGACGGGACGATCCTGAGCGCCAACGCGAATTTTCTCGACGCGGTCGGGTACAGGCTCGACGAGATCGTGGGCCGCCACCACGGCCTGTTCGTGACCGAGGCGGAGCGGTCCAGCGAAGCCTATCGCGCCTTCTGGGCGGCGCTGGCACGCGGCGAGTTCCAGTCCGCCGAGTATCGGCGGATCGGGAAGGACGGCCGCGAGGTCTGGATTCAGGCGACCTATAACCCGATCAGCGATGGCAGCGGCCGCCCCATCAAGGTGGTCAAGTTCGCCACCGACATCACCGCGCAGGTCCGCGAGCGCCAGCGCCGGGCCGTGGCCCGACAAGCGATCGACACGGATCTCGATGCGATCGGGCAAGCCGTCGAGGACGTCATGCGCCAGACCGGCACGGCGGCCGATACGGCCAGCCGGGTGTCCATCGATATCCAGGCTATGGCGTCGGGGGCGGAGCAGCTCTCGATCTCGGTGAGCGAGATCAGCCAGCAGGTGAGCCACGCCGCGTCGATCGCTGGCCAGGCCGTGACGCAGACCCAGCACACCGGCGGCATCGTGGCCGGGCTGAGCGATCAGGCCACCCAGATCGGCGACGTGGTCGGGCTCATCGCCGGCATTGCGGCCCAGACGAACCTGCTGGCGCTCAATGCGACCATCGAGGCGGCGCGGGCGGGGGAGGCCGGCCGCGGCTTCGCGGTGGTCGCCTCGGAGGTGAAGGCCCTGGCCGAGCAGACGGGCCGAGCCACCGACCAGATCCGCGGCCAGATCGCCGCGACCCAGTCGGCCACGCGGGAGGCCGTTAGCGCGATCGATACCATCCGGGGTACGATCCGGACGCTGAACGAGGTCTCCTCGACCATTGCCGCGGCCGTGGAGGAGCAATCAGCGGTGACCCGCGAGATGTCCGGCAGCATGCAGACCGCCTCCCACGGCGTCTCGACCATCGCGGCCGGCATGGACACGATCGCCCGGGCCAGCGAGCAGGTCGACCGTGCGACGCGCCAGGTGCGGGAGGCCTCGCGGGCATTGGGGTGAGAGTTTTGGCGAAGTGGCCGGGGGCGCTTGGCGCGGGGCTGATACGTGCTGCGCCGTGTGATCCGCTGACATCGCCGGAAGGGGCCGGAACGGCCCTAAACCCTTGATTGGACGCGCTCGCTTACGCCGAACCGGTATCTACTTCGGCGGCGAGCGCTCTGGCGAGAAACGACGGTCAATTCATTCGGACGATCTGGTTCGAAGCGGAGTCGGCCGGGTCTCGGTTTGTCGTTATCTTGGAGCCGTAGAACAGGGCGGGATCGTCTGCCTTGTAACCGTCCGAAGCTTCGCTTCTCGGTCGGCCTGAACGAACAGCCACCCGGCCCCAGACGTGTAAACCCCGCGCGGCCGATTTGCGTAATGCTGAGCGATGCAGTTCAGCACGCCCGCTAGCTTCCTAACCCTATTGCCTGGGCCCATATCGGCCATGAACTGTTATCGAGACAAATTTTTTGTCGATGCGTCATGCCAGGCCTCTGAAGCATAGTAATATTGTACTCTCCGGGCAAACGACTTAATTAATTTAGTATTACATGCATAAAATTCCGAAAGTTTTAGATAAAATAATATTTGCTTAGTTGCAGAACCTGAAGAGTCATGAAAAAAATTATGACTATGACCTTTGCGAAAGTCGCAATGCCACGGTACAAGTCGGAGGCACGAACACCTTGTTTTGCACATCGTTGCGTCGAGAAGTCTTTCACAGATGACTCCTTCCGGTCAAAAAATATGCCTGTCGATGATCGTCAAGAACGAGGCGCCGGTTATTCGACGCTGCCTCGATTCTGTGCGTCCGATTATTGATCATTGGATCATCGTCGACACCGGCTCCACCGACGGAACGCAGGACATCATTCGTGCCGCCATGGCCGATCTGCCGGGCACCCTTGTGGAACGGCCCTGGGTCGATTTCGCCCATAACCGCACCGAAGCCCTGGATCTCGCTCGACCGCACGGTGATTACACCCTCGTTAACGATGCGGACGATGAGTTGGTCGTCCCGGCTGACTTCGTCATGCTAAATCTCGATGCTCCCGGATATAATCTCCAAATCCATGATAACACGATGCGGTATCAGCGCACGCAATTGTTCAAAAGCGCTCTGCCTTGGCATTACCGGGGTGTCTTGCACGAATTTGCGGAATGCAAAGACCTGGTTTGGACCAGCACGCTGCCAATCACGATGCATCGAGGTCATGACGGCGCGCGTCGTCTTGATAAAAAAACTTTCGCGCGAGATGCAGAAATTCTCGAGAAGGCTCTCACGACAGAGAGGGATCCATTTCTGGTTTCGCGATATACGTTTTATCTTGCTCAGAGCTATCGTGATTGTCAGGAGCGCCACAAGGCAATCCATAATTATTTGAAGCGCACGGAATTGGGGTTTTGGACGGAAGAAATTTATATAAGTTTTATGAACGCGGCGTTGCTTATGGAAGAAATCGACGAACCATTTGAAAAAATCTTATCGACTTTCGAAAAGGCCATTGCAGTCAATCCGAGGCGGGTTGAGGCTCGGTTCCACGTCAGTCAGTATTGCCAAAGCAAAAAACGTTATGTCGAAGGGTATTATTATGCTGAAGCTGGCATCTCTTTGACGCTTCCGGCGGATGGGCTTTTTCTGGAGCCATGGATGTATGCGTACGGTATACAAGATACATTTGCCGTGCACGCTATCAGTACAGGCCAGTACAGAGCCTGCGTTTCCGCGTGTCTCGCTGTTCTCGGCTGTCCAGATTTTCCAGCGAAGGATCGGCCGCACCGCGTTGGGCTGGCTCGAAAGGCGCTCACGAAGATGGTTGATCCGGCTTGGGGCGCAAATCACTCAGCTTATGTCGCAGTATACAGTCCGGATTGGCAATTTTCCTGACTTTATCGGTGTGTAGGTCGTGTCTGGGTCAAATCGAGTGGTTCTGAGCCGGAGATAATCGCGTTTCGAGCATCGCTGGAACGTGAATGCTTGAGGCATCGAATGTGGCGGATTTGCCTGTCTACGTCTCGGAGGGGTGCGAGTCGAAGTTAGATCGACCACCTTTCCGTGACATCGGCCTTCCACCTCATATCGAAGCCCTCGCGCTCGGGTACAAGTTTTTATAACAAACTCTGACATCACTTCCGATTCCGGCTGTAGGCAATATATATAAAATCGCTGTGCGGTTGATGATCTTTATTGGTCCATCGATTGACTTAGGTGGACGCGATCGGATCATGCTGCCGTCGACGATTGCGAACCGCCGTGGTCGCATAGCGGCATCACGGCATGGGTGAGCAGGATCTGCACATCGACCAACCAGCTTTTAAGAAAAACGCCCCGCGCTTGCCGATGTTGACCGCAGCTTTACGAGCATCGTCTTTGGCTTCGCCTGCCGTCTAATCGCTCCGACTGCCCTGCAGGACGGCAGACGCAGTGCCTGAGCGCTCCCGTCATCCTTCCGTGTCGTTCCGTGTGCCGCGCACATCGCGCGACGACCGAAGCGCCTATCTCCCGTCCGAGACCTGTCCCTGCTCCCGCACGCCGATCAAGCGACGGATCTGCCCTGCGGCGGGACCTTTATTTGGGAGCACATTTCCGGCGCGCGATACTAATCTGCCTCCGTCCCCGATGCAGATCGACACAGCTGTCGGATGGAGGGTCGAGTGATCGTCTACGCACGCAAAGCCATCGCGGCGTCGTCTTGGGCGCGGTGTTGTCGGTTCGATGAACCGACACCGACACGCACCCCCACACCGGAGACGACCGACGATGCGCACGCACACCACTCTGAAGTCCACCACGCCTCATAATCGGGCAGCCCCTCAAGGGATCTTGTTCTTCGAGTCCGCGCTTGATGAGGCTCCGGCCGGCGATCTGCCGCGTTATCACGCGCATGGGCGTGCGGCCCTGGCGAATGCCCTCGACGAAGGGCTGATGGCCGACGAGGTCGAGCAGATCCTCGACGGGCGGAAGATTATCGACGCCTTCCCGGTCTGGCGGGGCGAGAGCCCGACGGATTACGCGGCGCGGGCCGTGGCCGAGATGTTCGTCGCCTACCTGCAATAAGCCTTCCGCTTTCGCCGAACGCAATCATCCCAAAACTCGCATCCCAAGAACTCGGCTGCCGCCTCGGTGGACGCCGCGGAGCATCTTTGCCCGCGGCGTGTCCCGCGCGCAGCAGCATGGGCTGGAATCTCTCGCCATGCCGACGATGGAAATGCCCGGGTGGGATCGCCCGGCGAAGGCGGCTCTGCGCGCCCTTGTGATTGGGATCACCGGCTTCGCCGCGATCTCGCCCCTGGCGGAAGTGACAGCCTCCGTGCCCGTACCGGCTTTCGCCTCGCAATCCGATGGTGCTGGCGGAGAACCGTCCGAGGTGGCGGCGCGGGTGGCCCTCGGTCCGGGCGGTCGGGATATCCGGCTGGCCGGCGATCTCACCGAGGGCGTGGCGACCCGCGTGGCGGCCCTGCTGGCGGCCAACCCGGGGGTGGAGCGCCTCCATCTGACCAGCGATGGCGGCTTGGTCGAGGAGGCAGTGGCCATTGGAGCGCTGGTCGCCGAGCGGGGTCTCGCCACCTATGTGCCGGATGCCTGCGCCTCGGCCTGCACCCTCGTCTTCGTGCGCGGACGGGCGCGTTATCTGGCCACCGGCGCGCAACTCGGCTTCCACGCTCCCTACGAGTTGGGACCGGGCGGTCGGATCGAGGCGGTCGATCCCGGCGCCGAGCGCGCGGCGTATCTCGCGGCCGGCCTGACGCCGGATTTCGTGGCGCGGACCATGACGGTGGCGCCCGAGGATATCTGGATCCCCGAGCCGGAGCGGCTGCGCAAGGCGGGCGTCGTGACCGAGATGGTCGGGAGCGACCGCTTTCCCGATTCGACCCTCGATTCCGATCCGAGCCCACAGGCGGCCCGAGCGGAAGTCCTGCGTAATCTCCCGATCCTGGCTGCGGCGGATCCCGCTGCGGTCGACGAGGCCGCCGCGTGGTATCGAGACGGGTATCTGGCCGGCCGCACGGAGGCGGAGGCCATCGCGGGTTTGCACCAGCGGGCCGCGGCCGAATTGCGCCGGCAGTTCCGCGCGGCCGACGACGCAACGATTCGTGCCTTGGGACGCGTCGTTCTCACGACCATCACGGCGGCCGAAGCCTGCGCCGCAATCGCAGAGGGCGACCTCGTCACGCTCGACGAGGTGCTCAGGCATGCGCAGCCGGGTAGCCCTGGACTGGCGCCGCTCCTCGTGCGGCGTTCGCCCGAACACGGGAGCGCCGCGGGTGTCGACGCGAAGCCGAACCGCACGGCATGGCCGGAACACCGCCTTGTTCCGCCGGTCTGCGCGGGGCCACTGGCGGCCGTCCGCCGCGCTCTCGCGCGCGCGCCGCATGAAGCTGCGCTGGCCTTGCGGACGATCCTACTGGGTGATCCGCCGGCCACGATCGCCAGCGCCGCGCTTCCCTAACGGGATCCAACGTCACGGAGCAGCCGCGACTGCCGCCTGGCGACGGACCGGTCCTACCCCCCCTCCCCGCAATCCTGCACGCGAGACACCGATGGCATCGACGACACGCCGCACCGTCCTGGTCGGAGCGCTGGCCCTGGCGGCCGGCGGCGCGAGGGCGGCGAGTGCCCTGCGGGTGGTGGCCTCCTCGGTGCCGCACGCGGAGATCCTGGAATTTGTCACGCGCAGGCTGGCGCCTGATTTTCCCCTGAAGCTCATCGAAACGAGCGGCGAGATCCGCCCGAACGCGCTGCTGCGCGACGGCGATGCCGACGCGAACTTTTTTCAGCACGTTCCGTTCCTGCACTCGGAAGAGGCGCAACTCCGAGTCACATTCGCGGTGGTGGCGGCCGTGCATATCGAGCCGCTCGGGATCTATTCCCGTCAGGTCAAGACTCTGGCCGAGGTGCCGCCGGGGGCGAGCGTCGCCCTGCCGAACAACGTCACGAATTTTACCCGTGGCCTGAAGCTTCTTCAGGAGAGCGGGCTGATCCGGCTGCGCCCGGGCGGTGACGGCAGCTTTGCGACCGTGCAGGACATCGCCGAGAATCCGAAGGGCCTCCGCTTCATCGAAGTTCTGTCGGCGCAGTTGCCCCGATCCCTTGACGATGTCGCCCTCGCGGTCATCAACGGCAACTACGCGCTCGAATTCGGCCTGGTCCCGGCTCGGGATGCGCTCGCTCTCGAGCGCGCCGAAGGCAATCCCTACGCGAATGTCCTGGTGACCACGCAGGCCTTGGCGAAGGATGCGCGGATCCTGCGCCTCGCCGCCCTGCTGACGTCCGCAGAGGTCGCCGGTTTCATTCGCGATCGGTATCGCGGTTCGGTGATTCCCGTGCGGGCCGTCTGATCGGATCATCGGTGCGGGGCGATCCCGGCTTCGCCTCCATCCGTTCGGGACAGGGGCTGCATCGATCCAGCTTGCGTCACCAACGACTGGTCCGCGCCGGTCCGCCGATTGCGTGTGCTGCTTTCGCGCGATGAATGTAAGTATAGGAAACACAGATATTTCTCGAGGCATATAAGCATGTCTATCGATATGGAATGATGAAAAATCAGTCCTCAAATCGAATGCGCCATGATAAATTATTGACTAATTAATGAGGATATGCTAGAAAATAAATACAAATATCTTCGGGTTTTCATATGGGCGCCAGTTCATTACAGCCAAAAAATGCGTCGTCTATAAATTTACGTTCCATCATCATCGGGTCGTCGGTCGCTCTGTTCGTCATATCGGCGGCCATAGGAATATTTTCTGTATTCCGCATCGGTATGATCAATGACGTGAGCCGGTCGATCTCCGGAGAGATCAAGGCGGTCACGATCCTCGGGCGCATGAAGGAATTGAGCCAGGAGCTTCGGGCCCTGGATGTCCTGGCCCACAATGCCCATTCGGAGGACGAGCGCCGCCGCTATCTGACGGATGCCGTTAGGGTCCAGGAGGCGTTCTCCGCGGCCTGGAGCGCCTACGCGCCGACCATCGCGGGGCCCGACGAGCAGCAACTGGCGCTTCGGTTGCGCGAGGCCTGGCAGCACTTTTTGGCCGTGGAGGCCGAGGCGACCGCGCTGGACCGGGCCGGCGAGCGCGAGCTGGCCGATACGGTGTTCGCCGAGCCGTTCCAGACCGACGCCGTGGCCTTCACGCAAGCCGTGGATTCCGTCCTGGTCCACCGGCAGGCGCGCGCCTTCGAGCAGACGGCGGCAGCCGATTCGGTCGGGGCGACATCGCGGCTGGCGGTGCTGGCAGCCTTGGTGATCGCGGCTTTCCTGACCCTGGCGATCAGCTGGTTCATCGTCCGCCGGGTGGCCGCGCCGATCGCGACGATCACCCGGGTGATGGCGCGCCTCGCCGAGAACGATCTCGCCGTCGCGATCCCCGGGGGCGACCGGGCCGACGAGATCGGCGCCATCGCGGGCGCCGTGCAGGTGTTCAAGGAGAACATGCTGCACGCCAAATTCCTGGAGGATGAGGCCGCCCGGGTTCGCCGGGAGGCGGAGCAGCAGCGCAAGGTTGTGCTGCGGGACATGGCCGAGCGATTCGAGGAGACGGTCGGCGGGATCGTCGGCACAGTCGCCTCCGCGGTAACGCAGCTCCAGGGAACGGCGCATCAGATGAGCGAGGCCGCCGGGCAGACGGCCAGCCAATCGACAACGGTCGCAGCGGCTGCCGAGCAGGCCGAATCCAACGTGCGGATGATCGCGGCCGCCGCCGACGAGCTCGGCGCGTCGGTTCAGGAGGTCGGGCGCCAGGCCGAACTTTCCGCCACGATCGCCAACGGAGCGGCTGCGGAGGCGGCCCAGACCATCGCGTTCGTGCAGGTGCTCAGCGGTGCGGCGGACCGGATCGGCGACGTGGTCAGGCTGATCTCCAAGATCGCGGCGCAGACCAACCTGCTCGCCCTCAACGCCGCCATTGAAGCGGCGCGGGCGGGCGATGCCGGCCGCGGCTTCGCGGTGGTCGCGGCCGAGGTCAAGCAACTGGCCGGCGAAGCGAAGCGCGCCACCGACGACATCGCCGGCCATGTCTCGGTCATCAAGGCATCCACGTCCGACGCCGTCGCGGCGATCGAGGGGATCGCCACGCGGGTCAAGGACATGAGCGGGGCTGCCGCCTCGATCGCCGCGGCCGTCGAGGAACAGGGCGCTGCAACTCAGGACATCCTGGCCAACATCGCGCAGGCCGCCACAGGCACCGGCGCGGTGACGGCGAACATCACCACGGTCGCCGGCACGGCGGAGCATACCGGCGCTGCGGCGGATCGGATGCTGACCTCGGCCAGCGCCCTGTCGCAGGATGCCGCGCGCCTGGGTGACGAGGTCCAGCGGTTCCTGAACAGCATCCGGGCGGCCTGATGCGGTCTTTCCGCCGGGTCGGGGCCGGTCGGGCCGCGGCCCGGGGCCATCGTCATTTGGTTGAACGCCAAACCTTTGATTTCACACGCTCGCCGGCGCCGAACCGGCATCCACCCGGCGGCGAGCGCTTCAGGCAGGTGCAAGTGCCATGATCCGAACGCTCCGCGGCTGGGCCATCGTCCGGAAGCCTGAGGCCGGCACGCCGGCACGCCGGTCATGCATCGGCTGCTTCCGGGCCTCCATCGCCGCCGCGATCGGGCGGTTTACCGCCTGCGCCGTCGTGCTCGCCGGCTTGGCCACGCCGGCCCTGGCGACGACGATCGGCGTCGCGATGGTCCAGCCGAACGGCTTCACGCAGCTGCTGCGCGACGGCATCGAAAACTATGCGAAGTCCGTTCCCGGCGTCTCCGTGCAATTCAGCTACGCGCCGGAGGGCGCCGGCGAGACGCAGGTCGAGCAGGTCCGAAAGTTCATCGCCGCGAAGGTCGACGCCTTACTGATCCTCCCGGTCGATCCGCGGGCCAACGCGGCGATCACGCGCCTCGCCCAAGAGACCGACATCCCGCTCGTCTACGCCAATAACGGGCCCCGCGAGGACTGGTTTGCCGGGCGCATCGCGTTTGTCCTGCCGAACGATCTCGTGGCCGGACGGCTCCAGATGCGGAAGCTCGCGCAGATGCTGGACGGCAAAGGCCGGATCGCGATCATCGCGGGGCATCCGAGCCACTCGGCGACCGCCCTGCGCACCCGTGGGGTCAAGGAGGTGGCCGCGTCGTTCCCTGGGCTCAGCGTGGTCGCGGAAGGCACCGCGGACTGGGATCGCAAGAAGGCCGCGGTGCTCGTCGCCGGATGGCTGGCGAAGGGGACCGCGCTCGACGCGATCGTCGCCAACAACGACGAGATGGCGATCGGGGCGGCCGACGCGGTCGAGGCAGCGGGGCTCCCGTCGGATCGGATCCTGATCGGCGGGGTCGATGCGACGCCAGAAGGTCTGAAGGCAATGCAGCGCAAGCGCATGGCCGTCACGGTCTATCAGGATGCCGGCTTGCAGGCGCGCCGGGCGATCGACGACGCCCTCAAGCTGATCCGCCATGAGACGGTGCAGCAATACGATTGGGTGCCGTTCGAACTCGTGACCGACCGGATGTCGACCACGCATTTCTCGAAATAGGGACTGCGGCGTTCAATGCTATCGCGCTGTGCTTGCCGTCTCGCCGATCACATGGTCGGATCTTACGGCGTAAGATGTCGGAGTCGCTGTTCCGGAGCGCAGGACGGATTGGTGATGTTGTCCGGGTGGGAGAGCAGCTTGCCGATGCGCAATGCAAATGAGCTTGGCGTGGGGTCATCGGCATGACCGTCGTCGCCCTCGACACGCTTGCCATCGTCCGCAAGCTACGAGCCTCCGGCCTGCCCGAAGATCAGGCGGAGGCGATCACCGGCGTTATCCGAGACAGCCGTGACGCCGACCTCACGGCACTCGCCGCGAAGACAGACATCCACGAGACCGAACTCCGCCTTGAAGCCAAGATCGAGGCCACGAAGGCCGACATCATCAAATCGGTGCTGTCGGCGATCGGCTTCCAGGCGTTGATCATCGTGGGCGCGATCGTCGCAATGGCGCGTGTTCCGCACTGACGCCAGCGCCAGCAAAAGGCTTGCTTGCGCCGGCATAGTCACCGCCCCGGCAGGGGAGCAATCGCTCCTGCGCCGCGGCGGTGACCGGACACGCGGCTCCGCGCTCTACCGCATCACGAACGGGTTCGCGGGCGTGTCGCGGCTGGTGGAGATCCAGACGCTCTTGGTCTCCAGGTATTCGCGGATCGACTCGATGCCGCTCTCACGGCCGATGCCGGAGCGCTTCATGCCGCCGAACGGCATCATGTAGCTCACCGCCCGGTAGGTGTTCACCCAGACCGTGCCGGCGCGCAGGCCCTTCGACATGCGCAGAGCCCGGCCGATATCCTGGGTCCAGACGCCGGCGGCGAGGCCGTAGATGACGTCGTTGCCGAGCCGCAGCGCCTCCGCCTCGTCCTCGAACCCGATGATCGACAGGACCGGGCCGAACACCTCCTCCTGGGCGATCCGCATGTCGTTGGTGACGCCGGTAAAAATCGTCGGCTCGACGAACTGGCCGCCGATCACGCCGGGGCCGGAGGCGGGATTGCCGCCGAGCACGCAGCGCGCGCCCTCGCTCTTGGCGAGCGCGATGTAGTCCAGCACCTTTGCGTATTGCGGCGGCGTGGTGATCGGCCCGATATTGGTGTCCGCCTGCATCGGGTCGCCGAGCCTGGCGGTGCGGGCCAACTCGACCAGTCGCTCGACGAAGGCCTCGCGGATGCTGTTCTGCACCAGCAGGCGGGACCCGGCGATGCAGGTCTGCCCGGTGGCCGCGAAGATGCCCGAGATCGCGCCCGCGGCGGCGGCCTTCAGGTCGGCATCGGCGAACACGATGTTGGGCGACTTGCCGCCGAGTTCGAGCGACACGCGCTTGATCTGGCGCGCGGCCGCCTCGTAGACCTTCGCGCCGGTGACATCCGAGCCCGTGAAGGTGATCTTGGCCACGTCCGGGTGCTCGACGATGGCGCTGCCCGCCTCGCCGCCATAGCCGGTGACCACGTTGAACATCCCGTCCGGAAGCCCGGCTTCCTTGGTCAGGCGGGCGAATTCCAGGGTGCTGGCGGAGGCGAATTCCGACGGCTTGACCACAACGGCGCAGCCGGCGGCGAGCGCGGGCGCGCATTTCCAGGCCACGAACAGCAGCGGCGAATTCCAGGCGGTGAGCGCCCCGACCACGCCGACCGGCTCGTGCCGGGTGAACGCGAAGGTCTCGGGCTTGTCGATCGGCACCTGGGCGCCCTCGACCTTGTCGGCGAGGCCGGCATAGTACCACCACCATTCCGGCTGGTAGCGGGTCTGGCCGTACATCTCGGCGAACAGCTTGCCGTTGTCGCGGACCTCGACTTCGGCGAGCGCCTTGGCCTCGCGCTCCACGAGGTCGCCGATCCGGCGGAGCACCTTGCCCCGGGCCGAGGCGGTCATGGTCGCCCAGGGGCCGTCCCACATGGCGCGCTTGGCCGCCGCCACCGCCTTGTCGACATCGACCTTGGAGGCGCGCGGGATCCGAGCCCAGGCCTCGCCGCGGTAGGGGTCGACGGACTCGAACCACGAGCCCTCGACCGGATCGACGTCCTGGCCGTCGATGTAGAGCTGATAGGTTTTCACGGCGCGCCTCTCTCGCGAAGGACGTGCGCGATATGGGCCCGAACCCGGCCGGCGACGAGGCCGGCCGGCGCAGACCCGCTCAGGCGTTGGCGCTGAGGCGCTTGATGTCGGCGTCGACCATCTCGGTGATCAGCGATTCGAGGCTGGTCTGCGCCTCCCAGCCGAAGGTCGCCTTTGCCTTCGCCGGGTTGCCGAGCAGCACCTCCACCTCCGCCGGACGGAAGAACGCCGGGTCGATGACCAGGTGGTCGTCGATGTTCAGCCCGACATGCTTGAACGCGATCACGCACATGTCCCGCACCGTCGTGGTGCGGCCGGTGGCGATAACGTAGTCGTCGGGCTTGTCCTGCTGCAGCATCAGCCACATCGCCTCGACGTAGTCCCGGGCATGGCCCCAGTCGCGCTTGGCGTCGATGTTGCCGAGCCGCAGCTCCTTCTGCTGGCCCAGCTTGATCCGCGCCACCGCGTCCGTGACCTTGCGGGTGACGAACTCGACGCCCCGCAGCGGGCTCTCGTGGTTGAACAGGATGCCGTTCGAGGCGTGCAGCCCGAAGCTTTCCCGGTAGTTGATCGTCATCCAGTGCGCGTAGAGCTTGGCCACGCCGTAGGGCGAGCGCGGGTAGAACGGCGTCGTCTCGCTCTGCTGCGCCTCCTGGATCAGCCCGAACATCTCCGAGGTCGAGGCCTGGTAGTACCGGGCCTGCGGGGCGACCGAGCGCAGGCATTCGAGCATGTGCACGGCGCCCAGCCCGGTCACCTGGCCGGTGAGCAGCGGCTGCTGCCAGGAGGAGGTCACGAAGGACTGCGCGGCGAGGTTGTAGATCTCGTCGGGCTTTGCGGTCTGGACGATCCGCAGCAGGGCCGACTGATCCAACAAGTTGCCGTCCACGAGTTCGACATCGCCGAGGATGCCGAGCCACTTCAACCTGTGGTCGAAGACGCCGGCATGGCTGGAGCGGCGCACGATGCCGGTGACCGTGTAGCCCTTCTGCAGCAGCAGCTGCGCCAGGTACGCGCCGTCCTGGCCCGTCACCCCCGTGATCAGCGCGCGCTTGCCCGTCATGAATCCGTCCCGTCCCGTTCCTGCCCGGCTGCTACGACCGCGGCGGCCTGCGCGTCAAGGTGAGGCGGCGCTGCGAATAGTCTTCGCAATCGCGTCGGACCGGACGTGCGGTTGCCGGTTTCTGCGAAGAATTCTGGGATGCCAGGCCAAGTCTTCGCGGGCGACCGGGCTACGCCCTACGGTTGGGCCAGCCAGTCGGTGACGCCGGTGATCGACCGGAATTCTTCCAGCGCGTGGACCCGGGCGTCGGGCAGCGCCGTCCGGGCCATGGTCGCCAGGGCGTGGCCGGGGCCGAGCTCCAGGACCCGGTCGGCGCCGTATTCCCGGCAGGCTTCCAGGCAGGCGGCCCAGTCGAGGGTGTGGGAAATCTGGCGGGCCAGCTTGTCGAGGCCGTCCTCGGGCCGGAAGATCGTCGTCCCGTCGAGCCCGCTGACGAGGCGCGGAGCGCCGGCGGGCGGGCGGCGCAGGGTGACGGCGCCGAGCGCGGTCCGGAAGGCGTCGCTCGCCTCCGCCAGCAGCGGCGTATGCGAGGGCGTGTGCACCGGCAGCAGGACCGCCCGCTGCGCCCCGGCCCCGGCGGCCTCCCGGCACAGGGCGTCGAGGGCGTCGCGCCGGCCCCCGACCACGCCGCTGTCGGGGGCGTTGCGGATGGCGAGGTGGCAATCATGCCGGCCGGCCAGGGCGTCGAGCGCGTCGAGGGTAAGCCCCCGGATCCCAGCGAGCCCGAACCCCTCCCCCGAGGCGGCATCCATGGCCTCGGCCCGCCGGGCGGCCAGGGCCAAAATGTCGGGATCGGCGATCCGGCCGGCGACGCCCCAGGCGGCGAGGTCGCCGATGCTGTACCCGGCCACGATGGCCCGGCCGGTGAAGCCGAGCGCCCGCCAGGCGGCGAGCGCAGCGGTGCAACACAGGATCTGGCCGGCCCGGTTGGCGTGGAGCGCGTCGCCGCCGCTCCGGGCGAGGTCGCGCGGGTCGGTGCCGCCGAGGAGCGGCGTCGCGGCGGAAAAAACCACCTGCGCGGCCGGATGATCGGCGGTGAGGTCGAACATCCCCGGATGCTGGCCGCCCTGGCCGGAGAGCAGGATCGCGAGGGTCATGCGGGTTCCAAGGTTCGCAGGGGGGCGACCGGACGCATCCCCAGGCCGTCCAGGCCTTTTGCCAGCACCGTCCCGCCTTCGGGGGCGTCGCGCAGCTCGCGCCAGTGCAGGCCGGTCCCGTCCTGCAGCAGGATCTCGCCGTCGAGGCGCATCGGGGCGGTTTCCGCGATGGAGGCGAGCCCGTCGAGCAGGCCGGTAGGCGCCGGTTCCCGGCAGGGCCAGAGCAGGTCGAGGTCGGATGTGGCGGTCAGGTAGACGAGGCCGGTCACCGCCTGCCACAGCAGGCCACCGAACGGACGGGGATTTGAGCCGTAGCGCTCGCCGAGCGCCACCAGTGCTGCGACAGTCCCGCCCCAGGCGGCGGGAGCGTGGACCGCGGCCTCCGCCAGGCTCGGGCCGTCGAGGCGGGTGAGGTGTTCGGCCGGCAGGGCCAGGCCAATCCGGCGCTTGCCGTCGGCGGGCGGCAGCGGCAGGCCGAGCGGCACCGTTTCGGCGCCCTCTCCCGGGACCCGGCGGCGGACGATCAGCGGACGGCCGGCCTCGGCCCAGCCCGCGAGATGCGGCACGCCCGCGAGATCCTCGCGGCTGCGGAGCCAAGCCGCCCAGGCGCCGGGATCGGCGTGGACGAGGTCCTGCCGGGTGACGGTGCCGGGCGTGCGAGTTTCAATGTTTGGTTGAGGGATCTGTCCCATCCGCGACCGTTCTTTGAGGCGTTGGGTGATCGTGTCGGGAAACACGATCTTCAGCCGGATCCTGACACGTTACGGACCGCGGAGCTGCTGCCAAGTCATTCCGGGGCTCCGCTGCGCGGCCCTGGAATGACAGGGTGATTGGTCCGGCTGGGCGTCCCAATGATCCCTCCGTCATTGCGAGCGCAGCGAAGCAACCTAGGGCAGCGCGCAATCCCCGGACGTCGCGCCTCACTGGGTTGCTTCGCTGCGCTCGCAATGACGGTATGCGGTGCGGGCCCTATCCCCGCCCGGCCTGCGCGATGACCGCCTCCGCGATCCCGCGCGCCACCGGCCGCCCGCCGCGCTCTTCGCCGAGGCGATCCCGGTCGTCGCCCGGTTGGAGGTTGGCGATCAGGTCGCGGATCTGGCCGTCGAGCGGCTTGCCCGGATCCAGAACGACGTGGACAGCCCCGGCCGCCACCATGTTGTCCAGCCCGGGGGCGAAGACCGGCGTCGATTTCGCCATCTCCTGGAGCTTGTCGAGGGGCAGCTTGGTCACCTTCGCCACCGAGGGCAGGTCCATCACGCTCGGGTTGGCGCCCGGCAGCGCCGCCAGGATCCGGGTCGCCAGCGCGGTGGCGATGAAGGCGCCGGCGGCGGAGTGGCCGTAGATCAGCCCAATGGTCGGGTGGCCGGAGCGGTCGGCGAGCAGCAGCGCCTTGGCGAGATGGGCCAGGCATTCGTTGAGCCCCAGGAGCTCGTCGCGCCGGCTCATGCGCTGGCTGTCGGAATCGACGACCACCAGGATCGGCGCCTTGTCGCCCGACCGGACCGCGTCGAGCACGGCGCGCGACAGGATCAGCGCCCCGTCGACCCCGAGCGGCGTGTCGCCGTCGACCCCGACGACGTGGACCTTTCCGCCCGCGAACGGGCCGCCCCCGGTCACGAGGCCGTCGCGCACGATGACGGAATGGCCCTGCGAAAACAGCCCGGCCAGGATCTCAGCGAGCGTCATGATCGGCCTCCCTCACCCGGGATACGGTCTCGTCGAAGGCGCGCGTATCCATGGCGGGCACGGATTCGGGATCGTTGACGCCGAGCCGCGCCCAGATTTCGGTGGCGTCCCGGCAATCGCCGAAGCGCGCGATCCGCGATTCGAGCCGGGCCTGCTCGGCCTCCAGCGTGTCCAGATCGAAGGCCGGCGCCCGGCCGATCAGGTCCAGCGCCGCCTGCCGGAAGGCCGATACGGTGTCGGCGCAGAAGGCGTCGGCGCCGCCGATCAGCCGCCGGTGCTTGCCGCCCATGGTCCGCCAGACCAGCGCCCGGTCGCGGGAATCGAACTCTTCCGCGCCCTTGTTGGTCTCGATCACCTCAGGGCCGGAGACCGAGATCCGGCCGCCCTCCGAGACGGCGAGCCGCGAGCAGATGCCGGCGATCAGCCCGCCGCCGCCGTAGCAGCCGGCCCGGCCGCCGATCAGCCCGATCACCGGGATGCCGGCCGCCCGGACATCGACGATCGCCCGCATGGTCTCGGCGATGGCGGTCTCGCCGGCATTGGCCTCCTGGAGCCGGACGCCGCCGGTATCGAACAGGATCAGCACGGCCGCCGGTTTCAGGGTGAGCGCGGCGCGCAGAAGCCCAACGAGCTTCGCCCCATGGATCTCCCCGAAGGCGCCGCCCATGAACCGGCCCTCCTGAGCCGCGACCAGCACCGTCTTGCCGTCGAGCTTGGCGCGGCCGACCACGATGCCGTCGTCAAAAGCCCGCGGCAGGTCGAACAGCGGCAGGTGCGGGCTCATGCGCCGCTCGGTCGGGGGCAGGAATTCCTCGAAGCTGCCGGGATCGGCGAGCGCCACCACGCGCTGGCGGGCGGTCGCCTCGTACCAGCTCAGGGCATCGGGGTCAGTGCTCGCGGCGTGCGCGCCAGCCATGGTCAGGCCTCCATCAGCCGGGCGCCCTGGAGCAGGCGCAGGGACACGGTGTCGGGACGGGCGCCGCCGTCATTGATGCTGATGCGCAGGCCGCCGGGCTGGGCGCGGGCGACGAAATCCGCCACCACCGCCTCCCAGACAGGGCCGTAGCCGGCGATCGGCGTCTCGATCGCAACCTCGCAGGCATCCGGCGGCAGCACCCGCTCCAACAGGATCTCCAGGTTGCCCGAGGCCACCACGCCCGTGATGGCGTTCGGCACCGAGCCGGGCAGCGGCTTTTTGGTGGTGTGGCGGAAGGTCAGGGATTCCATGGTGGGTTCCTCGCAGGACGTCCCGTCATCCAAACAGAACACCTCATCCTGAGGTGCCGGAGCGTAGCGGAGGCCTCGAAGGAGCCCTCCCGTGATCTGAGCGGCCTCTGGAGGCCTCCTTCGAGGCCGTGCGATCTGCGATCGCGCGGCACCTCAGGATGAGGGTGTGGATGGGCGTGGCCGGCCCATCGCGGCCGTCTCACCAGTTCCGGAACTTCGCCGGCGGCTCGTAGAGGCCGCCCGACCAGTGCACCAGATCCTTGATCGACTTGGCCGCGAGCAAGGCCCGGTCGGCGTCGAGGGGCTCGATGCCGAGATCCTCCGGCCGGCGGATCACGCCGCGGGCGCGCAGTTCCTCGACCTTGGCCCGGTCCCGGCCGCGGCCGACATCGGTGTAGCCGGCCACCCCGCGGATCGCCTGCTCGCGCTCGTCGGCGTCCCGGCACAGCAGGAGGTTGGCGATGCCCTCTTCGGTGACGATGTGGGTGACGTCGTCGGCGTAGATCATCACCGGCGCCAGCTCGAGCCCGATTTTTTTCGCCAGCTCCAGGGCATCGAGCTTCTCTACGAAGGTCGGCACCAGCTTCTCCCCGAAGGTCTCGACCAGTTGCACCACCAGCTTGCGGCCACGCATCAGCGCGGGATCGCCGACAATCTGGCCTTCGCGGCCGGCCTTCATCCAGGCATCGGACGGGTGGCGGCGGCCATGCGGGTCGGAGCCCATGTTGGGCGCGCCGCCGAAGCCCGCCACCCGCGACTGCGTGATCGTCGAGGAATGGCCCATCAGGTCGATCTGGAGCGTCGCGCCGATGAACATGTCGCAGGCATAGAGGCCGGCCGTCTGGCAGAAGGCCCGGTTCGAGCGCAGGGAGCCGTCGGCCCCAGTGAAGAAGATGTCGGGCCGCGCGCGGATGTAGCGATCCATGCCGACTTCCGAGCCGAAGCAGTGGACCTGTTTGACCCAGCCGGATTCGATCGCCGGGATCAGGGTCGGGTGCGGGTTGAGCGCCCAGTGGGTGCAGATCTGGCCCTTGAGCCCGAGCTTCTCGCCATAGGTCGGCAGCAGCAGCTCGATCGCCGCGGTGCCGAAGCCGATCCCGTGGTTGAGGCGGCGGATGCCGTACTCGGCATAGATGCCCTTGATCGCCATCATGGCGATCAGGATCTGGGTCTCGGTCATCGCCGCCGGGTCGCGGGTGAACAGCGGCTCGACGTAGAACGGTGTGTCGGCCTCGACCACGAAGTCGATCCGGTCGCCCGGGATGTCGACCCTGGGCACTTTGTCGACGATCTGGTTCACCTGGGCGATGACCACGCCGTTCTTGAAGGCGGTGGCCTCCACGACGGTGGGCGTGTCCTCGGTGTTGGGGCCGGTATAGAGGTTGCCGTCGCGGTCGGCCGAAACGCCGGCGATCAGCGCCACGTGGGGCGTGAGGTCCACAAAGTAGCGGGCGAACAGCTCGAGATAAGTGTGCACGGCGCCGAGCTGGATCTGGCCGCCGTAGAGCATCTTGGCGATGCGGGCGCCCTGCGGGCCGGAATAGGAATAGTCGAGCCGCTTGGCGATGCCGGTCTCGAACACGTCGAGATGCTCCGGCAGCACGATGCCCGACTGGACCATGTGCAGGTCGTGGACCTTGCCCGGATCGCAGGCGGCGAGCCCCCGCGCCAGGCAATCCGCCTGTTTCTGGTTGTCGCCCTCCAGGCAGACCCGGTCACCGGGGCGGAGCACCGCCTCCAGCAGCTCGATGACGGACCCGGCCGGGACGACCTTGCCGTCGGCATGGGCGCGCCCC
>NZ_JAKSYO010000214.1 GCF_022829635.1 Methylobacterium sp. E-066
GGGGGCATAGGTTCTCACCGCCCACCGTCATTGCAAGCGCAGCGAAGCAACCTAGGGCAACGCTACGTCCGGGGATCGCGCGCTGCGCTGGGTTGCTTCGCTGCGCTCGCAATGACGGCACGCGTTCGTCGTCGTCGCACGCCCCTGTCCCGACCCGCCGAGCCCGCGTAAAAGGCGCTCCATGTCAGAGCGGCAGGCCGTCTTCACCATCACCCGGGGCGTCCCGTTCCTGCCGACGCTGGCTGAGGCGCTGCTGTCCGGCCGGCTGGTCGGGCCGGTGGCGGAGGATCCGCTGGCGCTTGCCGCGGTCACGATCTACCTGCCGAAGCGCCGGGCGGCGCGGGCGCTCGGCGCGATCCTGGCCGACCGGCTCGGCCAAAGAGCGCATGAGCGGGGCGCGCCCGGCTACGCGGCCCTGCTGCCGCGGATGATCCCCCTCGGCGAGGCCGACGAGGCCGAGCTCGACCTCGCCTCCGAGCCGCTGCTGGAGGACAACGATCCGCTCAGCACGCCGATGCCGCCGCTGGAGCGCCGGCTGATCCTGGCCCGCCTGGTCCAGGCCTGGGCGAAGTCGGTCGACCGGACCCTGCTGCCGCTGGATGCCGAGGTGCCGTTCCTGGTGCCGTCCTCGCCCGCCGACGCGGTCGGGCTGGCGGGCGATCTCGAACGGCTGATGGATGCGCTCACCGTCGAGGGCCTGCCCTGGTCGGAGATCGGCGCCGCCGTGGAGGCCGAGTATTCGCGCTATTTCGGCCTGACCCTGGATTTCGTGAAGATCGCCGCCGAGAACTGGCCAAAACTCCTGGCCGAGCGCGGCCTATCCGATCCGGTCGCCCGCGCCCGCGGCCTCGTCCTCGCCGAGGGCCAGCGCCTGGCGCGGACCGCGCCGACGGATCCCGTGGTCGTCGCCGGCTCGCTCGGCTCCGTGCCCGCCACCGCCCGGCTGATCGCGGCGGTGGCGAAGCTGCCCCGGGGCGCCGTGGTGCTGCCCGGGCTCGATCTCGACCTCGACGAAGCCGGCTGGTCCGGCATCGACACCGGCGAGGGGTTTTCCCGGGTGATCGCCCACGGGCACCCCCAGGCGGTGCTGCACCGGCTGCTCGGGGCGGACAATCTCGCCCTGTCGCGGGCGGAGGTGGTGGCTTTGGGCGATCCCGATGCCGGCCAGGCGGCCCGGGCCGCTTTGCTGTCCCAGGCCCTGCGCCCGGCCGACACCACCGACGCCTGGGCCGATCTCGACCCGGAGAAGCGGGACTCGGTCGCCGAAACCGGCCTGACGGGGCTCGCTCTGGCCGAGGCCGCCGACGAGCGCGAAGAGGCCCTGGTCGCGGCGCTCGCCCTGCGCGAGACCCTTCAGGTCCCCGGCGCCACCGCGGCCCTGGTCACGCCCGATCGCGGGCTCGCCGGCCGGGTCGCGGTGGAACTGCTGCGCTGGGGCATCGTCGCCGAGGATTCGGCCGGGCTGGCGCTGGCCGGAAGCCCCGCCGGACGGCTCGCCCGGCTCACGGCGGAGTTGGCCGCCGACCTCGCCCGCAACCAGGCCGACGCGATCCCCGCGCGGCTGATCGCGCTGCTGTCGCACCCGATGGTCCGCCTGGGCCTGGCCCGGTCCGATGTGGTGCGCGGTGCCGCCGCCCTGGAGATCGGGCTGCTGCGCGGCCCCGTCCCGGCCCCGGGTTTTTCCGGGCTGCGGAATGCTCTGGCGGCCGAGCGGGTCGGGCCTCTGGAGCGCCGCCCCCGGGCCAAGCGCCGCCTGAAGGATATCGACTGGGATCTCGCCGCGGCCCTGCTCGACCGGCTGGATCAGGTCTTCGCCGACTTCCCGGGCCCGGACGGGGCCGGCGAGTGCGATCTCGTCGCCACCGCCGCCCGGCATCGCGCCGCCTGCGACTGGCTGCTCGCCGGCCCGGAGGATGCCCCGGATGCGGTCGAGGACGGCTCCCTGTCCTGCCTCGATGCCCTGTTCGACGACCTGGAGATGGCCGAGCCCGGCCTGATGCCAGGGCGGTTCGACGATTACGCGACCTTCTTCACTTCGCTCGCCCGGGAGCGCCTGGTCGGCTGCTCCGGCGAGGCGCCGCATCCGCGGCTGCGCATCCTCGGCCTGCTGGAGGCGCGGCTGCTCTCGGTCGACCGAGTGGTGCTCGGCGGGCTCGACGAGGGCGTCTGGCCGGTGCGGACCCTGACCGACGCCTTCCTCAACCGGCCGATGCGCGAGCGGGTCGGCCTCAACCCGCCCGAGCGCCGGATCGGCCAGATGGCGCACGACTTCGTGCAGGCGCTCGGCTGCCGCGACGCGGTGATCACCCGGGCGCTCAAGCGGGAGGGCTCGCCGACCGTGCCGTCGCGCCTGATCCAGCGCCTGCGCGCGCTTTCCGGCGACGCCCGCTGGGAGGCGGTGCTGGCGGCCGGACGGCGCTTCACCGGTCTCGCCGCCCGCCTCGACACCGCCCCGCCCGAGAAGCGGTTGAAGCGCCCGGCGCCGAAGCCGGACCCGGCCCTGTTCCCGCGCTCGCTCAGCGTCACCGAGATCGAGACGCTGGTCCGCGACCCCTACAGCATCTTCGCGCGCCACGTGCTCGGGCTCGATCCCCTGGAGTCGCTGGCCGCGGTGCCGAGCGTCGCCACCCGCGGCTCCCTGGTGCACGACATTTTTTCGGAGTTCGCCAGTGCCCATCCGGAGGGCCTGCCCGGGCGGCCGGAGGAGCATCTCTTCGCCATCGCCACCAACGCCTTCGGCGAGATCGCCGACACCTATCCGGAACTCTACGCCGAGTGGTGGCCGCGCTACGAGCGCATGGCCGCGGCCTATCTCACCTGGGAGACGGAGCGCCGGCCAGTCTTGCGCCGCATCCACCCGGAGGTGTCCGGTCGCTGGGTGATCCCCCTAGGCCGCGAGAGCTTCACCCTGCGCGCCCGGGCCGACCGGATCGAGCTGCGCCCGGACGGCAGCGCCTGCATCGTCGATTACAAGACCGGCACGCCGCCCTCGGCGAAGATGATTTTTTCGGGATTCTCGCCGCAGCTCACCCTGGAGGCGGCGATGCTGATGCACGGCGCCTTCGACGGCCTGCCGCCGGTGAAGACCACGCCGGACCTGCTCTACGTCCATGCCTCGGGCGGGAGGAAGCCGTTCGTCCCGGCCCCGGTGAAACCGCCCCGCGGCGAGGAACGCAGCGTCGACGCGATCGTGGCCGAGCACGCCACCCGCCTGAAGGGCCTGATCGCCCGCTTCCTCACCGGCGAAGCCGCCTACACGGCCCGGCCCTACCCGCAATATGCCAGCCAGTACGGGGCGTATGATCACTTGGCGCGGGTGCTGGAATGGTCTTTGGGCGGGGAGGAGGGTGGGGAGTGAGCCGCACTGGACGGCGGGCGAGACTCGGGCTCGGGTCCGAATCGCGGTAAGTACATCTCTCGATGGCTCGTCCCATCTGCGTCCGATCCAGTCTGACCGGATGGGGCTCTGAAGGGGGAGCCGGTCTGTTCCTGGGGGTTGTGATGGCCGACGAGAAGCCGCTGGCCAATCCGGCCGACAGGGCGGCGTCCTCGGGATCGGGTGCCGCGCCGCAGGGCGGGTTCGCCGCCCTCGTTCCGGAACTCAGCGTGACGGATCTCGATGCCAGCCTTCGGTTCTGGTGCGGTCTATCCAACCGCGCAAAGCCGTTAAGCACCGCCGCAAGTCTCCCGACCGACCCGGATCAGGCCCGGCGAAACCGGCGGCTCAGAAACACGCTCCCCAGCGCGAACAGCGCCAGCATCGCCAGCCCCGCCACCATCTTGGGCGTAATCAGCGCCCGCAGGGTCAGGGCTTCGTCGCAGCCGGGCGCGCCCGAGGCCAGGCAGGCGGCCTTGGCGGTCTCGTGGGCGGCGACCACGTCGTCGATCCCGGCGCCGGTGGTAGCGTAGACCAGCGCGCCCGGCAGCAGGCCCAGGAAGGTCGCCAGCACGAAGATCCGCATCTTCACCCCGCAGGCGGCGGGCGCGAGATTCGTCATCCAGAACGGGAACAGCGGCAGCAGCCGCATCACCGCGATGTACCCGAAGGCGTCGCGCCGGAACCCGTCCGTGAAGGCGGCGAGACGTGTCCCGCCGACCCGGCGCAGCAGGTCGGCGCCCGGCCCCTTGCCGATGGCGAACACGATCGCCGCCCCGGTGGTGGCGGCGCAGACTGCGGTCAGCGCCCCCGGCACGATCCCGAACAGAAAACCGCAGATCATGGTCAGGATCAGCGTGGCCGGCACCGAAACGACCACGGAGATGACGTAGAGCAGGTAGGCCGCCACCAGGGCGCGCACGAACCCGGCCTCGACGAAGCCGTGCAGCCAAGCCCGCGAGGCGAGCAGGCGGTCGAGGCTCAGGAGCTGCGCGGCCCCCGAGACCAGCACGACCGCCGAGATGCAGAGCAGCAGCACCAGCGGCAGCCAGCGCCGCAGCCGCTTCCAGAGGCCCTCGGGGACGGGGGCTGATCCGGCCTCGCTCACCCGGCTTTGCGCATCCGCAGGATCTTGAAGAAGCCGCCCGGGAAGGTCGGCTTCAAGCCCAGCACCTCGACGCCGTTGCGCCGCGCCCAGGCCTCGATCCGGGTCGCCTTGAAGTCCGACGACCAGCCGATCTTGGTGCAGAGCGGCGCCACCACCTCCTCGACCCGGGCCAGCGGGCCGTCGCTCTGGCCGAAATGGTTGGCGAGCACGATGCCGCCGCCCGGCCGGACCACCCGGAGGAACTCCGACATCGCGGCTTCGGGGTCGGGCACCAGGGTGATCAGGAACTGCGCCACCACGGCGTCGAAGCTCGCATCGGCGTAGCCGAGGTGGCAGACATCCATCACCTGCAGGCCCTTCACGTGAGCCAGGTTCCGGCGCTTCACCTTGGCGCGGGCGCGCTTGAGCATGTCCTCGGAGAGGTCGACCCCGCAGACGAAGCTCGCCTTCGGGTAGTAGCCCAGCGCCAGCCCGGTGCCGACGCCGGCCTCCAGGATCCGCGGACCGTGCTCGGCCGCCGCCTCGACGGCCGCGCGGGCCGCCGGCTCGGTGAGCTTGTCGTAGACCACGTCGTAGACGGGGGCCCAGCGGGCATAGGCCTTACGCATCAGGGCCGTGCTCGGCCCGGCCATCTGCGGCTCGCTCAGCATCGTTCAGACTATCCAGAGATTGAGATCAGGCGGCTTCGCGGGGCCGGGCCGACAACGCATCGACCCTGCGGATGGTGCCGCCGCCGAGCACCCGGGCCCGGGGGCCGTCGTCGCCGTAGATCGCGCAGGCCTGACCCGGGGATACGCCATCCTCGGGCTCGGCCAGCACCACCTCAGCGGTGCCGTCCGGACCGATGCTGAGCGTCGCCGGCCGGGGCGGCCGGGTCGAGCGCACGCGGACCGCCACGGGCAGGTCGCGCACCGACTCGGGCCGGCCCTCGCCCAGCCAGTTGAGGTCCGACAGGCGGATCCGGGTCGTCGCCAGGGCGGTACGGGGGCCGACCACCACCCGGGCGGTGTCCGGCTCCAGGCGTACCACGTAGAGCGGCTCGGAGCCCGACAGGCCGAGGCCCCGGCGCTGGCCGACCGTATAATGAACGATGCCGTCGTGCCGGCCGAGGACGTGGCCGGCAAGGTCGACGATCTCGCCGGGCCGGGCCGCGTCCGGCCGCAGGCGGGCGATCACGTCGCTGTAGCGGCCCTGTGGCACGAAGCAGATGTCCTGGCTGTCCGGCTTCTCGGCGAGCGACAGGCCGAGATCCTTGGCGAGCGCCCGGGTCTCGACCTTGGACATCTCGCCCAGGGGAAAGCGCAGGTAGGCGAGTTGCTCGGCTGTCGTCGCGTACAGGAAGTAGCTCTGGTCCCGGGCCGGATCGAGCGCGCGGTGGAGCGCCCGGCCGCCCTCCGGCAGGGCGCGACTCGCCACGTAGTGGCCGGTGGCCAGGGCGTCGGCGTCGAGATCCCGGGCGAGACCCAGGAGGTCGCGGAACTTCACGGTGCGATTGCACTCGACGCAGGGGATCGGCGTCTCGCCGGCGAGGTAGCTCTCGGCGAATTTCTCGATCACCGCGTCGCGGAACCGGTCCTCATAATCGAGGACATAATGCGGGATGCCGAGATGCTCGGCCGCGGCCCGGGCGTCGTTAATGTCCTGGCCGGCGCAGCAGGCGCCCTTGCGATGGGTCGCGGCGCCGTGGTCGTAGAGCTGGAGCGTGACCCCGACCACGTCGAAGCCCTGCCGCTTCAGGAGCCCCGCGACCACGGAGGAATCGACGCCGCCGGACATGGCGACGACGACGCGCGTCTCGTGGGCTGGCTTGGGAAGGTCGAGGGCGTTCATCGCAAGGGTCCGCCGCCGCCGGCTGAAAGGCGTCTCGGCTGCACGGCCCGTCTATAGCGGGAGTCGGGTTGGCTTTCCAGGGCGGCGTTTTTTGACGGGGGCGAGCCGGTTTGCGCGGGCGCGGTGCGAGGCGTGGGATCAATCCCGGCAGCAAGCGCCGTCCACCCTCACTGCAGCCTAAAGGAACCAGAGGTTTCCGGAGGACGCGCAAGTCCCCTCTCCCGTGCGGGAGAGGGACAGGGTGAGGGATGCGACCTCTCCGGAAGACCCTGGTCCCTCACCCCAACCCTCTCCCGCACGGGAGAGGGGGCACGTCCCGTCTCCAAAGTAACGATGGTGATCATCACAGCCCGCTGCGATGGGAGGGAGGCGCGGGTGTCGTTGCCGGCCTGCCTGACCCAGCAATCGAGTGCCCCCCACCCGGCAAATGCTGCCGGGCGCGCGGCAGCTTCGGACCCGGACGATATCCGGCACCCGAGAGCGGCGCGACAAAAACCATTATCCGTCAGCCACTTATCCAACCGCCCCAATGGCCTGGCCCTTGCTCAACTCCCTTCGAGAGGAGCCCCAGCATGGCGAGCGGTGCAGCGGATCGGTTGGATGTCACCGGGTGGATTCCGTCCGCCCGCGCGGCGTCGACCACGCGATCGAGCTGGGATGCGGCGGGTGTTGCTGCCCGATCCGGCGACTCGTCGCAGGATCGTTTCGGCGCGGCGCTGAGCGCGGCCCGGGCTCGGGACGATGCGGCGGCGACCCGCGCCCGCGACGAAACCCAGCGCAGCCAAGCCGACGCGGCCCGCACCGCTTCTGAGCGTGCGCGGGATGCGGCCGATGCCGCGAAGTCCCGCGCCACCGCCCGGCCGGACGCCCGACCCACCAATCCCGCCAAGCCGCCGGAGCCCCACGCGCAGGCTCAGACCGCGACGCCTGCGAACACGCGGTCTGACACATCGATGACCCGCGCCGGGGCGCAGGCTCCGGCGAAAGCCTCGACATCCACCCCCGCCGGGGCTGCCCGGGACACGGATCCGAAGGCGCAGCCGGCCTCCGATACGGCCAGCGCCTCCGCGCCGAATGCCGCAACCGATGCGACGGCCGCCGATGCCGCCAAGACCGACACGAAAGCGGGTGATTCAGCCGCCACCGAGACCGCCCAGATCGAAGCCGTGCCGAGCGAGGCGCCGCCGCAGACAGCACCTCAGCCGGCGAGCCCAGCGGTGCCGGGAACGCTGCAGGCCCTGCTGGCCGAGTTGGTCAAGGGTGCCCCCGTCCTGGCCGGCGGCGCCGCGGCCGGTGGAGAGAGCGGAGAAGTGGGGGCGACCGGAGCGGTCGGCGCCGGTGCCGCGGGTTCGGGCGCGGCGGGTTCAGCGACGGCGCATGCCGACATCGCCGATGCCGCCGCGGCTTCGGCCGGCGCCGGGACCAAGATGGGCGTGGCGCCCACAACTCTGCGGGCTTCGGGCCAGGGCGCGAGCCCGGTGGAGGCCGTCAAGGCCGGTGCGGTTGATCCCGCGGGGACGGAGGCGGCTTCAAGCGCGTCCGCCGGCTCGGACTTCATGGCCGCCCTGGCGGATGCCGGCCAGGGGAACGGACAGGGCGCGGCCGCGGGCCTGCAGGCGCCGGCCCCAGCCCTGCCCCAGGGCAATCCGGACGCATCCGTTCTCGCCCCGCAGGCGGCCGGGACGCATACCGCCGCGACGCAGGCCGCCGCGCCGACCCCGACCCAGGCGCAGGCCCCGGTGGATCCGGCGGTGCCGATCGGCCAGGTGCCGATGACCATCGGGTTGCGCTCGCTTGCGGGGTCGAGCGAATTCCAGATCCGGCTCGACCCCGCCGAACTCGGGCGGATCGACGTCAAGCTCGAGATCGACAAGGCCCGCGGCACGGTGACGACCCATTTGGTTGTCGAGCGGCCCGAGACGCTGGCCATGCTCCAGCGCGATGCCGGCCAATTGCAGCAGGCCCTGTCCCAGGCCGGGCTCGATCCGTCCGCGGGCGGGCTCAACCTGTCGCTGCGCAGCGACGGCAACGCCCAGGGCGGCGCGGGCGGCGGCCAGGGCGAGGCGCCCCGGAGCGGCCAGACGGCCTGGGCGCAGGATCGCGCCGAGGCGCCCCAGGAGACCGCCCCGACGCGCTGGCTGCGCGGTTACGGCGGCCTCGACATCCGGATCTAGCGCGATGCGCGACCACATCGAAACATCACGCGTCCCGGCTGTCAGCCCCGACGCGCCACGGGAGCGAGCCGCATGACCTCCGGCATATCCAGCGTTACCAACACGTCATCCACAGCGTCGAGCGCCACCGCGAGCGGCAATGCCAGCGAGATCGCCGGCAACTTCACGCAGTTCCTGACGCTGCTCACCACGCAGCTCAAGAACCAGAACCCGCTCGACCCGATGGATACCAACCAGTTCACCCAGCAGCTGGTCCAGTTCGCGGGCGTCGAGCAGCAGCTCAAGTCCAACGATCGCCTCGACAGCATCCTGACCGCGTCGAAATCGGCGAGTTCCGCCTCGGCCACGAGCTATATCGGCAAGAGCATCACGGCCGATGGCAGCGCGTCCCAGCTGTCCAAGGGCTCGGCATCCTGGACGCTGACACCCGCCCGGGCCGCCCCCAAGGCGGTGGTGACGATCCTCGATTCCAAGAACAACGTCGTGGCGACACAGACCACGTCGCTCACCGCCGGCAGCCAAACCTACAGCTGGAACGGCAAGACTTCGGCAGGGCTGACCGCGCCCGACGGGGCCTATTCGATCAAGGTCTCGGCCTCCGACACGACCGGCGCGAACGTGGCGGTCGACACCAGCCTCAACGGGACGGTGGACTCGGTCGACCTCAGCGGCGCGGCGCCGGTCCTGATGATCGGCTCCCAGAAAGTTCCGCTCAGCAGCGTCCAAAGCATAGGGTTGTCCACAAGTGGCACCTGACGAATCATATCCGAGTGATCCGCTTCAACATCTCTTAAGCGGAGGCAAGTACCTTCAACGCTCGACAGGTCAGTCGAGTGTAGAGCGTATCATGACCGAACCCAGCCGCCCGAGAGTCAAATACGTGATCGGGCCCGACGGCTCTCCTCTGACCATCGCGGATCTTCCGCCGCCGAGCACCCGCCGCTGGGTGATCCGGCGCAAGGCAGAGGTCGTGGCCGCCGTGCGCGGTGGCCTCCTCAGTCTCGAGGAGGCGTGCAAGCGCTACACCTTGACCACCGAGGAATTCCTGAGCTGGCAGTTCTCGATCGACCAGCACGGCCTGGCCGGGCTGCGGACGACCCGGATCCAGCACTACCGGCACTGAGCCGATGGGAGTCGGGATCGCGCCCCGTGCGGCCCGATCCCCCAAAAAAGCCGTCCGAAGCCGCTTCCGCACCCCGGATGCGGCTTCGTTCCGTTCCAGGGCCATCTTAAACGCCCGTACGGCGCCCGGCATTAACGCCCCGCTAACCATGGGCTGGGCAATTTCTGCCGGGCGGCCCGTCGGGCGCCGCCAGCGTTAGAGTGCAGCGAACCATCCCGTGAAGCCGGTCCTCGATCTCGTCACGAAGCTCGGACCCGCCCGGATCGCCGCCATGGCGGCGGTGACGCTGACCCTCATCGGCTTCTTCGCCTTCATCATCCTGCGGGTCTCGCGCCCCGACATGGGCGTGCTGTTCTCCGACCTGACGATGCAGGATTCGGCCGCCGTGATCCGCGAGCTCGACAGCCGCGGCATCCGCTACGAATCGAAGGGCGATACCGGCCAGACCATCATGGCGCCCCGGGCCGACCTCGCCCGGCTGCGGATGGACCTCGCCGGCAAGGGCCTGCCGGTCCAGGCCGGCGTCGGCTACGAGATCTTCGACAAGGGCGACGCGTTCTCGTCCACCAACTTCGTGCAGAACGTGAACCACCTGCGCGCCCTGGAGGGCGAGCTGTCGCGGTCGATCCGGGCGATCGGCCGGGTCCAGGCGGCCCGGGTCCACCTGGTCCTGCCCGAGCGGCGCCTGTTCGAGCGCGACCGGGAGACCCCGAGCGCCGCCATCGTGCTGAAGCTGATGGGCGAGCTCGATGCCGGGCAGGTGCGGGCGATCCGGCACCTCGCGGCCTCCGCCGTGGAGGGCCTGAAGCCCGAGCGGGTCTCGATCGTCGACGAGCGCGGCCGGCTGCTGGCCGACGGCGCCAAGGACGCCGATCCCAACGCTGCGAGCGCCTTCGAGGACCGGCAGATCGGTCTGGAGCGGCGCCTGCGCGGCCAGATCGAGGACGTGATGGCCGGCATCGTCGGCCCGGGCCGTGCCCGGGTCCAGGTGAATGCCGAGCTGGACCTCAACCGGATCGAGAGCCGCTCCGAGACCTTCGACCCGGAGAGCCGGGTCGTGCGCTCGGCCCAGACCCGGACCGAATCGGCCGTCACCGGCAATGCCGACGGCCAGGTCACGGTCGGCAACGAGCTGCCGGGCGCCAATGGCGGCGACAAGCCCCCGGCCCCGAAGGATGCGACCAACAAGAACGAGGAGACCACCAACTACGAGATCTCGAAGGTCACAAAGACCGAGATCGCCGAGGGCGGCCGGGTCAAGCGCCTGTCGGTCGCCGTGGTGGTCGACGGGATCTACGCCATCGCCCCCGACGGCAAGCAGACCTACACGCCGCGCCCGCCCGCCGAGATCGAGCGGATCACCGCCCTGGTGCGCAGCGCGGTCGGCTTCGACAAGGCCCGCGGCGATCAGATCGAGGTGGTGAACCTGCGCTTCGCCGAGGCGCCGAGCGTGCCGCAATTCACCGAGCCGACCCTGATCGAGTCGCTGCTCGCGCCGACCAAGGAGGACGTGCTGCGCATGGCCGAGCTCTCGGTGCTGGCGCTCCTGACCCTGATCGTCCTGCTCACGGTGGTGCGGCCGCTCGTGCGGCAGGTGCTGGCGCCGGTCCCGGCCCCGCCGGTCCTGGCCGCCCCCGCGACCCTCGCCGAGGCCGCCGCCGCGGCGGCCGCGGGTGCCACGGTCACGATGATCGAGCGCGACAGCCCGACCGCCCGGCTGATGGAGTTCGCCAAGATCAACGGCCAGATCCAGGCCGACACCGTGCAGCGCGTCGTCGACATGGTCCGGGCCAGCCCGGCCGAGACCGTCGAGGTGCTGCGCGGTTGGATCCAGGAAGAGTAGCGCGTCGAGGATCGGGGACGAACGATGGCGGCAGGACTGGCGAATTCCCTGACGGCCGAGGGCGGCGACGCCTTCGCGGCGATGCCCGGCGCGCAGCGCGCGGCCGCGCTCCTGCTCATGCTCGGCGAGGCCGAGGGCGCGCCGATCTGGCAGATGCTGGAGGAGGACGAGGTCAAGAAGGTCAGCCACGCGATGGTCCAGCTCGGCACGCTGGAGGTCGCCACCGTCGAGCGGCTGATCATCGAGTTCGTGACGAAGCTCAGCAACAGCGGCGGCATCTCGTCGAACTTCGAGCGCACCGAGGCGCTGCTCCTGAAGATCTTCCCCAGCGATCAGGTCTCCCTGATCATGGCCGAGATCAAGGGCGCCTCGGGCAAGCGCGTCTGGGCCTCGATCGCCCAGGTCGATCCGGAGATCCTGGCCTCGTTCCTGCGCAACGAGTACCCGCAGACCGTGGCGGTGGTGCTGTCGCGGGTGCGGGCCGACTACGCCGCCAAGGTGCTCACCATCCTGCCCGAGGAATTCGCCATCGACGTCCTGAACCGGATGCTCCGCATGGAGACGGTGCAGAAGGAGGCCCTGCGCCACATCGAGGAGACCCTGCGGGTCGAGTTCGTCTCGACCATCGCCCAGACCCAGCGCCGCGACGCCCACGAGATGATGGCGGACGTGTTCAACGCCTTCGACCGCCAGACCGAGGGCCGGTTCCTGGCCGCCCTCGACCAGGCCAATCGCGGCTCGGCCAAGCGCATCCGCGAGCTGATGTTCACCTTCGAGGATCTGCTGAAGCTCGATCCGGGCAGCGTCCAGACCCTGATGCAGAGGATCGACGGCGCGACCCTGTGCCGGGCGCTCAAGGGCGCCAACGAGCCGACCCGGGCCTTCTTCATGAAGCAGATGTCGACCCGGGCCGCCAAGAACCTCACGGACGAGATGGCGTCGCTGGGTCCGGTCCGCCTCAAGGAGGTCGATGAGGCGCAAACGAAGATGACCGAGGTCGCCAAGGACCTCGCCGAGAAGGGCGAGATCATGATCGCCAAGAACAGCGCCGAGGAGGAGCTGGTCTATTGAACGCCTCGTCGCCCCAGATCGCGAAGCCGTTCCTGTTCGAGACCGACTTTCGCAGCCCGCGCCCGAGCGCGGCGGCCCAGCGCGCCGCCGAGGCGGCGGCCCGCGCGGAGGTGGAGGCGCATGCGCGCGGCGTGCAGGAGGGCCTGATCCAGGCCGAGGCCCAGATCCAGGGCCGGCTTACCGCCGCGCTGAGCCACCTGGCCCAGGCCGCCGCCGCCCTCCTCGCCCGGGCCGACGCCCACGATGCCGAGCGCGAGGCGCAGGCGGTCGAGGTCGCCGTGCTGATCGCCCGGAAGGTCGCCGGCGACGCCCTCGACGCCGCTCCGCTGGCCAGCATCGGCGAGGCCGCCCGCACGGCGCTCCAGCACCTGCGCGGCGTGCCTCATCTCGTGGTCCGCGTGCATGACGGCCTCGTCGAGGACGCCGAGGCCCTGGTGAAGAAACTCGCCCGCGAGCGCGGCTACGAGGGCCGCCTCGTGGTGCTGGGCGATCCCGAGATGCAGGCGGGCGACGCCCGCATCGAATGGGCCGACGGCGGCATCGTCCGCGAGCGCGCCCGCATCGAGGCCGCCGTCGCCGACGCCCTCGGCCTGCCCCCGACCGCCTAAGGAGCCCGGATGTCCGACGATTTCAGCCTGCCCCAGCTCGGCGACACCGATCCCGACTACGCCGCGGGCTCGATCCGCGACACGCCCACCACCCCGAAGACGGCCGCCGACCTGGAGCAGCTGTTCGACGTGCCCGTGATGGTCTCGGCGGTGCTCGGCTCCTCGCGGATGCCGATCGGCGACCTGCTCCGGCTCGCCCCCGGCGCCGTGCTCGAACTCGACCGGAAGGTCGGCGAGGCGATCGACGTGTTCGTCAACAACCGACTCGTCGCCCGCGGCGAGGTCGTCCTCGTCGAGGACCGGCTCGGCGTGACGATGACCGAGATCGTCAAGGGCGAATGATTTTTTTGGGACTTTGCGCGGGAGACCGCCGCCTTGCGAGGCGGCTTGCACCTCACGCCACGACATTTGAGAGGGACGAACCATGCGGCTCCTGATGATCGGGCGGCTCAACGGCGAGCTGATCACCGCCTCCAAGATCGCGATGCGGCGCGGCGCCTCGGTGACGCAGGCGGACGCGATCCCGCAGGGCCTCAACGTCCTGCGCGCCAAGGGCGCCGACCTGATCATGATCGACGTGTCGCTGGAGGTGCGCGATCTCGTCGACGCGCTGGAAGCCGAGCGCATCCGCACGCCGGTCGTGGCCTGCGGGGTCTCGGCCGACGCGCAGACCGCCGTCGCGGCGATCCGGGCCGGCGCCAAGGAGTACATCCCGCTTCCGCCCGATCCCGAGCTGATCGCGGCGGTGCTGGAGGCGGTCGCCTCCGACCGCGCCGCCTTCGTCTGGCGCGACCCGTCGATGGAGCGGGTGGTCAAGCTCGCCGAGCAGGTCGCCCCCTCCGAGGCCTCGGTGCTGATCACCGGCGAGAGCGGCACCGGCAAGGAGGTACTGGCGCGTCACGTCCACCTGAAATCCCACCGGGCCGGCAAGCCGTTCGTCTCGGTCAATTGCGCGGCGATCCCCGAGGCCCTGCTCGAATCCGAGCTGTTCGGCCACGAGAAGGGTGCGTTCACCGGCGCGGTCGCTCGGCGGATCGGCCGGTTCGAGGAGGCCAATGGCGGGACCCTGCTGCTCGACGAGATCTCCGAGATGGATGTCCGCCTGCAGTCGAAGCTGCTGCGCGCCCTCCAGGAGCGGGTGATCGACCGGGTCGGCGGCACCGCCCCGGTGCGGGTCGATATCCGGGTGCTGGCGACCTCCAACCGCAACCTGATGGAGGAAGTCCGCAAGGGCACGTTCCGGGAGGATCTGTTCTACCGGCTCAACGTCGTCTCGCTGAAGCTGCCGGCCCTGCGCGACCGGCCGGCCGACATCCTGGAACTCGCCGCCCATTTCGCCCGGAAATACGCCGAGGTGAACGGCGTGCCGGCCCGGCCGCTCAGCGCGGAGGCGCGGGCGCTGATGCTGAAGAACCCCTGGCGCGGCAACGTTCGCGAGCTCGAGAACACCCTGCACCGGGCGGTCCTTCTGGCCTCCGGGCCCGAGATCGGCCCCGACGCGATCCTGTCCCCCGACGGCGAGTCGATCGCCACGGAAGGGCCCGCCGGCCGCGCCGTGCAAGCCGCCGAGGCCGCCACCCGCGGCCTGGTCGGTCGGACCGTGGCGCAGGTCGAGTGCGACCTGATCCTCGACACCCTCGACCATTGCCTCGGCAACCGCACCCACGCGGCCAAGATCCTCGGCATCTCGATCCGCACCCTGCGCAACAAGCTCAACGAATACGTCTCGGCCGGCCTCGACGTGGCCGAGCCCGGCGCCGTGCGGGCGAGCGCGGCTTACGGCTGAGCTGTCTTGGACGCGAGGCCGTATCACGCGCGTGGAAGCGGCCCGATCGCGCTCCGGCGCAGCTTGCACGCGCGGCGACCCACGAGATAGGCGCCGCTTGCCGCGAGCTGGATGGCGGCGGCGGCCCAAAAGATCGCGTTGTCCGATCCGAGCTGCCGCAGCAAGCCGAACAGGGCCGGCGCGAAGGCGTAGGCGGCCTGCGAGATCGCCACGATCAGCGCGACCATCCGCGGCGCGTCGGCCTGGGTGAACTCGACCTGCGCGATGAGCGGCGGCAGCGAGGTCGCGTTTCCGATGCCGGACCCGACCAGGACGATTCCGAGGAGCAGCAGGGCAACGTCGGTGCTGCCGGACAGGATCAGCACGCCGCAGCCCAACGCCTGGACCAGCAGGCTGAGCGCGGCGACGGCGCGGCGATCCGCGCCAGCCGGCATGCACCAGCCGACGAGCATCCGCCCGGCGATGGCCGCGGCGGTCGAGAGCCCGGCCGCGAGGCCCGCCCCCTGCGTCCCAAGGGCCGGCGCGAGCACGGAGACGAACTGGGCGATCAGGCCGATCTGCGCGAACAGCGCCAGGGCCATGCCGAGGCTCAGCGTCAGGAACGCCCGGTCGTGCGC
Source organism: Methylobacterium sp. E-066 (assembly GCF_022829635.1). Taxonomy (GTDB): domain Bacteria; phylum Pseudomonadota; class Alphaproteobacteria; order Rhizobiales; family Beijerinckiaceae; genus Methylobacterium. The sequence goes on from NZ_JAKSYO010000214.1 coordinate 15,537, forward strand.
CAGACGCGCCACGGGGCGCATGTAGGCACTCTCCATCTTCGGATTCGCGGCTGCACCGGCATCGCCATCGGGAATTTGCCCCATTCCGCCGGGGGTCCGTGGGAGCACGATCAGCGCAAGCAGCCCGAGCGTGCCGACCATGACGGCACCGACCATCAGAGCCGCCACCGGAAAGCCGACCCGGCCGATCAGCGCGACCCAGAGCGGGGAGAACAGGACCCCGCCGATGCTGGCGCCGTTATAGGCCATGCTCAAGGCGGCCGGGCGCCGCGCGACGAACCACGGGGCGATCATGGCGTTCACGGCCGCGGCACCGAGCGCCGGCCAGCCCGCGCCGGTCAGCAGCGCGGCGGCATAGAGCTGCCCGGGGGTCTGGGCACAGGCCCAGCCCAGGACGCCCAGCGCCAGCACCACGGCCCCGGCGAAGGTGACGGCGGGCAAGCCGAAGCGTCGATGCAGGGCGGGCAGGTTGGCGACGATGCCGACGCCCGCCAGAAAATGCAGGGTCACCGCCCCGGAGACCAGGGCGATCGGCCAGCCATAGGCCTGCCGGACCACCTCCAGATAGACCGGCGGCCCGTAGAAGCCGACGCCCCAGCCGAACACCGCGACGACGAAGGCGGCGGCCACGACGCGCCAGCCATAGAAATCCGATGGGCCGTGCATGCCCGAAACTCCACGCGGTCGAAGGGACTGGACAACGGGAAGCGCCGCCCGATCCGGCGGTCCTGCGCTCGGCCTCGGAGGTCGTCGGGATCGTCGGCCCAGGGCGGACCTATGGCCGAGGAAACCGGACCGATGCTTCGGTGGACGCCGAAGCATCGGTCGTGGAAGCGCGTTACGATCGGATGCGCGAGGTGGAGCGATGGTGACGACGGTCTCGGTCGCGCAGGTCGGCGCCCTGGTGGGCGATCCGGCGCGCGTGGCCATGCTGCAAGCCCTGATGGACGGGCGCGCCCTGACGGCCTCCGAGCTGGCGCAGGCCGCCGGGATCACGCCGCAGACGGCGAGCGGCCATCTCGCGCAGCTGGCGGCGGCGTCCCTCGTGACCGTGTCGAAGCAGGGTCGGCACCGCTACCACCGCCTGGCCAGCCCGGAGGTAGCCCGGCTGCTGGAAAGCCTCATGCTCCTTGCCTCCAATGCGGCGGTGCGTCGGCCCCGCACCGGACCGCGGGATCCGCACCTGCGCCTGGCGCGGACCTGCTACGATCACATGGCTGGCTGGCTCGGCGTCCAGCTCGCCGATGCGCTGGTGGCCCGGAACTGGGTCGAGCTTGCCGAGGACGGGGCGCTGGTCACACCGGAGGGACTGAATCGGCTGGCTGCCCTCGGTCTCGACGCGGCGGCCGGCGGGCGGGCGAAGCTTCAGTGCCGCCCATGCCTGGATTGGAGCGAGCGCCGCCCGCATCTCGCCGGTCGACTCGGCGCGGCGCTGTGCACGCATAGCCTGCAACGGGGCTGGGTCCGCCGGCAGTCCGGCTCGCGCGCGCTCAATGTCACGCCCGCCGGCTGGCGGGCCTTCCACGAGCTGTTCGATATCAGGCCGCCCGCGGCGCCCTGAGTCCGGCCCGCGTCACCGCCCGTTGCGGGACGCCTTGTTGGCCTCGTTCTGGGCCGCGAAGGCCGCGTCGAGCTTGCGCAGGGATTCGTAGCGGGCGACATCGCCCTCCACGTCGCGGATCGTCTCCTCGACGAGGTGGCGCTGGAGCGCGACGCGCGGGTCGTCGGGGGGCAGCGCCTCGCGCTCCTGCAGGCGGAGCACGGCCTGCCGCACGACCGTGTAGACCGCCTCGCGCTCCGCCCGGCTCATCGAGGGCCGGATCGCCTTCGCGACGAGATCGGAGAAATCCGACATGGACCGTTAGACTTCACGCATTGACCGGGGAGGCCCGGGACACCGGGCCGTCTCCCTCTACAGACCGCGCGGCGCGGGATCCAGACCCCGCGGCGCCGGCTCACATCCGCTGGTCGCGGATGCCGGCGATCAGGAGCGAGGACGAGCTCCAGAGCACGAAGAAGCAGAAGAACGCCACGATCAGGGTATGGCCCCGCTCCGGGTAGAGGCTGTCGGTCGGCAGCACCGGCGGCACGAAAGTCGCCAGGAAGATATGCTGCTTGCTGGCCGAGACCCGGGCCCGGTCGAGCAGCATGTGCGCCGATTCCTCGAGTTTTTCCGCGATGGTCCGCTCGACCAGCAGGCCTTCGTACTGGAGCAGCGCCTCGGTCAGGTTGGTGCCGCCGCCCGCGGCCGCGCCGGCATTGGTCAGCTCGTCCTGCAGCGTCTTCATCTGCTGCTCGATGGCCGCGATGTTCGAGACCAGCGTCTGGATCGAGCGCGAGCGCTCATCGAGGTTCGAGCCGCGCAGGACCTGCAGGTCGGTCTCGAGCTTCAGCTTCTCCTTGCGCAGGATCGTCAGGGTGGTGAGCGTCCCCTCGGCGGTCTTGATCGGGTCGATCACGCCCCACTGGTTGCGAAAGCTCTGCAGCCCGAGATGCGCCTTGCGCAGGCGCTCCTGCGCCACCGTCGCATCCGCCTGGGCCTGCTTGACCATGTCGGCCTGGGCGCGCTTCGAGATGTCGTTGATCAGCGCCTCGGACCGGCTCACCACCTCGCGGGCGATGGTCAGGGCGTCCTGCGGGGTGAAGGCGCGCACCGACAGGCGGATCACGCCCGAGATCGAATCGATATGCGCGTCGACGTGCTTGCGCCAATATTTCGTCAGGTCCTCGATCGGGTTGCTCGGATCGAACCGGGCCCAGAAATCGGCCTCGGGCCGGGAGAACATCTTCGAGATGCCGATGCTCTTCTCCAGCGCCTCCACCAGGGTCTGGCTGGCGATGAAGTCGCGGACGATGAAGCTGTCCTGGCTGTTGTGCTTCTGAATCAGGTTCGTGTACTGGCCGAGCGAGATGTTCTCCATCGGCTCGACGTTGCCGCGCACCGTGAACTGCGCCTCGGCGATGTACTGGTTGGACGCGAAGGCGAACAGGTACAGGCCGATCACCAGGGTCGGCAGCAGCACGAACATCCCGACGCGGCGGATGATCCGCGCCCCGTAGCTCGACGTGTCCTCCCGGCGCCGGCCGAAGCCGGGCAGGCGGGTCCAGTCGAGGCGCTCGCGCGCCGCGGCCACCAGCGCCCGGGCGCCGCGCTTCTCAGGCACCGGACGGATCGTCTCCGCGCCGTGGCGCAGCTCGGTCATCGTCGATGGGGCGAACGTCACGAGTTCGCCTTCGCGCGTGTCGTCCTTGACGTCGTCGAAGCTCATCCGCTCACTGTTCCTGGGTCTGCGCCGGATCCGCCACCGCGAAACCGGCCGGAGGACGGCCCGTGCGCAGGGTCGGAATCCCGTTCTTTTAGGCCCTTTTTAAGGCACCGCCCTCCGCCCCTGCCGCACCGCGGCGACGGGCAGCGTAGCCGGCCCCGGTATCGCGCCGTAGAGTCTCCCGATGATGACACGCCCTCGCGTCTCCCCCGGCCCCGGAGACCGCCCCGCCGGCCGGCCGGCCCTCACCAAGTCGGCCAAGACTAAGCTCGCGGAGGTCGTGGTGGTGTGCTCAAAATGCGCCAAGCGCCAGGGCCTGCGCCCGCGGGCGGTGCGGGCGATGCTGAAGGGCGCGGCCAAGCAGGCGGCCAAGGACGGGCTGCTCACCGGGCGGACCAAGCTCTGCATCGTCGAGTCGGGCTGCCTCGGGCCTTGCCCAAAACGCGCGGTGGCCGTGGCCACGGGCGCGAGCCTGGCGGAGGGCCGCGTCGTCCTGCTCGATCCCGAGGCCGCCCCCCAGGACGCCCTCGCCGCGGTGCTGCGCCCCGTGCTACCGCGGCGGCGCGCCCCCGAATTCGGCCCCAATACCCCCCTAGCGGCGGTGGCACCTGCCGAATCGCCGCCGGATGCTTGACTGGCGCAACCTGGAGCGCTCGCCCTTGCCCGCCATTCGGCGCACATCCCCTGCGGGCCGGCCGTGAGCGGCGACCGCGCCTCCCCGATGCGCCGCTTCGGCCTCGCCGTCCTGCGCCGGCTGCCCCTGATCGGCACGCTGATCGGCCTCGGCCTCGCGGTCTGGCTGGTGGCGACCAACGATCTCTCCGCGGTGGCCGCGGCGTTCGGGCGGATCGGCTTCGTGGGTTTTGCCGGCGTCACGCTGGTCCGCGCCCTCGTGGTGCTGGTCTGCGGCCTCGCCTGGGCGCGCATCCTGGACGGGCTGTCGCCCGCCCCGGCCTCGGCTTGCCTGATCCTGCGCTTCGTGCGCGAGGGCATCAACGTGCTGCTGCCCGTGGCCTCGGTGGGCGGCGACGTGCTCGGGGCGCGGCTCCTGACCTTCTGGGGCGTGACCGGAACCCTGGCGGCGGCCTCGGTGCTCGCCGACATGCTGTTCCAGGTTGGGACGCTGGCGCTGTTCGCCGGCCTCGGCGCCGGCCTGCTGAGCCGGGTCGAGGGTCCGGCGGCCGCCGAGTTGGCGCACTGGACCTTGCGGACCCTCGCGGTGGCGGGCCTCGCGGTGGCGGCGTTCTTCGCGCTCCAGCGCACCGGAATCGTGCGCGTGCTCGAGGATCGCGTCGCGGCTCTGGGCCGGCGCTTCGTGCGCGAGACGGAGGCGCGTTCCGAGCCGGCGCCGCGGATCCAGGGTGCCCTCGACACAGTCTGGGCGGCGGAACGGCGCGGCCGCCTCGTCCAGTCCTTCGCCCTGCACGCCCTGGCCTGGCTGCTCGGCGCCGCCGAGGTCGCGGTCGTGCTCACCTGCATCGGCGTCGAGAATCTCAGCCTGTCGGAGGTCCTCGTGATCGAGGCGCTGAGCCAGGCGATCAAGGCCGCGGCCTTCCTGGTGCCGAGCGGGCTCGGCGTGCAGGAGGGCGGCCTCGTTCTGGTCTGCGGCCTGTTCGGGATCGATGCCGGCACGGCGATCGCCCTCTCCCTGGCCCGCCGGATCCCGGATGTCGTGCTCGGCCTGCCGGCGCTGCTGGTCTGGCAGAACCTTGAGGCGCGGCGCACGGGCGTGCGCCCGGCCACCCCCACCTGCGACCGTCCGTGACCCCGATGCCCGTGACCCCGATGGATGACGCGCCGGCCGGCGACGCGAAACGGTCCCTTGTCCGAAAACGCCGTATCCTGAGCCTCGCCGGGCTGGCCGGCACCGTGCTCGCCGCCGGACCGGCCCTGGCCCAGAGCCTCAGCGTCGATCTCGGTGCGGGCGGCACCACCGAGCGGGCGCTCCAGCTCGTCGCGCTGATCACCGTCCTGGCGGTGGCCCCCTCCGTGCTGGTGATGGCCACCGCCTTCACCCGGATCGTCGTCGTGCTGTCGATCCTGCGCTCGGCGCTGGGCACCCAGACGGCGCCGCCGACCGCGGTGATCGTCAGTCTCGCGCTGTTCCTCACCGCCTTCGTGATGGCCCCCACCGGGCGAGCCGCCTACAGCGCCGGAATCGAGCCCCTGGTCGCTGGGCGGATAACCCAGGTCCAGGCCTTCGAGCGGGCCTCGGCGCCGTTCAAGACGTTCATGCTGAAGAACGTGCGCGAGAAGGACCTGAAGCTGTTCCTCGACCTCGCCAAGGTGCCGGTGCCGAAGGGGCCGGAGGATGTCGGCCTCGAGATCGTGACCCCGGCCTTCATGATCTCGGAGCTGCGCCGCGCCTTCGAGATCGGGTTCCTGCTGTTCATCCCGTTCCTGATCATCGACCTCGTGGTCGCCTCGGTGCTGATGGCGGTGGGCATGATGATGGTGCCGCCCGCGACCGTCGCCCTGCCGTTCAAGCTGATCTTCTTCGTGCTGGTCGATGGCTGGACCCTGGTGGCCGGGTCACTGGTCCAGAGCTACGGCGGATAGAACGCGCGTCGCCGAAGTGGATACCGGTCCGGCGCCAGTCGGCGCGTCATGGCAATGACTTGGAGAGGCCGGCCCAATGCGATCAGGCCGGATGCGGCCCAAGATTCACCAAGGTAAGTCCATAGAGTCTCAAAGTCTGTTTTAACTTGGGTTTAGCAATCTCTTGCTAACTGAGCGCATGTTTTTCATGCGTCACTACGTTCGCGATCGGAAAGGGGCGGCTGCGGTCGAGTTCGCCCTGGTCGCGATGCTGTTCATCCTGGCCCTGCTGTTCGTCATGACCGTGGCCACGATCCTGTTCATCAACCAGTCCCTGGACTACGCCACGACGCGGGCCGCCCGGCAGATCCTCACCGGGGCGGCCCAGGCGAGCGCCCTCGACCAGGCGAGCTTCAAGGCCTCGCTGTGCCGCAACCTGCCGGCGACGCTGAAATGCAGCAACCTCGTCGTGAACCTGTACGTGGTGCCGACCGGTTCTTCCTCCAGCGGCTACTACACCTACGTGAAATCCGACCTCAGCGGCCTGGCGATCCCGGCGCTGACCCCGGGTTCCGGCCAGTACAGCCTCGGCACGCGCGGGCAGTACCAGTACCTTTTGGTGATCTATCCGATCACCTTTCTGCCTTCGGCGTTCGCGTCGATGCTCGGCGGCGGTGCGATCTTCAACGGCGCACCGGCCTACCTGACGATCTCGACGGCGGCGTTCCGCAACGAGCTGTTCTGATGGCGGGTGGCTTGCCCTCGGCGGCGTCCTTCTTCCGGGACACGCGGGCGGTCTCGGCGATCGAGTTCGCCCTGCTCCTGCCGGTTCTGCTGATCCTGATGCTCGGCGGCATCCAGCTGGTCACCTACGTCAACGCCAGCCGCAAGGTCGGGCTGATCGCCCAGTCGATCAGCCAGATGATCTCCCAGGCGATGCCGCCCTCGGGCTCGACGGTGGCGACCGTCAACGCCGCCGACCTGCATTTCAGCTTCGACTCCGCCCTGGTCCTGTTCCCGTACCTGATGAAGGACGCGCCGCGGCAGGGCCTGCAATGGTGGCAGGACATCGCCATCACCTACGCCGCGGTCGCGTTCACCCAGACGGCGTCGAACTGTACGGGCAGCGACCTGAGCGCCTGCTACACGGCCGCCGTCGCCTGGACGAGTTCGGGCACCACCGGGAACAATTACCGGCCCTGCGCGGTCCCGCAGCTTCCCGCCGCCGACACCGCCCCGCCCAACCGGACGACGCTCCCGCGCTCGGTCTTCGGGCCGGGTTCGATCGTCGCGGTGGACGTGGTCTTCAACTTCCGGCCGTCCTTCGGCGCGCGGTTCGTCCCCGCCGTTCGGATCGCCCGCTCGATGTACGTGCAGCCGCGCTACGCCTCCCTGGTCAATTTCGACCCGGCGGGCAACGATGGGATCGCCGTGAAATGCCCGGGTTTCTGAACCGCGCGCGCCGCCTCGTCGCCCGGGCGGCGCCCCTTTCGGGCGCGCGCGCCGGCAACGTGACGATCCTGTTCGCCTTGAGTCTGCTGCCGATGGTCGGCCTGCTCGGCTATGGGGTCGATTACGGCGTGGCGATCACCGACAAGGCCAAGCTCGACGCCGCCGCGGATGCGGCCGCCATTGCTGCGGTGGCGACCGCCAAGGCCTACATCGCCGCCAATCCGGCCCAGGCGAACGTGACCGCCAACGCCATCGCGGCCGGCATCGCCCAGGCGACCAACGCCTTCACGGTCAATGCCGGCACCGTGCCGTTCGCGCAGGTGCAGCTCCGGACGCCGACGATCGTGCGACGAAGCCAGACCCTGGTGTCGACGGTCGTCTACAGCGCCGCGGTGAAGAACAATTTCGGGCAGATCTTCCGGACACCGACCACGAATTTCTCCAACACGGTCACGGCCTCGGCCGACCTCGCGAGCTATCTCGACTTCTACCTGCTCCTGGACGTGTCCGGCTCGATGGGCCTGCCGGCGACCACCGCCGGCATGAGCCAGCTCGCCTCCAAGAACAACGACATGAAATGGGATTACCAGCAGGGCTGCCAGTTCGCCTGCCATTATCCAGGCAACGACGGCTGGGGCTTGGCCGCAGGCAAGATCCAGCTGCGCTCCGACGCCGTCAACAACGCGGTCTGCTCGCTGATCCAGCGGGCAGCCAACCCGACGGTGACGAATCAGTACCGCGTCGGCCTGTACCCGTTCATCAACCAGATGGGCACGCTCGCCGACATCAACAGTTCGATCGCGACCCTGAACACCGCCGCCCAGTGTTCCCTGGCCTGGCCCCTCGCCCTGACAGGCCTGCTCGATACCGGAACCACCCAACTCTACACGAACAACGACCCGAGCACCGGCATCGGCTCCGGCGGCACGCATTTCGAGGTCGTCCTGCCGCAGATGAGGACCGCCATCACCAATACCGGCGGGTTCGGCGACGGCTCCAGCATCAACGCACGCAAGCCATTCGTCTTCCTGATCACGGATGGGATGCAGAACGGTCAGCACTATTCCATCTTCAAGAACAACAAATACTACTACCCGGGCAACCCTTCGAAATTCTCGGGCTACGCCAACGCCGACTTCGACACATCGACCCCTTCACAGATCGATCCGTCACTCTGCACGGCGCTGAAGAATGCCGGAGCGACGATCTCGATCCTGTACATCCCCTACAACATCATCACCTTCACGGATTACGGCGGGATCGTCGCCGGGGAAAACAAGAAGGTGAACGCGTTCAGCCCGACACTCGCGACGCCTCTGCAGAGCTGCGCCTCGCCAGGATATTTCTACACGGCCAACAGCCCGGCTGACATCAAGAGTTCGCTCAACGCCATGTTCGATCAAGCGCTGCAGGTCGCGCGGCTGACGCAGTGAGGATCGGCCCGTCCAAGTCGCTTCACCGTCATTGCGAGCGCAGCGAAGCAACCCAGTGCGGCGCGCGATCTCCGAATGTGGCGGTTCCCTAAGGTTGCTTCGCTGCGCTCGCAATGACGGCGCGGGGCGATGGAAGTCCGGGATCGGGCGTCAACGATCCGCATGGCCGAAAACCCCACTTCGCGCGTCGGCTGCTCGAACGGGTGCTTACGAGCGGGACATGCTTGTCGCCCCGCCGCCGCGGGTTTCGCCCCGGGGTGACAGCGCGGAGAACATCCCTCAGCCTGGCGGCGTGCCTGGGGTCTCGACGCTGCTCTGACGCGCGCCGTTCGCCGCGCCGCGCTCCGGCAAGGCGGTCTCGGGATAGCGCTTGCGGTACTCGGCCAGGAAGGCCGACAGGGTCTCGGCCTTGGTGGCGCGGGCCGCGATGGCGCGGAATTCCGGCGTCTTCGTCGGGTTGGCACCGGTGAGCAGCGCGAAGGTGCGGGCGTCCGGGCTCTCGGCCATCGCTTCGGAGAACTTCGCCTTCAGCCGCTCCAGGCCGATCGCCTCGCCGGCGAGGTCGTAGGCGATGGCGGCGCGGACCGCGTCGGCCCGGGCCTGCTCGTCCAGCGGCCGGCCGGCGCGCCATGCGTCTCCGAGCAGCGCCTCATGCGATTCGCCGGCCTCGCGCCAGCGGCGGGCGCCCCAGTATATGTCGGCGCGCAGGCGCTCGATATCGGAGCCGCTCTCGTCCTCGATCGTCTCCAGGGCGAGGTCGGTGCGGGTGAGGTCCGAGAGGGCGCGGGCGCGGACCAGGGCGCGGGCGCGCTTCAGCTCGCCGGGCAGCTCGGGCAGGTTGGTGGCGTCGAGCACCTGCAGCGCCCGCATCGGCTTGTCGTCCATCAGCCGGATCGTGGCGAGCCGGGCGGCCACGGCGGACTTGGCCGGGCCGGTGAGGCGGTTGTCGATCTGGTACTGGAGCAGGTCGGCGGCCGAATCGAGCAGGTCGAGCCCGACCAGGCGGTCGGCCAGCCGGCGCACCACCTCGTCGCCGCGCCGCCCGATCGGGGCGAGCTCGCGGAAATCGAAATACAGCGCCACCGCGTCGACCCCGGAGAGCGCGTCGCCCTTGTCGGTGAGGTAGAGGTTCTCGAAGGCGGCGCGCACCTCACGGGCGAGGGCCTGGGTGGCGGTGTCGTTCGGCGCGAAGGCGCTGGCCCGGCGCAAGGCCGTGAAGGCGTCGCGCCAGCGGCCGGCGCCGAGATAAAGCCGCGCCAAGCCGGCCGAGATGCCGGTCTCGGTCGGGCCGCCGTGCCAGGTGAGCGCCAGCCGCTCCAGCCGGTCGATCGCCGCATCCGGTTCGAGCTTGCCGGAGGCGCGGGCCAAGAACGTGCCGCGCAGTTGCGCTTCGGCCGCCACCGGCCGCTGGCCGACCTTCTCCAGGCGGGCATAGGCGTCGAGGGCCGCTTCGGTCTGGCCGGTGGCCTCCGAGACGCGGGCGCGGACCAGGGCGAGGCGATCGCGGATCCAGGGAGGCAGGTTGGGCGCGTCCTCGGCCCGGGCGGCAGCCGTCTCGGCATCGCCGTTCTCGATGGCCGATTCCGCGGCCTGGGCGCGAATCTGCTGGGCGAGGTCCGGGGGATAGCTCTCGGACAGCGGCAGCGTGTTGAGGAAGCCGGTCTCGGCGGCCTTCCAGTCGCTGAGCCCGGCCGCGGCCATCGCCCGCCACAGGGCGGCCTCCGGGTCGCTGGCGAGCTGCGGCGCCGACAGGGCCTTCAAGGCCTCGGCATTGCGGCCGCTGCGCACCAGCGCCAGGCCGCGCAGGACGGCGACGTCGCGCTGGGTCGCCAGCAGCGGGTCGTCGGCGGCGGCCGCCTCCAGGGCCGCGAGCCCTTCGAGGTCGAAGCCATTGGCGATGTTGGCGCGGGCGTGTGCGAGCCGCGCCGGGCCGCGCTGGGCGGGCGGCACGGTCGCGGCGGCATCGGCCAGGGCCCGGAGGGTCTCGCGCACGTTGCCGGCCCGGGCTCGATCCCACGCATCGGGCATGACCGCGAGAGTGCCGGCCTCGGCCAGGGCGGGATCGGCCTTGCGGGCGGCCGTCGAGGCGGCGAGACCGCCCTCCCGGCCGATCGTCACCCCGTCGAGCTGGGGCCGCACCGCGAGATCGTCGGCGCCGGCCAGCACCGCAACGCCGTGCCGGCTCGGCAGGATCTCGAAATCCACGAAGCGGCGGCTCTTCGGATTGCCGATGGCGCGCTGCGCCGCCGAGGTGACCACGGCGATGCGCTCGCCGTCGCGGTCGAGCCAGGTCGCCGATCCGGGCCGGGGCAGCGCCAGGGCGACGGTGATCCGGCCGGTCGGGTCGGGCTTGCGGACCGGGTCGAGGCTGTCGCTCGGGCTCAGGGCGTCGCCGGCCGACAGCTCCCAGGCCGGACCGGCCCCGGTGGTGACGGCGGCCAGATCGACCAGCCGGCCCGGCGGCACCGTGAAGCGCAGGATTGTGACCGCGCCGATCCGCTCCGGTGCTCCCACCGGCGCGAGGCCCTGGCGGCTCGCCGGCACGGTCACGGGCTCGGCGGTCTCGAACACCAGCGTAGCGACGCCGCCGCGCTCGAACAGGGCCGCGGGCGGCAGGGTCTGGAACGGGAAGACCAAGCCGGCCCCCGCCTGGCGCTTCGGCGGGGCCTGGGGGGCAGCGTCCGGGACGGCCGGGGCCTCGGCCTTCCGGGTCGGTGCGGGGATGGGTGCGGCCGGCTTTGCGACGCTCGGCTCGGCCGGGCCGGGCACGTCGGCGGCCTTGGACTTGGCGGCCTCCGGCGGCGCCTTGGTCACGACATCGATCGTGTAGGCGCCGTCCTCGCGCTCCGTGGTGATGGAAAAACCCTCGGCGGGGGTCACCAGGATGCTGGCCGAGCCCTCGTCGGATTCGGTGGCGAGCTTGGCGATGCCGGGCCGCGGGCGGCCGCGGGCGTCGTTCGAATCGATGGTCCAGGCTCCGGCCACGCGCAGGCGCGTCGTCGCCCCCTCGGCACTCACGGTCGCCATCGTGTCGTCGGGCAGGCGCAGGGACAGGCGCGTCAGGGTCGGGAGCCGGGCGAGTTCCAGGCTGAGGGGCTTGCGCACCGGCGGCGGCGTGCGCGCCCGCAACGCCTCCTCGGCGACCCGCGCCCGGCGGGCGAGTTCGGCGACCACCTCGGGGGGCAGCGGCGGCGGCAGGCCGGACCAGCCCTCCGGCAGCAGATCGACGAACACGCGCTCGCCGGCCGACTGGACATTGGCCCGGAACGGCCGCTGCAGCGCGACCCGCAAGCCCGAGCCGTCGGGATCACGCCGAACCGTGGACACGAAGGCCGGCATCTCTTCGGCGAGATGCTCGGGACCGGGCGCGACGCGCTCGCCGTAGCCGAGCAGCAGGATGCCGCCGGCGAGCTTCGCCTTGACGGTGACCGGCTTGTCGAAGGTGAGCACGATCCGGCCGTAGCCGCCGGGGCCGGTGCCCGATTCGCTGCCCTTGGCGGCGATCAACCGGGCGGCGAGCGCCGGGTCGATTGCCGCCAGAAGGGCAAGCGCGGGCAGCGACACGCGCAGCAGCGCGCCGCCGTATCGGCCGATCCGGGATCGCTTGCCCTCCGAACCCATCGCCTCGCCGATCCGATCCCGGCGCGCGGGCCCCCTCGGGCCGCGACGCCCGGCGCCACACATGGGATCCACCTTGCGGCACCGCGGCTAACGCTGGCTTAACCGTAACCCGGGGATTGGCCGGATCCGGTCCGATCGGTTTCAGCCGCTGAGGGCGACGGCGCGGTCGAGCGCCTGCGGAAACCCTTCCAGCGGCACCGTGATGGTGGCGGGCTCGGTGCCGCTCGACTTCTGGCCGGTCACGAACAGCTGCTTGGCATTGCGCATCCCATCGAGCGCCAGCGCCGGGAAGCTGATCGGCACGAGGCAGCCGTCGGAGACGCACAGGCTGTAGGGTGCGCCCTTGCCGAGGGTCTGCTCGTCGAGCTTGAAGGTCACGCCGGCCTCGATGGACAGGCCGAAGGGCATCAGCACGATGCCTTCCGAGCGGCCGTCATTCGGAACCTGCAGCTCCACGCCGAACTTGCGCCGGCCGGTCTGCGAATCACCCTGGGACTGGGCGATGATGCAGGTGACCTTCTCGCTCGGGCGGGTGCAGGTCATGGTCCAGTCACCGTAGCTCTCGCTGACCGTGCTGGCGCCGGTGGGCCAGGTCGCGTGCGCTGCAGCGGGCGCGGAGGCGGCAGCCGCCTTGGCCGCCGGCTTCGGAGCGGGCGGCTTCGGCTTGGGTTTGAGCTTGGCTTTGGCAGGCGCGTCGCCGGCGGCCGGCGCCTCGGGCTCGGCATCCTGGGCACGTGGCGACGCGAACGGAACGGCAAGCAGCAGCGTCGCGATCAGACTGAGGCGAACGACTGCTCGAAACGTCGACATGGAATCACGATCCCCCGGGGCCATTGACGGCAAAGCCGCCTAACGTCCCAATCGGGGTGAGGCAATCACCGGCAGACGCCGGTCCACTCCGTCGGCAAGCCTCAGAACGGATTCGGTCCGCCGGCGGCCTCGGCGAGGGCGCAGCGGCGCGCGAAGGCGGCCTCGGTCCCGATGCGGACGGCGCGGGCCAGGGTGAACACGAGGGTGAGGATGCCGGGATCGCGGTCGGCGGTTTCGGCGACCGGGCCGGGGATGCGGGTGGCGATGAAAGCGAGCATGACGACTCCGAAGATCAGGATCTCGGACGTTTCCTCGGTCCCAAGGATGTTGATTGTTCTGCGGGACCTTTGCTGCACCGCAATATGAGCCATGCGGAGACTGCTCGCCACTCGCCTTCGCGCGCAGGCCACATGCACTGCAAACATGATGACACGCGCCGTTCCTCAATGGCGCCTTAACCGTCTATGGTGCAGCGCAGTTGACCGCCGGCGGGTGAGCCGCCATTGAGCGGCTTTCCGACGACCGGATTCGACGTACGCGCCGGCGCAGGCCGCGCAGCACGCCTGTCGCCCCACTGTCACACGCGCGCCATAACCCGCTCGCGAGCCTCAGAGCGGACCTCAGGCGTCCGCCAGACAAGGATTTTTTCATGACCGAACAGCCGTCCCGTCACCCGATCCATGGCCGTATCAGCGGTCCCATCGTGATGATCGGCTTCGGCTCGATCGGACGCGGCACCCTGCCGCTCATCGAACGGCACTTCGCGTACGACCGCGCCCGCTTCACCGTGATCGACCCGGTCGACACCCACCGGGCGCTCGCCGAGAAGCACGGCCTGCGCTTCGAGAAGGTCGCGCTGACCCCGGAGAACCTGCGCGAAGTGCTCACGCCCCTCCTCACCGAGGGCGGCGGCCAGGGCTTCTGTGTGAACCTCTCGGTCGATACCTCGTCGCGGGCGATCCTGGAGCTGTGCCGCGAGCTCGGCGCCCTCTACATCGACACCGTGGCCGAGCCCTGGCCGGGCTTCTATTTCGACAAGAGCCGCGGCCAGGGCGACCGCACCAACTACGCCCTGCGCCAGGACATCCTGGATGCCCGCGCCCAGAAGCCGGGCGGCCCCACGGCGGTCTCCTGCTGCGGCGCCAATCCCGGCATGGTCTCATGGTTCGTCAAGCAGGCGCTCCTGAACATCGCCAAGGATACCGGCGTCACCACGCCCGAGCCGAAGTCCCGCGAGGACTGGGCCGCCCTGATGAAGACCCTGGGCGTGAAGGGCGTGCACATCGCCGAGCGCGACACCCAGCGCGCCAAGAACCCCAAGCCCCGGGGCGTGTTCGTCAACACCTGGTCGGTGGAGGGCTTCGTCTCCGAGGGCAACCAGCCGGCCGAGCTCGGCTGGGGCACCCACGAGACCTGGAAGCCCGCCAATGCCCGCGAGCAGGAGAAGGGCTCGCGCTGCGCGATCTACCTGCTGCAGCCGGGCGCCGACACCCGCGTGCGCACCTGGGTGCCCACCGCCGGCTCGCAGTTCGGCTTCCTGGTGACCCACAACGAGGCGATCTCGATCGCCGACTACTACACGGTGCGCGAGGGCGATCAGGCCGTCTTCCGGCCGACCTGTCACTACGCCTACCACCCGGCCGACGACGCCGTGCTCTCGCTCCACGAGATGTTCGGCAAGGCCGCCAAGGTGCAGGAGCAGCACCACATCCTCGACGAGACCGAGATCGTCGACGGCATCGACGAGCTGGGCGTGCTGGTCTACGGCCACGCCAAGAACGCCTACTGGTACGGCTCGCAGCTCTCCATCGAGGAGACGAGGGCGATCGCCCCCTACCAGAACGCCACCGGCCTGCAGGTGACCTCCGCGGTGCTCGCCGGCATGGTCTGGGCCCTGGAGAACCCGGAGGCCGGCATCGTCGAGGCCGACGAGATGGATTTCCGCCGCTGCCTGGAGGTCCAGACCCCGTATCTCGGCCCGGTCGTGGGCGTCTACACCGACTGGACCCCGCTCACCGACCGTCCGGGCCTGTTCCCGGAGGACATCGACACCAGCGATCCCTGGCAGTTCCGCAACGTGCTGGTGCACGGCTGAGGTCTCCCGGGCCGGCGGATGCTGTCCGCCGGCCCGGCCTTGCTTTCGGTCGCCCCCTGTCTCAAGCTTAGCCGTGACTTGAGGGGGAGCACGACAGATGACAGCGACGACCCAAGAGAAGATCCTGATCGAGCAGCGCGTCGCCAACGAAGGACCGAGCGTCGTCCTGGCCTACGTGCTTTGGTTCTTCTTGGGCTTTTTCTCTGCCCACCGATTCTATCTCGGCCGAACCTGCACAGCGATCCTTCAGATCGTGCTCAACTGCATTGTCGTCGGGCTCGTCTGGCTCGTCATCGACCTGTTCCTGATTCCCGGGTTGGTGCGCGCGAAACAGGCCAGCCTCCGCGCGCGCCTGACGCAGGAACTCGGACCGTCCCTCCCCGCCGGTGGCGCAGCCCTGGCCTCACCCGCTGCGGTTTGAGCCCCGGTCCGGCTACTCGGCCTGCCGGCGCGTCACCAGCGTGCGATTCGGCTCGACCTCGTTCGGGTCCTGGTAGAGCGGCATGATCACCCGCAGCCAGCCGCGGGTCTCGCGGCCGCGGTAATTGCGCTGGACCACATCGCGGGTGAGATAGGCCTGCAGGTTCACCGGCCCGAAATTGTACCCGACCAAGCCGCCCACCGCGATCTGGCCCTGGGCCCGGTAGCTGGACACGCCGGTCGGCAGGTCGCTCGATCCGAACGCGACGGCGCCGACCTGCCACTTGCCGAACTTCTTCGCCGCCGTGAGATCCAGGTTCAGGTAGTCCGGGTAGAGGGTGCCGAAGGGCGAGCGCGTCTCGAGGAAGATCCCGTGGAGCAAGTTCGCGGTCAGGCTCCAATCCTGGCCGGTGTAGCTGATCGCGAAACGATGGGTCAGCGAGGCGGACTGGGTCAGGAAACGCGTCTCGATCGGCAGGTAGCCGCCGAAAAAGTAGCTGACGCCGACATCGTTGCCGAGATCCCAGGCGAGTTGGGCGGCGAGCAGCGGCTGGCCGATGCCGCTCTGGTAGGGTGCGCCCTGGAGGATCGCGGCCACGACCGGCTGGGTGACGAAGACCTGGAGGCGCCCGCCCGCGATGTCCCACGGCGTCGCCCAGGCGAAGGTCGGCAGGTTGACGTTCGTCGCGGTGTCGCCCGGCCGCGCGCTGCGCGTGCCGAAGCTCGACAGGTTCACGAAGTACAAGCCGACCGGGAGCTGCGCGCCCACCGGCAGGCCGATGGTCTGTCCGGGCTGGGCCGCGGAAGCAGCGTAGGCCGAATTCATGCCGCTCGCACTGTAGAGGGCCAGAGCAGCCAACGCGATCCCGCGTAATCCCAGACCAAAACCGGTCATGAAACCCCCGATCCAGAGCCCCGTGACTGGGGGCTGATCGAGGTATGACGCTCGGTCGAACCAGGCTCATCCGGGCTCTACGGCCAAGCTGTGTGCAACGACACGCCCTGGACGTGTCGCGCCCGCCGGCCGGGACTAAACCGGCCGGCTCCGTCCAGTCCGTGCGCGCCCGCCGCGGTTCAGCTGCGCGGCGTCGACAGGGCCCGGCCGGCGGGATTCCAGGCCAGCAGTCGCGCCTCGACCAGATCGACCTCGCGGACGAGCTGGCGCAGGACCACGTCGTCGATGGCCCGCGACCGGCGCAGGCGATAGAGCGCCTCGCGCTCGGCCTCGATCCCGGCGAGCCGCAGGCGCTTCTCGGCCACCGCGAGCTGCCGGGCGCGGCCGCCTCCCTCCCGGGGGGCCCCGGTCGGCGCTTCCAGGCCTTCGTAACGGTCCATGGCCCGGGCGCCGGCCTCGACCGCGATGGACGCATCCTCCTGCTCCTCAACCAGCCGGTGCTGGAGCGCCTCGATCGCCGTCACGGCGTCGTGGCGCGCGGCGGCGCGGGCCGAATCCTCCTCGGCGTCGTGGCTGGAATCGGCTGGCAGGCGCAGGCCCCGCAACAGCGGCGGCAGGACCGTAGTGGCCAGTAGCAGCGAGGTCATGATCACCCCCATCGCCAGCAGGATCGCGAGATCCCGGGCCGGGAACGGCGTGCCGTCCTTGAGAGTGAGCGGCAGGGTCAGGATGCCGGCGAGCGTGATCGCGCCCTTCACGCCCGCGAGCGTCGTGGCCGCCACGAGCCGCCAGGTCAGGCCCTCGCGCCGCTCGCCCCGGCGATGCGCCTTCACCAGGACGAAGTGGAGCGAGACCCAGACCCAGGCGAACCGGATCGCCATCAGGCCGGCGGTGATGGCCAGCACCCAGGCCACCAGCCAGCCGGCGCCCTGCACGTCGGCCTGCTTGACCGCGTGGCCGAGGACCTCGGGCAATTGCTCACCCAGCAGGACGAAGATCGACCCGTTGGCGGCGAGCGCGACGGTGTCCCACACGGCGGTGCGGCGGACCCGGGTGGTGCCGAGGCTGCGCCCCTGGATCTCCACGTAGGTCATGGCGATGCCGGCCGCGACCGCGGCCAGGATGCCCGAGGCGTGG
Organism: Methylobacterium sp. E-066; assembly: GCF_022829635.1. GTDB lineage: Bacteria > Pseudomonadota > Alphaproteobacteria > Rhizobiales > Beijerinckiaceae > Methylobacterium. The sequence goes on from NZ_JAKSYO010000214.1 coordinate 33,204, forward strand.
ACGTGCTCGGCGGCGAGATAGGCCCCGAACGGCGTGAGCAGGCTGAACAGGATCTGGAGGCCCGGATCCTCGCCGGTCCGCCGCCGCAGCAGGTCCTGGGCCCCCATCAGCAGGAAGGTCGTGGCGGCGCCGATGCCGAGGCCGCCGAGCGCCAGCCAGACGAAGGTGGTCGCGGCCTCCGACAGCGAGAAGGTGCCGGTGAGCGCCGCCGCGATGGCGAAGCGCAGGCAGACGAGGCCGGTGGCGTCGTTCAGGAGTGCCTCGCCCTCGAGGATGTGCATGAGACGCCGCGGCACCGGGGCCTGCGCGGCGACCGACGAGACCGCAATCGGGTCGGTCGGGGACAGGACGGCCGCGAGCGCGAAGGCGACCGCCAGCGGGATGCCCGGGATCATGGCGTGGATCAGCATGCCGATGCCCAGCACCGTCAGCGCCACGAGCCCCAGCGCGAGCGCCAGAACGGTCCGTCCGTTGCGGAACAGGTCGCGCTTCGGGATGCGCCAGCCGTCGAGGAACAGCAGCGGCGGCAGGAACACCAGGAAGAAGATCTCGGGATCGAGGGCCGTGCTGGGCAACGGCCCCAGCGCCAGGGCCACGCCGATCGCGATCTGGATCAGGGGCAGCGGCAGCGGCACCAGACGGCCGAGGGCGCCGCTCACCAGCACGGACAGCAACAGGGCCAGGACGACGGTGACGCTTTCCATGCGTGTCTTTCGAACGAGGGCCGGCCTCCCCTCGGGAGGCGTCGACCGGGTGATGCGCGGATGGCCGGGATCGGGCCTTGTAGCATCTGCCGGGCTGCGGGATGCCGGCGATCGACGACGCCCGGCGACCGATCGAGCGAAACGATGCCGATCGATTAATCGGAATTTTTAGAAATCATTATATAGCATTCGAAGAGCGCAGAGGGCGCTGATGCGAGTCTATTCTGGAAGTATAATGCTCGACTTTATGTCAATCAAAGGCAAACTGATCATCTGCTTTTCGGTTATGCTTGCTCTGATCTGTAGCCTGGCCGCGCTGTCCTACTACCACATTGAAACGATCAATCGTGTTGCCACGGACATGCGCGCCAGCCGCCTGCCGGCGGCGCAGGCCCTCACCGGCATCCAGGTCGTGACCCTACGGATCCGCGTCAACGGCAGCCGTGCTCTGACGGCGAAGTCGGCCGAGCACAGAAAGGACGCCTTCGACTCGATCCAGCGGCGGCTGGCCGAGTTGCGGACCTATCAGGCCAGCTATGCGAGCCTCCTGGAGACCGACGCGGCCCGCGAGCTCTACAAGACCTTCGAGCGGCAATGGGCGACGTATCTGGACCAGCAGGCCGATGGATTCGCGCGGGCCGAGCGGGGCGACCTCGTCGGCGCCCAGGAACAATACAACACCACGATGTCGGACACGATCCGGACGACCATCGCAACCCTCGTCGCGATGTCGGATCAGCAGAGTGCGGCGGCGGCGGCCAGCGGGGCGGAGGCGCAGGACGCCTATGAGCGCGCCCACCGGCAGATGACGGGCTTCCTGGCGCTGGCCGCGATCCTGGCGATCGGCGCCGTCGTGATGCTTGTCCTGGAGATCAGCCGCCCGCTCGGACGCATGACCGCGGCGATGCATCAGCTCGCCTCGGGCGATACCGGGACGGAGATCCCCGCCGTCGGGCGGCGCGACGAGGTCGGCGCGATGGCAGGGGCCGTCCAGGTCTTCAAGGAGAACATGATCCAGACCCGTCGGCTGGAGACGGAGACCGCGCAGGCGCGGCTGGAAGCGGAGGCGCAGCGCAAGGCCGGCATGCGCCAGATGGCCGACAGCTTCGAGCAGACGGTCGGCGGCATCATCGGCCAGGTCTCGGCCTCGGCCACCGAGCTCCAATCCACCGCACAGACGATGAACGCCACCGCCGCCCAGACCGCCAGCCAGTCGACCACGGTCGCAGCCGCGGCCGAGGAGGCGGTGTCCAACGTCAACACCGTGGCCGCCGCCGCGGAAGAGCTGGGCTCGTCGGTTCAGGAAATCGGCCGGCAGGTCGACGGCTCAGCGCAGCTGGCCCGGCTGGCCGTGTCCGAAGCCGACCAGACCGGCGCGCTGGTACAGGAGCTGAGCACGGTCGTCGGACGGATCGGCGACGTGGTCGGACTGATCTCGGATATCGCCGGGCAGACCAACCTGCTCGCCCTGAACGCGACCATCGAGGCCGCCCGCGCGGGCGCGGCCGGCAAGGGCTTCGCCGTGGTCGCCTCCGAGGTGAAGGCGCTGGCCGAGCAGACCGCCAAGGCCACGCAGGAGATCTCCGGACAGATCGCGCAGGTCCGGGGCTCGACCGGACAGGCGGTCACGGCGATCGGCGGCATCACGGCGCGGATCCAGGAGATCAGCGGCGTCGCCACCGCGATCGCGGCCTCCGTCGAGCAGCAGCAGGCGGCCACGCAGGAGATCGTGCGCAACGTCGGGCAGGCAGCGAGCGGCACAGCCGAAGTCACGATGAACATTGCCGGCGTGGCCGGCGCCGCCGACGAGACCGGAGCTGCGGCGTCCCAGGTTCTGTCCGCCGCCTCCGCGCTGTCGCGCCAGTCCGAGCATCTCTCGGCCGAGGTCCGGAACTTCCTCGCCACCGTCCGCGCCGCCTGATCTTTTTGGAAGCGATCGAACCGGCCCGACCGGCGGCGATCTTCGCCGGTCGGGCTGCGCTGGCGCACTGCGATCGCTTGAATCATGTTCCGTCGGCGATGCAGGTGGCCGCCCGATAAACAACGCCGCCATTCCGGGGCGCCGCAGGCGAGCCCGGGATGACGAAGAGGACGCTTTAAACCCGGCCCTCCGCCCCGACCGTCACGCAAAAATCCGCCCGGTAGCTCTGACCCTCGACCGGGTTCGACACCCAGCGGCAGCGGCCGATCCGCAGGTCGTGGCCGGCGTGGAAATGGCCCGAGATCCACAGCTCCGGGCGCTCGGCATCGGGGAGGTCGTCGAGCGCGGTGCTGGCGTAGAAGGCCGGCACCCACCAGGGCACGCCGGGCTGGCCGCGGTAGCGATCCGCCGCCAGGGGGCTCGCCGGATGATGGGTCACCACCACGGTCGGGCCGTCATGGGGTACGCGGAGCGCGTCGTGCAGCGCCGCGCGCTCGGCTGCATGCGCCGCCATGGCGTCCATGGGCTGCCACGCCCCACCATCGGCCTTGCGGATCGAGCCGAGATATTCGCGCGAGCCGGTGACCGGGTCGGTCATGCGCGCAGCCGCATAGGCGACCGGATCCTCCGGGCGCTCGGGCGCGTCGGCGGTGAGCCAGCGTCCGGCCAGCCGCCAGTCGCTCCACAGGGTCGTCCCGACGAAGCGCACGCCGTCGATGACACAAGCCTGCGCGCCCTGGAGCAGGTGGATGCGCGCGCCCAGCGCGTTCACCCGGGCGACCTCGGCCTCCAGAGCCGCCAGCAGTTCCGGCGCCGTGCGCATGTCGCCCGTGGGGGCGTAGCGTTCGTGGTTGCCCGGCACCAGCACGATCGGCCTGCCCTGCGCCAGATGCACCAGGGCGGCCAGCCCCCGCTCGGGATGCCCCTCGTAGAGGTCCCCCGGGCAGGCGAGCAGGTCGAACGGCTCCTCGGGCAGCGCGATCAGGTCGAGCCGCCGCCGCTCCAGATGTAGGTCCGAGATCGGAAAGATGCGCATGGGGATGCCTATTTCGCGGCCCGGCGCTCGGCCGCGGCGGCCCGGAAGATGTCGGCGGCGGAATCGGCGTTGAGGATCGCGATGCCGGCCGCCGCGATCAGGTCCGGCCACGGGCTGGGATGGAGAGCGGTGACCAGCCCGGCGGCGATGATCGCCAGGTTGGCGTAGGCGTCGTTGCGGGCCGAGAGATAGGCCGCCCGGGTCAGGCTGCCCGAACCGGACCGGTGCCGGGCGAGCATCAGCGCGCAGGTGAGGTTCACCGCGAGCGCCCCGAGCCCGGTCAGCGTCAGCGGCAGGGCCGCCGGGGGCACGAAGTCGGCAAACTTGTCGTAGGCGGCGTAGGCCGTCGCCAGAGCCGGCACCAGCAGGATGAACGCCATGGCGGTGCCGAGCCGCGCCCGGTTGCGCGCGCTCCAGGACAGGCCGGCGACGATCAGCAGGTTGATCGCCGCGTCTTCCAGGAAATCGAGGCTGTCGGCGATCAGCGCCACCGAGCCGATGGCGAGCGCCACCGCGATCTCGATGCCGAAATAGCCGAGGTTGAGCGCCGCCACGCGGGCGACGACCGGGCGCAGGGCGGGCGGCTCGGGGCGGGCGGCGGTGTCAGCGGTCACGGGGCGCGTCATCGCCGAGTGCGGCGCGCCTGTCGAGCGGATGTTGAGAAAACCCTGTCCGCGCCTCAAGAAAGTTCCAAGGTTCTTGCGCCTTCGTCCGGGTGGATTCGGCGGCGCGATCGTGCGACGCGGTCTTGTTGAGCCGGCTGCGCCAGAGATGCGACCGGCCGGAACCGGAGGTCTGCCGAGCCATGCTGCCCGAATTGCGCGTGCTCTATTTCGAGGATCTCGAGGTCGGGTTGTCGGAAACCCTCTCGAAGACCATCGCCTCCTCCGACGTGGTCGGGTTCGCCGAGATCACCGGCGACCGCAACCCGATCCACCTGTCCGAGCACTTCGCCGCGCGCACGCCGTTCGGCACCCGCATCGCCCACGGCCTGTACACAGCCGGGCTGATCTCGGCGGTGCTCGGCACCCGCCTGCCGGGGCCGGGGGCGGTCTACATCTCGCAGACCCTCAATTTCCGCGCGCCGGTGCGTATCGGCGATGTCGTCGACGTCACCGTGACAGTGGCGGAGCTGATGCCGGAGCGTCGGCGCGCGCGTCTCGCCTGCCGCTGCTCGGTGGCCGGCGAGACCGTCCTCGACGGCGAGGCCCTGGTGAAGGTGCCGACCAAGGCCGAGGCCGACCCACTCGCGATCCGCACCGAGCGCCAGCAGGGCTGAGGTGGACGAGGCCCGGGACACGATCGCCGCGGAGACGATCGCGGATCCGGACGACCCGCGCCTCGAACCCTACACCCGGATGCGCGAGCGCGACCTCGTCGGCCGCGCCGGGCGCTTCATCGTCGAGGGCGAAGTCACCCTCCGGCTGCTGCTCGGCCGCCGTGCTCGCTTCCGGCCCGAATCGATCCTGCTCGCCCCGGAGCGCTGGCCGGGCCTCGCACCGGACCTGTCCGCCTGCCCGGAGAAGCCGCCGGTCTATCTCGCCGCGAAGGCGGTGATGAGCGCGGTGACCGGCTTCCCGATCCATCGCGGCGTCCTGGCCGTGGGCCTTCGCGGGCCGGAGCCCGAACCCGCCGCCCTCGTGCCGCCGGCTCCCGCACCGGCGCTGGTGCTCGGCCTTGCGGGCCTGACCAACCACGACAATGTCGGCGCCGCCTTCCGCAACGCCGCAGCCTTCGGGGCCGACGCCGTGCTCCTCGACGCCGCGAGTTGCGATCCGCTCTACCGCAAGAGCATCCGGGTCTCGGCAGGCGCCGCGCTGATCCAGCCCTTCGCCCGGCTCAGCCCCGGGCAGGACTGGCTGGCCCTGGCCCGCGCGCTCGAACTCGAGGCCCTGGCGCTCAGCCCCGGAGCGTCCGAATCCCTCGGTGACCGCCCCGTGCCGGCGCGGGTGCTTCTGATCCTCGGGACCGAGGGGCCGGGCCTCGACGCGACGACGCTCAGTCGCGCCCGCCCGGTGCGGATTCCAATGGCCCCGGGCTTCGATTCGCTCAACGTGGCGACTGCGGCGGGGATCGCTCTCCAGACGATCGCCCGCAGCCAAGGCCGGCTCGTTTCGGCCGTTTGAACCCATCTCTTTGCGTCGGGCGCCGAACGCGCGACAAAGGGCTGCAATTGCCGAGCGCCGATGTGAGGCTAGCTTGGCCGATAGGGTTTGGGGGTTGCGAGGGGAGTCGGCGGCGTTGCTTCAGTCTGGGGATGGTTTGCGGGCGCTGACCGGACGCCGGGTGGCCGTGGTCGGCGCCGGTCCGGGCGGCTTGGCCTCGGCCCTGTTGCTGGCCCGCGCCGGGATCCACGTGACCCTGTTCGAGAAGGACGCCCAGGTCGGCGGCCGCACGAAGACGGTGACGGCGCCCGGCGGCTACAAGTTCGATATCGGCCCGACCTTCTTCCTCTATCCCCAGATCCTCGCCGACATCTTCACAAGCTGCGGCGAGCGGCTCGAAGACCACGTCAAGCTGGAGCGGCTCGATCCGCAATACAACCTGGTGTTCGAGGGCTCGGACGGCATCTCCGGCACGATCCGCGCGACCGGCGACATCGCCCGCATGGAGACGGAGATCGCCCGGATGGCCCCGGACGACGCCAAGAACGTCCAGGCGTTCTTCACCGAGAACCGGACGAAGCTCGACTACTTCAAGCCGATCCTGCAGCAGGCCTTCCACACGCTGCGCAGCATGGCGAGCCCGGCGATGCTGGCCGCCCTGCCCCACCTGCATCCCGGCCGCAGCGTCGACCGCGACCTGAAGCGCTATTTCGCGGATCCGCGGGTGCGCCTCGCCTTCTCGTTCCAGACCAAATACCTCGGCATGTCGCCGTTCCGCTGCCCGAGCCTGTTCACGATCCTGTCGTTCCTGGAATACGAGCACGGGGTCTACCACCCGGTCGGCGGCTGCGGCGCGGTGTCGGAGGCGATGGCCGGCCTGGCCGGGCGCATGGGCGTCGATCTTCGGCTCAACGCCAACGTCGAGCGGGTTGTGTTCGACGGCAAGCGCGCCAGCGGCGTCGTGGTGGACGGCGAGACCTTCAACGCCGACGCGGTGCTGATCAACGGCGACTTCGCCAAAGTGATGCGCGCCCTGGTGCCGGAGCGGCACCGCCCGCGCTGGCGCGACGCCAAGATCAAGAAGGCCCGGCTCTCCTGCTCGACCTTCATGCTGTATCTCGGGATCGAGGGAAACGTGCCCGAGAGCCTCGGGCACCACACGATTCTGCTGGCCGACGGCTATGAGAAGAACATTCGCGAGATCACCGAGGGGACGCTGCCGATGCAGCCCTCCCTCTACGTCCAGCATGCCGGCTACACCGATGGCGGCATGGCGCCCCCCGGACACACCGCCCTCTACGTCCTGGTGCCGGTGCCGAACCTGAAGGCCGGGATCGACTGGCCGGCGACCCGGGCGAGCTACCGCGCCCTGATCCTGGAGCGCCTGAAGCATCTCGGGTTGGAGGATATCGAATCCCGGATCCGGTACGAGCGGATCATCGATCCGACACAGTGGGAGGAGGATTTCGCGGTCCACGAGGGTGCCACCTTCAACCTCGCCCACGACCTGATGCAGATGCTGTATTTCCGGCCGCACAACCGCTTCGGGCCTGGGCTCTACATCGTCGGCGGCGGCACCCATCCGGGCTCCGGCCTGCCGGTGATCTACGAGGGCGCCCGCATCACCGCGCGGCTGCTGATCGAGGAGCTGGCCGGCGCCCGCGCCGCAGCCCAGGCGGGCATCCCGGACACGGCACCGCTGGCGACCTCCGGCGAGGCTTCGTGATCGGCGCGCCGGGTCGGGCGACGCTCACCGCCGGTTTCTGCGCCGTCGCGGCGCTCGCGGGCGCGCCGGCCGTGGCCGCAACGCTACAGGTCGAGATCGACGGGATCGAGCCCAGCGGCGGCCCGGTCCGGGTGGCCCTGTGCCAGGGCGGTCTCGCCGAAGCGTTCTGCACGCAGGGCGACGAGGCGCCGGCCTCCGGGGGGCGGGCCCGGTTCACCTTCCGGGATGTGGCCCCCGGCACCTACGCGGTGGCGGCCTTCCAGGACGAGAACGGCAACGGCCGCCTCGACCGCACCGGGCTCGGCCTGCCGCTCGAACCCTACGGCTTCTCCGGCGCCGTCGCGCGCCGGGCGCGGCCGGACTTCTCCGATGCGGCCTTCGCATTGCAGGAGCCCGGCGCCTCGGTGCGGGTGCGCCTCGCCCGCGCTTTGCCGAAGCGGTGACCGAGTGAGCGATCCCCTCGTACGGATCGCCGACGTCGGTCTCGATCTGCGGGGACGGCGGGTGCTGGAGCACGTCGATCTCGCGCTCGACGCCGCCGAGACCCTGGCGCTGCTCGGGCCGAACGGGGCCGGCAAGTCCTCGCTGATGCGCCTCGTCGCGGGCCGCCTCGCGCCCAGCACCGGGACGGTGCGGGTGGCCGGCGCCGACCCGTTCCGGGAGGGCCGCGCCCGCCGGAGCATCGGCTGGGTGCCCCAAGAAATCGCCCTCTATCCGCGCCTTACCGTGGCGGAGAATCTCGGGATCTTCGGCCAGCTCGCGGGCGTGCCCCGGCGGGACCGGCGCGCCGCCGTCGCGGCCGCCCTGGAGATGGCCGACATCGCCGACGTGGCGCATCGCCCGGTCGGAATCCTGTCCGGCGGCTACCGGCGTCGGGTCAACATCGCGGCGAGCCTGATGAACCGGCCGAGTCTGGTCCTGCTCGACGAGCCGACCAGCGGCGTCGACCTCGCCGCAAGGGCGGCCATCCACGCGGTGCTGGACCGGCTGAAGGCCGCAGGCACCGCGATCCTGATCGCCACCCACGATTTCGCCGAGGCCGAGCGCCTCGCCTCCCGGGTCGCATTCCTGGCGCAGGGGCGGATCCTGCGCGAAGGGCGTCTGGCCGACCTGCTGGCGCAGCTGCGGGTCGGTGCGCCCGAACGAGAGCTGAGCCTCGCCCTGCCGGCGGACGCGGCCGCGGAGACCGTGCTGCGCCGCAGCGGCTTCGTGCCGGCTGAGCCCGACGGCCTGGTCTGGCGCTCGGTCGAGCGCTCCGGCCTCGATGGGGCGGCCCTGCTGGGTTCGCTGCGGGCGCAGGGCGTGCCGGTGGCCGAGGTGCGGGTCCGCGCCCCGCGGCTGGAGGCGCTGTATCTCGACGCGATCCGGCCCCGGGAAGTCGCGGAGCGCGCGGCCTCCGAGCCGCGCCGGGCGGGAGCGGCCGGATGATCGGCGCCGCGTTCCGGGTGATGGCGCTGAGCCTCCTGCGCGACCGCGCCGCCCTGGTGATGGCCTTCGTGCTGCCGACCGTGATCTTCTCGATCTTCGCCGCGATTTTTTCCGGCGCGACCGGCGACCGGATCCGCATCCATCTCGGCCTCGCCGACTTCGCCCGGACGGCGGCCACGCAGCGCCTCGCCGACGCCCTGGTGGCCGACCCGTCCCTGCGGGTGACCCGCCTGCCGGCGACTGATCTGGCGGAGGTGACCCAGGCGGTCCGCTCCGGCGCGGTCGACGTGGCCCTGGCGCTCCGGGGCGATCTGATCGCCGCCCCGGCGGACGCCCCGCCCGGCCCCGCGGACCAGCCGGTGGTGCTGGTCGAGAACCCCGCCAAGGCGCTCGCCACGCCGATCGCCCTGGGCCAGCTCCAGCGCGTGCTGAACGAGGCGCTGCCCGACGTGGTGCTCTCCCGCATCGTCGCCGACGTGGAGCGCACCGGCAAAATCGGCCCGGACGAGCGGCGCTTCCTCGACGAGGCCTTCGCCGAGCAACGGGCCAAGAAGGAGCCGTTCAGCTTCGCCTCGCTGGTCGAGCGGCAGAGCACCACCGCCGGCACCGCCAACGCCCGGGTGAGCTACTATGCCGGCGCGATCACCGCGGTGTTCCTGCTGTTTGCCGCCATGCAGGGGGCGCTCTCACTGGTCGAGGAGCGGGAGACCGGCATCGCCGAGCGCCTGATGGCCGGCCCCGGCGGCCTGCCGGTGGTGGTGCTCGGCAAGTTCGGCTTTTTGACCCTCCAGGGCATGGTCCAGGCCGGCCTGATTTTTTTAGCCGCCGGGCTCCTCTATGGCGTCGAGATCGGCCCGCACTGGCCGGCTTTCCTCACCGCCTGCCTGCTGGTCTCGGCCATGGCCGCGGGCCTGGCGCTCGCCGCCTGCGCGCTGGCCGCCTCGCGCCAGCAGGCCCATCTCGCCTCGACCTTCGGGGTGCTGCTGCTCTCCGCGGTGGGCGGCTCGATGGTGCCGCGCTTCCTGATGCCCCCCTGGCTGCAGCAGGCCGGCTGGCTCACGCCGAACGCCTGGGCGATCGAGGCCTACCAGAACGCGCTCGGCGAGGGGTTCGGCTCCGCGGCGCCCGCCTTCGCGGTCCTGGGCGTGCTGACGCTCGGCGGCCTCGGGCTGGCGCTGGGCCTGGTTGCGCGGCGAACAGCCTGATCGACCCACGCCGCGACGATCCGCGCCGCGCCTGCGACCAGCCGTCCCCGGACACGGCCCGGCCAATCGGGCAGGGTCCGCCTCTGCACATTGTGAGATACTTATGCTCCGCCTGCTCATCGCCGACGGCAACGATCGGGCGGCCCGCGAACGGCACGTTGGTGCGACAGGCCGGACATCGGCCGAATCCTATGCCGTGGTGGTCCAGGACCTCGTCCCCGAGACCACCTGCCGCTTCCTCAACCCGGCTGATGCCGACGCGGCACTCCCCCAAGACCTGTCGGAGTTCGACGGGCTGATCTTTACCGGATCGACCCTGAAAGTCTCCGAGGGCACACCGGCGGTGACCCGCCAGCTCGACCTGATGCGGGCGGCCCTGGAGGCGGGGCTGCCGGTGTTCGGATCCTGCTGGGGCGTCCAGGTCGCGGCCACCGTCGCCGGCGGACATGCGGCCGAGAACCCGCGCGGGCCGGAATACGGCTTCGCCCGGGCGATCACCCCGACCCAGGAGGGCCGCACCCATCCGCTGCTGGCCGGCCGGCCAGCGGTCTGGGACGCGCCGGCGATCCACTCGGACGCGGTGCTGGAGCCGCCCCCGGGGGCCCGGGTGTTGGCGGGCAACCGGGTGCTGGGCGTCCAGGCCATCGAGATCCGGCACGGGGCCGGCTGGTTCTGGGGCACGCAGTACCACCCGGAACTCGACCTCGAGGAGGTCGGCGCGATGCTGCGCCTCTGCGATACCGCGATCGTCGAGGCCGGCCTCGCCGAGGATCCGGACGCGGTAGCGGCCTATGCCGACGAGATCGCAAGCCTGCAGGGCGACGATCGCGAGGCGGCGCGCCGCCTCGCCTGGCGCCATGGGCTCGGCCCAGAGGTGCTCGAGGCGCCCCTTCGCCGCCGCGAGATCGGTAACTTCCTGGCCCAGCTGTCTGCGAACAGGCCCTGACCGGCCGGTGCCGCGACCGGGTGGCGCGTTGACCCGCCGGGCCCTGCGTCTAGCTTCACCATGTGGGCAACGCTGAGACGGGCCCGGGGAGCGACCTTTCAGGATGAGCCAGGATTCGACGGTCGCCGTGATCGGCAGCGGGCTCGGCGGACTCGCGGCCGCGTGCGTGGCCGCCGCGCGGGGCCACCGCGTCACGGTCTACGACAAGAACGGCTGGCTCGGCGGCAAGGCGGCGGTGCTGCATGAGGGCGGCTTCCGCTTCGACATGGGCCCGACCATCCTGACGGTTCCGCGGGTCCTGGAGCGGATTTTCTCCGAGGCCGGGCGCTCGGTCCACGATTACATGGACCTGCGCCGCCTCGACCCGCAATGGCGCTGCTTCTTCGACGACGGCAGCCGCATCGACCTGATGCAGGATATCGAGCGGATGGCTGGCGACATGGATCGCTTCGCCCCCGGCAGCGGCGACGGCTACAAGAAATTCCTTTCGATCTCGGAGCACTTGCACGGGGTCTCGGAAAAATTCTTCTTCTGGAAGCCGGTCGAGGACCTGTTCGACACGATCAACATCCGGGCCAACATGAATCCCGGCACGCTACGCGACGTGCTGTCCCTGCGCATGCACGCCTCGGTCGCCTCGACGATCCGCGGCAAGGTCAAGGATGCGCGGCTCGCGCAGATGCTCGACCACTTCGTGCAATATGTCGGCTCCTCACCCTACGGCGCGCCGGCGGTGCTTTGCGCCATCGCCCATATGCAGATGGCCGACGGCGTCTGGTACCCGATGGGCGGCACCCGCGCGGTGGCGGAAGGGCTGGCCAAGCTCGCCCAGGAACTCGGCGCGACCTGCAAGACCGACACCGAGGTCACCGGGATCGAGACCGCCAACGGCGCGGTCCGGGGCGTTCGCACCGCCGAGGGCGTGACGCCGTTCGACGCGGTAATCTCCAACATGGATTCGGTCCGCACCTACCGAGAGCTCGTCGGCGGAGCCGCTGGCAAGGCCTACGAAAAGAAGAATCCCGAGCCGGCCTGCTCGGGCGTGGTGCTCTATCTCGGCCTAAACAAGCGCTACGAGCACCTGAACCACCATGACTTCGTCTTCTCCCGGGACCCGGAGGAGGAGTTCGACTTCATCTACAACAAGGGCGAGCCGGCCCCGGACCCGACCGCCTATCTCGCGGCCCCCTCCTCCACCGACCCGAGCGTGGCACCCGAGGGTGGCGAGGCCCTCTACGTCCTGGTGCACACGCCGTATCTGCGCCCACACCACGATTGGCGCCCGGACGGCCCTCTGTTCCAGAACTACCGCCGGACCATCCTGGACAAGCTCAAGCGCACCGCCGGCATGCCGGACCTGGAGGAGCGCATCGTCGTCGAGCGCCACCTGACCCCGCAGGACATCCACGAGCGCTACCGGGTGCTCAACGGCGCGATCTACGGCTTGGCCTCGCACGGGCGGGTGATGGGCGCGTTCAAGCCCGGCAACCGCTCGCGGCAGGTGCGCGGCCTGTACCTCGCCGGCGGCGCCGCTCATCCCGGGCCCGGCATGCCGATGGTGATGATGTCCGGCTGGATCGCCGCCGACGCGCACGACCAGGACGCGCGCGGAACGCTGCGCGCCTCGGCGTGACATCAAACCCGCCACCTCCCCTCCCTTCGGCGGGGCGGGCTACGGTGTTCGCTTATCACTGCCGGTTTAAGGCAAAGGCCGGCCTCGGGTGCGTCTCCCTCCCCCCTCTACGGGGGAGGGTGGGCCTCGCGTCAGCGAGGGTCGGGAGAGGGGACCCGGGTTCAGACAAGGACGCGCCCGGCACGACGGGCGACGCTCTATTCTGCACCCGCGCTCCCCTCTCCCGACCCCCTTCGGGGGCCACCCTCCCCCGCAGAGGAGGGAGGGAGGGTGCGCGTCTGACTTGGGGAGACTCCTCGTCCCGCCCAGGGCGATCCAGACGTCCTTCTGTGAATCCGCTCACCCACACGGGAGAGCGGACCCGCGTCGCATCCGGCCTTCCGCGAGGGAATGGATAGTGCGCTCCTCGCCACCCGCGCCCCTGCGTCCAGTCTCGCCCCTGATCCGCCGCTTCATGGAAGCGTGGTTCGAGCGCTACCTGTATCGGCACTTCGACGCCCTGCGGATGCCGCTCTGGAGCGAACAGCCGGCCCCGACACATCCCGGCCCGCTGGTGATCTACTGCAACCACCCCGCTTGGTGGGATGCCGCGGTGATCATCGTGCTGTCCGGCCGGCTCTACCCGGGGCGTGAGAACCGGGCACCGTTCGACGCCGCCATGCTGGCGCGCTACCGGGTGTTCGAGCGGATCGGGGCCTTCGGGGTCGATCTCGACAGCCCCCGGGGCGCCGCTCAGTTCTTGGCGGCCGCGCGGGCGATCCTGACACGCTCCGGCACGGCCCTCTGGATCACCGCGCAGGGCCAGTTCGTGGACGTTCGGGTCCGGCCCCTTGGCCTGCGTCCGGGCGTGGCACGCCTCGCCGAACTCGCCCCCGACGCGCTGTTCGTGCCCCTCGCCCTGGAATACGCCTTCTGGGACGAGCGCGGCGCCGAGGCCTTCGTGGCCTTCGGGCCCGGGATACCCGGCGCCGAGCTGGCGGCCCTGCCGCGACCCGCACGGCTCGCCCGCCTGGAGGCCGATCTGACCGCGACCCTCGACCGTCTGAGCGCCGACGTGATCAGCCGCGAGCCGGAGCGCTTCCAAGCCCTGGTCGCGGGCCGCAAGGGCGTCGGCGGGGTCTACGATCTCTGGCGACGCCTCGCCGCGCGGCTGGCTGGCCGCCGCTTCGATCCAGCCCATCACGCCGCCGACGGGCACGATCGGGCCGCATGATGTTTTTCTGCCCGCGCGCGATGCCGGCAGCCGGCGGCGCCTTACCTCAGCCCGGGCGATGACCGACCTGATCCCCACCGCCCTGGCCCTGCTCTGCCTGATCGCCGCCCTGCTCCCGGCCGTGCTGGCGGCGGTGAACCTGTTCGCCCTGCGCCGGCCCACCCCCGAGGCGGATCCTGGCCTGGTCTCGATCCTGATCCCGGCCCGTAATGAGGCCGGCAACATCGCCGAGACCGTGCGGGCCGCGCTCGCCAGCACGGCCGTGCCCGTGGAGGTGATCGTCGGCGACGACCATTCCACGGACGGCACCGCCGAGATCGTGCGGGCGATCGGCGACCCGCGCCTGCGCGTCGCCCCGGTGCCGCCGTTGCCCGAGGGCTGGACCGGCAAGAACCACGCCTGTGCGCATATCGCCGGGCTCGCCAATGGCCGCCACCTGCTGTTCATCGACGCCGATGTCAGCCTGGAGCCCGAGGCCGCGGCGTCGCTCACCGCCCGAGCCCGGCGTGTCGGCGCGGCCCTGGTCAGCGGCGTGCCCCGGCAGTGCATCGAGACCCTGGGCGAGCTGCTCACCGTGCCGATGATCGATTTTCTGCTCGTCGGCTTCCTGCCGGTGCCGCTGATGCGCCGCCGCCCCGATCCGGCGCTCGGCGCGGCCTGCGGGCAGCTCATCCTGTTCGAGCGCGCAGCCTACGCAGCGATCGGCGGCCACGGCGCCATCCGCGGCTTCCTTCACGATGGCGTGCGCCTACCCCGGCTCCTGCGTGCGGCCGGCTACCGCACCGATCTCGTCGCTGGGACGGGGCTCGCGACCTGCCGGATGTATCGGGGTTTTTCGGAGGCCTGGGCCGGTTTCTCCAAGAACGCGCACGAGGGCATGGCCACGCCCCGCGCCCTGCCGGTCTGGACCCTGCTCCTCGGCTGCGGCCAGATCCTGCCGCCGCTCCTCGTGCTGGCCGGCCTGATCGGCCTGATCCCGCCCCTCACCCTGATCGTCTCCGCGACAGCGTGGGCGCTGTCGCTTGCGACCCGGGCGGCGATCACCCTGGCGGTCCGGGCGCCGCTGGCAACGATCCCGCTCCACCCGGCCGCGGTGCTGGTGGCGCTGGCGATCCAGTGGAACGTGCTGCTGCGGGGCGTCCGGGCCGGCGCGGCCACCTGGAAGGGCCGCACCTACCCGGTCAGCGGCGCCTGAGCTTTTTCCGATGGTCCGGCGGAGCGTATCCGCCGGATTGTTTACGTCAGCGATCAGGCAAGCCCGGCCATCACCGCGCGGTCGGCTGGCACGGCTCGGTCGAGCGCTTCCCCTTCCGGGGCTTCAGCGACACGATCAGCTGGACGTTCGGCACGTCGCCGACCTGACGGGTGAGGTGCCCGACATGACCCTCCGGCCCCTGCGGGGTCGATCCGGTGTCGGCGTTGAACTCGACCTCGCCCGGCCCCTGCTCCAGCACGGAGCCGTCCGTGGCCTCCACCGACCAGCGCCCCGACAGGGTGATCACCCATTGCGGGCCGGGAGCGGTGTGCCAGGTGCCGACATAGCCGACCGGCAGGATCGCGTACTTGATCGACGCCACCTCGCCCGGCGGGAAGCCGACATATTGCGGGGCCGCGGGCGGTGCGTAGCTCTTGAAGATGAAGTTCTTCAGGTCGCAATACTGGACGTGGCTCTGGCCCTTGGCGTCCGCGTAGAGTGTCCCATAGCGCAGCGCCGGCGGATTGGCCGCGGTCAGGCCGGCCGGACCCGACGGAGCTGCTTCGATGGTCATCAGCGGCTCGCTCGGCTTGCCGCCGGCCGCCGAGACGCCCGTCCCGCTCGCGACGGAAGCCAGCAGCACCATCGCGATGCGGCCGGCTTTGTTGAATGACATCATGGTTTCGACGTCCCAGAATTCACGGCGCCGAAGACGACGCCGCAGGCCCTATAGTCTGAGACTCCGACGGCTCCAAATTATCCGCCTGTAATACTAAAAGTAATAGCCAATTAAATCTCTGAAATTCTGGATTTTGCCAAATTATATCTTGGCGTGATTCGCGCCGAATTCGTGCCTTCGAGCCTTCTTATGAACTCAGATCTCGAACGCTTCTCTCGGCGCAGGCGGCTGGCGTCACGTGACGCGGGCTGACAAGATCGCGAGCCGCGCCGCCGATCATCACCGCCGCGTTTCCAGGACCGACCATGGCTGACGACCTTCCGGACCTGCGCGACCTCATCGCGCGCTATCCCGCCTCCTGGCTGGGCGCGCTCGCCCTGGCCCCCTGGGAGATCACGGCCCGGGCGGCGGCATTGGTCGCCGAACGCATCGCCGGCCTCGACGGGACCTACCGGGTCACGGATGGCATCGCGATCCACGCGCAGGCGATCGTGGAAGCCGGCGCGACCGTGAAGCCGCCGGCGATCATCGGCCCGGGCTGCTTCGTCGCGGCCGGAGCCTACCTGCGCGGCGGATGCTGGCTGGAAGCGGATTGCATCGTCGGCCCCGGCGCGGAGCTGAAATCCGCGTTCCTGTTCGCGGGCGCGGCGGCCGCGCATTTCAACTTCGTCGGCGACAGCATCCTCGGTGCGAACGTGAACCTCGAAGCCGGCGCAATCATCGCCAACCACCGCAACGAGGCACCGGACCGGCCGATTCTCCTCCGGTTGGGGGGCCGTCTCGTCGAGACCGGAACCCGCAAATTCGGGGCACTCGTCGGCAACGGCGCCCGGATCGGCGCCAACGCCGTGATCGCCCCGGGCGCGGTGATCGAGCGACACACCATCGTGCCGCGCCTCGGGCTGATCGATCAGGGCGGGTGAGGCGCCCCTCAATTCCACGTATGCAGCACCGTCCGCCAACCATCCTTCTGGCGCTCCAGCACGTTCACCCAATTGCCCTCGAATTTCTTCTTGGCGCCGCCGTCCACCGGCCCGGTCATCTCCCAGCGGCCCGAGACGATCAGGAGGTTGTCCTTCGCGACCGCGTTCTTCACCGTGGTCTTGTGGTCGTCCCAGCCCTTCGCCTTGAGGCCGGAGAAGAATTTTGGGATGCCGTCGCGGGTCTGGGTCGCGCCCTTCGTGACGACGATGGCGTCTTGTGTGTAGAGCTTGCCCAGCGTGTCCATGTCGTCGCGGTTGTAGGCCTCGTCCCACTTGGTCGCCGCGCTCTGGGCATCGGCTTCCAGGGCCTCCGCGCGGCACAGGCCGGGCATGAGGGCGGCGGCGAAAACCAGCGCCGGCAGACCATACATTCGGGGCATGTCGTCCTCCCTATAGAGCCACGAGTTTGAAGATCAGGGGTACTTTTCCCAGACCAACGTGATGACGCTCAGCTTTCCGTCAACGTTGAACTTGAACGGCGTGGTCGTGTAGACCAGTTGCCGTCCCTTCTGCTCGACCTGCCGGACCTGGGATGTCCCCGTCCAGGCCTCGTTCCAGGACGTGTCGATGCTGTGGGTGACGCGGTCGGCCTCGAACCGGTACGTCCCCGCATAGGCGAAGAAGGTCTTGTGCAGGTGGATCCTGTCCGCGTCGGACATCGTGTCGTTGGCGGCGGGCCGCGCGCGTCCCTCGAAGGCGCAGACGACCATCATCCGCCCATCGCGACCATAAGTGATCCAGCCATTCGGCTTGGGGCCGCCATAGGCATCGATGACCTCGCCGGTCTCGACGATTTTCCGCGTGGCGGTGACGAGGCGCCAGGTCCCGACCACCTCGTCGGCCTCCAGGGCTTGCGCGGCCGGGATGCCGAATCCGATCGCAAGGATTGCAATCAATCCTTTCATCGCACGCCACCGCAAGTCATGAAGCCGTATTCGACTTACGGCGCGATGATAATTCAGCATTGAATTTTCACGAAGTCAATTGTCGCCGCAGGCGATTTGCGGACATCCCGATTCATCCCTCAATGAATGCATTGAAGGCCCGTATTCGTGTCCGTTCGGGCTCTATCGCAACGCGGTATCGCGGCCGCATCAATCAGGACGACGACGGCGCCGCGGGGGCCGCGTCGGCAGGCTGCGTCTGCGCGAGGATCCAGGCCGCCGTGTCGGCGTCCGCGCCGGCGACCGGGAGATGCAGGATGATCGGCGTCTCATAGGGATGGCGCGCCTTCAGCGCCGCCGACAGGGCATCGGCCAAACCCTCCCGGCTCTTGAGGATGGCCGCGACCTCCTCGCCCCGTTCCACCGCGCCCTTCCAGCTATAGACCGACAGCATCCCGGGCAGGACGTTGATGCAGGCGATCAGCCGCTCGCGCACCAGGGCCTCGCCGATATTCAGCGCGGAGGCGGCATCGGGAAAGGTGGTGTAGACGAGGAGCGGACGCTCCATGCTATGCCTCCTGGATCGCGCATGTGCTTGAGGAGTCAGACGCATGCGGGGCACCGACGTCAACCGGGCGGTTCGCTCATCAGACTGGAGCCGTGACGTGACCCCCGACGCGACCCCGACGCGCCCGCCAAGCGGCGCCTGACACCATGCCGTCATCTAAAAAAATCGCCTTCGTGGCGAGCCCCACCGGCTACGCCCGCGAAGCCGCCGCCGCCCTGATGCGGCGCTACGACCATGTCCCACCCGAGGAGGCGGATGTCGTCGTGGCGCTCGGCGGCGACGGACTGATGCTGCAGGTGCTGCACCGCTTTATGGATCACCCGAAGCCGATCTACGGGATGAACCGCGGCACGGTCGGCTTCCTGATGAACGAGTTCCGGGACGACGACCTCCTGGAGCACCTGGACTCCGCCCAGCGCAGCGTCATCCACCCCCTGGTGATGGATGTGATCGACACCGAGGGCCGCAGCCACCGGGCGCGGGCGATCAACGAGGTCTATCTGCTGCGCCAGACGCATCAGACCGCCAAGCTGAAGATCGCCGTGGACGGGCATGTCCGGCTGGACCTGTTGATCGCCGACGGGGTGCTGGTCGCCACGGCGGCGGGCTCGACCGCCTACAATCTCTCGGTCGGCGGCCCGATCCTGCCGCTCGACGCGAAGCTGCTGGCGCTGACTCCGATCTCGGCCTTCCGCCCCCGGCGCTGGCGGGGCGCGCTGCTGCCGGATTACGCCCGGATCCGAATCGACGTGCTCGACGCCCCCCATCGCCCGGTGGCGGCGGTGGCCGACCACACCGAGTTCCGCCGGGTGTGCACGGTAGAGACCTCCCTCGACCGCGCCACCGAGCTCGTGCTCCTGCACGATCCCGGACACAGCCTCGACGAGCGCATCCTGCGGGAACAGTTCGGGTGAGCTTGGCGATACGACCGGCCCGCACGTCGGACCACGGGGCGATCGCCCGGATCATCGTGCCGACCATCCGAGCCGGGGAGACCTACGCACTGGACCGGACTCTCAGCCAGGCCGATGCCGTCGCCTACTGGACCGGCGCGGACCGCGAGACCTTCGTGGCGGAGCAGGACGGGGGGTGCTCGGTACCTACTACCTGCGTACCAATCAGGCTGGCGGCGGGTCCCATGTCGCCAATTGCGGCTTCATGACCGGTGAGGCTGCCGCCGGACGCGGCCTCGGCCGGGCCATGGGCGAACACGCACTCGATCGAGCACGCGCGCACGGCTTCTCGGCGATGCAATTCAACTTCGTAGTTTCGACCAACAGTCGAGCCATTCGGCTCTGGCAGAGCCTCGGCTTCGATGTGGTTGGCCGGCTCCCGAGCGCCTTTCGGCATCCGGGACTTGGCGCTGTCGACGCCCTAGTGATGTTCAGGGCACTCTGAATCGATGGCCGATCAGAGACGGCTGACGGCGACCAGTTCGCTCTCGCGGATCGCCCGCTCGCCGGCTTCTGTCCGGATCCGGTAGGAACGCTCGCCGGTCTGATCCTCAGGCATGAGGCGCAGAACCTCGAAGATCTCGCCGCCGCCCTTGTCACCCGGAAGTCCGAGCTGCACCCGGCAGACTCGCTGGCCGATCTTGAATTTATGGGTCATGCCAAGCTCCTGTGACGGGGTCTCGAACGGGACGCTCGAGGGCGGCCGACCGCGTCACGATCGGACCGGCCCCCCAATGTCTTTGACTCTCACGCGCCCGCGTGCCGGATCGGCTGCCACCTGGGCGTTGAGACCTTACCGCTTCTTGGCCGCCTTGGCCTTGCGGGCGAGGTAGCGCGCATCGCGCTGGAGCTTCTGCTCGGCCTGAAGGGCCTTGGCACGCTCCTGGGCGGCGAGCTGCTCGGCCAGCTTGCGCTCGGCCTCGGCCTGACGCTCGGCCTCGGCCTGGGCGGCGGCACGGGCGAGTTCCGCCTCGCGCTGGGCGGCACGCTCGGCCGCACGGGCTTCGCGGGCATCAACCACGGCGCGGCGCGCGGACTGGCGGGCGAGGACGGCCGGATCATCGGCAGTCGGGCGGGCCCGGAACCGGGCCAGCATCTCGGACCGCGCCTTGGCGGCGGCCTCCAGTCGATCGACGACGCCTTGCTTGTTCGGAAAGCTCACAGACACTCCTGTGTTGGGCGCGGCGGGCCGCCGTCGTCCCGAAATCGGATTTGAATACGAAGAAGCCGCTCCCTCAAGAGCGGCTTCGACAAAGGCCGACGAAGCGGCGATCAGACCGTCTGGAGCTGGCCAGCGGATTCCTTGCCGCTGCGGCGATCGGTTTCCAGCTCGTAGGAGACCTTCTGGCCCTCGTTCAGGCCGCGCAGGCCGGCGCGCTCGACAGCCGAGACGTGAACGAACACGTCCTTGCCGCCGTCATCCGGCTGGATGAAGCCGTAGCCCTTGGTCTCGTTGAACCACTTGACGGTTCCGGTGCTCATGGAATTCCTCGATCTTCGCAGGCGTCGTGAGAGATGGCACCCGCTCTGGAAGCGAATGCCGGTATCGACCGATAGCGATAGGAAAGTCAGAACCGCCCTGCGAAGGCGTAACGGTCCAAGATATCCGGACACGTGCCGATGAACCGGAGATAGGCCTTCGGCGCCCCGTTGGCAAGTCCGAAGAAATATTTCGGCCGGATCCAAGATCGACGCGGCAGAGATATTATCGACCGACATAGACATGTGACATCAGGAGAAGATCCGCGTCGTCAGACAGATAGCCAGGGCCGCCGAATCGACGATGATCCGGCTTCGCCGATCCGAAAGCCCCGCTTCAGGCGCGGGTCAGGCCGGAACCAGCCGCAGCACGCCTTCGCCGCGGCGATGGCCGACCGTCGTCACCGCCACCTCGCGGGCCGATCCGGCCGCGACGAGACCTGCGGCAAGCGCCGCTCCGAGCGGGGCGACGACCTCGAGTCCGTGCCCGATCACGTCGCCGAGGGCATGAAGGCCGGCATCGGGTGCGAGCCGCGCGAGCGCGTCCTGCTCCTCAGCGGTGATCGGTGCGACTCCGGTGGCTCCGGACAGGACGTGGTCCGGAGCCGTGAGGCCGGCCTGCGGCCAGAGCGCTTCGAGGCTGGCGGCGACGCTGCCGGGAATGCGCTGCGTGCGATCGCTCGCCACCCGGTCCAGCCGGGCGAGCGCCCGGGCTCCGCGGGCGGCGGCGTGCGCCTCGGATTCCAGGATCAGGAAGGCGGCGCAGCTCCCCAGGATGAAGCCTGGGGCTGCATCGGCCCGCTCGAAGACCGGCCGGTAGGGCGCGCGAGCGAGGTATCCGCCCATCTCATGGACCACCAGCACGTCCGGCCGCTCGGCGCTGTAGGAACCGCCGACCAGGATCGCGTCGATCTGGCCCGAAGCGACCCGGGCCTGGGCGATCCGCAACGCATCGACGCCGGCCGATTCCTCGCCCATGAAGGTGCGCGAGGCGCCCGTGACCCCGTGCACGATCGCGATGTTGCCGGCGAGCAGGTTCGAGAGCTGGGCCAGGAACAGCGTCGGCCGCAGGTCGTTCTGCAGCCGCTCGTTGAGATAGGCGCCCGGATCGGCGGCATCGCGCAAGCCGGTCAGGATCGCGCCGTCGACCGCGTAGTCGCGCTCGCCGCCGCCGGCCGCCACCACGAGATGGAGCGCCTGCTTGAGGGCGGCATCCTCCTTCACGCCGGCGGATTCGAGGGCGAGGCCGGCGGCGTAGACGCCGAGCCGCTGCCACGCCTCCATCTGGCGCTGGTCGCTGCGCTTGGGGATCTGCCCATCCCAGGCGATCGGCGGCGCCGGATGGACGCAATAGGGTGCGAAGGTCTCGGTGTCGGCCCGGGGAGCGGCGCCGCTCTCAAGGGCGGCGAGATGCGCGTCGATCCCCTCCCCCACACACGAGACGAGGCCGAGGCCGGTGACGAGGACGGGGCGGCTCATGGCTGCACCGGATCCGGGAACAGGCCGATCGTCCGGGCCCGCTCGCGCATCGGCGCGTCGAGCCCGTCCGGGAACGGCATGGTGCGGAAGCGCAGCTCCGCGTCGCAGAGCGGCTTGCCGGCATGGCTGATCGCGGCCTTGGTCACCGCGTAGCCCGAGCCGTCATGTTCCAGGCTGGCCGTCACGATCAGCTCCGCGCCGGGCCCGACGAAGGACCGGAACCGGGCCTTGTCGACCCCGGTGAGGAACGGCATCCGGGTGAAGTCGAGATGGGCGAGCACGAGGTAGCCCGAGGCCTGCGCCATCGTCTCGGTCAGCAGCACGCCCGGCACCAGCGGATGGCCGGGGAAGTGCCCCTCGAAGACGGGGCTCTCCAGCGGCACCCGGGCGAGCGCCTCGATCCGGCCGGCGGCCCGGTCGAGGTGCCGCACGGCATCGATCATCTCGAAATATTCGAGGCGCATGGGGGTGCGTCGGGCTCTAGCGCGTCAGACCTTGGCGGCCTTCTCGGCCACCAGGGCGTCGATGCGCGCACACAAGTTCTTGAGCACGAAATACTGTTCCGCCGGGACCTTGCCCTCGTTGACCTCCTGGGTCCAGCGCTCGAGCGGCAGCTTGATCCCGAAGGCCTTGTCGACCGCGAAGGCGATGTCGAGGAAGGCCAGGCTGTCGATGCCGAGATCGTCGATGGCGTGACTCTCCGGCGTGATCTTGTCCCGCGGGATGTCGGCCGTCTCGGCTATGATGTCGGCCACGCGCTCGAAGGTGGCGGTGCCGTGGGCGGGCTCGTCGGACATGTCTTCTCGCGGGCTGTTCGGTTTCCGGACCGGTCGGGCGGGGAGCCCCCTCGACGCCGGGCGACCCGGCGCTCACGCCCCGCGCGGCCACCAATACGCATGCCGGCCCCTGTTGCGCGGGCCGGTCGGACGGCCGCGACCTCTACACGAGGGGGTCGGAGGCGGCAACCGTAACGGTTCCCGGTGCGTTGCAGCGCTGGTCCCGGGTCGTCCGTCGAGATGGGCGCAGGGACCACGCGCCGCCCCGCGAAGTGTTCGGCTGATCTGCGCGGGATCCTTCGCACGGCGCTCAGGAGACGAAACCGATGTTACCCACGGCCCAACCCGTCGCGGTTCCGACGCATGCCGCCCCCCCGCCCCCGCCGGAGCGGGCGCGCTCACAGGGGACAGCGCGGGTCATGCTGGTTCTGGCGCTGTCCGCGCTCGGCCTCTGGATCCTGCACGGCTTCCTGCCGGCCCTGGCCTGGGCGGTGGTGCTGGCCATCGCGCTGTGGCCGCTCTACGCCCGCCTGGAGCGGCGTTTCCCGCCGGGCCGGCACAACCTGCTGCTGCCGACGCTGATGACCGCGGCGGTGGCGCTGGTCTTCCTCGCGCCTCTCGCGATCCTCGGCGTGCAGGCGGCGCGCGAAGCCCACGACGTCGCCGAGTTCGTGCGTAGCGCCGAGGCGAACGGCGTCCCGGCCCCGGACTTCCTCCAGCACCTGCCCTACGGCGCCGCTCAGGCTACCGCTTGGTGGAACGACAATCTCGGGCACGCCCAGGCCGGCTCGGACCTGCTGCACCGGTTCGAGAACAACTCGGTGATCGGCGCCTCGCGGAATTTCGGGCGCGAGGTGCTGCACCGGATCGTACTGTTCGGCTTCAGCCTGGTGGCCCTGTTCTTTCTGTTCCGCGACTGGCGCATGGTGACGGAGCAGGCTCAGGTCGCCTGCGACCGGCTGTTCGGCCCCCGAGGCGAGCGCGTGGCGCGGCAGATGGTGGCCTCGGTGCACGGCACCGTCGACGGCCTCGTGCTGGTCGGCCTCGGCGAGGGGTTCATCCTGGGCGTCGTCTATTACTTCACCGGCGTGCCGCATCCGGTGCTGCTCGGCGCGTTCACGGCGGTGGCCGCGATGATCCCGTTCGGCGCGGCCGTCGCCATCGCGGTCGCGGCGCTGCTCCTGGTCGCGGCTGGCTCGGTGAAGGCCGCCGTCGTGGTGGCGGTGGCCGGCTTCGTCGTCACCTTTGTGGCCGACCACTTCGTCCGGCCGGCGCTGATCGGGGGCACGACCAAGCTGCCGTTCCTGTGGGTGCTGCTCGGCATCCTCGGCGGCGTCGAGACCTTCGGGCTGCTCGGCCTGTTCGTCGGCCCGGCCGTGATGGCGGCCCTGGTCCTGCTGTGGCGGGACTTCACCGAGGGCCACGACAAGACGGCGTGAGCGCGCCGGCTCGGCCGCTCCCCACGGCGACCGGGCGTCAGGCCCGGTACTTGCCGCTGCGCTTCACCAGCACCCGGGTGCCCACCGGCACGCGCTCGTAGAGGTCGGCAACGTCCTCGTTGAGCATCCGGACGCAGCCCGACGACATCTGCTCGCCGATGCTCCAGGGCTCGTTGGTGCCGTGGATCCGGAACAGGATGTCGCGGTTGCCCTGGTACAGGTAGAGGGCACGGGCGCCGAGCGGGTTGTCGACGCCACCCTTGCGGGTGCGCGGCAGGTCCGGGTTGAGCGAGACCATCGTGACGGTCGGGCTCCAATCCGGCCAGACGCCCTTGCGGCCGACCCGCGCCTCGCCCTTCCAGGAGAAGCCCGCCTTGCCGACGCCGACGCCGTACTGCATCGCGGTCCCGTCCGCCTGGACCAGGAGGAGCTGGCGCTGGTCGATATCGACCAGGATCGTGCCGGGCTTCTCCGGACCGTTGTAGCTGACCTGCTGGCGGCGATATTTCGGATCGAGCCGGGCGGTGTCGACCAGCGGGATGTCGTAGGGTTTGTCGGCCTTCGTGCCGATGTACCAGGCCGATTCATCGTCCTGCGCCAGCTGGGACGGGCGCGTCTGGCAGGCGGCCAGCGGCGCGATCGCCACGACGGCGAGCAGAATTCGCGAGAGCAGGAGCCGGCGAATTCGGCTCCAGGCCGATCGGTGTGGTGCGATCATGGGTCCTGACATGCGGGATACGGTCCTGGGCGCTATGCCTACCGTCTCGCAGTCTGCGACGATGTAGCTTTTGCGCCGCACGGACGCGCGAGCGGCCGCTGCCGCGGCCATGGTTGCGCCCTAATTCAGAACGCGAGACCCGAAGCCAGTGCGACAACCGCGAAGGTGATCATGGCCGAGACCGAGACCCTTTCGACCAACGCCGTGGTCGCGCCCGCGATGCCGCTGCGCCCGGCGATCCACCTCGACCATTGCGTGATCCACGTCACCAACTGGGCGCGGTCCAACGCCTTTTACCAAGATGTGGTCGGCGCCGAGGTGATCGAACGCGGGAGCGGCTTCGCCTACCGGTTCGGCGGCGTGCAGCTCAATTGCCACGGCCCGGGCGTGACGGCGGAACCGGTGGCGGCGCAGCCCGTGCTGCCGGGTAATAGCGACCTGTGCTTTCGCTGGTCGGGTACCATCGAGGGGGCGATGGCGCATCTCGAGGCGGCGGGCGTGCCGGTGGAACTCGGCCCGGTCGAGCGGAATGGTGCTGCGGGTCCCGGCCTCAGCGTCTACTTCCGCGATCCGGACGGCTCGCTCCTGGAATTCATTACCTATCCGACCGCATGAGGTCAGCCTCGGCTCTCGGCGAGCGCCTGGTTGGTCTGCTCCAGCCGCAGTGCCAGCACCCGCATCAGCGCGATGCTGATCTGGGGGAACTGCGCCAGCAGCTCCAGGAACACGCCGCGATCGATCCGCAGGGCCGTCACGGCCGACTCCGCCGTCACGGTCGCCGAGCGGGGCTGGTCGGCCAGGATACCCATCTCACCGACCAGGGCGTCCTGCCCGAGCAGCGCGAGCCGGACCGGGCCCGCCGGCCCGTCGATGCTCACCTCGGCGCTGCCCTTGAGGATCACGTAGGCGGCATCGGCCACGTCGCCCCGGGCGAAGAAGCGCTGTCCCGGCTCGAAATGCACGCGCTCGCTCGTGAAGGCCAGGAGCTTCAGGCGCGCCGGCTCGACCTCGCGGAACAGCGGCACCTGACGTAGAGAGGAAACCTCGGTGTCGAGGGTCATGCGCTGGCTCCGCGACGGGCTTCACGCCCTCGCGGGCATGGGTGGACTTGAAAGGGCCGGACAGGCCGACACATCCATGCGGTTCATCAAGCCCTTGTCCAGTCCCACGCACGATGCGACCCGCACGGTCCAGTACCTGATCGTCGGCGTCCTTACGATTGTCTGCAGTTGCTTGGCAGGTTCCGGCGCCGTCGAGGCGCGGCTGGTCCAGGCCGACCTCGCCCGGGTCGCGGCGGCCCCCGCGCCCGGCGCCCAGGCGCCGCTCTCCGTCGCGGTCACGGATGCCCGGACCGGCGAAGCCACCACCTTGGGACAGGCGCTCGGCGGACGCGCCGCCCTTCTGCTGCCGGTGGACTATACCTGCGGCAATGTGTGCGATCCGATGGTGTCGATGGCCGCGGATGCGCTGGCGGCGACCGGCCTTGCCCAAGAAGACTACGCATGGGTGCTGGTCGGGATCGACCCCCGCGACGATGCCGCGGCCGCACGCCGCATGATCCACGAGACGCTCGGCGCGCGCACGGCCGACGTCACGCCCCTGATCGTTTCGGACACCGCCCTCGCCCGGCTGACCGGCGCCCTGGGCTACACGGCGGTCTACGATCCCGGGACAGATAGTTTTGCCCACCCCGCCGCCGCGATGCTGCTCACCCGCGACGGTCGGGTGGCCCGGGTGTTGTCACCGCTGGCGCTGACCGGACGCGACCTCCGCCTCGCCTTCACGGAAGCCGGCGAGGGACGGGTCGGCGGCTTGGCGGATCGCTTGGCCTTGCTGTGCTACGGCTACGATGCCGCACGCGGCATCTACACGCCCCTCGTCGAGCGGATCCTGATGGTGGCCGGTCTCGCGACGATCCTCGCGATCGGCCTGCTCATTGTCGGCCTGTCCCGCAGGACGCGGGCGCGGTCCGGCTGACGGGCGTGTCCCAATGAGCGCATCATTCCGAAAGGTGACGCCGGCCCTCGGAAGAAGACGAGGCGCCAGAGCCGTTCCCGATCACATTGCAATCGGACCCGACTCGAAAGCCTTTTTATCGCCTTCGCTTGTGCCGAACCGGTACCCACTTCGGCGGTGAGCGCTCTAGCCGGGCTGGTGCAGGCCGAACCTGAGGCCTTGCGAATCCCGACAGTTGCAGAAGCGCCCGAACCCGGCTTCCGCCTCGCTGGGCCCCTCTACGTCGCCGCCGAGCGCACGCACGCGCGCCGCCGCCGCTTCGATGTCGGTCACGCTGAAGTAGAGCACGATACCGTGTGCCGGATCGTTGCCGTGGAGTCCGGCCCTGATCCTGGGCGTCTGAAACCAGCCGTCGCCGGTATCACCCATCGTCGTGAACGACCAGCCGAACAGATCAGTCAGAAACCGAGCGGTCACCGCCGCATCGCCGCTCCCGACCTCGAAATAAGAGATTTCGCCATCCATGCGGGTATGCTCGCTCGCCATCGATGCCGGCATCCTCACACCGGCGGCTGCGGGCGTCTTGAAGAAATCCGACGTGTCAGGCGCCCAGCAGGGATGCGGGCTTGCCGGGAAGATCTTCGAAGCACGCCGCGCGGTAGGCAGCGGGCGGGCAACCAGCCAGCTCTCCGAATTCCCGCGTAAGATGGCTTTGATCGCTGTAGCCGCACGTGGCCGCCACATCGGCCAGCGTGATCGCGCTCTTGTCCATCATGGCCCGAGCCCGATCGAAGCGTATCCGCCGCGCGGCCGTCTTCGGGGACAGGCCTGTCGCATCTTGGAAGCAGCGCGCGAAATGACGGTCACTCCAACCGATCGTCCGCGCGAGCCTGCCGATCGGGACTGCGCCGGCCGACCGTTCGAGTTGCTTCCAGGCCCACCAGATTTCTGGACGCGGCAGACGGGCCGCGCTGGCGAGCCGAGCCAAGAACAGGGCATCGAGCAACGCGAAGCGTTCAGCCCAGCCGGGAGCGGCAGCCAAGCACTCGATCAGCGTGCCGGCATCGCGGCCGAGCAAGTCGGCGAGTGCGACAGGGTCATCGCTCGCGGTGAGGGGCGCACCGAGCAGGACGGTCGAGGCCCAGGGAACGATGTCGATTTCGACACACTGCAACTGACCGTCATGGCCCGCGAGAAGCGGCCCGCTGGCAGCGCCGGTCACAAACGCGTGCAGTTCGCACCCCGGCTTGCCGATCCGGCCGACCGTCACCTTGCCGCTGAAAGCGATGATGACCGAGACGTGCGGGCGCGCGGGCTCGACCCGCCGCACGTGTGCCCCGACCTCTTCAACGAACCCGGCGTAGCCGCGGGCATAAGCCGACACCGCGCGTGCGGGCGTGCCCGCAAGCATTTCCGAGGGGACGAGCGAGACCATCGCGTGTTCTCGCACGCTCCGCAGCACCGACCAAGGATCGATGGAAGTCGGTCACCGCTAGACCGCCCGTGAGACGGTCTATGGCTTCAGCGCTTCGTTGACAGCCCCTGTTCGCCCGGAGCAGGGGCTTCCCGCTTCAGACTGGCATTCAGGTGGGGCGAATCCACCGGTTCCTCGCGGGTGGTCGGCGTCGGCGAATCCTCAGGCGCCGGCATCGGCGGCAGCGGCGGCGTATTCGGCTTCACGGCCGGCTCGGATCCGGCCGCGTCCTTGACCATGTTGCGGTTCGTCACTGCCGAAACCTCTCTTCCCAAGCCTGCATCGTCGGGTGCCCCGGGGATGCGGCACGAGAGTAGGCCGGCCTCAGGCCGGTCCGCATCGGACCCCCGTGGACAAACGCGCAGATCAACCGGGGACCAACGCCGCACACAGCCGGCGGTTGCTGCCAAGCTTAGCTTTGCCAAACTTGACCACGTCTCGTCACAGGAACCTTGGTTATTGCTGAAGGTTGTTGCGGGGTGAAGCGAAGCCTGAGGAGGAACTGATGGCATCCGGAAATTCAACCTCGAAGCGGGGCTTTGCCTCGATGGACCTGTCGCGGCAGCGCGAGATCGCCAGCAAGGGCGGACGCAGCGTGCCGGCCGAGAAGCGCTCCTTCTCGCAGGATCGCGAACTGGCCTCGTCGGCCGGTCGCAAGGGCGGCCAATCCACGGGGACCGGCCGCGCCGAGTGACCCAAAGCCAAGATCGAGTCGCGTAACGGCGCCGTGTCCCCAGGACCGGCGCCGTCTCTCGTTTGAGGCAACGCCAAAACAGCAAAAGGCCCCGCTGGGACAGCGGGGCCTTTTGCTTTCCATGCTTCGTCGGGAGCGGCGATCAGGAGATGCAGCGACCCGGGGTCATGCGGCGCGCCTCGGGGCCGACCAGGGAGCTGAGAGCGATCTCACAGCCCTCGCGGACCAGCCGTCGCGGCTGCGGCGGCTGCTTCAGGATCGGCCGAATACCGATCTCCTGCCCCTCCTCGGCGACCGGGACAGAGCGGCCATCGACACGCTGGACGCCGGCGACCCGCGTCGGGCTCAAGGCCAGCGAGACCGGACGCATGCCCGGAAGCGGCGCCTGCACCGTCGAGGCAGCGGCCAGGATCGGGGGGGTCCAATGGTCGGCCGTCTCACGCACCACCGGTTGGATCAACACGGTGAGAAGAGCCGCGGGAGCACTCACGCCCAGAATGAAACCAGACCGCAGCATCGCCCCGACCTCATCATGAGAGCTTGACAGGATGTTTCCATAACGCGGTCTGCAATCGCGGGTTCCACGACTGTGCCGTCTCTGTGCTTCCTGAGTATTCGCTGACGAACCGGCTGTTAGTGCGGCGGCGCACCCCCGTCATCCACAACCGTCCCATGTGCTTAAAAGGTCACATTCGCCTAAAAAGCGCACTTTCCGGAACCTCCCAGCCCCGCGCTCGTTTCATCGAGACCCGGCCACCTGGTCCTCCCCGCATTCCCCTTGTGCATCGGCCGGAACCTTTTCGACGGGCTGGAGCCATCTCCAGCCCGTTTTTTTGCGTGCGTTCGACCGGACCAGGGCAACAAAAAACCCCCGGCTCGGGCCGGGGGGTTTTTCGAGGTTCGTAGCTGGTCCGGAGCGGCGAACCGCTCCGAAGGTCGGAGCTTCAAGCCGTCTTGGCTTCCCGGCGGCGCGCGGTCTGCTGGAAGAACAGCGCCTGGCTGATCACCGCGGAGACGTTTGCCGGCTGGAACGGCTTGGCGATGAGGAAGGCCGGCTCGGGCCGCTCACCGGTGAGGAAGCGCTCCGGATAGGCGGTGATGAAGATCACCGGCACCTCGAAGGTCTTCAGCAGGTCGTTCACCGCGTCGAGACCCGAGGACCCGTCGGCCAGCTGGATGTCGGCCAGGATCAGGCCCGGGCGCTTGCCCTCGCTGGCGATCTTGATCGCCTCGGTCCGGGTGCGGGCAACGCCGATGACGTTGTGGCCGAGGCCTTCGACCAGAGCCTCGAGATCCATGGCGATCAGCGGCTCGTCCTCGATGATGAGGATCTCGGTGGCCATGTCGGCGGCGAGCTCGCGGCCGGCCTCGTCCACCAGGTCGCGGACCTCGGAGACGTCCACGGCCAGGATGATCGCCGCGTCCTCTTCCGAGAAGCCTTCGAGGCAGGAGAGCAGGAACGCCTGGCGCGGCAGCGGCGTGATCTGGCCGAGGCGGACTTCGGCGGGCAAATCGTGCTGGACCTGCTCGCTGCGCCCGTTCACCGACAGGGAATTCCAGATCCGGGTGAAGACCCGGAACAGGTCGGCCTTGATGTTGGTGCTGCGGCCAAGCGTATCCGGCTCGTTGACGAGGGTTTCCAGGGTGGCGGCGACATAGGCGTCGCCCGCCACTTGGCTCCCCGTGAGCGCCCGCGCGTAGCGGCGCAGGTACGGCAGGTGCTGTACCACGAGTTGCGATGTCGACATTCGATCCCCTGTGCCTCGCCGTGTTGCCCGGCCGCGATGCCTCGGTCCTCGACCGAGGTCGTGCCGGGGCCGGCTTGTATCCTGCGCAGCCTACCGCCCAACGCGGAGGCCCGCACTCCGTTCCGCCCCCAGCGGAACCGATCCGGCGGGCGGGCGTTGCAGCCGCAGCCATGGCGTATGTCGAGCCGCAGTACAATGCGGCCCAGCGGACTTCGGCAACAAGGGGCGTGTGAATGGCGGACCAGGGCAAGGATGCGGACCTCCGCACGGGAGATCCGCATGCTGGAACCGCCGCAGATCGCCTACCCCCCTCCGGCGAAGGTCGAGGCGCTGCGCCACCCACGGAAGACCGGTCTGCTGCCCGTCACGGCCTCAGCGACCACACCCGCAATCGCCTCGCCGCACAGTTGCGTGCGATGTACGACACGGTGGCTCAGCAGCCGGTCCCTGACCGTTTTGCCGAACTCATCGCCAAGCTCGATGGCGGCGATCGCGAAAAGGCGTGATTTCCAGTGACCGGCCCACGCGCTTTGCAGGCCGGACAGTCTCCCAAGATGGAAAAGCCGCCGTTGGTAACGGCGGCTCCCCCAATTCGCGCGCCAGCTCGGCGCCAGCGTCAGTCGTTACGACTGATTTACAGAGTTGGCGAACGGCCGCGCATCAGGCCGACGACGGCCGAGATCGCGAACAGGACGATCGCTACGAAGAACACCAGCTTGGCAGCTTCCATGGCGGTTCCGGCAATACCACCGAAGCCGAGCAGAGCGGCGACCAGAGCGACGACGAGGAAAGTTACGGCCCAACCGAGCATTGTGCGTATCCTTTAAAAGTACCGGCGCGGGCGGCCGCGTCGTTCTGGACTCGAAAACGCCAAGGTTTCACTTCGGTTCCGCGCACTTGACAACGGACCCGCTTTTCGTCTCGCTGATGGACCTCCCCGCGACGAAGGGTGACGGAACGGGAGTTGGGCGGTCGCGTTCGATGATTGGTCATTAGGTCCGAACCGGGATCCGAGATGCTGCAAACTGCAAAGAGAGCCGTTCGATCCAAGGTCGCCGCCCTCGCGGCGCGGGTGACGGAGATCGTCGATGGGGCTGCCGACATGGCGCGCGCGGCTGCCCTTGGGCTCGGCGTCGTGCCGGCTCCCGTTCCCGTACCCGTCCGTGTGCGGACCGGCCGGTCCCACCGGGACCGCTGAATCGCGACCCGCCTGACACCGACAGGCGAACCGGCGGATCGCCGCAACCATGGCTCCCGAGCCGCTGGCCGGGGGCATTTCTCCGTCCGCCCCCCCCCTGAACCATCGCACCCGATTGCGCAGCCCTCCGGCGCAGCCGTAGAACCACCGCCGGGAAGGCACGGGGTGGCGATGGCGGTTGAAGACGAGAGCAAGCCGACCTTCGATCGGTCCTTGCCCGAGAGCGGGCGCATGGAGCACGTCGCCCCGCTGATCCGGCGGCGAATCGCCCCGAACGGCGGCCCCTACACGGCGACCGGGACCTGCACCTACGTGGTCGGCCATGAACGGGTCGCGGTCATCGATCCGGGTCCGGACGATCCCGCCCATATCGAGGCGCTGCTGACCGACCTCGGCACCGAGCAGGTTGCGGTGATCGTGGTCACCCACACGCATCGGGATCATTCGCCTGGGGCGCGTCTCCTGGCGGCCCGGACCGGTGCGCCCATCGTCGGCTGCGGCCCGCATCGCGCGGCCCGCGCCTTGACGGAGGGCGAGGCGCCCATGCTCGATGCCAGCTCCGACAGGGCGCACGCCCCCGAGCGGGTCATGGTGGACGGCGATACCGTTTCCGGGCCGGGCTGGACCCTCGTGGCCGTGGAGACTCCCGGCCACACGATGAACCACCTCGCCTTCGCGCTGCCGGAGGCCGAGGCGCTGTTCTCGGGCGACCACGTGATGGCCTGGAACACCACGATCGTCGCCCCCCCGGACGGGGAGATGCGGGCCTACATGGCCTCGCTGGAGAAGCTGCGCGGGCGCGGCGAGACGATCTACTGGCCCGGCCATGGCGGCCCGGTGCGCGAACCCGCGCGCCTCGTCCGCTGCCTCATCGGCCACCGCCGCCAGCGGGAGGCGGCGATCCGCGCTCGCCTGGCCGCCGGGGATGCGCGCATCCCGGAGGTGGTCGCGGCGATCTACCAGGGCCTCGATCCACGGCTGCGGGGGGCGGCCGCCCTGTCGGTGTTCGCCCATCTCGAGGATCTCGTCGGACGTGGGCTCGCGACCTGCGACGGGCCACCGCGCCTCGACGGGATCTACTTAACCGCCAGCGCCAGGTTGGCGACGTCGTCGAGATAGGCCCGGATGCGGTCGGCATTGCTGCCGAAGTCGCGGCCTCCGAGCCGCGAGGCCGAGCGGACATCGATCCGGGCGCCGTCGGCCCGGGGGCGAATCCGCACGGTCACGTCGTCGGGCAGGTTCAAGATGAGACCGCGGGCCACGGCCTCGATCCGGCCGTTGCCGGTACGCCCCCCCGGACGGATCGCCTCGACGATCTGCCAATGCCGGTTGAGGGCGGCCTTGCGGGCCAACTCGAAGGCCTCCTCGGCGCCGATATCGAGCGTCAGCGGGGCGATCTGCGGGTAGGCGCCGCGCTGGCGCTCGCGGATCGCGGGGCCGGGATCGGCCGGGTAGAGTCCACCCCGGGCCGCAAAGGCGGCGCGCGAGCGCGAGAAGGCCGGCGGGTTGTCGATATCGGTGGTGATGTCCGACAAGACCGGCAGGCGCAGGCCGCGCACGCCCAGATAGGCCGGGTAGCCCAGGAGCAGCAGGGCGAGCAGCAGTCCGGCCAGCGCAGCCCCCAGGCCGCGCGCGCCCTCGCGCCAGACATGCACGAACGCGAAGAATGCCGCGACCGCCGCGGCCAGGGCGACGCAGAGCCCGGCCGCGAGAGCCACCAGCGCCGCGTCGGTATCGGCGCGCGGGTCCCGGACCAGGATCAGGGCGAGCCCGGTGGCGATGATGGAGAACACCGCGAGCTGCCGCGACAGCGGTCCGGCGCGGGTGACGGGATCCTCGACAAGCTGGCGGCGCATGGGGGTCACGGAGGGGTTCGGGGCCGGAGCTTAAAGCATCATCCCGAAAGGTGGCCACCGGCTTTCGGGAAAAAGATGATGCGACATCAAGGATCTACAGCATCGTGCCGGTTCCGATATCCGGCACAATGCTGTAGGTTCGGGCGGGCGCGATGGCCAAGGTCAGGGTGCGTAGGCGCGGGCGGTGCCGCTCAGCCCGAGGGCAGCCGGCACCTTGAAGGGATCGGGCAGCATCGCCTCGCCGTGGGACACGATCTGCGCCGTGGGCGCGTCCCACGGACCCGAGACCTCGAACAGCAGCCCGCGGGCCGGGTCGGCCAGGGCCCGCAGCGCGAGGTCGCCCCGGGCCTCGATCCGCCGGCCCGGCAGCGAGACCTGACCCTGCAGGCTCGCCCCGACGCTCGGGCCCCGCAGGCCGGATTCGGCGAACTCGCCGATCCCGTCGGAGAAGCGCAGGGTGATCGCGGCGCGCTCGAAGACGGTCCGGCCGTTCCGGCGCGCGAGCGCCCCGGCGGGAACCACGCCGTTGCGATGGACGAGCTCGGCCAGGTCGAGTCCCGCGATCGCGCCCCCGTCCACCGAGAGGGTGGCACGGCCGCCGAGATGGGCGAGCAGGCCGGCGCTGTCGCGGGCGCTGCCCTCCAGGCTGAATTGGCCCTGCAGGGGCCCGCTCATCCAGCGTCCCGCACCGATCTCGCCCAGCAGGGTCCCGGCATCGACTCGATCCAGGCTACCCTGCATTCGCACCTCGGTCTCGGCCGGATCCTCGGCGCTCGACAGGGTGAGACGCCCCTTGAGCGTCCCGTCCTGAAGGCGGGCGCGGTTCACGGCGATTTCCACGGCGCCGTCCCGCACCAGGATGCTGGCGGCCAGATCCTGCGCCTGGACCGGCCCGACCCGGCCCTCGGCCGCGGACAGGCGCAGGTCGAGATCCCCCTTGGTCAGCGGTGCCAGCGCCAGCGACGTCGGCTCGGACTCGAACAGCTTGATCAGGTCGCCCATCAGCGGCGACAGATTGAGCGTCTCGGCCGCCAGCGTCGCCTGGACCGAGAGGCGCGGGGCGGTCCCGGCCCCGAGGGTCACGGCGCCCGCGCCATCCAGAACGTCGTCGCCGAGCCCCACGCGCAGGCTCGGCCACGACACGGATCTGTCCGCAGCCTCGAACCGTCCCTCGAGCGAGAAGGCGCCGGCTAGCGCCGCGAGCGGTGCATCGCGCCCGAGCCAGGCCAGGGTCCGGGGAAGCGAGCGGCTCTCGAACCGGGCGCGCCCGGCCAGCGCCGGCAGGCCATCCCCGTCCGGCGGGGACCCCGCCGTCCCCTTGGCGGCCAGGCTGCCATCCGGCCAGGTCACCGACGCCGTGAATGGGGTCCGCAGGCCCTGCGCGATATAGGCCGGCAGCAGATGGGTCAGCGCGATCCGCGTCGGCACACCCCGCCAGGTCAGGCCGGCATGGGCTTCGGCGGACGCGCTCCAGAACGGCCAGGAAAGGTCGACGTCGATGTCCCGCGCGTCGTCGCCGTTTCCGATGCGGGCGCCGCTCAGGGCGATCCAGCGCGGGCGTTGGGTCAGGCCCGAGCGCATCCGCACGGCGAGCTGAGCCAGCGGTGCGCGCCAGGCGGCGGCATCCGGCGACAGCCGCGCATCGTCGAGCCGGAGCCCGCCCAAGGCGGCGCGGCCGGCCAGCAATCCCAGCGGGTCGAGGTCGATCGTCAGGCGGCCGCCCTCCGCGAGAGTCGGCCCGGTGGGTCCGGCGGCGATGCGGACGCGGCCGAGGCTCAGGCGCGGGATCGGCAGAAGCCTGAGGCTCGCCGGTCCCTGAGCGGTCAGCGCCAGGCCGTAATCGTCCAGCGCATGGCCCGCGAAGGTCATCGCCCGGCCGCCATCGACCGACCAGTCCTGCAGGCCGAGCCCCGCGAGGATCAGACCTCCGAGGGCGACAACGAAGATCGGGCGGCGCGGCGACATCATGCTCCGAATGGGCGAGCCGCGGGTGCGGCCGGGGGCCAGGTGCCGCGCCAGCCCCCTCAAGCCGTCGCGGCCCGGTCGGGTCTGCTCGTTGGGTGCACGTCATAGCGCGCTCCGCCGCCCTTGTCTGCGGGGGGCGGCGCGGGCCGCTCCGCTCTCCCCAGCGCGGTGCGGGTTACGGATCGCCCCGGACGCCATGTGGGCCGAGGATACCGGTACTGGATTTCGTCAGCGGAATCAGGGACAGCAGGCCCAAGGAAACGCGCATCCCAAGATTTCGGCCGGGACAGACCGGGCGGGAAAAGGACGGTTCGATGAAGAAGGTCTACACGGATCCCACGGCGGCTTTGGCCGGATTGCTGCGCGACGACATGATGGTGATGTGCGGCGGCTTCGGCCTCTGCGGCATCCCCGACGAGCTGATCGAGGCGGTGCGCGCCTCGGGGGTCAAGGGCCTGACCATCGTCTCGAACAATGCTGGCATCGACGGGGTCGGCCTGGGCAAGCTCCTCGACACCCGGCAGGTGCGCAAGATGATCTCGTCCTATGTCGGGGAGAACAAGGAGTTCGCCCGGCAGTATCTCGGGGGCGAGCTCGAGATCGAGTTCAATCCGCAGGGGACCTTGGCCGAGCGCATCCGCGCGGGCGGCGCCGGCATCCCGGCCTTCTTCACCAAGACCGGCGTCGGCACCAAGGTCGCCGAGGGCAAGGAGGTGCGGGAGTTCGACGGCGAGGAATACGTGATGGAGCGGGGCCTGTTCGCGGACCTCGCCATCGTGCACGCCCATACCGGCGATACCGAGGGCAACCTGCGCTACCGGATGACCGCACGCAACTTCAACCCGATGATGGCGACCGCCGCCAAGATGACGGTGGCGCAGGTGGAGCACCTCGTGAAGCCCGGCGAGATCGACCCGGACACGATCCACACGCCCGGGATCTTCGTGAAGCGGATCATCGAGGTCGGCGTGCGCGAGAAGCGCATCGAGCAGCGCACCACCCGCAAGCGCGGCGACAGCACGCCCGCGGCCGCCGCCGGCGGCGGCACGCACTGATCGAGGGAAGGGAGTAAAACGATGGCCTGGACCCGCGAGCAGATGGCGGCGCGCGCCGCCAAGGAGCTGGAAGACGGCTTCTACGTGAACCTCGGAATCGGCATCCCGACGCTGGTGTCGAACTACATCCCCGAGGGTATGTCCGTGCAGCTGCAATCCGAGAACGGCATGCTCGGCATGGGCCCCTTCCCGTACGAAGGCGAGGAGGACCCGGACCTGATCAATGCCGGCAAGCAGACGATCACCGCGCTGCCGACGACGAGCTACTTCTCTTCGGCAGACTCCTTCGGGATGATCCGGGGCGGGCACATCAACCTGTCGATCCTCGGGGCGATGCAGGTGGCCGGCAACGGCGACCTCGCCAACTGGATGATCCCCGGCAAGATGGTGAAGGGGATGGGCGGCGCCATGGACCTCGTCGCCGGCGTGAAGCGCGTCATCGTGGTGATGGAGCACGTCGCCAAGAACAAGGACGGCACCGAGAGCCCGAAGCTGCTCAAGGCCTGCGACCTGCCGCTCACCGGGACCCGGGTGGTCGATCTGGTGATCACCGATCTCGGCGTGTTCGAGATCGACAAGAAGGGCGACGGCGGCATGAGGCTGATCGAACTCGCCGACGGCGTCTCCGAGGAGGAGATCCGCAAGAAGACCGAGGCGGATTACACCGTCGCGCTCGCGGCCTGATACGGAGCGATCGCAAGGCCAGAATAGGGGTTTCCGAAGGGCCTGCGGCCCTTTGGCGGGGTTCGGGGCGCCGAGCCCCGAGTCTTCGCAGGGCTCTGCCCTGGACCCGCAAAAGGTCGAAGACCTTTTGAAACCTTGGTCTTTTGCGCGTCTATCGGAGCGGCACCATGTCCTCAGGCGGCCCGGATGCCGTTGAGGAAGCGGGCGACCTCGGCGTTCAGGCGCCCGGACTGATCCGAGAGCACGGCCGCCGCGCCCAGCACCTGGGTCGCGGCCGCTCCGGTCTTCTCCGACGCTTCCGCGACCCCGACGATGTTGCTGGTGACCTCGCCGGTGCCAGAGGCCGCCTGCGCGACGTTGCGGACGATCTCCTGGGTCGCCGCGCCTTGCTCCTCCACCGCCGCGGCGATGCTGGCGGTGACGCCGTCGATCTCGCCGATCCGGCTGGTGATGCCGCCGATGGCCGCCACGGCGTTCTCGGTCACCGCCCGGATCGCGCCGATCTGGCCGGTGATCTCGTCCGTGACCTTGGCGGTCTGGCTGGCCAGCTCCTTCACCTCGCTGGCGACGACGGCGAAGCCGCGCCCCGCCTCGCCGGCCCGGGCCGCCTCAATGGTCGCGTTGAGCGCCAGCAGGTTGGTCTGGCTGGCGATGTTGGCGATCAGCCCGACCATCTCGCCGATCTTCACCGAAGTCTGGTTCAGGGCCTGGACGAGTTGGGTCGTCTCACCGGCTTCCCGGGCCGCAATCCGGGTCAGATCGGCCGATCCGGTAACCTGACGGCCGATCTCCTGGACCGAGCTGCCGAGTTCCTCCGCGGCCGCCGCAACGGTCTGGACGTTGCCGGCAGCTTCCTCGGCCGCCGCCGCGACGGTGGCGGCCTGCATCGCCGCGAGACTTGCGGTGTCGGTCATGCTTTGGGCGGCGGTCTGCAGCTCGGTGGCCGAGTTCGACACGGCACCGACGATGCCGCCCATGGTCCGCTCGAAGCTCTCGGCCAGTTCGGCCCGGGCACGCCTGCGCTCGGCCGAAGCCTCCGCTTCAACGCGGCGCCGGATCTCGGCCTGCTCGGCTGCCTTCTCGGCGACCATCCGCTTGATTCCCTCGACCGCACGCCCGACCGCGCCGATCTCGTCGCCGCGGGCGGCCTCGGCGATGTCGCTGTCGATTTCCCCGCGCCCCATCCGTTCGAGCGTCCGGACCAGCCTCTTGAGGGGCGCCGTAACGCCGAGGATGACCACCACGACGCCCGCCGCGATGGCGACGACGAGGCCGATCGAGGCTGCTGCCACCAGCGTGAGGGTGGCGCGCGAGGCCGATTGCTCGGACGCATCGCGCTCGCTCTGGAGTTCGGTCGTCAGGACTTCGACCCGAGCTTGCGCCAGCTCCCACAGCTTCGCACGCAGCGGATTGCCATCGCCCAGCAGGATGTCGCGCGCGAGTTCGCTGTCGCCCTGCTCCGCGCTGGCGATGACCCGGTCGATGACCGCACCGAGCGCCGTCAAAGTCTGGCGCAGCGCTTCGTTCGCCGCGCGCCGCTCGGCCGTATCGGTGAGCTTCCCCAGCTCATCGATGACGTTGAAGGCGTGAGCCTTGGCCTGCTTGATGCGGGTCTCGTACCCCGCCATCTGGGATTCCCGCGTCTCGAGGACGAGGTTCCGCGCCTGGACGGAGATTTCGCTGCCATCGATTTGGAGGCCAAGGATCAGCGCGAGGCGCTTGGCCTGCACATCGACGATCTGCCGAGTCTGTCCTGATTGCGCAATCAGGCTCGAGCGGGCGTAGATGAGCAATCCTCCAGCCGCGAAGGCTATAATGACAAGCGGGAGTATAAATTTTACAAGAATTTTTGCGTCGCGCAAGAATTTCATCGCGCCGGTCCCGCGTCTTCGAGGCTAGATACCCGATACTCTAGCACAGTCGCGAAAATATCAACGCCTGAGATCAGCCGGATTACGCTGCTCACAAACCGAACATGATATGACCGATTATATAACCCGCCAGCTTTTCGTATTGTATATCAATATTGAACGAAACAGTATTTTATGTATTTTGTCTCAAATTGTAGCTGTATTGATCCATCTTAATCCTGATCACTACATGCGAGACAGGTTGCTGATGTACGGCCTTTGCTCACGGTTGTGAAAAGCCCGCTCCCTGCCCGTTCACGGCATCCGACCGTGCCGGTGATTTGTGCACGCGCTTGCGGCATTCGCGGACGCCAAGC
Source organism: Methylobacterium sp. E-066 (assembly GCF_022829635.1). GTDB lineage: Bacteria > Pseudomonadota > Alphaproteobacteria > Rhizobiales > Beijerinckiaceae > Methylobacterium. Next base: position 73,131 of record NZ_JAKSYO010000214.1, read on the forward strand.
GCCGCCGCCCAAACGCTGCAGGTTCAGCCATCATCTCCGAACCTGCAAATCGCCCGAGCTTCGATGATGGACCCGCGCGCCGCAGCCAGCCCGGCCGACCGCGGCGCGCGAAGACTCCAAAACCATCACATCGGCGGGGTGAGGCCGTCCTTGCCGACCGCCACGAGCTTGCCCTCGGCCTTGGCGCCATCCTTGGCGACGACCGCGAAAACCTTGGAGCCGGGGGCCAAGATGGCCTTGTCGGCCGGCTCGAAGGCGACGATCGGCGCCGAGGACGGCACCACGATCTCCTTGGACCCGTCCTTGCCGTAGCTCACCGTCAGGGTGCGCTCGCCGCCCGACGCCGCCTTGTCGGCCTTCACGGTGCCGTTGGTCATCGCGCTCTTCACCTTCGGCGCGTTGGCCGTCTCGGCCTTCACGGTGCCGTTGGTCATGGCGCTCTTCACCTTGGAGCCGGCGCCGCCGGTCTGGTCGGTGATCGAGTCCCAGCCGTAATGGCCTTCGCCGGTGCCGCGCATCGACTCGGGGAACAGCACGACTTCGAGGGCCGTCATCGGGTTCTCACCCTTGGTGGCGGTGCCGATGAAGACGCCGTCCTTGATGGCGTCGAGGCTCGACGGGACGACCCAGGCGAACTTGGCGCCGCCGACATCGACGGTCTCGGACTTGCCGTCGTCGGTCTTGATCGTGAGCGTGCTGCCCTCGGCCTTGTCGATGGTGCCGCGGACGCGCTCGACCTGGGCGGCGAAGGCCGTGCTCGACAGCAGGGCGGTCAGGCCGGCAGCGACGAGGGTTTTTTGGAGGTGCTTCATGGGATCCCATCCTGGCTTCGGGAGCCGGGTTATGGGGTTCCGAAAGGCGAAAACAAGATTGCGCGCAAGACAACAATCGTAAGATGCGCAGCCCGGCGCGCATGAAAAAGGCGGCGCCGGAGCGGCGCCGCCTCGTAACGGTTCAGGCGACCCTACGGAGTCCGCCTGACCGAGGGTCAGGCCGCGAGGGAGCGCAGCACGTACGGCAGGATGCCGCCATTGCGAAAATATTCCAGCTCGTCGAGCGTATCGATCCGGCAGGTGAGCGGCACCTCCTTCTTCGATCCGTCCGCCGAGGTGATCTCCGCGACCAGGGTCTGGCGCGGCTTCAGCTCGCCCGACAGGCCCTTGATGGTGACGGTCTCGTCGCCCTTGAGGCCCAGGGAGGCCCAGGAGGTCTCGCCCTGGAACACCAGCGGGACGATGCCCATGCCGACGAGGTTCGAGCGGTGGATGCGCTCGAAGCTCTCGGCGACCACGGCGCGGATGCCGAGCAGCTTCGTGCCCTTGGCCGCCCAGTCGCGCGACGAGCCGGTGCCGTACTCCTTGCCGGCGAAGACGACGAGCGGCGTGCCGCTCTCGGCGTATTTCTGCGCTGCGTCGTAGATGAACATCTTCTCGCCGGTGGGCTGGAACAGCGTCCAGCCACCCTCGACCACATTGCCGGACGGGTCCCGGACCATCTGGTTCTTGATGCGGATGTTGGCGAAGGTGCCCCGCATCATCACCTCGTGGTTGCCGCGCCGCGTGCCGTACTGGTTGAAGTCCTGCACGCGGACCTGGTGCGCCTGCAGGTACTCGCCGGCCGGCGAGGCCGCCCGGATGTTGCCCGCGGGCGAGATGTGGTCGGTGGTGATCGAGTCGAGGAAGAGCCCGAGGATGCGGGCGTTCTCGATGTCCTCCACGGGCTTGGGCGTCTTCTCCATGCCGACGAAGTACGGGGGGTTCTGGACGTAGGTGGAGCCGGGGTTCCACGCGAAGGTCTCGGCCTCGGTGACCTCAACGTCCTTCCAGTTCTGGTCGCCGCCGAACACGTCGGCGTAGCGGCGCTTGAACAGTTCCGAGGTGATGTTCTCCTCGATGAACTGCTGGACCTCCGCCGAGGACGGCCAGATGTCCCGGAGGTAGACCGGCTTGCCGTCGGAGCCCTGGCCCAGCGGCTCGGTGGTGATGTCGATCTGCATCGAGCCGGCCAGCGCGTAGGCCACCACCAGCGGCGGCGAGGCGAGGTAGTTCGCCCGCACGTCGGGGTTCACGCGGCCCTCGAAGTTGCGGTTGCCCGAGAGCACCGCAGCGGCCACGACGTCGTTGTCATTGATCGCCTTGGAGATCGCCTCCGGCAGCGGGCCGGAATTGCCGATGCAGGTGGTGCAGCCGAAGCCGACCAGGTTGAAGCCCAGCGCGTCGAGGGGCTCCTGCAGGCCGGATTTTTCCAGGTATTCACCGACGACCTGCGAGCCGGGGGCGAGCGAAGTCTTCACCCACGGCTTCGAGCGCAGGCCCTTGGCGACGGCGTTGCGGGCGAGCAGGCCCGCGCCGATCATCACCGACGGGTTCGACGTGTTGGTGCAGCTGGTGATCGCCGCAATCACCACGTCACCGTGGCCGATGTCGAAGTTCGTGCCCTCGACCGGATAGCGGCTGGCGAGGTCGGCGGCCTTCTTGAACTCGGTCTCCATCGAGGTCGCGAAGCCGGGCTTGGCGGCGTCGAGCAGGACGCGGTCCTGCGGGCGCTTCGGGCCGGCCAGCGAGGGCCGGACCTCACCCATGTCGAGCTGCAGCGTGTCGGTGAAGACCGGGTCGGGCGTCTTGGCGTCGCGCCACATGCCCTGCGCCTTGGCGTAGGCCTCCACCAGGGCGATCCGGTCGTCGGAGCGGCCGGTGACCTTCAGGAAGTCGATGGTCTTCTGGTCGATCGGGAAGAAGCCGCAGGTGGCGCCGTATTCCGGGGCCATGTTGGAGATCGTGGCCCGGTCGGCGACCGCCATGTCGTCGAGGCCGGGGCCGTAGAATTCCACGAACTTGCCGACCACGCCCTTCTTGCGCAGCATCTGGGTAACGGTGAGCACCAAGTCGGTGGCGGTGGTGCCCTCGGGCAGCTTGCCCGACAGCTTGAAGCCCACGACCTCGGGGATCAGCATCGAGAGCGGCTGGCCGAGCATGGCCGCCTCGGCCTCGATGCCGCCGACGCCCCAGCCCAGAACCGCCATGCCGTTGACCATGGTGGTGTGCGAATCGGTGCCGACCAGCGAATCGGGATAGGCGATCTCGGCCCCGTCCTCGGACTTCGTCCAGACGGTCTGGGCCAGATATTCCAGGTTCACCTGGTGGCAGATGCCGGTGCCGGGCGGAACCACGGAGAAGTTGTCGAAGGCCGACTGGCCCCACTTCAGGAAGGTGTAGCGCTCGCCGTTGCGCGAGTATTCCAGGGCGACGTTGTCGGCGAGCGCCTTCGGGGTGCCGAACTCGTCGACGATCACCGAGTGGTCGATGACGAGATCGACCGGCACCAGCGGGTTGATCTTCTGCGGGTCGCCGCCGAGGGCCACCATGGCGTCGCGCATGGCCGCCAGATCGACCACGGCCGGAACGCCGGTGAAGTCCTGCATCAGCACGCGGGCGGGCCGGAAGGCGATCTCGACCTCGGCCTTGCCCTTCTCGGCGAGCCAGCCGACCGTCGCCGCGATGTCGGCTTTCCGGACGGAGCGGTCGTCCTCGAAGCGCAGCAGGTTCTCGAGGATGACCTTCATGGAGAAGGGCAGCGCGGTGGCGGAGGCGAGGCCGTTCTTCTCGGCCTCGGGGATCGAGTAGTAGGTGTAGGTCTTGCCGCCGGCTTCGAGCGTCTGGCGGGCCTTGAAGCTGTCGAGTGATGGCACGGCTGGTTCTATCCTCGCTGCGGGTTGTCGAACACGCGCAGGCAAGACCTGCGCTAGGAAGTCTGTGTTCGGCCTGTGTAGCGCCCGACGGGCGCGCGCCGCCCCGGGAGTGCCCGGGCAGGAGACGATGCGCGGGGGCGATTTGGACGCCCGTGGAGCCGCGCGGCGCAGCCAGGACTCGATATAGAACTTTTCGAATCTGGCCGCTACCGGGTTGCGATGACAGCCGCGCGGCCCTGTCGGGCCTGCGCGCATGTGCCCACGCCACGGCCGATCCCGGGACGCGGAGCGATCCCGGGGGCCTTTGCGACCTGCTCAGGTGCGGCTTGGGGTCCGTCAGCCCTGCTGCGGCGCGCCGGACAGCGTCTTGAAGCGATTCGGTTGGGCGGCGAGCTTGCGCAGGGACGCCACGTTGGCCGCGGCCTCCTCGGGTCCCATGTCGCGGCGCAGAACCGTCTCGGCATCGGCGAAGCGGCCCTTGAGACCGAGCACAAGGGCGAGGTTGGCCCGGACGCGGGCATCGGCGCCGGGCTGGTCGGCGGCGAGACGCAGGGTCTGCTCGGCCTGATCGAGATTGCGCGACAGCGCGTAGGACAGGCCGAGATTGGACAGCAGCGAGGGCTCGTTCGGCCGGATCTTGAGCGCGGCCTCGTAGAAGCTCTGGGCCCGGGCCTGCTCACCGAGCTGCGCGGAGGCCGAGCCCTGCGCCGACAGGATGCGCCAGTCGGGCGAGGCCGGGGAATGGGCGTTGGCGAGCACGTCGATCGCCTCGCGGTAGCGGCCGGCCTCGACCAGCGACTTGCCGTAGGCGCCGAGGATGAACGTGTCGCGTGGGTTGCGCAGGGCCGCCTGCTGCAGCACCGCGGAGGCCTGGGCCGCCTGATCGTTCGACCGGAGAGCGCGGGCGTAGGCAACCGCCGTCCGCCCGTCGCCGGGATTGGCGTTGAAGCGCTCGGCCAGAGCGTCGAGGTCTTGCCGTGAAGGCGTCTCTTGGCGTGAAGCCGTCTGGCGCGCGCCGACTTCACCGATCGAGCCGGTGGTCTCCGGGGAGCGGGTGTTGCAGCCGGCAAGACCCAGCGCCACGAGGACCGCGGCGGCGAGGCCGGCGCGGCGGCGGGTGGAAGCCGGGGTCGTGGTGACCCGGATCGGGGCCGTCTTCATGATACGCTCCGCCGGCACTGGCCGGGCGGGCTCTGGCTCGCGCTTCACGCTCCCGGCCGGCCGGTGATAGAGCGTTAACCCTAACCACCGGTTAAGCCGCTGCCGGCCCGACCGTCGCACGAGAGGCACATGACCCAGGCCGACACTTCCGCGACGCCCGCCCTGCTGCCCGGCGACACGCCCTCCGTGCCGGTCACCCTCGTCACGACGGCGTCCTGGCCCGAGGCCGAAGCCGCCCTGGAACCGGCGCACAGGAGCTTTGCGCATGCCATCGGCTTCAAGCCGAAGGCCGGGAGTCTCGCGCTGCTGCCGGGACCGGACGGAAGCCTCGCCCGGGTGCTGTTCGGCCTCGGTGATCCCGAGGCGCCGACCTACGACCGGCTGATCGCCGGCAAGCTGCCGGGCCTGCTGCCGGAGGGCGCGTTTCGCCTGGAGAATGCCCCCGAACCCGCCGAGGCCGCCCTGGCCTGGCTGATGGGCAGCTACCGCTTCGGTCGCTACCGGTCCACCGGCGGGACGAAAGCCCGACTGGCGGCGCCGGCCGGGATCGACGCTGCGGAGGTCGAGCGGGTCGCCGGTGCGGTGGCGCTCGGCCGCGACCTGATCAACACCCCGGCCAACGACCTCGGCCCGGCCGAGATCGAGGCTGCCGCCCGGGCCCTGGCCGAGCGCTACGACGCGGCCATCGACGTCACGCAGGGCGAGGAACTGGCCCAGGAATTTCCCCTGATCCACGCGGTCGGCGCCGCCTCGACGCGGGCGCCGCGGCTGATCGATCTGACCTGGGGCCCGGAGGACGCGCCGAAGGTGACCCTGGTGGGCAAGGGCGTCGCCTTCGACACGGGCGGGCTCGACATCAAGCCATCCTCCGCGATGCTGCTGATGAAGAAGGATATGGGCGGCGCCGCGGTGGCGCTGGCCGCCGCCGACATGATCATGGGCGCCGGCCTCAAGATCCGCTTGCGGATGCTGATCCCGGCGGTGGAGAACGCGATCTCGGGCAATGCCTTCCGCCCCAGCGACGTGCTGTCCAGCCGGGCCGGGCTCAGCGTCGAGATCGGCAATACCGACGCCGAAGGCCGGCTGATCCTGGCCGACGCGCTGACCCTCGCCGACGCGGAGGGACCCGAGCTGATCCTCGACTTCTCGACGCTGACCGGGGCTGCGCGCGTGGCCCTGGGGCCGGACCTGCCGGCGTTCTTCACCGAGGACGAGACCCTGGCGGCCGCCGTCGCGGAGGCGGGGCGGACGGCGATCGATCCGATCTGGCGGATGCCGCTCCACGCGCCCTACGCGAGCCTGCTCGATTCCAAGGTGGCCGACCTCAACAACGTCTCCGGCGGCCCGTTCGCCGGGGCGATCACCGCGGCCCTGTTCCTGCACCGCTTCGCGCCGAAGACGCGGGCGCACGGCCATTTCGACCTCTACGGCTGGAACCCCTCGACCAAGCCCGGTCGGCCCGAGGGCGGCGAGGTCCAGACCGCGCGGCTGACCTACGCGCTGCTCAAGGCCCGCTACGGGACCTGACCTGCCGGGTCAGGCCAGGCCCGTCAGCCGCAGCACCATCCCGGCCCCGGCGCAGAGCGCCAGGGTGGGCAGCGCTCCAAGCCGGAGCCGGAAGACAGCCAGGATCGCCAGCAGCGTCAGCCCCAGGGCCGCGGGGTCGAGGCTGCCGAGCACCGGCAGGTCCAGGCGCAGCGGCCCGAGCGGCACCGTCCGGACCTCGCGGAACAAGGTCCGCAGCCCGAACCAGACCGCGAGGTTGAGGATCACACCCGCCACCGCGGCGGTGATCGCCGAGAGTGCGCCGGCGAGCAGACGGCTGCCGCGCAGGCGACCGATCAGCGGCGCCCCTGCAAAGATCCAGAGGAAGCAGGGTGCGAAGGTCACCCAGGTGGTGAGCAGTCCGGCCAGCGTCCCGGCGAGCAGCGGTGGCAGGGTGCCGGGCGCCCGGTAGCCGGCCAGGAAGCCGACGAACTGGAGCACCATGATCAGCGGGCCGGGGGTGGTCTCGGCTAGTCCGAGCCCATCGAGCATCTCCCCGGGCCGCAGCCAGCCGTAATGCTCCACCGCCTGCTGCGCGACATAGGCCAAGGCCGCGTAGGCGCCCCCGAAGGTCACCACCGCCATCTTGGCGAAGAACACAGCCACCTGCCCGAAGACCGGCGGCGGCCCGGGCAACACCAGCAGAGCGACCACCGGCAACAGCCAGATCGCCAGCCAGAGCGCGCCGATGCGCAGAGAATCCGCCGGGCCCGCGTGCTCCCGCGGCAGCATGGCTTCCCCGATCAGGAACCCGGCCTCGTCATCCGCGGCCTCCGCGGGAGTCGGGGCCGGTGCGGGTCTCCGCCCCAGCACGAGGCCGAGGATGCCCGCCGCGACCACGACCAGCGGGAACGGCACCGCGAGGGCGAAGATGGCCACGAAGGCGGCACCCGCGATGAGCCGGTCCGCCCGGCCGCGCAACGCCCGGCCGCCCAAGCGCCAGAGCGCGTGCAGCACGATGGCGAGCACCGCCGCCTTGAGCCCGAAGAACAGGCCCTCGACCCAGTCGACCGCGCCGTAAAGCACGTAGAGCCAGCTCAGGCCCATCAGGGCCAACAGGCCCGGCAGCACGAACAGCCCACCCGCGACCAGCCCACCGGCGGGTCCGTGCATCAGCCAGCCGATATAGGTCGCGAGCTGCTGCGCCTCCGGCCCCGGCAACAGCGTGCAGAAGCCGAGCCCGTGTAGGAAACGCCGCTCGGAGATCCAGCGCCGCTCCTCCACCAGGAGGCGGTGCATCACGGCGATCTGGCCGGCCGGACCGCCAAACGACAGGGCCGCCACCCGCAGCCAGACCGGGACGGCCTGCCGGAGGGTCGGGAGCGGGACGCCGGGGGCGTCCGCCGCCGTCACGCCGTCCGGGGCAGCGCCGTCTCGATCAGGCGCGCCCACAGCGACGCCCCGTAAGGCGCCGCGGCGTCGTTGAAATCGTAATGCGGGTGGTGGAGCGAGGCACTGTCGCCGTTACCGATGAACATGTAGGCGCCGGGGCGGCGACCGAGCATGTAGGAGAAGTCCTCCGCCGTCATCATCGGCGCCACCGTGCGGTCGACATTCTCGGCCCCGACCAGGGACTCGGCCACGCCGGCCATGAAATCCGTCTCGGCCGGATGGTTCTCGGTCACCGGATAGCTCGAGCCGTACTCGACCACGCCGGTGGCGCCGAAGGCACCCGCGATCTCCGCCACCAGGGTCTCGATCCGCGCCTTGATCTGGCTGCGCACCGCCTGGGACAGGGTGCGCAGGGTGCCGCGCATGGTCACGCTCTGCGGCAGCACGTTGAACGCCTCGCCGGCATCCAGCGCACAGACCGAAACCACGGCCGAGGCCAGCGGATCGAGGTTGCGCGACACGATGCTCTGCAGGGCGATGATCACGTGGCTCGCCACCAACACGCTGTCGACGGCGTTCTGCGGCAGGGCCGCGTGGCCGCCCCGCCCCTCGATGGTGAGGGTGAAGCGGTCGGTCGACGCCATGATCGGGCCCGGCCGGATCGCGAAGGTGCCAACCGCCATGCCGGGGATGTTGTGCATGCCGTAGACCGATTCGATCCCGAACCGCTCCATCAGGCCGTCCTCGACCATCGCCTCGCCGCCGCCACCGCCCTCCTCGGCGGGCTGGAAGATCAGCACCGCGGCGCCGTCGAAATCTCGGGTCTCGGCGAGGTACTTGGCGGCCCCGAGCAGCATCGTGGTGTGCCCGTCATGCCCGCAGGCGTGCATCTTGCCCGGCACGGTGGAGCGGTAGGGCAGATCGCGCACCTCCTGGATCGGCAGCGCGTCCATGTCGGCGCGCAAGCCGATGGCGCGGTTCGAGCTCCGGCCGTTGCCGCGGATCACCCCCACCACGCCGGTGCGGCCGATGCCGGTCTCCACCGCGTCGCAGCCGAAGGCCCGGAGCTGGTCGGCCACGAACCCCGCCGTGCGCTCCACGTCGTAGAGCAATTCGGGATGGGCGTGCAGATCGTGCCGCCACGCATTCATCGTGTCGGCGAAGTCGCGGATCCGTTCGAGGACGGGCATGGGTCCGGGCTTTCGTGGCCTTCAGGTCTGAGCCCGACCAGCAAAGCCGGGGCCAGACATGGCGTCAACGGCCACGCTTGTCGCGCGGGACATCAAATCGGTCGGTCTTCCCGGTCAGCCACAGCATCCCAACCCCAAGGGCGAGCCCCGCGAGCGGCACGGCAAGGAGGCTGGCGAATTGAACCGTCGTCATGAATCCGAACCCTCCGAAGCAGCTTACACCATTCCCCGCCCCCGTCCGCGATCTGACAGGCCGCGAGTCGACCGCCGCGGCGCCGGCGCATGATCCTCGGTGGCGAGATCATCCAGAATCGGGCATTCGGGCCGTTCGTCGCCGCAGCAGCTCTCGGCGAGGTGCTCCAGGGTCCGGGCCATGCCCTCCAGCTCGGTGATGCGGCGGCGGAGATCCGCGATCTGCTGCTCGGCGATCGCCTTCACGCCGGCGCTCGGCCGGGCGCGGTCGCGCCAGAGTGCCAGCAGGTCCGCGATGGCCTCGACGCTGAAGCCGAGGTCGCGGGCGCGGCGGACGAAGCGCAGGGTGTGCAGGTCCGAGTCGTCGTAATGGCGATAGCCCGCCTCGGAGCGGGTCGCGGGCGGCAGCAGGCCGGTGGCCTCGTACCAGCGGATCATCTTGGCCGAGACGCCGGTGCGCCGCGCCGCCTCGCCGATCGTGATCGCGCTCATGCGGGCCTCGGCGCCAGCGCGGTCGCCGCGACGGGGGCGGCCCTTCCGCCGGCCCGGCGCAGCCGCAGGGCGTTGCCGAGGACGAAGACACTGGAGAAGGCCATGGCACCCGCGGCCAGGACCGGCGACAGGGCCGGCCCGCCGAACGGCACCAGCAGGCCCGCGGCCACCGGGATCAGCGCGGCGTTGTAAGCGAAGGCCCAGAACAGGTTCTGGCGGATATTGGCCATCACCGCCCGGGACAGGGCCAGCGCCTCGACCAGCGCCGCCGGATCCCCCGACATCAACACCACGTCGGCGCTCTCGACGGCGATGTCGGTGCCGGTGCCGATGGCAAGGCCGACATCGGCTTCAGCCAAAGCGGGCGCGTCGTTGATGCCGTCGCCCACGAAGGCCACCGGCCCGTGCGCCGCTCTGAACCGCTGGACGGCCTCGACCTTCCCGCCGGGCAGGATGCCGGCGGCCACGTCGTCGATGCCGAGATTTTTGGCGATCTCGGCGGCGGTGCGCGGATCGTCGCCGGTCACCATCGCGACGACGAGCCCTTGCGCTCTCAGAGCCGCCACGGCTTCGCGGGCGCCCGGCTTCACCGGGTCGGCCACGGCCAGCAGGGCGGCGTGACGGCCATCGAGGGCGAGATGGATCGGGCTCCTGCCCTCCCGGGCGAGACGTTCGGCCCGATCGGCGAGGTCCGGGTCCTGGGCGATGCCGAGTTTTTCGAGGTAGCGCGGCGCGCCGAGGGCCACGCTCCGGCCCACGACCCGGCCGGAGATTCCAAAACCCTCCAGCGCCTCGAAGCGCTCCGGCTCGGGTATGGCGAGACCGCGGGCACGGGCAGCCGCCACCACGGCGCCGGCCAGCGGATGTTCGGACCGGCTCTCCAGCCCGGCGGCCAGCGCCAACGCCTCGTCCTCCGCGAGGCCCGCGCCGACGAAAAGATCGGTGACGCGCGGACGGCCCTCGGTGAGGGTCCCGGTCTTGTCGAAGGCCACGACGCGCACGTCGCGCAGACCCTGCAGCGCCGCGCCGTCGCGGAACAGGATGCCCCGGCCAGCCGCGCGGCCGGTCCCGACCATGATGGCGGTGGGGGTGGCGAGCCCCATGGCACACGGGCAGGCGATGATCAGCACGGCCACGGCATTGACCAGGGCCGGCCCGAGGGCGGGCGCCGGGGCGAGGATCAGCCAGGCCAGGAAGGTTAGAAGAGCGATCCCGATCACAGCCGGCACGAAGCGCCCGGTGACGCGGTCGACCAGGGCCTGGATCGGCAGCTTGCCACCCTGGGCGCGCTCGACCATGGCGGCGATCTGCGCGAGCACGGTGGCGGCGCCGACGGCATCGACCCGCAGGTCGAGGCTGCCGCGCCCGTTGAGGGTGCCGCCGACCATCCGGTCCCCGGGCCCCTTGCGCACGGGCGCCGGCTCACCCGTGACCATGCTTTCGTCGACGTGGCTCGTGCCGGACACCACCGCACCGTCGGCGGCGACCCGCTCGCCGGGACGGACGCGGACGACGTCGCCGAGTGCCAGGGCCGAGAGCGGTACCTCGGCCTCGGCCCCGTCCCGGATCACGCGGGCGGTCTTGGGCGCCAGGTCCATCAACCGGGCAATGGCCTGCCCGGTCCGCCCCCGGGCGCCGGCCTCCAGGGTTCGCCCGAGCAGAATCAGTGTGACGATCAGCACGCTGGCCTCGAAATAGAGATGCGCCGCACCCGCGGGCAGCAGGCCGGGGACCAGGGTCGAGACCAAGGAATAGAGGTAGGCGGCCCCGGCTCCGAGGGCGACCAGGGCGTTCATGTCGGGGTGGCCGCGCAACAGGCCCGGCACGCCCCGCAGGAAGAAGCGGCGGCCGGGCCAGGCGAGCACCAGGGTCGCCAGAGCAGCCTGGACCAGGGCCGTCACCGGATCGCCGTGGAGGGTGGGCAGGATGTGGCCGCCCATGTCGAGGACGACCACGGGGGCGGACAGCAGCGCCGCCACGGCGAGGTCGCGGCGCAGGGCACGGCCCTCGGCCTCCTGCCGGGCCGCGGGATCGCGTCGCGGCCCGTCCTCGACGGGTCGGGCCTCGTAGCCCGCCGCACCCACGGCCGCGACGAGGTCGGCCACGGACACCAGGCCCTCGGGATGGCGGATCGCGGCCTGGCCGGTGACGAGGTTGACGCTGGCGCCGCTCACGCCCGGCAGGGCGCCGAGCGCCCGCTCGACGCGCCCGACGCAGGAGGCGCAGGACATTCCGGAGACGGCGATCCGGCTCTCCGTCTCCGGGACGGGGTAGCCGGCATCGGCCAGCGCCGCCGCGGCATCGGCCGGGCTGGCGGCGGCGCCGAGGACTAGGCTGGCGCGGTTGGTTGCCAGATTGACCGCCACGTCGCGGGCGCCGGGCAGCGCCCTCAGGACGCGCTCGACCCGGCCGACGCAGGACGCGCAGGACATTCCCGTGACGGGAAAGCTCAGGGAGACGTGTTCGGGCACGGGGGCGGTTCCGATCGAAGCATCCATGCCGCCTCAGATGGGGGTTCCCATCATGGGAAGGTCAAGAGCCGCCCGGATCGCATTGCCAAATCGCGCGTGGCCGGACAGATTTCCTTCGCACGCCGCGCGGGAGACCCCATGGCCGAGAATCTGACCATCTATGGCGACCCCGGCTCGGGGAACTGCCTGAAGGTCAAATGGGTGACCGATCATCTCGGCATCCCGGCCACGTGGCACACGATCGATGTCCCGGGCGGCGGGACGCGCGATCCCGCCTTTCTGGCGCTGAACCCCGCGGGCCGGGTCCCACTCGTCGTCTTTCCCGATGGCGAGACCCTGTCGGAGTCGAACGCGATCATCATCCACCTGGCGGAAGGCTCGGCGCTCGTGCCCGAGGCGGCGCGCGCCCGCGCCCGGATGCTGCAATGGATGTTCTGGGAGCAGTACAGCCACGAGCCCTACATCGCGGTCCGCCGCTACCAGCTCCACTATCTCAAGCGCGCACCGGAGGAGCTCGACCCGAAGCTCGCGGAACGCGGTGGGGACGCGCTGCGGCTGATGCAGGGGACGCTCGAACGCTCCGCCTTCATGGCCGGCGATGCGCTGACGCTCGCCGACGTGGCGCTGGTCGCCTACACCCGCATGGCCCACGAGGGTGGATTCGACCTGGCCGCCTACCCGGCGATTCGCGCCTGGATCCCGCGGGTCGAGGCCGGGCTGGGGATCGGCCTCTATACTGGCCCGGCCTGATCGGCGACGCGCGGCCCCTCCGCCAGGGCGCCGTGTTCCGGCAGGCTGACGCGCACGATCGTCCCCTGCCCGACCGTGCTCTCGATGGCGAGACGGCCGCGGTGGCGGTTGAGGCTGTGCTTGACGATGGCGAGGCCGAGGCCCGTCCCGCCCCGGGCGCGGCTGGAGGCCACGTCGACCCGGTAGAAGCGCTCGGTGAGGCGCGGGATGTGCTCGGGCGGGATGCCGGGGCCGTCATCCGTCACCGACAGCACGATCCGGCGGCCGAGCCGGGGATCGTCCTCCCGGCTCAGGCCGACGCCGACATGGCCGCCGCCGTATTTCACGGCGTTCTCGATCAGGTTCTCGATCACCCGGGCGAGTTCGTCGGCATCCCCGGGCACCGGATAGGGGCCGTCGCCGTCCGCGAACTGCACCGTGGCGCCCCGCGCCTCGGCGGGCGGCCCTTGCGCGTCGACCATCTGGCGGGCGAGCGCCCCGAGATCGACCACGGTGGTCGGGGCCACGTGCTCGCGCAGCTCGATCCGCGACAGCGACAGCAGGTCGTCGATCAGCCGCGTCATGCGCAGGGCCTGGACGCGCATGATCTCGAGGAAGCGCTCGCGGGCCTGCGGATCCTCGCGGGCGGGCCCCTGCAGCGTCTCGATGAACCCGATCAGGGTGGCCAGCGGCGTGCGCAGCTCGTGGCTGGCATTGGCCACGAAATCGACCCGCATCGCCTCCAGGCGGCGGGCCGAGGTGAGATCGCGCAGGAACAGCACGGCGCTGACCCCCGACCCGTCCGGCATCGGCAGGGCGCCGATCTGGACCTCGAAGGTCCGCTCCAGGGGGACCCGGGTCGAAAGCGGGACGCGGCGGGGCATGCCGGAACTGAGAACCGCCTCGACCCCGTCGAGGACCTCCGGGCTTCGCAGGGCGAAGGACAGGGGCCGGGCCTGATGCAGGGCCGGCAGGAGCGCCCGGGCCGCCGGGTTGGCCTCCACCACCAGGGTGCGGCGGTCCACCAGGATGACCGGGTCGGGGACATGGGCCAGCAACGCCTCGGCGATCGCGTGGCGCTGGGCCGTCGCCGCCGGCCGCGGCGGTGGGGCGTCCCGGCCGCGGCCGGCGAGCCAGCCGCCCAGGCAGACCGAGACGAGACCGGCGAGGATCAGCGGAAGGTCGAGACGGCCGGACAGCCCGACGATGGCACCGAACAGGCCGACCGCGATCGCGGCGCCCATCCAGGATTGGGAACTGCGCGGGCGGTCGGACATGGTCGACGGCGGGCCGGAGCGGTTACCGGGACTCGGTGTCGTCGGGCCATGGCCGACCGGACGGGCCGGCCGTGCCTTCCGGCGGCCCCGGATCGCGCGCACCGCCGGCCCGCTTCACGATCTCGTAGAGGCCCAGCATCGCGAGCGCGGTCATGAACGGCACGACGTAGTAGCAGCCCCGGAACAGCAGCAGCGAGGTCAGCACCTCGTTGCGCGGCAGGCTCGACAGGGCGAGCAGCACGGTGGCCTCGAACACCCCGATGCCTCCGGGGGCGTTGGAGGCGATGCCCAGCATCGCGGCCAGCACGTAGATCGCCAGGAAGGTGGTGAAGCCCAGCGTCATCTCCTGCGGCAGCAGGACATAGAGCACGGCCGCCGCCGCACAGACATCGCCGATCCCGACGAGCATCTGGCCGATCGAGACCGAGGCGCCCGGCAGTTCCAGCCGCCACTGCCTGACGGTGATGCTGCGCTTCTTGGCCGAGACCCAGGCGAGGTAGCCGAGGACGAGGCCCAGCGCCGCGAGGCCGACGCCCTGGTTGATCCGGATCGACGTGAAGGCGAGCCCGGCGAGCTGGCCGGCCTCGATGATCAGGCTGAGGCCCAGCACCACGCCCATGCCGAGCCAGAACGTGAAGCCGGCGATGACGGTGAGCGCCGCGATCTTGGCCGTGGACAGGCCCTGCCGGGCGTAGATCCAGTAGCGGATCGTGCCGGCGGTCAGCAGCGGGAAGCCGAGGGTGAAGCTCACCGCGTAACTCGTGAACGAGGCGAGGGCGGTGATCCGGTACGGGACCTTGATCCGAAGCTGGCGCAGGGCCAGCGCGTCGTAGCCCGTGAGGAACAGGTAGCTGATCCCGACGAACAGGAAGGCGAGGCCGAGCTGCTCGGCGGTCGCCGCCGCGACGGCGGCCCGCACCTCCGCCCAGCTGACGCTCTGGACGAGCTTCCACAGCACGCCGAGAGAGACCGCGAACAGCACGATGCTGGCGGCCGTGCCGATCCAGGCATACCGGCCGCTCCAGCTCTTGCGCGGCTTGTCCGCGACAGCGTCGTGCTTGACCGGCTCGACCGGCTCCGCCGGTCCCCGGTGCTGTCCCTGAAAGTTCATGCCGTTCGGCGTCCGCCCTTCCGGCTGCGCGGCCCGGCCGAAGGCCTGCGCCCGTACCGGATGATCCCGGACCGCGGCCCGTTGCCTCGCCATGTAGGCCGAACCGGCGCCCAAGGCCAGGGAAGGCCCGGCAAGAGACGGGGACGCTATCCACGACGCAGGATCGCCGCCGCTTCCGACAGCCCGCGACGGATCCGCGCCGGCACCTCCGGCGCGGTGCAGACATAGGTCGGGCTCGGATGGGGGATCGCGATCAGCGGCAAGCCGGGGCGCAGGGCCTCGATCGCGGGCGCCGCCCCGCCGGCGTAGCGGCCGGCGAGGACCGCCACGGCGAGCCGGGGCAGCAGGTCCAGCAGCGGTGCCAGATAGGGCGCCGCCGCCGCGACTTCCGCCCGGCGCGGCGCCCGGTTCAGGGCGCCCTCGGCGTGGATCAGCCAGGGCACCGCGTTCCAGATCAGGGTGTCGCCCCGCTTGATGCCGGCCTCCCCGAGGAACCGGAACAGGTTGGCGGCGGTACCGTTCGCGCTGTCCCGGGTGACGAAGCCGGTGCGCAGGACCGCCGGACCCGGCGTCTCCAGAAGCAGCAGCATCCGTGCCGCGATGCCGCCGTCGAGGGGGTCGGGGATCGGCACCGGCGCGCCCCGCTCCGCGGCGATCCGCTCGGCCAGGGCGCGGATCGGGGCGATATGCGGCGCGGCGATCAGGGCGCGACGGGCGGCGAGCGCCTCCGGGTCGGCCAGGGATTTCGGCGCCTGCGGCTCAGCCGGCATCGAGGCCGGAGATCGCCGCGTCGAGCCGGCCCGTCAGACGGAAGCGCTCGATCCCCTCCTCCCGGGCAAGCCGTGCGTCCAGACCTGCGACGCCGCCGAACTGGAAGCCGATCTGGCTCGCATAGGCCGCGCAGGCGGCGCGTTTCCGCGCCTGGGCCTCGGGATCGAGGGCCATCCGCTGGACCGGGAGGGCGGCGAACAGGTCGGCCAGCGGCTCCCGGGGCGTGGCTTCGCGGACCGTGTAGGGGAAATCGCGCCACCACAGGATTGGTGGCTGGACATCAAGGCTCTGGAGCGCTCGGACGGCCTGGACGTGGTCGACATGGCCTCCGACCCCTTGCGGGGCGAGGATGAGGTCGGGATTCACTGCGGCGATCAGCGCGGCCAGTGCCGGCGCCAGCTGGGCCGCGATGCCGTCATCGGCGCGGGGCGCGGAGAACAGCTCCGGCGCGGAGCCGTAGCCCCGGTGCGGCGCCTCCCGGAACGGCAGGTGCCGGGGCGGCGCGATCCCGAGCTCGGCGGCGGCGCGGACATCCTCGGACCGGCGCAGGTCCATGTAGTCGACCTCGGCCGGCAGGCCTTTGTCGAGCTGGCAGGCCAGCGCGAACCCCGTCGGATCGGCGACGCTGCCGGTGAACAGGGTCGCCATCACCACGTGCCAGCCCTCCCGGGCCAGGCTCGCCAGCAGGCCGCCGCAGGAGAAGGCCGCATCGTCGAGATGGGGCGAGAGGGCGAGGGCTGTGGGCATGGTTTGGAGCCTATCGGCTTGCGATGTCCAACCCTCCCCTCATCCGGAGGTGCCGGAGCGCAGCGCAGGCCCCGAAGGAGGGCTCCAGGGATCGTGCGGCCGGCTGGAGGGCTCCTTCGAGGCGGCTTCGCCGCACCTCAGGATGAGGGAGAGGGTTGGAGAACCGAAGATTTGACCGTCCTTCAAAGCAGATGCGGCTCAGCGCGGAAGCGGCAGCTGGGGTCCTTGGGCAGGTCGACCGAGAAATTGGTGGCCGGACGCGCGCTTCGAACAGAGGCGTAGACCTCCATGATCTGCCGGCCGACGGCGCTCCAGGAATAGACCCGGCGGCACTCCTCCAGCCCGGCCGTCGCCAGGGTGCGGCACAGTTCCGCGTCCGTGACGATGCGGGTGAGCGCGGCGGCGAGAGCCGGCACGTCGCCCGGGTCGACCAACAAGCCGTTCTCGCCGTCGCGCAGGCAATCCGAGACGCCGACCGCGTGGCAGGAGACCACCGCGAGCCCGGCGGCCATGGCTTCCAGGATCGTGTTGGAGAAGCCTTCCGCATAGGTCGGCGAGACGAACACGTCGGCCCGGCGATAGAGGTCCGGCACGTGGTCGTACTCGGCATAGCCGGTGAAGGCGATGTCCCGCGAGGAGAAGGCGAGGTCCGCAGCCAGCGCCTGGGCCGGCTCCACGTCCGGCCCGATCCCCGAGATCGTCGCGGCGAAGGGCGTGCCCTGCGCGCGCAGGATCGCCAGGGCGTTGATGAAGTCGAGCACGCCTTTCCGGCGGTCGACCCGGCCGTGATAGAACAGCCGCACCGGGCCGGCATGCGGCGCCGGCAAGCCATCGGGCGTCCCTTGCGCGAAGCGGTCCGTGTCGACCGCGCCGGGCACGATCGTGAACCGGGCCGGATCGGAGCCGAGACGCTCGCAGACCTCGTCCACGAAAGACGCTCCGCCGATCAGCAGGGCGTTGGCGTGGGCCAGGACCTCGCACATCGCCACGCGATGGGTCTCGCAGCAGGAGCCGACCCAGTGGCCGTCGCCGCCCTGGATCGAGACCACGCTCGGCACCCCGAGCCTTCGGGCGGCGAGCAGGACCGCCCAGCCGGTGGGATAGCCGTACTGCGCGTGCAGCACATCGAAGGGCTTGTCCGCGTGCTCCCGGCAGATCGCATCGACCATGGTGGCGATGTCGCGCTCGAAATCGCCCGAACTCTGCTCGCCCAGCTGCTCCAGGCCGATCACCCGCACCCCCGGCACGGGCGGCGGCGGGCCGCCGCCATAGACGCGGGTCCCGAAGGCATCGCCCCGGTACTGCGAGATCATCGTCACGTCGTGGCCGGCCCCGACCAGCTCGCGCAGCAGGTTTTGGGCGTAGACGCTCATGCCGGATATCGCCGGGAAGTAGCGGCGGCTGAGGAAGAGGATTCTCATCGGGCGATGCTTTTTAACGAGACACACGACGCACGCGGCTGTCCCCTCTTCCGTGCGGGAGAGGGGACCCGGGCTCGATCCTCGACCCGGTGCGGCCCGACCCTCACTGCCATTGCCGCCGCGTCTCCTGCTCGCCGGCGAGTTCCGGACCCGGGCGGCGGCAGCCGCGCAGGTAGTCCAGGGCCTGCGGGATCATCACGTCGGCCCGGTGGCTCTCGCGGGACAGCTCGACGCAGACCAGCTTGCCGAAGCCGATCTCCTCGAGCGCCCCGAGCACACCAGGAACGTTCATGTCGCCCTCGCCGAAAGGCAGGTGGATGTGGCTGCCGCGCTTCATGTCCTCGATCGCCACGGTGCCGATCCGCTCTGCAAATTCCCGCACGGCCTCGGCCGGATCGCGCTCGCCGGTGACGAGGCAGTGGCCGGTGTCGAGGGCGAGCTTCAGCCCGGGAACGGCCAGTGCCGCGTAATCGTCCAGGGTCTCGATCAGCATGCCGGGCTCGGGCTCCAGGCACGGCACCACGCCGGCCTGCGTGGCGAAGGCCGCGACCTCGTGCAGCCCGTCGGCCAGCCAGCGACGGGCCTCGTCGTGGTCGACGCCCGGCTTCGGCACGCCGGCCCAGAACGACACCGCCTCGGCCGACAGCATCGCGCAGATCTCGACGGCGCGCTTGAGGAAGCCGACCCGGCGGGCGCGCCCGGCGCCGTCGGCTGTCACCAAAGTCGGCTCATGCTTGGCATTGGGGTCGAGCAGGAAGCGGGCGCCGGTCTCGATGACGCAGGCCAGCTCCAGCTTTTCCAGCAGGCTCGCCACCCGGCCGGCCTCCGCAGCCCAGGTCTCGGCGAACGGGTCGAGATGGTGGATGTCGAGGGTCAGGGCGACGCCGTCGTAGCCCGCCGCCTTGATCAGATGGAGCGCGTCGTCGAGGCGGTGGTTGGCCGCGCCGTTGGTGTTGTACGCGAAGCGAAGCGTCACGCCGCCCTCCCCTGTTTCTGGGCGAGCCGAAACGGCGCGTGGTGCGATTCCGGCTCGCGGTAGAGCGGATAGTGCCGCCCGACGATCTGCTCGGCGAGCGCCGTGTCGAACAGCGGCTGGCCACCGAACCGCTCCAGGGCTTCCGGGGTGAGGCGCACCGGCCGCAGGGTCTCGCTCTCGGTGCCGAAGCGGATCAGCGGATGGTCGCGCTCGATGAGCTTGCGCGTGTTGCGCTCGCCGATCCGGTAGTAGCTCATGGTCTCGACTTCGAGCCCCGGCACGATCGCCTTGACGACCCCGACGCCGCCACCCGGCGGCGAGCAATCGACATAGAGCAGGTCGAACCCGGCCTCGGTGAGCCGGTCGCAGGCGATCTTGCCGCGGGCATGCCCGTCCGGGGCCTCGGTGGAGGGCAGTTCCGAAAACCGCTTGGTGCTCCGCTCGCCGTACACGGTGTCGGCGAGCACGCCCCGGAGGTCGGCGGCCGGCATCTCGATCCAGGCGAGCATGGCCTGAAGGGCGCGGCTCTCCTCGAGATCGAGGCTCGGCAGCGCCTTCTGAATGAACGCATCGACATAGCCCGGCGGCGTCACCGTGGCGGCGAGGTCGAGCGGCCCGTGCCCGAAGGTCTTGCGCACGCGGGCCGCCTGGAATTCGAGCAGCGCCTTGCGCAGGGCCCGCTCCCGGTCCGGATCGCAGGCCTCGCCGCAGGCCGAGAGGGCGATCGGCGCCGGTGCCCGGGCGGGATCCTCGTCGTAACCGACGACGTAGAGATTGGTCAGGCCGAACTGGTCGGTGGCGAATTTCGGCAGCGCGCGGATGCCCAGGTCCTTCAGCCGGGCCAGCATCGCGGCGTTCTCCGGACCGATCCCGTCGAGGTCGAGCATCACGCCCTGGTCGAGGGCGCGGAACAGCAGGCCGTTGCCGTCGCGCTGGAGCAGTTCGAGCACGCCGTGGCCCAGCGCGAAGGGCACGTCCGGCCCGGCGCCGAGGCCGTTGGTGATCAGGTTGGTGAAGGGCTTGTAGCCCTCGGACAGCTCGAAATAATCGGTGGCGGCCACATCGAGCGGCATCAGCACGATCTCGCCGGTCCGGTGCCGGACGGTCGGCGTCCATTCGAGCACCGTGTCGCGGCCGACCGGCGAACCCGCCGGCAGGCAGAGGGTGAGCGGGTCGGCGACCGAGTTCGCCCCGTAGACCCGGACGAGATCGGTATAGCTCGCCCGCTCCTTGGCCCGCGGCAGCACCGCCAGCGAGGGCATCAGGTTCTCGGCGATCTCCGCCA
Source organism: Methylobacterium sp. E-066 (assembly GCF_022829635.1). Taxonomy (GTDB): domain Bacteria; phylum Pseudomonadota; class Alphaproteobacteria; order Rhizobiales; family Beijerinckiaceae; genus Methylobacterium. Next base: position 93,519 of record NZ_JAKSYO010000214.1, read on the forward strand.
CGGCGCCGATCAGCGCCTCGTCGTCGGTGGCACCGTAGCCGATGCCCGATGGCATCGCGCCGACGAAGAACGGATCGTCCAGGAACAGGGCCACGAACCAGACCGGTATGCCAGTGCGATCGAGCGGCGCCAGGGGGAAGCCGACGATCCGCCCCTCCGGCAGCACGTCGAGATAGGCCCGAACGGGATCGGGCAGCGCCTCCGGCAACCCCTCGATCCGGCGCTTGGCACCGAACCGATAGGGGCGCGGCGCCTTGATCCGCTCGTGGCGGGCGCGGTCGTCCTGATCGTGGCTGAGATCTGTGTCGGTCAAGTCGTATTCCCGTCTGCCTTGAACCGTGCGCCGAGGCCTGTCCCATCCCTCCCCCTCATCCTGAGGTGCCGAAGCGCAGTGGAGGCCTCGAAGGAGGCTTCCAGCCGGCCGCGCGATCCCTGGAGGGCTCCTTCGAGGCCCGCTAGCGCGGGCGCCTCAGGATGAAGGTGGGGGTGGGACGTCCCGGAGTTTGGTTCCGTGTTTGGCTATCCTGTCCTGACGCCGCTACCCTTGCCCGTAGGCGCGGGCGACGAGTCGCATCGTGTGGAGGTCTCGCGAGGCCGAATAAGCCGCCCGCTCCTCGAGCCGGCGCAAGGCCGAGCCGAAGGCGCGGACCTGCTCGGTGAAGGGCGAGCTGTCGGTGTCGAAGGCCAGCGGCTCCGCGCGTCCGCTCGCACCGTCGGTGAAGGTCAGGGACCCGCCCGCCGTCTGGCCCATCGTGTCGATAGCCGTGAGCTGGCCCTTCGTGCCGACCACCTCCAGGCGGCGGCGCGGCAGGGCGTCGGGGCAATTGTAGGCGACGTGCAGGCTCGCCAGGGCGCCGCCGGCGGTGCGGCCGATCAGCAGGGCGCCGTCATCGACGGCGTAATCCTGGGCGCGGCTCTGAGTTAGGGCGGCGATGTCGGCGATCGGCTCGCCGAGCAGAAAGTCCACGAGATCGAGGCCGTGGGGGGCGAGGTCCATGAGGGCGCCGCCGCCCGCCTGCGCGGCGTCGATCCGCCAGTTGGGCTGACCGGCCTCGGACCAGTCGCGCCCGAGCCAGCAGGCGTAGACGATCCGCACCGTGGTCACCGTCCCGATCCGACCGGCCGCGACCTGGGCGCGGATCGCCCGGTGGGCCGGATGGTGCCGCTGGTCGAAGGCCGTGCCGTAGAAGATCTTTTTGGACTCGACCGCTTGCGTGATCGCCTCGGCGTCCCTGAGCGTCGCCGCCATCGGCTTCTCGCACAGGATCGCCTTGCCGGCGGCCGCGAGCGCCTCGACAGCGCCCCGGTGGAGGTGGTTCGGCGTCGCCACGTAGACCGCCTCGACCCCGGGCTCGGCGAGGAGACCGGCGAGGTCGGCATGAGCGCGGGCGCCTTCGCGCTCGGCCGCCGCGCGGCTCTCCGGGTTGGGATCGCTGACCGCCACGAGGCGGTGCCCCGCGGCCCGGATGCCCGGAGCCATGTAGTCGCGGGCGACCCAGCCGTAGCCGACGATGCCCCAGCCGACGGCGTCCATCACCAGCGCTCCGGCAGGTCGACGAATTCCCGGGCGCGGACCCGCTGCGTCTCGGCACCGTCGATGCGGCCGTCGAAGGTGATCTGCTCGGGAGCCGACGTCTGCATCGGGTAGGTGGCCCGGGGCGCGTATTCCTCTCGGTAGCGGTCGGAGGGCCAGTGGATCGCGTGGCCGTCGCCCTCGGGCCGGTAGAGCGGGTTGAGCCGCATGACGGTCCCGGCCTTCGGCAGGGTCAGCCCGTCCACCACCGCGCGGGGCGCCGGGCGCATGCCGGGGCCGGCCACCACCGAGAACGCCTCGCAGCTCCGCAGGGAAGCCGGCTCCTGCGGCACCGGCGCCCGGGCCTCGACCAGGGCGCGGGTCAACTCAGCATCGTCGTAGACGAGGGCGTCGGGGAACAGCTCGGCGATCTCCTCGGCGGTGACGGCCCGGCCGGCGGAGAAGCCCGGGCACTCGCGGTTGTGGATGTGGCTGAGGGCCAGCCAGCCGTCGTCACCGGCATTCTGGCGCAGGTTCTCGAGCAGAGTCGCCTTGTCGTCGAGGAAGTAGAAGGCGTCGTTGCAGACGACGAGGTCGACCGGCGCACCGGGGATCGGCCAGTGCGGCGAGCCGGCATCGAAGCAGACGAGCTGGGGCTTGGGGCCAACGACCCAGTGGCGGGCGACCCAGAGCTTGGCGAAGACCACGTCGGCCCCGGCGGTCTTGCAGCCGCGGCGTTCGAGTTCGCGCAGGTAATGGCCGATGCCGCAGGCGAATTCGAAGACGCAGCGCGGCTCGTTCCAGTGCGCTTCCAGCAGGGTCAGGCCGGCCAGGAAGGTCGGGTCGGTCCAGCGATGCAGGAAGTAGTCGCCGACCCGACCCCAGCCGAGCTTGTCGACCGCGTCGCGCAGTGTCGCGTGGCGACGGTCCTTGATGAGCTGGATGATCCCGGCCGGGTCGGCCGGGGGGCCGTTCCACCAATCGTCCTGGTCGACCAGCAGGGCGGCCAGGGCCTCGTCGGGCTCGCCCGCGTCGAGATGGGCCAGCACCCGCTCGATCAGGGCCTCGCGGCCGATCCGGAGGTAGGGGATGCCGTCGATGACGGGCCAGCGCGCGCCGGTGCCGGCGTCGCGCAGGGCGTGCGGCGCATCGGGCCTCAGCGGGTTGCCGGTCTGCGGCGATCTGAGTTCGAACGGGATCATGGGCTCTCGGGACCGCCCCCGTCAGATGGGCGACCGGGTCTGACGGACAACGCGGGTTCGGTCCTAAGGGATGCGCATGTCGCGCAGGACACGGTCGTGGAAGCCCTTCACCGATCCGGCATGGACCAGCTCCCACTCGTCGAGCACGGCCGCCATCGTGGTGGAGGCGCCGCGCAGGTGCTGGGCGATCTGCAGGACCCGGTCGACGCAATCCGCGGCGTGGAAAGCGCGGCCCTCCGCGGTGGCGTCGTCCGGCAGTACGGCGCGGGCGCGCTCGACCTCCCCGCGCAGGGGCTCGTCCAGTTCGTTCATCGCCCAACCGGTGGTGACGGCCATGATCGGCCCGAGATGGTCGCCGAGCAGCATCTCACCGGTGAAGCCGGCATCCGGCATCGCGGCGTTGTGGAAATGGTGCGCCATGGCGGCGAGGAACACGGTTCCGGGATCCGCCCGGTAGAACGGGCTGAGGCAGACGCCGTAGACCGCGACGATCAGGCAATGCTCGGCGTGGTTCTCCGGCGGCTCCAGCAGGATCCGGGCGCGGCCCGGGCAGGTCACCCCCGCCCGCGGCTGCTGGGCCAGCGCCGCCACGAAGGACGGCACCGGTCCGGGCTCGCCCGGCGGGCGCGGCGCGAGCCGGCTCCGCAGGCGATCGCGCAGATCCGGGTCGAGATCGCCGGTCACGGCGTCGAAGCCCGCAACCAGCACGGCGGAAGCCGCCGAGTCCGAGAGGCCCGCTGCAGCCAGGAAGGCAGCGTCGAGGTCGCAGAGCCGGGTCGCGGCCAGCGTAGTCGCAGTGATGTCGAGGGCGACATCCTCCGGAGCGGCGCCGCCGGTGAGCAGGCTCCAGCCCTGCGCGAACAGTCGCTCGGCGATCGATCCTTCGCGGCCCGCCGAATGGACGCGCTTGAGGTCGTTCATCTCGACGAAGAGTTCCCGCAAAGCGGCCGGCGCCGCCGCGTCGGACATCAGTGAACGCCGAGCCAGTCGAGGAGCATCGTCTCCTGCTTGCCGAAGGCGTGCTCCGGCCCATGGCCGTTCTTCACCATCGGAGCCTTGAAGAAGGTCGAGAGCTGCTCCTGCACGCCGCCGTCGCCGCGCTTGTGCGCCAAGTCGAGCACCCGGGCGATCTCGATGACCAGGGGCGCGGCCAGGATCGAGTCCTTGCAGAGGAAATTGACCTTGATCTGCATCCGCTGGCCCATGAAGCCGGTGACGTCGATGTTGTCCCAGGCTTCCTTGTCGTCGCCGCGCGGGCGGTAATAGTGGATGTGCACGAGGTGATCCTCGACCGGATAGCCGAGGATCGAGTCGAGCACCGTGCCCTTGGTGTTGAGCTTCGACTGGAGCGAGTTCGGGTCGTTCAGGGCGAGGCCGTCGCGGTTGCCCAGGATGTTGGTGGAGAACCAGCCGTCGACGTGGAGGGCGCGCGCCTTGAAGGCGGGGGCCAGCACCGTCTTCATCATGGTCTGGCCGGTCTTGCCGTCCTTGCCGGCCACCGGGACGTTCATCTCCGTGGCCAGGGCGAGCAGCGCCGGCACGTCCGCGGCTACGCTCGGGGTGAAGTTGGCGTAGGGAATGCCGCTCTTGATCGCCGCGTAGGCGTAGAGCATCGCGGGCGAGATCGCCTCGTCGCTGGAATCGAGCCCCTTCTCGAAGGCGTCCGGGGAGTTCAGCGTCGGGTCGGACAGGTCGGGCCAGCGCTCCGTGGAGGCGAGGTTCACCACCACGACCTGGTCGAGGTTGCTTTCCTTCTGGAAGCGCCGCAGGTCGCTGGCGATGATCGAGACCGCCTCGCGGTGGCCGGCGGCGACGATGCGGTTGCTGCCGTCGATGTTCTTGCAGAACTTGGCGCTGCCGACCGCGGGCCAGGGCGTGATGCCCTTGAGCGCCTGGGCGCCGTCCGCGATGTCGTCCTTCGACAGCACGCCGTGGCCGGAGGCGGCCGAGGCGAGGTCGTCACCGTTGAGGTCCCAACCGCCGAACACGAGGTCCTTGTAGTCGGCCATGCCCGCCACGGAGAGGCCGGCGAGCGGCAGTCCGTCGAGCCGGTTCGAGCCGGATTTGATCATCTCGATGCCGGCGATGGCGGTGGTGGCGACGGCGCCACCCATGCCAACGAAGGCGACGCCGACACGGCGACCGGTCTGCATGCTCATCGGAAAATATTGTCCTTGTGGGGACGCGGGCCGCGTCTCGGAAATGAATAGTCGACCCCCCGGGGCGATATCTAACTGGCCCGAACGGCAGCCGTTCCAAGTCGAATGCGACAACTTCGCGCCTTATCGAGGCCGAGCGCGGCCTCATCGCGGCGTTAAGGCGGCCTCAAAAAGCAGGGTTAACCCTTCGTTGACCGTGCCACGCTTGAATCACGGAGCCGTCCCATTCTGGTCACGGCCGGCGCCGATAGGGCCGCCGCTTCAAGGAACCTGGCCGCCAGACGCCGGGCCGACACAAGGGACATTCTGAAAAGGACCAATGATGGGGGTTTTCCCGGAGCCGGCGCGTTGCGCCGACGACGTGAGCCGACTCGTGCCGAGCGCGAGCTTTTGTGAGAGTGAAACCGTGGCGTGGCTGCCGCGGGCCGAGCGCGGGAACGAGCGCCGGTCACTTCGCCGCAGCGGCCTTCGCCGCCTCACCGGAACGCTGGCCCTGGGCTTCGTCGCCGGGTTCGGGCTGCCGCAGGCGGCCTTCGCGCCGGCCTTCTTCGCGCCATCCGCGCAGGCTCATGACCGGATCGATACCAGCCCGCGCGCGGCCCGGGCGCTCGCCGCCGAGGGCGAGACCGGCTGGACTCAGGCGGGCGAGCCGGATCAGGGCCTCCGGCCCGGTTTCTCGGACGCGACCCCGGTCGAGGGCGTGGAAGCCTGGACCGGCTTGCCGATCGAGGATCAGGAGCCGGCGACCATCGCGCTGATCCAGGACGACCTCGCGACCCTGCCGCGGGTGACCCAGGAGCAGGGCGAGGACGCCGTCCGGTTCGGCGAGCGCAGCGTGCCGCGCAAGGTGGTCGACACGATCGTGAAGGCCTCCGATGAGGCCGGCGTCGACCCGGTCTACATGATGGCCCTCGCCGACAAGGAATCGAGCTTCGACACGGATGCCAAGGCCGGGACCTCCTCGGCGCAGGGCCTGTTCCAGTTCGTCGCGCGCACCTGGCTGGAGATGATCCGCGATTACGGCGCCCGCTACGGGCTCGCCGAGGAGGCCGCCGCCGTGAAGGGCCGCGGCTCCGCGATCACCGTGGCCGGCACCATGCGCGCCCGGGTGCTCGGCCTGCGCAACGATCCCCGCGTGGCCGCCCTGATGGCGGCCGAGCTGATCAAGCGCGACCGCGAGCGGATCGAGGCGAAGGTCGGGCGGGCGCTCACCACCACCGAGCTGTACCTTGCCCATTTCCTCGGCACCGCCAGCGCCGGGCGCTTCCTGTCGCTGTCCTCCGAGAAGCCCGACGAGGTGGCCGGGCGCGAGTTCCGCAGCGCCGCCCGGGCCAATCGCAGCCTGTTCACCGAGAAGAGTGGCGGCAAGCGGCGCAGCCTGACGGTGGCGGAGCTGCACGGCCGGATCGACGACATGATCGACCGCCGCCTGACCCGCTACCAGGGCGTCGCCGCGGTGGCGGGAGCTGCCGACAAGGCGTCCACCCCGACCGAGACCGCAGCCAATGAAGCCGGACCGGCGCCGGACACCCGTCGCATCGAGGTGACGGAGGCGCTGCCTCCGGACGGGGTCTGATCCTCTCCGACGTCAATGCCCGCCTGCCGGAGCGCCGCCGCCGAGCTTGACCGATTTCAGGCTCAGCGCGAGCGGCACCGCGCAGGCGGCGACCAGGCCCAGGACCCAGAACACGTCGATATAGGCCCAGTAGGCCACCTCGGTCTGGAGCACGCTGCCGATCCAGGCGGTCGCCTGGCCCCGGGCCTCGACGCCGGCATAGCCGTGCTCGGAGAAGTACTGCGTCGCCTGCCGCATGGTCTCCTGGTAGGCGGGCGCCGCCGGGTTGACGCTCTCGACCAGGCGGCTCTGATGGAACTGGCTGCGATAGGCCAGGATGTTCTGGGCGAGCGACACGCCCATCGAGCCGCCGACGTTGCGGGCGACGTTGATCAACGCCGAGGCCTGGTCGGTCTGGTCCTTGCGCAGCCCCTCGTAGGAGGCCGAGGTGATCGACAGGAACACCATGGGCAGGCCGATGCCGATATAGACCCGCGACCACGCAAAGAACGCGAAGGTGGTCGTGCCGTTGATCCGGGTCAGGTCGTACATCCCGAGCGCCACGATGGTCATGCCGGCGGCGATCAGCCATTTCGGCTGCACGTAGGCCGAGGCGCGGCCAGTGAGGAACATCATCACCACCGTGACCATGCCGCCCGGGCCGAGCACGAGGCCCGACAGGGTGGCGGTGTAGCCGTAATATTCCTGCGTGATCTGCGGGATGAACTGCGTGGTCGAGATCAGGATCGCCCCGGTGAACATCATCACCAGGAAGCAGGAGCCGAACTGGCGGTTGCCGATCAGGCGCAGGTCGACCGCCGGGTTCTTCTTGTTCAACAGCCAAGGGATCATGGCGATGAACGAGACCACCATCAGCACGCCCGACACGTTCATCAGCGTCGAGGTGCCGAACCAGTCCTTGCGCTGTCCCTCGTCGAGGATGACCTCCAGCGAGCCGAGGAACAGCGCGACCAGCAGGAAGCCGACGAGGTCGAACCGGATGCCCTTGCGCACCAGGGCGCGGCGCTCCTTCTTGGCCGCCTCGCTGTCCTCGATCAGCCAGTACATCAGCCCGAGGGCGATCACGCCGATCGGGCCGTTGATCAGGAAGCACCAGTGCCAGGAGGCGTTGTCCGACAGCCAGCCCCCGAGCGTCGGGCCGATCACCGGCGCGACCACGATGGCGACGCCATAGAGCGCGAAGGCCTGCCCCCGCTTCTCGGGCGGAAACGAATCCGCCAGGATCGACTGCGCCAGGGGCGCCATGCCGCCGCCGCCGAGGCCCTGCAGCACCCGGAACAGCAGCAGCGATTCGAGGCTCCAGGCGAAGCCGCACAGGATCGACGCGATGGTGAACAGGCCCACCGACCACATGAAGAACGCCTTGCGGCCGTAGCGCTTGGCCAGAAAGCTCGACGCGGTCAGCGTGATGGCGTTAGCCACCAGGTAGCTGGTCACCACCCAGGCCGCCTCGTCGGGCCCGACCGCAAGGCCGCCGGAGATGTAGCGGAGGGCGACGTTGGCGATGGTGGTGTCGAGCACCTCCATGAAGGTCGCCAGCGCCACCACGCCGGCGATCAGCCACGGGTTGTGGCCGCCGGGCGCCTTGGCGGCAGACGATTTGCCGGTGGAGGACCGGCCGGTGCCGGCCATCGCGGTCACCGCACCGTGACGGTGGGCACGATCGACATGCCGGGACCGATCGCGACATCCGTCGGCCATTCCTTGACCACGATCTTCACCGGGATGCGCTGCGTGACCTTCACGTAGTTGCCGGTGGCGTTCTGCGCCGGCAGCAGGCTGAAGGCGGTGCCCGAGCCCGGCTGCACCGAGGCCACCGTGCCGTGGATCTTACGGTCCGGATAGGCGTCGATGCTGATGTCGACGGGCTGCCCCGGCCGCATGTCGGTGATCTGGGTTTCCTTGTAGTTCGCCGTCACCCAGATGTCGTCCGGCACGAACATCGACAGGCTCTGGCCGGCCTGGGCGAACGCCCCGATGCCGCCCGTCAGCCGCACGACGCGCCCGGGCTGCACCGCCTGGATCGTCGTGTAGCCGAGGTTCAGTTCGGCCTGCTCGACTTGCGCCTTGTCGCGGGCCATCTGTGCCTGGGTCGAGGCCTTCTGGGCCTCGAGCGAGCCGATCTGCTTCTGCGCCGCAACGAGGCTGGCATTGGCGCTCTGCACCGAAGCCTGGCGCTGCTGCAGCGTCGAGGTGGCCGACTGGGATTGCTGGACCGAGCCGGAGCCGCGCTCCGCGAGATCCTTGTAGCGGGCCGCATCCTCCTGGGCGAACTTCAGCGCCGCTTCGGCGGTGGCGATCTGGGCCTTGGACACGTCGATATTGGCGTACTGGGCCTGAATCTGGGCGTCGATGTTCTTGATCGCGGCCTCGTCGGCCACGACCTGTGCCTTGGCCTGTTCGAGGGCGATCCGATAGTCGCGCTGGTCGATCTGGAACAGCATCTGCCCGGCATCGACATGCTGGTTGTCGGTGACCGGCACCTCGACCAAGTAGCCGCCGACCTTCGGCTGGACCGCGATGCTGCGCGCATCGACGAACGCGTCGTCGGTGCTCTCGTAGGGATGCATGTACAGGAGCCAGTAGACGAACACGCCGACGCAGAGGGCGACCACTGCGAGGCCGCCGAACAGGAACGCCCAGGGGTGGCGGCGCAGGATATTCGGGCGTTTCTCCTCGTCCTCCGGCTCGCTGTCGTCGGGGGACTCGTCGTCGGGGGCGCTCTGGCCTTCGTCGCCCTCCTGGGCCGGCTTGCGCGCGGTCTCGCCCTCCGGGCGGGAGTCGGTGCGGCCGAGATCCAGAATGTCGCGATCGGGTGCCTCGGGCCGGCCCTCGGCCGGCAGCGGACGTGACGCGGGCTCGGCGGCCTGCCGCTGATCGTCAAACATGGCGTCTCATCACCACCGGATGGGCCGGCCGCCCTGCGGCGGCCGGGCTGTACTCATGCCCGCCTCGGTCAGCAAAAGTCGCCGGCCGCACCAAGGTTCCGCCCGAGACACGGGCGTGTTCAGGAACGCTTGTCGCAGTGCAGCGTTCTGCGGGCGAAAGGGCCGGGCACGCGCCCGGCGCGTTTCGGAGTTCCGCCATGACCAGCACCCCGTCCCCGACACCGCAGGGCTCAGGCTTCGGTTCGACCGCGACGTCGCCCTCCGGCATCCCGCTCACCGGAACCGCCCGGCTCGACGCGATGAGCGCGTCCCTCGCCCGCAACTGGTGGCTCATCGCCCTGCGCGGCGTGATCGCGATCCTGTTCGGCATCGTCGCTTTCGCGGCGCCGGAGGCTTTCGTGCTGTCGCTGGTGCTCTTGTTTGCCGCCTACACGCTGGTCGACGGCATCTTCGCCATCGTCGGCGCGGTGCGGGCCGCGCAGCGGCACGAGCGCTGGGGCTTCCTGCTTCTCGAAGGCATCGTCGACATCATCGTTGCCGTCGCCGCCGTGCTGGTGCCGGGGGCCGCGGTCTGGGCGTTCGTGCTGCTGCTCGCCGCCTGGGCGCTCGTGACCGGCGGCCTGATGATCGCCGCCGCCTTCCGGCTGCATCTCCATTACGGGCGCTGGTGGCTCGGGCTCGGCGGCCTCGTCTCGATCCTGTTCGGCATCGCGCTGATCCTGGAGCCGGGCATGTCCGCCCTGGTCCTGACCTGGTGGATCGGCGCCTACAGCTTCGCGTTCGGCGTGCTCCTGCTGATCCTCGCCTTCCAGCTGCGCAGCCGGCACGGGGCCGCCGGAGCCGTGTGACCGGGCGGTGGGCTCGGCTGCGTGGCCCGCATCCCACGGTCGAGCCCCGAGATCGGCGTCATCCCTTTGTCGGTGGGACTTGCAGCCGAATGAGGCTTAGAACCTGCCGTCGACCGGAGAGGCCGGTCCCGGAACACGCATCGCGATGACGCCAGACGCGCCGGAGCGCGCCCCGACCGATCAGGGTTCCAGGTCCGACACGCCGGACCCGCGCAAAGCGGCCCGCGAGGCCGGACGCGCCGCCCGCGATCTTTTCCGCCATCTGTGGATCCTGATCGCGGCAGCCGGACGCAGCCTCCTGCGGCTCGGGCAGTCGGCATCCGGGCGCGCCGCCGGATTCCTCGCGCGCAGACGCGACAACAGGCAGCCCGTCGCGGCCGATCGGCGCGCGGGAGCGGACGCGGCGGTGCGCGCGCCTGTCGGAACCGGGCGCTTCGGCCGCCTGCGGCGCCGGCCCGCGCTGCTCGCTGTCGCCGCCGCGATCCTGCTGCCGGTCCTGGCGCTGGCGATCTACCTGCTCGCCGCCCTCCTGACCCTGCCGCCGCTCGGCGGAGCCGTCGTCGATACCGGCCAGCGGGCGATCACCGTCGAGGCCGATGACGGCCGGGTCTTCGCCACCCGGGGCAGCTTCCGCGGCCAGAAGCTCACCGCCGCCGACATGCCCAAGCATCTCTCTCAGGCGATCGTGGCGATCGAGGACCGGCGCTTCTACAGCCACTGGGGCATCGACCTGCGCGGCCTCGCCCGCGCTGCCTGGCGCAACGCTCTCGGCGGCGGCGTGCGCGAGGGCGGCTCGACGATCACGCAGCAATATGTCCGCCTGACCTCCCTCAACCAGGAGAAGACGCTCTGGCGCAAGGTCCAGGAGGCGTTCCTGGCGCTCCGGGTCGAGACCACGATGAGCAAGGACGAGATCCTGCTCGGCTATCTCGACGCCGCCTATTTCGGCGCCGGCGCCTACGGGGCGGACGCGGCGGCCCGGCGGTATTTCGGCAAGCCCGCCAAGGCCCTGACCATGCCTGAGGCCGCCATGCTGGCCGGTCTGGTGCGGGCGCCCTCGCAACTCGCTCCGACCCGCAACCTGGGCGGCGCCAAGGAGCGGGCCGACGTGGTGCTGCAGGCCATGGTCGAGACCGGCGCGATCACGCAAGCCGAGGCCGACGCGGCCCGCAAACAGAGCGTGACCCTGAAGTCGCCGCCCGAGGCGCCGCCCGGCACCAACTACTTCCTCGACATGATCGCCGGCGATGTGAAGCGTCTGGCCGGCACCGACGGCGACATGATCGTCCGCTCGACCCTCAATCTCGACCTGCAGAGCCTCGCCGAGGGCGTCGTCGCCCGTCGACTCGATAAGGACGGGGCCAAGCGCAAGGTCGGTCAGGCCGCCATGGTGGTGCTGTCGAAGGCCGGCGCGATCCTGGCGATGGTCGGCGGCCGGGATTACGAGGACAGCCAGTTCAACCGGGCAGTCCAGGCCAAGCGCCAGCCGGGCTCGCTGTTCAAGCTCCTGGTCTACCTGACGGCCTACGAGCAGGGCCTGACGCCTGAGACCGTGCTGGACGACCGTCCGGTGCGGATCGGCGACTGGGAGCCCGAGAACGACGATGGCCGCTATCGCGGGTCGGTGCCCCTGCGGACCGCATTCGCGCTCTCGATCAACACCGTGGCGGCCCAGCTCGGGCAGGAGGTCGGCATCCCGGCAGTGATCGCCACCGCGCGCAAGCTGGGGATCCAGTCCGAGCTGCCGAACGTGCCGAGCCTCGTCCTCGGCTCCGGCACGGTCAGCCTGCTGGAGATGACCCGCGCCTACGGCTCCGTGCTCTCCGGCCGTGTGCCGCTGGCGAGCTTCGGCATCCACGCGATCCGCGGTGCGGCTCCGCAGCCGCTCTACGTCCGGGCCGACCCGGCGCCGACCGCCCAGCTGGCGCAGGAGCCGCGCCAGATGATGCTCGAGTCGCTCCAGGCGGTGGTCGAGTCGGGCACCGGCCGGGCGGCGCGGGTGCCGGGCCAGATCATCGGCGGCAAGACCGGCACCAGCCAGGATTTCCGCGATGCCTGGTTCGTCGGCATGACCCCGGACCTCGTGGTCGGGGTCTGGATCGGCAACGACGACGACAGCCCGATGAACCGGATGTTCGGCGGCGAGATGCCGGCCGGCATCTTCCACGATTTCGTCCAGCGGGCCTCCGCGCAGCTCGCCAAGGGCAAACCGCGCCCCTCGGCGGAGCGGGCCGAGCCGGCGCCGGCCGCCGCACCGGTGCAGCCACCGACCCCGGTGGCATCCGCCGAGATTCGCGGCGTGCCCGAGGTGATCGATACCGGGACCCTGTCGCTGCGCGGGCGGACCGTGCATCTGCTCGGCGTCGCGGGTGAGCGCGGCCACCTCGCCCGCCAGCTCGCCAATTACCTGCGCCGCCGTGAGGTGGTCTGCAGCGTCTCCGAGGGGGCGAATGCCCGCTGCCGGATCGAGGGCGACGACCTCGCCGCCCTGATCCTCACGGCGGGCGGCGCGCGTGCCACGGAGGATGCCCCGCCCGACCTCCTCGGCGCCGAGGAGCAGGCCCGGGCCGAGCGCGTCGGGCTGTGGGGGCGGTGACGCGTTCGTAGGGCGGTCGCGTCCGCAACGATCGGCACCCCGACGCGCGACGCCGCTTGCGCCTCAGGAAGCGGGCTGGCGCTGGAACTGGATACCGCAATTCTTCTGGACCGAGGTTTGCTCCAGCGCCTCGATCTCTCCCTTCAGACGACTGAGCTCGGCGGTGTGCATGTTGTCGCCATCAATGAAGAACAGGGCAGGCCAGAACACGACGACTCCGACCGCCGTGACCACTTGGTCATCCGTGCGCTTCTTGTCTTGGATACCGGCGGCTTGCGAGGCCCTGACGGAGACCCGTGCCGATTCTTCGGCGATCTGCCGGCACGACAGGCTCGCATACTGGATCGGCGATACGTAGGTCGCGGCGACTTTATCCGACGACGACGCGCAAGCAGACAGGCCGCTCAAAGCAAGCAGCGCCAAGACAAATTTCGATGACACGGAAGTCCCCCTGGTTTCGAGGGCAACATACGCAGGGGCCAGAGCCGCGCTATGGCTCACACGCAACAGTCCATCCACATATACCTATCCATCACAATTTCTTTACTAGGAACATAATTTGGATTTCATGCACATTCACAGTTAATTCGATCAATAATTTCGACAAATTAAATTTCTATGCTTTGAGATGCGGCCGAAAATTTAAGTCCATCCCTAAAAAGCGCCTATCAGGATGAAGATCGGGGCCGGCGCGGCATCAGGCGTCAGACATCGGCAGGCTTTCAAGGACGTCCGTCGCGTCTCTGCTGATGGACGATACAGGCAGGTGAGTCGGCGCCTGCCCCCCCCGAACAAAGACCTCGATCGCATCGCCGACCGGCAGTGTAATCGCGCCATGTCGCATCGCGGTGCCGGGCATTCCCGATCACGGCTTGCCGCATCCTATAGCTCAGTCGAGCTTAGCCAGGGTCAACGGGTCGGGCTCACCGCCAAAGTACGTCGCCAGCGCCGCAGCGAAGCCCGGCTCCTCCGGGGCGGCGCGCGCGAACAGAGTCATGCTGGAGCGGAATTTCACGTCGTCGGGCGAGCCGAAGATCGCGTGCGCCGAGCGCCCGGTGACGCCGTTCACCGCCGCCGTGCAGGCGCGCAGGCGCGCGCCGAGCACCGGATGGTCGCAATAGGCCTGGGCCTCGCCGAGGGAACCGATCGCGTAACGCTGGGCCATCGGGCTCGCGCCCAGGCCGGCAATCTGCGGAAAGACGAACCACATCCAGTGGCTCCGCTTCTCTCCGGCCTGCAACTCGGCCAGCGCCCGTTCGTAGACGCTCTCCTGGGCCGCGACGAAACGGTCGAGATGATACGGTTCGGCCATGATCGCCCTCCGGTCTGCACGGCATCAACCCGATCGCGGGCATCCGGATGCGTGGCCGGCGCGCCGTGCCGGGAATAGGGAGGGATCCATCGATGCTCGACAGGCTCCTCGGCTTCATGATCGCGAACCCGGCGACGAGCCACGCCCTCACAGCCGGGCGCGACGATCCGTCGACGCCCCCGGCCATGGCGGAGGCGATCTGCGCCGGCATCGCGCAGGCCGAATTGCTGGTCCTCCCCCGAGCGGCGCACCTCCTGGCCGTCGAGCGTGCCGACGCGGCCGGCCGCTACCTCCGGGCCTTCCTCGATCGCATCGAAGCCGCCGGCGCCTGACGATCCGGGGGCCGACAGGCGCACGTCGCTGAGAAGGATATTCTAGTGGCAAGCAATGCCGGCATCGGCAGGCGACATGCCGCGTGCAAGCCGGCGCCCGACATGGAACAGAACCTTCTCGATCAGCGCCACGGTCATCGGGTCGCCATCGTGCTGGGCGAGGTGATAGGCGACGAGCAGGTTGTCGCTGATGTCGCCGAGCAGATCCGCGGAATCGCTGTGGATGTCCACGGATTGCGGCTCTGGGTCGGCCGCGGTTTCGCCGACCGGCTGGTCGCGTGCCACCTGCGAGACTTCGATGACCTGGCGTGCCGAATCGGTCATCGCCCGCATCTCCGCCAGCAATTCCAAGCCCTTGGCGTCTTCGGGCGTGTCGTTACGCATGGTCCGGTCCCCCAACCGGCACCAAACTGCACCTACAGGTTGCGGTCCGTCAACCGTCGACCTGCGCATCTTCGAGGCAGAAGGCGTCCGAAGCACAATTGTCGCAGGGTTATGCTGAAAATATTTCGATCGATAAAGTATTAAAGACGAATACTATACAATCTTAGGATGCAGAAACAAGCGACGCTACGTCCCGCCGGATCGCGCGACATTCGCCGCTGAACGCAAGAACGCCCCCGCGAAGACATTCGCGAGGGCGTCGGCATTTTCCGTGCGCGCGAGGAGCGCTAACGAAACGTTACTTGATCAGGGCGAGCAGCGCCTTGCCAGCCTTGGAGTTCAGCTCCTTGGCGTCGAGGGTGCCGTCACCGTCCGGATCGGCCGCCTTGAAGCGCGCGTCGACCGCAGCGAGGTACTCTTTCTTGTCGACGGTGCCGTCGTTGTCCGGATCGGCCTGCTTCAGGCCGGCCTTGCTCAGACGGCCCTTCAGCTCCTTGGCATCGAGGGTGCCGTCGGAATCCTTCTCCAGGCGATCGAAGGTCGCCGACGCGACAGCCTCGACTTCCTTGAGGTCGACGGTGCCGTCGTTGTCGGTGTCGATCATCTTGACGGCGCTGGCGCCGCTCACCGGCTTGGCCAGGGCGGCGGGGACGGCGAGACCGGTGACGGCGAACGCGACTACCGCGAAACCACTGATGAAACGACGTGTCATTGCCAAATGCTCCCGAAACATGATGCGCGATCTTCCTAGTCGCGCGCCGGCTTTGCCGCAAGTGCGAAATTGGCCGCGCAACGCACCCGTCCGGAAGGTCGAGATGAGAAAAAGGGGCCGGCGCATGCCGACCCCTCTCAATATCTTCAGGTCACGCCGTGCTGTCGGCAGACCAACTCAATAGCCGTAGCCGCGGCGAACGGCCGGACGGTCGTCATCGAAACGCTGGCGGCGATACATCCGGTCGTCGTCGTCGGCGCGGTCGCGATCCCGGCGATAGTCCTCGCGGCGGAAGTCGCGTTCCCGCTGGCCGCGGGAGCGCAGATCGACGCTGGGGCCGTCGGGTCCGATATCGATGCGCTGAGCCGAAGCGGGAACGACGGTCGCGAGGGAGGCGGCCAGGATGGCGCCGGCGAGCAGGGTCTTCATGGGACACTCCTTCGTGCGTTGGAGGCCCAACACAGTCTCGTGAGGATCGTTCCCGATTCGCCAAAGGCTTTTCCCGTCGCGCCGCAGGGATCTTGCCGGCCTCAGGCCAGGGTCGACAGGTCCTGAAACCAGTGCTGCGCCTGGACATAGTCCTTCACCCGCGGCGACAACGCGTGCGGATTGGTGTCGTGCACCACCCAGACTTGCACCGCGTCGTCGACGACGATCTCGTGGATGCGCGCGAGAAGCTTGTTCTGCTCATCCGGATCCAGGCTCGCCTTTACCTTGTCGCAGAGGGCATCGACGTCCGGGTTGCGGTAGTGGCTCCAGTTCACGCCCCCCGGTGCGATCTGCTTCGAATCGTAGAAGCGCAGGATCGCGTAGAACGGGTCGGAGGTAACGTAGGCGATGTTGCCGGCGGTGATGCCCTTGAGGCTCGGATCCGCCGCGCCCTGGCGCCAGGCCGTGTAGGCCACCTCCAGTTCCACCGTCTTGAACTCGACCTGGATGCCGATCTCGGCCCAGCTCTGCTGGACGAACTCGTTGATCGGCAGGGACAGCATCTGCCCGGTCCCGCCGGTGGGGATCATGATCGTGGTCTTCACCGGATTCTTCACCGAGAAGCCGGCCTCCTGCACGAGCTTGCGCGCCTGATCGACGTCGGTCTTGATCTGGAAGCTGGGCTTGCCGAACCACGGGCTCGACGTCTGCATCTGGCCGACCGCGGGTTGCGCGAGGCCGCCGAGCAACTGGACGACGCCCTCGCGGTCGATGGCGAGGTTGGCGGCCTTGCGCAGGCGCAGGTCCCGCCAGGGCGAACCCTCCAGCATCGACAGGTGGTAGTTCCAGACATGCGGCGTGTCGTTGCCGACGACGCGCATGCCGGACGCCTTCAGGCGCGGCACCGCGTCGGGGGCCGGCGCCTCGATCAGGTCGACATTGCCGGAGAGCAGCGCGTTCACCCGGGCGAGATCCTCGGGGACGCAGGTCAGCGTCAGCTTGGAGAGCTTCGGCACCCGCTTCGGGTTCCAGTAGCCGGCATTCGGCAGCAGCTCGAGGCGGACCCGGGGGACCAGCTGGCCCATCTTGAACGGGCCGGTGCCCGAGGGTTGGAACGCGAACTTGGCCCAGTCGCGCCCGACCGCCTCGTATTGCGCGGGCGAGGAGATCAGGAACCACAGCATCTGGTAGGGAAACAGGCTGTCGGGATTCTTGGTGGTCACCTGGACGGTCTTGGCGTCGAGCTTCCGGTAGCTCGCGACACCGGGCAGCCGCGGCCGGACCTGGGCGGCCTGCCGCTGGTCGAAATGCGGCGCCTCCTTGTTGAGGACCTTGTCGAAGTTCCAGATCACCGCATCGGCATCGAAGGCCGAGCCGTCATGGAACGCCACGCCCTCGCGCAGGTGGAAGATCCAGATCTTGGGATCGGCCTTGTCGACCTCCCAGGACGTGGCGAGGCCGGGGACCATCGTGCCCGGCCGGTCGGTGATATCGAGGTCCCAGGCGACCAGGGGATCGTACAGGGTCAGGCCGGTGAACTGGTAGCCGCCGGCGCCCCGGTCCGGCTGGCCGGTGGTGAGCGGCAGGTCGGTCATCGAGATGCCGTAGGTCAGGCTGCCGGCGGCCGCGCCCTGCGCGCCGGCCCGTCCCGCCGTACCCAGTGCCGCCAGGGCAGCGCCCCCGGCCATGAGCGCGCGGCGTGTCGGCTTGATCAGGTCCATCATGTCTCTCGGCAGAAGGGGACGCACCGCCGGTCAGCGCCCTCCTCCGTCGAGAAGTACCGCCGCGGGCCGCATACGGTATCTTGCATGCATCGTGCCCAACGCTGCGGCAGCCGGTATTCCGACCCTCAGCCCGCCCAGACCTGCCCGGGCCTCAGGGCCAGGAACCGCTCTGGAGCGAGGCCCTGCGCGTCCAGCGCCGCCGCCAGCGCCTCGACGGGCCGATCGATCCCCTCGTCGGTGAGCTGGAAGGTGCCCCAATGGTGGCCCAGCGCCTGCTCGGCTCCGAGGAGCGCGAACGCCTCCACGGCCTCGGCCGGGTTCACGTGCTGCGCCTGCATGAACCAGCGCGGCTCGTAGGCGCCGATCGGCAGGGTCGCCAGGCGTGGCGCCCCGAACCGGGCGCGGATGTCGCGAAACAGGCCGCCATCGCCGAACCCGGTATCGCCCACGTGGTAATGGACGCCCTGGGCCGAGGTGATCACGAAGGCGCACCACAACGCCATGCGCCGGTCCTGAACGCCGCGGGCGGACCAGTGGTTGGCCGGCACCAAGTGGACGGCCAGCCCGTCGCCGAGATCGACCGACTCGCCCCAGTCGCGGGTCTCGACATGCATCGTGTCGTCGTAGTTGCGCAGGATCGTATCGTTGCCGAGCGGCGCCACGATCAGCGGCTGATGCGCCTGCCAGATCCGGGCGAGGCTCGGCCCGTCGAGATGGTCGTAGTGGTTGTGGGTGATCAGCACGACGTCGATCGGCGGCAGGTCAGCGAACGCGATCCCCGGCGGATTGACCCGCTTCGGGCCGGCGAAGCGGACCGGGCTCGCCCGCTTGGCGAAGACCGGATCGATCAGGATGTTGCGGCCGGCGACCTGCACCAGATAGCTCGCATGCCCGATCAGCACGACGCGCAGCGATCCGCTGCGCTCGGGCGGCCGGTCGGCGGGAAAGGGGCTCGGGTAGCTCTTGGGCCAGGGCTCGCGCTGCCGCTTGGCCTGCCAGCGCAGCACGTCCGGCAGGGACTTGTCGGTAGCTTGGTCCGGCAAGAAGAACCGCAGCCCGTCGAAATGGTCGGATTTCGGCCCGCGATAATACGGGTTCTTGCCCCGCCGGTGGGCGGCATAGCCGACGCCGCCGAGCGTCATGACCGTGGCCGCACTCGCGACCGTGAGCAGGCTGCGCCGTTTCATGGTTGGGAGATGGCCGGCAAGGGGCCGTGGTCAAGCTCCCCCGGCCGCGACGGGGAGCCTCAGGGCTGTCCTCGCCTCACTCCACGGCCTCGGCGGCGAGCGACAGGCGCGCGCGAAACACCACCTTGCCGACCGCGTCGCGCACGCAGGCGACGTAATCCTGGCGCTCGACATCGGGCAGCATGTCGCGGGCGATCGCCGACATGATCCGGGTCACCTTGGCGCGCGCGGCCGGCAGGTCCGGCAGGTCGAAGCCGACCTCGTCGCGGACCGGCTGGGAACCGTCATGGAGATCGATGAAGTAGCGAGGCATCGGCGCGCAGCGTCTCGAGGGAGGTAATTCTCCAATAGGAGTGCGCAAATTGTGGTTAATGATGCGTTAATCGTCTCGAATAGTCGTCTATAACTGTCCTACAAATCAGGAGCGCCAGCGCAGTTCGCGCTGTTCCAGAGGGTTCACGAACGCGCGAGCGGCCCGGGCCGATTCCAGGGCCTCGCGCTTGAGCCGGAAATACCATTGCGAGGGCAGATCGCCCTGGCCGAACAGCACCATGGTCGGCTTGCGGTCGAGGCCGTCCTGTGCGTGCTGGAGCACCTGCTGGTCCTGGGTCAGGAACTGCCGCATCAGCGGCCGGGCGATGGGCTTGAGCAGGTTCAGCGCCGGCATGCTCCAGTAGAGGGCATTGGTGAGCAGCGTGCGGTCCGGCGTCAGCGGCGTCGCGAAGGTGTAGTTGGCCACGCGCTTCTCGCCGGCACGGATGCGCTCCAGGCGCACGCCGGGCAGGCGGAACTCGATCTCGACCTCGGGCACGCCGCCGAGCAGGCGGTAGACCGGCGAACTCGTCGTGGTGGCGTGGCTGGTCATGACGAAGCCGTGCGGCACCGGCTGAAACGTCTTCACCTTCTCGCGCAGCTGCTTCGAGGGGCGGAACCACCAGCTGTCATGCACGAAGGCGACGTGCCCGGGATCGACCAGGCTCAGGGTGGTGAGATCGTAGGAGGCCTCGACCACGAGCTCGACGACGAGAGACCCGGCCGGCTCGAAATCCAGCTTCGGCACTTCGGGCACCGCACCGGCCGCGGGGCCGAGATGCGGGTTCACCCACAGGAACCCGGCGCTCTCCTGAACGGGGAAGCGCTGGACTTGGATGCGGGAGAAATCGGCGGCATCGTGCTCGGACAGCGTCGGCACGTCGCGGCAGCGCCCGTCCGTGCCGAAGCGCCAGCCGTGGAACGGGCACATCAGCGTGTCGCCGTCGAAGCGCCCCTTCGACAGGGCCATGCCGCGGTGCGGACAGCGGTCGCGCAGCGCGAACGGCGTCCCGTCCGGGGCGCGGCCCAGCACGATCTGCTCGCCGTTCAGCTCCACGGCGCGAAGCCCGGTGCGGCCGAGGCTGCGGGACTGGCCGACGCAGTACCACGCATTGCCGAGCGGCTGACGCATGGCCTCGGGATCGAGGGCAGCGTCCTCGGGCGGACGCGGCAGGGACGTGACGGGCGCGTTCAAAGGGGGTTCGGGCTGACCTCGGTGCGCCCGTCATACGCCCGGCAGCCGGAGCGGGAAAGCACGGGTGCGGGCACGGGCACAGGGAGGACAAACGGGCGCAGCTGCGGGGCTTCACAAGCGGCCAGGAGCCACCTACCTTCGCTTCACCCGCAACGAACGAAAGGAGGTGATCCAGTGTCTCATTGTCATCAGCCGTCAGTCTCGGCTTACCGGACCTGGACCGTCGCCTCCGGCGCGTCGATCTAAGACGCGTCTGAGCCCCGATTTCGGGACAGTTCCGCCGGACATGACGGTTCGGCAATGGAAGGGCCACCCTCACGGGTGGCCCTTCGGCTTTTCAGGACATGTGTTTCGTACGCCGCCTCTCTTTTTGAAAGCTGCTCCCCACCTCGGGTTCAGGGGTCACACAGGTCTCAATTTCGAGCAGGCCATGCCGTCGCCCGTGAAAGGCGCAGGTCCCCTCTCCCGTGCGGGAGAGGGACAGGGTGAGGAGTGCGACCTCTCCGGAAAGACCTGATCCCTCACCCCGACCCTCTCCCGCACGGGAGAGGGGGCGCGTCCCGGTCTGCAACAATGATTGCGGCTCGACCTGTGCAGGCCACAGCCTTCGCGGTGAGGCTCTAACGCTTCGGAGCCTGGAACAGCGGCTGGGCCAGGGCCTCGGTCCGCGCCCGCCACAGGTCGCGCTCCTCGTGCAGGGCATCGCGCTCGGCCGCGATGGCGTGGCGCTCGACCCGCAGCGCGTCGCGCTCGGCGATGGCCCGGTCGCGCTCGATGCGCATGTGCTCGCGCTCCTGGCGGAACCGCTCGCGCTCGCTCCGGAATTCCTCGCGCTCGGCGCGGACCTCTTCCTGCTCGGCGCGCAGATCCTCGATCGAGCCGATCTCCTCGCGGATATGCTCGCGGAGCGCCCGCATCTCCTCGGCCAGGATCGCCTGCAGCTCGTCCTGGCGCTCGGCCTCCAGCCGGAGCTTGGCCTTGAGCATCATGTTCTCGGCCATCAGCTCGGACACGTCCGCATCCTCCGCGGCCGCGCCGACCCCGTCGGGCTGAGCCACCAGCCGGGGCGACCAGGCCGCCTCGGCACCGCGCGGCGCCTTGGTCTCCGACTTGGTTTCCTCCGGAGCCTCGTCCGGCCGATCGTGGCCGCGCAGCTCGGCCGGGCTGTGGGTCTTCATCGTCGCGAGCCAGTCCCGCAGGGGACCGGGGGCGATGCGGCTGCCGGTCTCGTGCGGCGGGAAGGTGCGGGCGGGTTCCGACATCGGCGGTCGTCCTGAACGGGTGCTGCCCGATCAGAGTCCCAACATGCTTAACGATCCGTAAAAGTTAATGGGCGGCTTCAACCCTGAGGTGGTTCGCAGCCGAGAAGACGGAAAATTGACTTTTCCGGCCGCCGCCGCTACCTCCCGCGCTTCCGATCCGTAGCAGATCGTCACGACACGAAGCCGACCGGCCCATGAGGCCGGAGGTCAACGCCCGACAGCGCGTCCGCGCCCTCGGGCGCGATCTGTGTTGGGCCGATCCGCTTCGCCGGGATCCGCCGGTCGAGGCTTATCGCATGACCCAAGACGCCGTGACCCGAGTCGCCGCGACTCAAGCCGCGTTGAACATCGCGGACGCGATCAACGAGACCTGCCCCTGGTCGGGCAAGCCGATCTCGGCCGACTCGCTGACGCTCTATAACGGCGCCGTGGTCGGCTTCTGCAACCCGGAGTGCCGGGACAAGTTCGCGAGCGCCGTGCGCAGCTTCGAGGCCGCCCTCCAGGCGCGCCGCGTCGAGCGCGCCGGGCTCGAACAGTAAGCGCGGGTCCGAAAACCATGTTCGAAGGCCTGTCCGACCGCCTCTCCGGCATCCTCTCGGGGCTCACCCGTCGGGGCGCCCTGACCGAAGCCGACGTCACCGCGGCGATGCGCGAGGTCCGCCGCGCCCTGTTGGAAGCCGACGTGGCCCTGGAGGTCGTGCGCGGCTTCACCGACCGGGTGAAGGAGAAGGCGGTCGGCGCCGTCGTGCTCAAGTCGGTCACCCCCGGCCAGATGGTCGTCAAGATTGTCAACGACGAGTTGGTGGCGATGCTCGGCACGGATGCCGAGGTGATCGACCTCAACGCCCCCGCCCCGGTGCCGATCCTGATGGTCGGCCTCCAGGGCTCGGGTAAGACCACCACCACCGCCAAGATCGCCCGGCGCTTGTCGGAGCGCGAGAAGCGGCGGGTGCTGCTCGCCTCCCTCGACACCCGCCGCCCGGCCGCCATGGAGCAGCTCGCGGTGCTGGCCAAGCAGGTCGGCGTGGAGAGCCTGCCGATCGTGGCCGGCCAGTCGGCGGTGCAGATCGCCAAGCGCGCCATGGAAGCCGCCCGGCTCGGCGGCTTCGACGTAGTGATGCTCGACACCGCCGGCCGCACCACGGTCGACGAGGCCCTGATGGTCGAGGCGGCCGAGGTGAAGGCCGCGACCCGTCCCCACGAGGTGCTGCTGGTCGCCGATGCGCTGACCGGCCAGGACGCGGTCAACACCGCCCGTGCCTTCGACGAGCGGCTCGGCGTCACCGGCATCGTGCTCACCCGCATGGACGGCGATTCCCGCGGCGGCGCGGCGCTGTCGATGCGCGCCGTCACCGGCAAGCCGATCAAGCTCGTCGGCACCGGCGAGAAGGTCGACGCGCTGGAGGAGTTCCATCCGTCCCGCGTCGCCAACCGCATCCTCGGCATGGGCGACATCGTCTCGCTGGTCGAGAAGGCCGCCGAGACCATCGACCACGAGCAGGCGCTCCGCACCGCGGAGAAGATGCGCAAGGGCAAGTTCGATCTCGAAGACTTGTCCATGCAGCTCGCCCAGATGGAGAAGATGGGCGGCATCGGCGGCCTGATGGGCATGCTGCCCGGCATGGGCGCGATCAAGAAGCAGGTCGAAGGCGCCAACCTCGACGAGAAGATGTTCAAGCGCCAGCGCGCGATCATCTCGTCGATGACCGCGCAGGAGCGCAAGAACCCGGACCTGCTGAAGAACTCCCGCAAGAAGCGCATCGCTGCGGGCTCGGGCGTCGACGTCTCGGAGATCAACAAGCTCCTGAAGATGCACCGGACCATGGCCGACATGATGAAGGCGATGGGCTCGGGCAAGCGCGGCATCGGGCAGGCGCTCGGCTCGATGTTCGGGCTCGGTGGCGGCGGGATGGGCGGCGGCATGCCCGGCCTGCCCCCCGGCATGCCCGAGCCGACGCCCGAGCAGATCGCCGCGATGGAAAAACAGTTCGGCGGCAAGCTGCCGCCGATGCCGCCGGGCCTGGGCGGCGGCGGGATGCCCAAGATGCCGGGACTTCCCGGCCTCGGCGGTCCGAAGCTGCCCGGCCTCGGCGGCTTCATGCCGGGGAAGAAGAAATGAGCGTGCTGGCGGCCCAGGCGGTCGATCCCGAACTCGCGCGCCTGCGTGACAGCATCGACAACTTCGATGCGGCGCTGATCCATCTGCTCGCCGAGCGCTTCCGCTGCACGCAGCGGGTCGGCGAGCTCAAGGCCCGAAAGGGGATCCCCCCTTCCGATCCGGACCGGGAGGCGCGTCAGGTCGCCCGGCTCCGCAAGCTCGCGGTCGAGGCCAAGCTCGACCCCGATTTCGCCGAGAAGTTTTTGGCCTTCGTGGTCAAGGAAGTCATCCGGCACCACCAGACGATCGCAGCGACGCACGAGTCGGCGATCGACACCGAGAGAAAGTCGTAAACCAATGGCCCTGAAGATCCGTCTCACGCGCGGTGGCGCCAAGAAGCGTCCGTACTACCGCATCGTCGTCGCCGACGCCCGCGCTCCCCGCGACGGCCGCTTCATCGACAAGGTCGGCGCCTACGACCCGATGAAGCCCAAGGACGATCCGGCCCGGATCCAACTCGACGCCGAGAAGATCCAGGGCTGGCTCGCCAAGGGCGCGCAGCCGACCGACCGGGTCCTGCGCTTCCTCGACCAGGCCGGCCTCGCCAAGCGCCCGACCCGCAACAACCCGCAGAAGGCCGAGCCCGGCGAGAAGGCCAAGGAGCGCGCGACCAAGCGCGCCGAGAAGGCCGCCGCGCCCGCCGAGGACGCCGCCGCGTAAGGCGCCTGCGCCATGGCGCGCCGCCCCGCAGGTTCATTCTCCCGCGACGGCGGTCGCCGCGGCCGCGCCGGCACGGCGATCGGTGCCATCGCGCCCGAGGCCGCGACATCGCCCAAGGCGCCGGCCCCGAAGCCGGCGGCGCCGCCCGTGCCGCCCGACCCGAACCTCGTCCTCCTGGGCGAGTTCGGGCGCGCGCACGGGCTCAACGGCGAGATCCGGCTCAAATCCTACACCGGCGATCCCCTGGCGATCGCCGGCTACGGCCCGCTCCTGACTTCGGACGGGCGCACGTTGACCTTGTCCGGGGTGCGGACCGCCCCCGGCTCGTCCCCCGACATGCTGATCGCGCGGGTGAAGGATATCGGCGGCCGAAACGCCGCGGAGGCGCTCAACCGGGTCGCATTGTTCATCCCCCGCGACCGCCTGGCGGATCCCGAGGATGACGACGAGGTCTATGCCGCCGACCTGATCGGCACCACCGCGGTGGACGAGGCCGGCACCGTGATCGGCACGGTCGTCGCGGTGCCGAATTTCGGCGGCGGCGACCTCCTCGAACTCCGCCCCGCCGCGGGCGGCGCGACGGCGCTGCTGCCCTTCACCAAGGCGTTCGTGCCGGTCCTGGATCTCCCGCAGCGGCGTGTGACCGTGGTGCTGCCGGAGGATTTCTTCGCGCCGGTGGGCGAGAAGCCCGCCGACGATCCGGGCTGAAGTTTTTCGGGGCTGCTCGGAAAACGGCCCGACCCGTGATCGACGGCTCGGTCAGGGCCTGTCGATGCCCGGAAGCTTTGCCAGCGCGGCCGCCAGCGCGTCGACCACCAGTCGGACGCGCCGGATGCGAATACGGCCGGGCACGACCAGGATCGAGAGCGGGACGGGCTCGGGCGCGTAGTCTGGCAGAATGTGTTCGATCGCGCCCGATTCTAGCAGATCGTCGACGAGCCAGACATGGGCGGCCGCGATCCCCCGGCCCTGAGCCATTGCCTCACGCGCGGCCAGACCGTGATCGATCAGCAGGCGACCGCCGAACGGGACGCGGGATGTCGCGCCGTCCGGTCCCTGAAGGATCAGCGTCTCGCTGCCGGCGATGTTGCTCATGCGGATCGTCAGATGCCGCGACAGGTCGTCGAGATTCTGCGGCCGGCCATGCTCCGCGAGATAGCCGCGCGATGCCACCAGGATCCGGCGCGACCGACCGACCGCTTTGCGCTGCAGGCTGCTCTCCGCCAGCGGACCGAGCCGGATCGCGACATCCGTCGCCTCGCGCACGAGATCGATCCGCTCATCGGTCAGGCTGAGATCGACGCTGATCCCCGGATAGCCGTCCTGGAAGGCGAAAAGCGCCCGGCAGACATGGCGCACGCCGAGGGCCGCGGTGCAGGACACACGCACCGTGCCGGTCAAGCCGCCGCCCGCGTTCCGGACGCCATCGGTCGCCTCGTCCACCAGCCGCAGGATGGTGTGGGCCTCCGCGTGGAAGCGCCGTCCCTCGTCGGTCAGGGTCACGCGCCGCGTGGTCCGGTTCAGCAGGCTCGCGCCGAGGGCGGTTTCCAGCTCGGCCACGTGCCGGCTGACGGTCGATTGCCCGACGCCCTCCTCCCGCGCCACCGCGGACAGGCTGCCGCGCTCGACCACGCGGACGAAGCTGCGCATCCGCTCCAGCGTGACGCCCGATCTATCCATCCAGCGGAACAATCCTATCCCGCCCTGCCATCTACCGGATGGGAGAGCGGCCGCCTAGCTTCGCGGCGCCTCTTGCCCAGCGAGCCCGCACCATGAAGATCCTCGTCGTCTCAGCCCATCCCGATCCGGCATCGCTGACGAACGCACTGCGTGACGTGGCGTTGGGCCAGTTGCAGGCGGACGGGCACGAAGTTCGTATCACCGACCTCTACGTTGAGGGCTGGAAGAGTCATGTCGATCGGGCCGACTTCCCGGCCCTGCCGGACGCTGCGCGCCTGCGCGTGCCGGCCGCTTCCAGCGAGGCGTTCGCCACCGGAACCCTGACCGACGACGTGATCGCCGAGCAGGCCAAGCTCGTCTGGGCGGATGCCCTGATCCTGGTCTTCCCGCTCTGGTGGTTCTCGATGCCGGCGATCCTGAAAGGCTGGATCGACCGGGTCTACGCCTACGGGTTCGCCTACGGCGTCGGCGAGCACAGCGAGACCCGCTGGGGTGACCGCTACGGCGAGGGGACGCTCGCCGGCAAGCGCGCGATGCTCGTGGTGACGGCCGGCGGCTGGGAGGCGCATTACGGCCCCCGGGGGATCAACGGGGCGATCGACGACCTGCTGTTCCCGATCCAGCACGGCGTGCTGTTCTACCCGGGCTACGCCGTGCTCCCGCCCTTCGTCGTGTATCGGGCCGACAGCATGGGCGAGAGCAGCTTCGCGGCCGAAGCGGAGAGCCTAAGGGCTCGGATGCGGACCCTGTTCAGCACGGCCCCCCTCCCGTTCCGGCGGCAGAATGGCGGCGATTACGCGATCCCCTCCATGGAGTTACGGCCCGATCTCGCTCCGCATCTCACCAGTTTCGCGGTCCATCTGGACACGGCGCAACAGGGTATCGGCCCGACACCCTGAAAGCGCGCTCCGAACCGGTCAGCGCGGCGTCGCGGCATCCCGGCACGAGCGGATCGTCTCCGGGCGCGGTCGGTCCTCCGGCGCGGGCGCCGCGAACACCGCCAGATAGGCGCCGCCGCTCAAGGTTTGGAACCCGGTCTCGCGGTAGCCGGCGGCGGCGAGTTCGCAGCGCAGCAGCGCCGGCGGGGTGCCGTGGCGCGAGGGGATGTCGTCGGCATCGACGATGCCGACCCGGCCGCCCGGGCGCATCGCCGGGGCGAGGTTGTGCAGCAAGCCGAAGGGCTGCGCGATCTCATGGTACATGTGCACGAGGATCGCGGCATCGACGGAGGCCGGGGGCAGACGCGGATCATGGGCCTCGCCCCGCACCACCGTGACGTTGCCGAGCCCCTTCACCCGACGCTCAAGGCTCGCCAGGTAGGCCGGAGTCACATCCTCGGCCAGGACCTTGCCGCCCGGCCCGACCCGGGGACTGAGCCGCACCACGTAATAGCCGCTGCCGGCGCCGATATCGGCCACCGTCTCGCCGGAGGCGATGCCCATCCCGCGGGCGACCTGATCGAACTCGCCGGCTCTGTCGCGCTCGGCCTCCGAGGACCATTGCGGCGCCACGATCTCGGCTACCGGCCGGTCGGGCTTCGGGAATGCCCCAGCGGGGGCGCCGGAAGGCGCCAGCGGACCTGTCGCGAGGGCCGGTCCCGCCAGCGCGACGGAGAGGAGGAGCATGATCCAGATCATCGCCGACAACCCGCCGCGGGGGCGAACGGTGCCCGGCCCGTTGACCGTGCCGCACCCCGCACGCGATCAAGCGCCATGACGCGCGCGGAAACGCCCTGGCGGGCCACGATCCTCACCCTCTACCCGGAGATGTTCCCGGGGCCTTTGGGCGTGTCGCTGTCCGGCGACGCGCTCGCCCGGGGCGACTGGAGCCTGGAGGCCCGCAACATCCGCGCGCACGGGCTCGGCCGCCACCGCGCGGTGGACGACACGCCGGCCGGCGGCGGCGCCGGGATGGTGCTGCGCTGCGACGTCCTCGCCGCCGCCATCGACGCCGCGACCCCGGATGACGACCCCCGCCCCCGGCTGCTGATGTCCCCCCGCGGCCGGCCCCTGAGCCAGGCCCGGGTGCGGGAGCTCGCCGCCGGCCCGGGGGCGCTGATCGTCTGCGGCCGGTTCGAGGGCGTCGACGAGCGCGTCATCGCCGGCCGCGGCCTGGAGGAGGTCTCGATCGGCGATTACGTGCTCTCCGGGGGCGAGATCGCCGCCCTTGTGGTGCTCGACGCCTGTGTGCGGCTCCTGCCCGGGGTGATGGGCAAGGCGGCATCGGGAATCGAGGAGAGCTTCGAGGGCGGGCTCCTCGAATATCCGCACTACACCAGGCCCCGGGACTGGGAGGGACGGCCGATCCCGGAGGTGCTGTCGGGCGGCAATCACGGGGCCATCGCCCGCTGGCGACGGGAACAGGCCGAGCGAATCACCGCCGAGCGGCGGCCGGACCTTCAGGCGGGTTCCAGGTCGATCACCGGCCCGTCGAGGTCGTAATCCAGCGGATCGAGCTGGAGCGGCTGCGCGGCCGGACGCCGAAGACGGCCCACCAGGGCCAGGCGGGTCGCTAACGCACCGATAACCATAAGTAAAACTGACCAGACCGACACTATCGCAGCGCTGTGGAAAGACATCAGCGTACCTCGAACGCAACACGGCACGGCATTAAGGCTAACGCCCCAAGATTAATCGACGGTTCCCCGGCGTCGAACAGCCCGTCCCGGCCGGGGGCACGCGCCGAAGACTGCTGACCGGACAAGCGCTTGCCAGAGGCCTGGATTGGGCGCATCCCCGGGCCGGGACACTCCTCCCCGCCGAGGAGCGCCCATCTGCAAGGATGGATCCGACGATGAGCCGACCCGACAGGCGCCCGCGCGTTCCCCATTTCTCATCCGGCCCCTGTGCCAAGCGTCCGGGTTGGACGCCCGCCGCCCTGGCCGACGCCGCGCTCGGCCGCTCGCACCGCTCTCCGCTCGGCAAGGTCAAGCTCGGCCGGGCCATCGACCTGACCCGCTCGATCCTGCAGGTGCCCGACGATTACCGGATCGGCATCGTGCCGGCCTCCGACACCGGCGCCGTCGAGATGGCGATGTGGACCCTGCTCGGGCCGAAGCCCGTGGAGATCGCCGCCTGGGAAGCGTTCGGCAAGGAGTGGGTCACCGACGCGCTCAAGCAGCTCAAGATCGCGCCCAAGATCCATCAGACGCCCTACGGCGTGCTGCCGGACCTCGCCGCGATCGACACCCAGCACAGCGACGTGGTCTTCACCTGGAACGGCACCGCGGCCGGCGTGAAGGTCCCCGACGGCGACTGGATCGCCGCCGACCGCGAGGGCCTGACGATCTGCGACGCCACCTCGGCGGCCTTCGCGCAGCCGCTCGCCTGGGACAAGCTCGATGTCGTCACCTTCTCCTGGCAGAAGGTGATGGGCGGCGAGGCCGCGCACGGCATGCTGATCCTCTCGCCCCGGGCGGTGGCGCGGCTGGAAAGTTATGTCCCGGCTTGGCCGCTGCCGAAGGTGTTCCGGCTCGTCAAGGACGGCAAGCTGATCGAGGGCATCTTCAAGGGCGACACGATCAACACCCCCTCGATGCTGGCGGTGGAGGATTACCTCGACACCCTGGACTGGGCGGTGCGGATCGGCGGCCTGCCGGCGCTCCACGCCCGGGCCGACGCCAACGCTAAGGCGATCTACGACTGGGTCGCCCGGACGCCGTGGATCGCGCCGCTGGCGGTCGATCCCGCGACCTACTCGAACACCGGCGTCTGCCTGGTGATCGCCGACCCGGACGTGCTGGCCCGCGGCGACGCGGCCGTGGCGGCCCTGGCCTCGGGCATCGTCGAGCGCCTCGACCGCGAGGGCGTCGCCCTCGACATCGGCGCCTACCGCGACGCCCCGGCCGGCCTGCGGATCTGGTGCGGCGCCACCATCGAGACGGCGGATCTCGAGGCGCTGACGCCGTGGCTGGACTGGGCGTTTGCCGAGGAGAAGGCGGCGCTGAGCCGGGCTGCATAGCGGAATTGACGAGGTCTCCTCCGCTCTCTCCCGCATCCTGGGGTTTCCGCTGCGCTGCGGCCCCCCAGGACGCGGACGTGGATCGGAGGGAAGCGGTTTCCTCCTCTGCGAAGGCCTTGTCGCGCCGGCCGGTTCGCGCGATGCCTATCATTGTGTCAGGAGACTCGCCGTGACCCGCCACGCCGTCGTTCGTTGCGCATGGGATGAAGAAGCGACCGTCTGGTACGTGTCGGAGAGCGATGTTCCGGGTCTCGCCACGGAAGCCGAATCGCTCGATGTCCTGCGGCGCAAGCTCCCCGGCATGATCCAGGATCTTCTGCAGGACGGACAGGGCGGCGATGTCGAGGTCGACCTGATCGCCTACGCGCATGATCGGGTGCGCGTCGGCGCGGCGTGACCGACTTTACGCCGCCCCTCAAGAAGCTTCTGCATGACAACGGCTACCGCTTCTTTCGAAGCGGACGCGGCGATCATGAAATCTGGCGGCATGCGGAGACCGGCCGGAAGGTCGTCGTCGATGCCAGCATCAAATCCCGCCATACGGCGAATGGGGTTTTGAAGCAGGCTGGGCTTCCGAAGGCATTCTGAGGGGCTGTTCGACCGGTCCGGCCCGCACCGCCCTTCCCCCGCATCCTGAACCGCCCGCGTTAGCGAGCATGCAAGAGCGCTTTAGAGGCCCCTGGGATCTCGGGAGACCTCCTTTTCGAGACCTCCACCGCGCTGCGGTGCCTTTGGCTGAGGTAAGGGATTGGGATCCGCGCCAAGGCGTTCCCGCAGCTTTCCCGTCTTTGCGAACGCAGCGAAGCAACCCAGTGCAGCGCGCGATCTCCGGATGTAGCGTTTCCCTGGGTTGCTTCGCTCCGCTCGCAATGACGGCGTGCGACGAACAACGAAAAACCCCGGCCCATACGGAGCCGGGGTTTCTCATGTCTGCAGCGCGGCCCCGCAGGGCCGCGCCCGTCGCTCTTAGTAGTTGTAGGCGCGCTCGCCGTGATCGGCGATGTCGAGGCCCTCGCGCTCCTCTTCCTGGGTCACCCGCAGGCCGATCGTCAGGTCGACGAGCTTGTAGAGGATCGCCGAGCCGATGCCCGACCACAGCAGGGTCAGGCCGACCGCCTCCGCCTGGATGATTAGCTGGCTCACCATGTCGTAGGCGCCCACCGCCAGCTCGCCCGGCTTCGAGGTGTAGTCGGGGATGCCGACGCCGCCGAGGTTGGGATCGACCAGGATGCCGGTCGCCAGGGCGCCCAGGATGCCGCCGATGCAGTGCACGCCGAACACGTCGAGCGAGTCGTCGTAGCCGAGCGCGTTCTTCACGGTGGAGCACATCACGAAGCAGACCACGCCGGCCACGAGGCCGAGCACGATCGAGCCCATCGGGCCGGCGAAGCCGGAGGCCGGGGTGACGGCCACGAGGCCGGCCACCGCGCCCGAGAGCATGCCGAGCAGCGACGGCTTGCCCTTGAGCGCCCACTCGGCGAACAGCCACGCCACCGCGGCGCCGCAGGTCGCCACGAAGGTGTTGAGCATCGCCAGCGCGGCGGTGCCGTTGGACTCGAGGTTCGAGCCGGCGTTGAAGCCGAACCAACCGACCCACAGCAGCGAGGCGCCGATCATGGTCATGGTCAGCGAGTGCGGGGCGAGCAGGTCGCGGCCGTAGCCGATGCGCTTGCCCATGATCAGGCAGCCGACGAAGCCGGCGATGCCCGCGTTGATGTGCACCACGGTGCCGCCGGCGAAGTCGAGGGCGCCCTTCTGGAAGAGGAAGCCCGCATCCTTGTTGACCGCGTCGAGCGCCGCCTGGGCGGTGGCCTTCGAGGCGTCGTCGGTGGCGGCAGCCAGCGCCTTGGCGGCGTTGCCGACCGCGTCCGGGCCGGCCCAGTACCAGACCATGTGGGCCATCGGGAAGTAGATGACCGTGACCCAGAGGATCGTGAACACCACGAGCGCCGAGAACTTCATCCGCTCGGCGAAGGCACCGACGATCAGCGCCGGCGTGATCATGGCGAACGTCATCTGGAAGCACAGATAGACGTATTCGGGGATCACGACGCCGTTGGAGAAGGTCGCCACCGTCGAGTTGGCGTCGATGCCCTTCAGGAACGCCTTGGACAGGCCGCCGACGAAGTCGTTGATGCCGCCGCCGTTGGTGAAGGCGAGGCTGTAGCCGTAGAACACCCACAGCAGGCCGACGATCGACACGATCGCGAACACCTGGGTCAGCACCGAGAGCATGTTCTTGGTGCGCACCAGGCCACCGTAGAACAGGGCCAGGCCCGGCACGCTCATCATGAGCACGAGGGCCGAGGAGATCAGCATCCAGGCGGTGTCGCCCTTGTTGGGCAGCGGCGCGGCCGCGGCGGCAGCCGGCGCCGCGGAGGCGGCTTCCGGCACCGGGGTCTGCGCGAGGGATGGCTCGATCAGGAGGGCGGCAAGCGCCGCGCCTCCCAAGCCGAGCATGAGGGCATTACGAACTTTCATGGACAGGTGGCTCCCGGTCGCGATTCGTTGAGCGTTGCGTAAGGGTGGAGGCTATCGGCGGGCCCGGACGTGCCGGGCCGCGGATCAGAGGGCGTCGGCGTCGGTCTCACCGGTCCGGATGCGCACCGCCTTCTCGAGGGGCAGCACGAAGATCTTGCCGTCGCCGATCTGGCCGGTGCGCGCCGCACCCGCGATGGCGTCGATGACGCTGGAGGTCAGGTCGGAGGCGACCGCGACCTCGATCTTGAGCTTGGGCAGGAAGCTCACCGCGTATTCCGCGCCGCGGTAGATCTCGGTGTGGCCCTTCTGGCGGCCGTAACCCTTCACTTCCGTCACCGTCAGTCCGTGGACGCCGATTCCGGTGAGCGCGTCGCGCACCTCCTCCAGCTTGAACGGCTTGATGATGGCCATCACGATCTTCATGGGCGGCGCCCCCTTACAGAGTCCTTGGAAACCGATGCCGTCGCACGAGTTGCGCGGCGACCCGGCCCGGGTCGCCCGCTGAGCCGGGCTGGCCCGCGGTTGAGCGGGACTATTCAAGGACTATGCCACTCAAGCTGGGCGGGGAACTTTTCGACCGGAGGCCGTTATGCCCAGCAAATAGCCGGATCAGGCGAAGCCCGAGGCAGACACGTCGGCTGACATGCCTGCAATGTGATCAAATGATTAGAAAATACGCATTTTTAGCAGGTGCAATTCTGCAACGCACGTTGGCGAAGGACTTTTAATCCCCGTGCGGACGAATCAAGCCCTCTTGCGCCACCGAGGCGACGAGGTTGCCGGCGCGATCGAAGATCTGGCCGCGGGCGAAGCCGCGGGCGCCGCCGGCCGCCGGGCTGTCCTGCGCGTAGAGCAGCCAGTCGTCGATTCGGACCGGGCGGTGAAACCACAGGGCATGATCGAGGCTCGCTGCCTGGATGTTCGGATCGAACACCGAGCTGGCATGCGGAATCAGCGACACGTCGAGGAGGGTCATGTCGGAGGCGTAGGCCAGCACCGCCCGGTGCAGGGCCGGATCATCCGGCAGCGCCGAGGCCGCCCGCAGCCAGACGTTGAATACCGGCTCTGGGCGCGCGCCGCCCTTGCGGCGGGCGGTGTAGCGGTCGAGATCGACCGGCCGCAGCTCGATCGGGCGCTCCCGGCCGAAATAGGCGGCGACCGCCTCGGGCATGCCGGTGGCGCCGGAGGCCGCCAGCGCCTTGCCGTCGAGGAGGCCGTCCGGCCCCGCGACATCGGGCATCGCCGGCTGGTGCTCGAACCCGCCCTCGGACACCTGATAGGAGATCGTGGTGGCGAAGATCGCGCGCCCGTGCTGGATCGCCTTGACCCGCCGCGTGGTGAAGCTGCGCCCGTCGCGGATGCGCTCGACCTCGTAGACGATCGGCGCCCGGGGATCGCCCGGGAGCATGAAATAGGCGTGGAGCGAATGGGCCGGCCGGTCGTCCGGCACCGTGCGGGTGGCGGCCACCAGGGCCTGGGCCACCACTTGGCCGCCGAAAACGCGGCGCCAGCCGGTCTTGGGGTTCTGGCCGCGGAACAGGTCGACCTCGAGTCGCTCCAGGTCGAGGATGGCGATGAGCTCGGCGACCGCGTCGGTCATCGCGTCGGTGGTGGCGTCGGTCATGAGTCGCGGGGTTTCCGTTCGTCGTCCAAACGCGACATAGGCCTTTCGGGCGGAGCGATCCACGCGCTCGGCCCCCAGATCGGAGATCCGTGACGATGACGGCCCAGACGCCCCGCCCCGGCAGCCGCAGCCTCCTGATCGCCGGGGGCGGCCTCGCCAGCCTCGCCTTGGCGCTCGCACTCAAGCAGGCCCATGGCCCGGCGCTGGCCGTGACCGTGATCGACCCCCACGGCGCCGATCCCGCCCGACATCGCGGCCGCGCCTACGCGCTGGCGGCGGGCGGCCGGCGGATGCTGGCGCAGCTCGGGCTGTGGGACGCAATTTCGGCCGCGGCCGAGCCGATCGCCGAGATGGTGATCTCCGACAGCCGAATCGCCGACCCGGTTCGGCCGGTCTTCCTGACCTTCGGACGGGAGGAGGAGGATCAGGCCGACCGCGCGGTCGGCGAGCCTTTCGCCCATATGGTCGAGGCCGAGCCCCTCGCCGAGGCGCTGGCCGAAGCCTGCCGGGCGACGGGCGTCGCCATCGTCAGCGGGGGGGTCGTGCGAGCGGTGCCGGAGGGCGTTGCGATCCGGGCGGAGCTGACCACGGGTGCCCCCCTCAAGGCCGACCTGCTGGTGGCCGCCGATGGGGCGCGCTCGCGCCTGCGCGAAGCGGCGCGGATCGGTTGGGTCGGCTGGTCCTATCCGCAGGTCGGGATCGTCGCCACGATCGGGCATGCCCGACCCCATAACGGGCGCGCCTTCGAGCACTTCTTGCCCGCCGGCCCCTTCGCGATCCTTCCCCTGCGGGACGGCGGATCGCTCGGCCACCGTTCCTCGATCGTCTGGACCGAGCGGGCCGACGAGGCCGACGCGCTGCTCTCGGGCGAGCCCGATGAGGTGCTGGCCGAGATCGAGCGGCGGTTCACGTTGGATTTGGGCAAGCTGGCCCTGGAGCACGGCCCGAGCCGGCATCCGCTGGCCGTCGGCATCGCCCGGGCGTTCCGGGCGGAGCGGCTGGCCCTGCTGGGGGATTCCGCCCACGTCATCCACCCGATCGCCGGCCAGGGTCTCAATCTCGGGCTGGCAGATGCCGCCGCGCTCGCCGAGGCTGTGACCGGGGCGCTCCGCCTCGGCCTCGACCCCGGCAGCCCGGACGTGCTGCGGGCCTACGAGCGCGCCCGCCGGTTCGACAGCTTCGCCATGGCGGCGGCCACCGACGGGCTGAACCGGCTGTTCTCCAACGACGCCCTGCCGCTGCGGCTCGCCCGCGACCTCGGCCTCGGGATCGTCGACCGTCTGCCCGGCCTCAAGCGGTTCTTCATCGGTGAGGCCGCGGCCTCGCGCGGGTCGCGGCCCCGGCTGATGCGGGGGGAGGCGCTGTAAAGTCAGGCGGACCGGCGCTCGGCCACCCACCGCGTCGCATCGGCCCGGGGGGCGACCACGTCGGTGTCGGTGCGCAGCTGCGGGCTGTAGGCGGGGTCGTCGGTCAGTACGTCGTGCCAGCGCCGCAGGAAGCGCGAGATCTGCGACCCCGGAGCGAAGCTGGTCTGCCGGGAGGCGCTCTCGTGATGCGCCATCTCGGCGAACGGCGTGTAGACGATGCGGTAGCCGAGCATCCGCAGCTTGAAGCACAGGTCGACGTCGTTGAAGTCGAGGGCAAAACGCTCGTCGAAGCCGTTCACCGCCTCCAGCACCGCCTTGCGGGTGGCGAACAAGGCGCCCGTGACCGACGAACAGTCCCGCTGCGCCAGCGCCCAGTCGCCGTAGGTCGGCTCGGCCGCGTCCCGATTGTACCAGGGATGGGCGCAGACATCGAAGATGCCGCCGAACATGCCGGCATGCTGGATCTTGCCGTTCGGGAACAGCAGCCGCCCGCCGACGCCGCCGACGCCGCGGTCGAGCGCGAAGGTCAGGAGCGCCTCGATCCAGCCGGGGCGGCGCACCACGAGGTCGTCATTCATCAGGATGACGAGGTCGGTCTCAGCGGCGCGCCAGAGGGTGTTCATCTTGGCCGCGTAGTTGAACGGCGCGCCCTCGGGCCGCGTGGTGAGCAGGCGGGTCACCGCGAACCGGTCGGAGCGGCCCCGGTAGATCGCGTCGTCGGCCTTGTCGTCGCCGATCAGCACCCGGATCCGATCGGCCGGGTAGCTGCTGCGGGCGAGGCTGTCGAGGAGGTTGATCACGTGGGGCTTGGCGCCCTCGATCGGGCGGCCCTCTTCGTCCCGGGGCCGGCTCTGCGCGGTCGGGACCACCAGGGTCACGGGCGGGCGCGTATCGAGGCTCCGGCGGATCTCCAGCGTGTCCGGGGTCAGGCCCGGTGCCGTGCGCAGGGGCGCGCCCGAGCCCTGGAACCAGCGGTCGAGCACGTCGGCGCGGGCGGCGCGCTTCGCCTTCGGGCGGGCCAGAGGCGAGGCGATCAGCGTCTGCGGGATCCGGTCGATGCCGATGCCCGCCGAGAGCGCGTCGAGCAGAAGCCGGAACCAGGCGGCGTTGCCGGTGCGCCGGCCGAAATCCGGGGTGAGGCTCGCCAGGGCCGAGACCCGGATCACCAGCGGGAAGCCGATATAGTCGTCGGCCATGAGCAGGGCCGGGTTGAAGGCCGGCTTGCAATGGACGCTGCGGACCTGGCCCGCGCCGTCCACCACGGCGTCGTCGCCGTAGAAGATGCCGATATCCGGCCGCTCGGCCATCGCGGCGAGGATCGGCGCGAACAGGTCCGGGTGCAGCTCGGACGCGGCCGGGGCCACGAACACGGCCCGGCAGGCGGGAAGCTGGCCGGCGGCGATCTGTCCGAGCTTGCGCTCCTCGACCGGGTGGAAGCGTTCGTCGAGGGGCAGCGGCAGGATCGCGTCCGGCCAGGCGCGCGCGCTCCAGGAGGCCGACGGGGCCGGGACCGGTTTTTTGTTCAACACGGATCGCGTCTCCCGGACCTCAAATACGTTCGGATCGATTGGACATCATCTTTTTCCGAAAGCCGGTGACCACCTTTCGGGATGATGATCGAGGAGGCGGCTGACGCTCGCCTCCATGGCGGCGGCCACCGCGCCGATCGACAGGCGCTCGCGGATCCGGGCGCGGGCGGCGGCGCCGATCCGCGCGGCGTCGCCGCTAGTCACCGCCCGGGCGGCGTCGGTGAGCGCGCGGGCGAGGTCGGCCTCGTCCACCTGCCCCCATTCGGCGCCGCGCAGATACGGCCCGTAGGTCTGGTCCAGGGCGGCGATCTCGGCCTTCACCGGGAAGCCGCAGGTCGCGTCGAGGAAGTCGCGGCTGCCGCCGTAATCGGTGGCGACCACGACCTTGCCCATCTCCATCGCCTCGGCGATCGTCAGCCCGAAACCTTCGGAGGAATGCGACGAGGCATAGACCGCGCAGAGCTCGAACAGGGCGCCGAGCTCGTTCTGAGAGAGCGGCTGGTCGATCACCACCACGTCGCCGGTCTTGCCGACGAGGTCGAGCAGCTTCTTGCCCTCGTCCGGCAGGTCGAACACGTGCTTGGTCTTGAGCACGAGCTGCCAGCCGGCTTGCGCCAGCCCCGCCGCCCGGAAAGCGCGGATCAGCGCGTGCGGGTTCTTGCGGGCGAGGTAGCTCGACCCGTCGAAGGCGTAGAGGATCACGCGTCTGGCGGGGTCGATGGAAAACGCCTTGCGCAGGTTGGCCTTGGCGGCGCCGCTCGCCGGCTCGCCGGGCTCGTTCTCGACCACGTAGGGCACGACATCGACCGGGATGTCGGTGATCTGGCGGAAGATCGCGGCGCAGAACTCCGTGGGCGCCCAGATCGCGTCGAGGCCGTCCACGGTGGGCAGCCAGCCGCCGGGCACGTGCGAGGTCTCCCAGACGAACAGCCCGATCTTGAGCCGGGCGCTCGCGGCGATGTCGAGCTGCCGCGCGCTCATCAGGGAGTGCCAGCTGTCGCCGTTGAAATGCACCAGCGCGACGTCCGGCGCCCCCGAGAAGGTCCGGGCCTGCCAGCCCGGCCCGACCCGGGCATGGACGTGGAACGAGCGCTCCATCGGATGGACGTTCAGGGCGAACGGCGCCCGGTGCAGCGCTCGCACGTAGCTGCGCGCCGCGACGCCGAGCCCGTTGGCGTAGTTCATCGGCGAGACGTAGGAGACGCGCAGCGGCCGCTCCGGCGCCTGGGGCCTGCGCAGGTCGGCCCAGATCCTGGGGCCGGGATAGGTGAAGGTCTGGTCGAGCCGGTCGAGGTCGAAGCCGCGCTCCTCGATCGCCGCGCGCACCGCCTCGCCGCCGATCGCGGCGTGCTCGCCCAAGAGCGAGCGCTTCACGAACGGGAAGCCCTGGCCGAGCATGTTCTCCCAGTCGAACAGGGTGCGGTTGTTGCGCGGGTCGTTGACCAGCGTCATGTGCTTGTTCTGGGCCGAGAACAGGCTGCGCATCCCGAGCCCCGCGGCTCGCATCCGCCCGGAGAAGGTCAGCTCGTACTCGGTGATGACAATGTTCTTGTCCGGCCAGTTCGCCACCGACTGGATGAAGTGGTTGAACGCGTAGGAGGACAGGCAGCGCTTCTTCAGGGCCAGGAAGAAGCTCTGGAGATGGTGACTGTAATAGAAGTTGTCGGCGAGCCCGATCACCGCC
Organism: Methylobacterium sp. E-066; assembly: GCF_022829635.1. GTDB lineage: Bacteria > Pseudomonadota > Alphaproteobacteria > Rhizobiales > Beijerinckiaceae > Methylobacterium. The sequence goes on from NZ_JAKSYO010000214.1 coordinate 132,293, forward strand.
TCCGGATAGGCATCGATCTTCGCCAGCAGCCCGGCGAAGTCGCCGCTGTCGAGGGGCCCGACCAGGCTGTCGTTGGCCAGGTACAGGGTCTCGGAATCGAGCAGGTCGTCGTCCTCCAGAAGGACATGCGCCCAGGCGGCGAAATCGAAGCCCGTGTTCTCGCGCAGGTAGGCCGAGGCGCACAGCGTCAGGATCGCCTCCGGCACCGCGGTCTTGTGCTGGTCGGCCGCGATGATGAGCACGATGTCGATGCCGTTCTCGGCAAAGGCCCGCAGGTAGGGCTCGACATGGCCGCGGATGCGCCCCTCCGGCGCGTGGGTGATGAACAGGGCGGTGCGGCCGTGCCGGCGCGGCTCCCGCTTCAGGCAGGACAGGCGGGCGTCGGCGGCTTCGGGCACCGCGGCACCGGCGACCCGGCGGGTGAGGCGCCCCGCCTCCAGCCCGGTGGTGACGTAGTCGACCAGGGGATTGAGCCCCAGCGCCGCGACCCTGGGGTAGCGGGCGAGGTACCAGGGCGCGTCGAAGCGCGGGGACGGGCTCGTGCGCCGACCGTTATCGGCCAGGAAATGCGCGAGCGGGTTCGCGTCCGTCTCGTCGTCGGCGAGGTAGGTTTTCGTGTACCAGCGCGTGTCGAACCAGGGGCCGGGATCGAGCCCCTCCCGGGCGCCGTGTTCGAGGAAATGTACCAGCGGATTGAGGCTGTCGGCGCGCACCGCCGCCGATTGCGCCGCATACCAGTCCGGGTCGAACAGGGGATGCGGGGCGTAGCGGCGATAGCCGCCGGCCATCACGTAATGCTCCAGCGGCTCGAGCCCGCTGGTCTCCGCCTCGGGGCAGCGCCCGCGATAGAACTCGGCGTCGAAGATGCCCGACCGGCGGATCAGGTCGACATGCCGCGACAGCCCGGCGAATTCCTCCGGATTGCGCAGGTAGCCCTGCTTCCGGCCAGTCTCGTAGTAATGCGCCAGCGCGATACCGCCGGCCTCCCGGGCGTCCGGGTAGCGCGACCGGTACCAGGCGGACTCGAACAGCGGCGACGGGTCGGTGTCGGGGCTCTTCACGAAGTGGAAGAACGCCCGGGCGCGGGCGTCGGCGCCGCCGAGATAGCGCGCGGCGTACCAGTCCGGATCGAACAGCGGGTTGGGGGCGATGCCGGCATCGGCGCCGCGCTCGACATAGTGGATCAGGGGGTTCACGCCCTCGGCGCGCAGGCCCGGGACGGCGTCGAGATAGCGGTCGCCGTGGAACAGCGGCGACGGCCAGCGGCCCTCGCGCCCGCCATGGACCGCGTAGTGCACGGCGGGGTCGATCCCCTCGCCGACCACGTCGGGATAGCGCCGCGCATACCAGGCCGGATCGAACAGGCCCGAGGCCTTCACGGCCGCCACGAGATCCGCCTGCCGGGGCTCGTTCGTCCGCCGCCGCTTCAGGCGCCGGGCCAGCGGGCGCGTGAGGGACCGCGCGGGGCCGGCGACGAACACATCTCGAAGGCGCATGGTGAGTACCGGATACGCGGGAGGCCCGCTTTGCTGCCCACGCCGCAATCCGCGAGAGACATCAGGAGGTTCAGCCGGCCGCCCCGGCTCGCGCGCCTTCCTAATGGTCCGGCCGGCCCGCGCCAAGGGCCGTGCCGCGCAGCGGCGCAGAACCCTCGGATAATCCCGCCCAATCCGCGTGCGGCGATCCCGACCTTGCCAGCCCGGTGCGAACGGCCCCACATTGACCGAATGACCGACGGGGTTCCCCGGGGCCCCGGACAGGAGACGGACAACCGCATGACGCAGGCGATCAGCCCGGCCACCAACCTCGACGACGGCATCGTGGCGACCGCGGAGAGCTGCCTCGCCGCCGTGGGTCAGGCCCGCGACGCGATCCACGGGGTGATCTTCGGCCAGGAGAAGGTCGTCGATCTCGCCCTGGTGACGATCCTGGCGGGCGGCCATGGCCTGCTCGTCGGCTTGCCGGGGCTCGCCAAGACCAAGCTCGTGGAGACCCTGGGCACCGTGCTCGGCCTCGACGCGCGGCGCGTGCAGTTCACCCCGGACCTGATGCCGTCCGACATCCTCGGCACCGAAATTCTGGAGGAGGATGCCGAGCGCCGCCGGGCGTTCCGGTTCGTGCAGGGGCCGGTCTTCACACAGCTGCTGATGGCCGACGAGATCAACCGGGCGAGCCCGCGCACGCAGTCGGCCCTGCTCCAGGCGATGCAGGAGGGCCACGTTTCGGTGGCCGGCGCCCGCCATGACCTTCCGCGGCCGTTCCACGTGCTCGCCACCCAGAACCCGATCGAGCAGGAGGGCACCTACCCGCTGCCCGAGGCCCAGCTCGACCGCTTCCTGCTGGAGATCGACGTCGGCTATCCCGACCGCGCCGCCGAGCGCCGGATCCTGATCGAGACCACCGGCATCGACGAGGTGCGGCCGCACGCCGTGATGTCCACCGAGCAGCTGATCACCGCCCAGCGCCTCGTGCGCCGGCTGCCGGTGGGTGAGGCCGTGGTCGAGGCGATCCTCGACCTCGTGCGCGCCGCCCGCCCCGATGGCGGCGACGCGCTGGTCAAGGACAAGCTGCTCTGGGGCCCCGGCCCCCGCGCCAGCCAGGCGCTGACGCTCGCCGCCCGCGCCCGGGCGCTGATCGAGGGCCGGGTCGCGCCCTCCGTGGCCGATGTGAAGGCCCTGGCCGAGCCGGTGCTCAAGCACCGGATGGCGCTCAGCTACACCGCCCGCGCCGACGGCGAGACCATCGAGGGCCTGATCGGCAAGCTCGCCGAGAAGCTTTAGCCTTGGTCGGGACACACGCCCTCGACTCCGAACGGCGCACCCCCGGCAGGCGCGAGAGCGAGGGCGCGACCGCCCTCTCCGAAAAGATGCCCCGCCTCGTGCTGGAGGCACGGCGGGTGTCGAGCCTGCTGGCCCACGGCCTGCACGGTCGTCGCCGGGCCGGGCCGGGCGAGAGTTTCTGGCAGTTCCGCCCCTTCGTCACCGGCGAGGCCGCCGCGCGGGTCGATTGGCGCCGCTCGGCCCGGGACGACCGGCTCTACGTGCGCGAGCGCGAATGGGAGGCGGCCCACAACATCTGGCTGTGGATCGACCGCTCCGCCTCCATGGGCTTTTCTTCGGACTTGGCGTCGGCCTCCAAAGTCGAACGGGCTCTGGTCCTGGGGTTAGCCCTAGCCGACGCCTTCGTGGAGGGCGGCGAGCGGGTTGGGCTTCTCGGGCTGACGCGGGCCACCGCCTCGCGGGGGATCGTCGAGCGGATGATCCAGGCGCTGGTCGCCGACAAGGCCGGGCTGGAGCAGGACCTGCCGCCGCGGGCAAGCCCGGCCCGGTTCGACGAGGTGGTGCTGATCGGCGACTTCCTCACCGATCCCGGCCGGATCGCGACCGCTGTGCAAAGCCTCGCCGGGCGGGGCAGCCGCGGCCATCTGCTGATGGTGGTGGATCCGATCGAAGAGACCTTCCCGTTCACCGGCCAGGCCGTGCTGCACGATCTCGAAGGCGGCCTCAGCCTCGATATCGGCGACGCCGATGCCTGGGGCGCCCGCTACCGTGCTCGCATCGCCGAGCACCGCGCCGCCCTCCAGGCGATTGCCCGCCAGCAGGGCTGGACGCTCACCATTCACCGCACCGACCGCCCGGCGAGCGAGGCGGCCCTGCGGCTCGCCACGCTGATCGCCGCGCGCGGCCCGGAGTGAGGCCGCCATGCTGGGTCTGACCTTCGCGGCGCCCCTGGCGCTCGCCGCCCTGATCGGCCTGCCGGCCCTGTGGTTCCTGCTGCGGGTGACGCCGCCGCGCCCGCGCCGGATCGAGTTCCCGCCGCTCAAGCTCGTCGCCGACCTGATCCCGCAGCGGCAGACGCCGGCGCGCACCCCGCCCTGGCTGCTGCTCCTGCGCCTGCTGATCGCCGCCGCGCTGATCCTGGCGGTGGCCGGCCCGGTCTGGAATCCCGGCGGTGTCGGGGCGGGCGGCGGCCGCAGCGCGCTCCTCGTGCTCCTCGACAACGGCTTCGCCGCCGCCCACGACTGGCGCGACCGGCTGCGCGTCGCCACCGACGCGATCGAGGGCGCGGCCCGGGACGGACGGCCGGTGGCGGTGATCGGCCTGGCCGAGCCGCCCGCCGCCTTCGAGGCCAAGACCCCGGCCGCCGCCCTGGAGCGCCTGCGCGCCCTGGCCCCGCGCCCGATCCTGCCGATCCGCGACGCGCATCTCGCCAGCATCGGGACGTTCCTGGAGAAGAACCGGGGCGCCGGCCTCGTCTGGATCAGCGACGGCGTCGCCGGGGCCAGCGACGAGCGCTTCGCCAAAGGTCTGGCCGATCTCGTCGGCAACAGCGGCGCCGCCCTGACCGTGCTGCGGGCGGAAAAACCGCCGGCCCTGGCGCTCACCGCCTCCGAGACCGGCGGCACCCTCACGGCCCGGGCCCTGCGGGCGGCCCCGAACGGGCGCGATACCGGCGTGATCCGGGCCCTCGACCAGAAGGGCCTGCCGCTGGCCGAGCGCGACATCGCCTTCGGGGGCGACGCCACCGAGGCGACGGCGACCTTCGAGATGCCCGTAGAGCTGCGCAACAGCATCAGCCGCCTGGAGATCGCCGGGGAGCGCTCGGCCGGGGCCGTCGTGCTTCAGGACGAACGCGGCAAGCGCCGCCGGGTCGGGCTCGTCTTCGGCGGCACCCTCGATCAGGCCCAGCCCCTGCTGGCGCCGACCTATTACCTCGCCCGGGCGCTCCAGCCCTTCGCCGACGTGCAGGAGGCGCGCGGCGCCAAGGGCACGGCGGACTCGATCAATCAGCTCCTCGACAACCAGGTCTCGGTGCTGGTGCTCGCCGATGTCGGTGCGCTGGACGAGCGGACCACCGCCCGGGTCGAGAGCTTCGTGAAGGCCGGCGGCATGCTGCTGCGCTTCGCCGGCCCGCGCCTCGCCGCCGGCAACGACCCGCTCGTGCCGGTCCGCCTGCGCCGGGGCAACCGGACGCTCGGCGGCACCCTGTCCTGGGACAGCCCCAAGACCCTGGCGCCGTTCCCGCCCGAGAGCCCCTTCGCCGGCCTGACCCCGCCGGCCGATATCGGCGTGCGCCGCCAGATCCTCGCCGAGCCGGACGGCGACCTGCCGAACCGGACCTGGGCCTCCCTGCAGGACGGAACGCCGATCGTCACCGCGCAGAAGCGCGGCCAGGGCACGCTGGTGCTGTTCCACGTCACCGCGGACACGACTTGGTCGAACCTGCCGCTGTCGGGGCTGTTCATCGACATGCTCCGGCGCGTGGTCGGCCTGGCCGGCACCTCGGCGCCCCCGGCGGGCGAGGCGAACCGCGCGTCCGCTGTGGTGCTCGCCCCCCGGGCGACGCTGGACGGGTTCGGAGTCCTCGGCTCGCCCCCCGCCTCGGCCACCGCGGTGGCGGCCGACTATGCCGACCGGGGGAACGCCGAGCACCCGCCGGGCTTCTACGGACCGGCCGATGGCGGCATCAGCGTCAACGCCCTCAAGCCCGACGACCGCCTGAAGCCCCTCGACACCGCGGCACTGGACGGTGCCCGGATCGGAACCCTCGCCGGAGCCGAGACCCTGGATCTGCGTCCCACGTTGTTCACCCTGGCGCTGCTGCTGCTCGCCCTCGACACCCTGGCGGGCCTGTGGCTCGGCGGCTTCCTGCGCCGCTCGGCCTGGGCGAGCCGCCTGCGCGGGCGCCCGGCGGTGCTGGCCTTCGCCGGTCTGCTGCTGTTTGCCGCCCTGCCGGCACAGCCGCTGCGCGCCGAGGAGCCCGCGGCCAACCGGCCGAACGGCATCGAATCGTCCTTGGTTACGCGGCTCGCCTACGTGATCACCGGCGACGCCGCCCTCGACGAGGCCAGCCGGACCGGTCTGACCGGTCTGACCCAGATGCTCGCCTCGCGCACCGCCCTCGAACCGGGCGAGCCTGCCGGCATCGACCCGGCCAAGGACGAGCTGGCCTTCTATCCGCTGATCTACTGGCCGATCGCACCGTCCCGGCCCCAGCCCTCCGAGGCGGCGATCCGCAAGATCGATGCATTCATGCGCAACGGCGGCACGGTCCTGTTCGACACCCGCGACGCCCTCACCGCCCGACCGGGCGGCCCGCCCTCCCCGGAGGCGGCTTACCTGCGCAAGATGCTGGCGACCCTCGAAGTGCCGGAGCTGGAGCCGGTGCCCCTCGACCACGTCCTGACCAAAGCGTTCTATCTCGTCGACAGCTTCCCGGGCCGCTACGCCACGGGCCAGACCTGGGTCGAGGCGCTGCCACCCGCCGCGGAGGGCGCCGAGCGCCGCCCGGCCCGGGCCGGCGACGGCGTCAGCCCAATCATCATCACCGGCAACGACCTCGCCGCCGCCTGGGCGGTGGGCCGCCGCGGCGAGCCGCTCTACCCGGTGGTCGGCGGCGACCAGCGCCAGCGCGAGATGGCCTTCCGCGGCGGCGTGAACATCGTGATCTACACGCTCACCGGAAACTACAAGGCGGACCAGGTCCACGTGCCCGCGCTGCTGGAGCGGCTGGGGCAGTGATTTCTTTGGACACAGTCCCCGGGCAGCGCCTGCTCCCACCAACCCCCCTCATCCTGAGGTGCGGCCGCGAAGCGGGCGCCTCGAAGGGGCCCTCCAGCGGTCTCGGCGATCCCTGGAGCCCTCCTGCGAGGCCGCTGACGCGGCACCTCAGCATGGGGGGGTTTGATGGGCCGGCGGCCACATCCCTCACATGCATCTCGGAGGCTTGCACGCCATGCTGAGCCTCAGCTTCACCCCTCTCCTCCCGTGGCCGGTCCTGGCAACCCTCGGGCTCATCGTCGTCGTCCTGGCCGTGCTCGCCTTCGTGGCGCGGGGCCGGACGGCGCTGCTGCGCGCCGTAGTGCTCGCCCTGGTGCTGGCGGCCCTCGCCAACCCCGCTCTGGTGCGGGAGGACCGCGAGCCGGTGAAGGACATCGCGGCCATCGTGGTCGACCGCTCCGGCTCGCAGGCGCTGGGCGACCGGCCGCAGATGACCGACGCGGTCCGGGCCGAGTTGCAGCGCCGCTTCGGCGCGCTCACCAACATCGAGCCGCGCTTCATCGACGTGCCCGACGCCAAGGACGGCGACGACGGTACCAAGCTGTTCACGGCGCTGGGCCAGGCGCTCGCCGACGTCCCGCCCGAGCGGCTCGCCGGGATCGTGATGCTCACCGACGGCGTGGTCCACGACATCCCCACGGCGATGGCCCAGCTCGGCATCAAGGCGCCGCTCCACGTCTTGGTCACTGGCCATCCGGACGAGCGCGACCGGCAGATCAAGCTCCTGGAGGCACCCCGCTTCGGCATCGTCGGCAAGGATCTCACGATCCGCGCCGAGGTGATGGAGCGCGGTGGCACCGGCCACGCGGTCGTCACGGTCCGCCGCGACGGCGAGGAGATCGACCGGCGGGATGTCGCCACCGACAAGCCGTTCGCGCTGACCACTCGGATCGAGCATGGCGGCCCGAACGTCGTCGAGATCGAGGTCGAGCCGCTGCCGGGGGAACTGACCACGGTCAACAACCGCGCGGTCCTGCCGATCGAGGGCATCCGCGAGAAGCTCCGGGTGCTCCTGGTCTCCGGCGAGCCGCATCAGGGCGAGCGGACTTGGCGCAACCTCTTGAAGTCCGACGCCAACGTCGACCTCGTGCACTTCACCATCCTGCGCCCGCCGGAGAAGCAGGACGGCACGCCGATCTCCGAATTGTCGTTGATCGCGTTCCCGACCCGCGAGCTGTTCGTTCAGAAGATCAAGGATTTCGACCTGATCATCTTCGACCGCTACGCCAACCAGAGCGTGCTGCCGCAGGCTTATTTCGACAACATCGTCCGTTACGTCCGCGAGGGCGGCGCGCTGCTCGTCGCCGCCGGCCCCGAATATGCCGGTCCGGCGAGCCTCGCCCGCACGCGGCTCGCCGGCATCCTGCCGGGCGACCCGGACGGGCGGGTGGTCGAGCGCCCCTACAAGGCGACGCCGACCCAGGTCGGCCAGCGCCACCCGGTCACCCGCGACCTGCCGGGCTCGGACGCCAACCCGCCCGCCTGGGGTGACTGGTTGCGCATCGTCCAGGCTCGTACCCGGCCCGGCATCCAGCCGATCCTGTCGGGGGCCGACGGGCTGCCGCTGCTCGCCCTGTCCCGGGAGGACAAGGGCCGGGTCGCTCTGCTCCTGTCCGACCATGCCTGGCTCTGGGCCCGGGGCTACCAGGAGGGCGGCCCCTATCTCGACCTGCTGCGCCGCTTGGCCCATTGGCTGATGAAGGAGCCGGCCCTCGAAGAGGAGGCCCTGCGGGCGCAGACCACCGGCCGCGGCCGCGAGGTGCGGGTCGAGCGCCAGACCATGGCCGAGCAGGTCGAACCGGTCACCGTCACCGGGCCGACCGGCAAGGTCACGACGCTCACCCTCAAGCCCGGCGAGCCCGGCCTGTTCACCGCCACCTTCGACGCCGAGACCCTGGGATTGCACACCCTGCGCTCAGGCAACCTCGTGGCCTTCGTCAGCGTCGGCCCGGCCAACCCGCGCGAGCTCGCCGACGTGTTCAGCGACACCGAGCGCCTGAAGGCGGTGACGGAGGGTTCTGGCGGCTCGATCCGGCGGGTCGCGGATGCCGGCGGCACCACCCAGGTGCCACGGCTCGCCACCGTGCGCAGCGGCCGCCTGGCCGGCGGCGACTGGATCGGCTTCCGCCCGAGCGACAGCGCCAATATCCGCGGCGTCGAGGTCTATCCCCTGGCCCTCGGCCTCGCCGCCCTGGCCGCCCTGGCGGCGGCCGTGCTCGCCATGTGGCTGGTCGAGGGACGCCGCGGGCGGGCGGTTTAATTCTTTTGGAAGCGAATGTAGCTCGGCAGGGTACTATCCTGGGATCAGCCTGTCCCTACATCCGCGACGAGCCCCCTCTCCCGTGCGGGAGAGGGTTGGGGTGAGGGATACGCCTTATCAGGAGGAACCTGTCCCCTCACCCTGTCCCTCTCCCGCACGGGAGAGGGGACCCGCGCCCTGTCCGGCCCCTGTCGCGAGGCCTGACATCGAGGCGACCCGCAAACATGCAACCTCGACGCCCGGCCCGGACCCGGCCTAAGACCGAGCTTGGTCGATCCCGAATGCCCCCGCACCGCCTGGTGCGCCGACATGGAGACAGCCTGCCCGTGAGTGGACGCCTCCTCGCCGCGACGCTCGTCGTCGCCTGCCTCCAGTTCGCCCCGGCCCGGGCGCAGGAACCGGCCGCGATGCCGGCCGCCACCGGCCAGTGGACCCACGCCATCACGTTGATGGGCGAGCCCAAATACGGCTCCGACTTCAAGCATTTCGACTATGCCGACCCCAACGCACCGAAGGGCGGCCTCGTGCGGATGGGCGCGCAAGGTGGCTTCGACAACTTCAACATCGTGGTCGCCGGCCTGAAGGGCGACCTCGAGAACGGGGTCCAGCAGATCTACGATACGCTGATGACCGAATCCTCGGACGAGCCGTTTACCTCCTATGGCCTTCTGGCCGAGGCGGTGCGGATCGCTCCCGATCTCGGCTCGGTCTCCTATCGCCTGCGCGAGAACGCGCGCTGGCATGACGGGAAGCCGATCACCCCCGAGGACGTGGTCTGGTCCTACGGCGTGCTGAAGGCCAACAGCCCGTTCTACGCCGCCTACTACCAGACGGTCGCCAAGGCCGAGGCGACCGGCCCGCACGAGGTGACCTTCACCTTCACCGAGAAGGGCAACCGCGAGCTGCCGCAGGTGATCGGCCAGCTGCGCGTCCTGCCCAAGCACTGGTGGGAGGCCAAGGACGCCAACGGCAAGCCGCGCAGCCCCACCGAGACCACCCTGGAGCCGCCGCTCGGCTCCGGCCCCTACCGGCTCGCCAAGTTCGAGCCCGGCCGCAGCGTCACCTACACCCGCGTGCCGGACTATTGGGGCAAGGACCTGCCGGTGAATGCCGGGCGCTACAACTTCGACACCGAGCGCTTCGAGTATTTTCGCGACGGCACCGTGCTGGTCGAGGCCCTGAAGGGCGACCTCTACGACTTCAGGGCCGAGAACATCGCCCGCAACTGGGCCACCGCCTACGACGACTTCCCGGCCGTGAAGGAGGGGCGCCTGATCAAGGAGGCGTTCCCGGAGCGCGGCACGGGCATCATGCAGGCCTTCGCGTTCAACACCCGCAGGGACAAGTTCAAGGATCCGCGGGTGCGCCGGGCCTTCAACCTGGCCCTGAACTTCGAGGAGATGAACAAGGCCCTGTTCTACGGCCTGTACAAGCGGATCAACTCCTACTTCTTCGGCTCAGAGCTCGCCTCCGCGGGCCTGCCGGAGGGCGAGGAGAAGGCGATCCTGGAGAGCGTCAAGGACAAGATCCCAGCTTCGGTCTTCACCACGCCCTACGCCAACCCGGTGAACGAGACCCAGGACGCCGTGCGGAAAAACCTGCGCGAAGCTGTCGGACTGCTGCGCGAAGCCGGCTACGAATTGCGCGGCGGAAAGATGGTCAACAAGGCCACCGGTGAACCGCTGACGGTCGAGTTCCTGGAGTTCCAGAATGCATTCGAGCGGGTGATCCTGCCCTTCTCGGCGCAGCTCAAGCTGATCGGCATCGACGCCACCCTGCGGGTGATCGATGCGGCCCAATACCAGAACCGGATTCGCGATTTCGATTTCGATATCGTCGGCAACGTGTGGGGCGAGTCGCTCTCGCCGGGCAATGAGCAGCGCGAGTTCTGGGGCTCGGCGGCGGCCGACAAGCCGGGCTCGCGCAACCTGATCGGGATCAAGGATCCCGGCATCGATGCGCTGATCGAGAAGGTGATCTACGCCCCCGACCGGGCTGGTCTGGTCGCCGCCACCCGGGCGCTGGACCGGGTGCTGCTCGCGCACGATTACGTCGTGCCGCAATGGTCGGCCAGCGAGCAGCGGACCCTGCGCTGGAACCGGTTCGGCCATCCGGCGATCCTGCCGCGCTACGCCGGCTCCGGATTCCCGACGACGTGGTGGTACGACGAAAAACTGGCCGCCAAGACCGGAGCCCCGCGTTGACGAAAGCGCTCACCGCCGAAGTGGATACCGGTTCGGCGCAAGTGCGTGCGTCAGACCAAGGATCGAGAGCCGCTCTCGATTGCAACGCGATCGAGAGCGGCTCTCGCCGCCCCTGGCGGCCGAGCCGGCGCGGCCTTGTGCTCGGTGCCGGCGCCCTCGCGGCGATCCGTCCCGCCTGGGCAGCCGGCGAGGAACGCCACGGCCTGTCGAGCTTCGGCGAGCTGAAATACGGCCCCGGCTTCGAGCGGTTCGACTACGTGAACCCGATCGCCCCGAAAGGCGGCCGCTTCTCGACCCAGCTCGCCGGGACGATCGGCAACCAGTCGCTCAACACCTTCAACACGCTCAACATCTACGTGCTGCGCGGTGACGGCGCGGCCGGGCTGGACCAGACCTTCGACAGCCTGATGGTCCGCGCGCTCGACGAGCCGGATGCGGTCTACGGGCTGGTGGCGCGGGCCGTCACGGTGAGCCCCGACGGCCTGACCTACACCTTCGCATTGCGGCCCCAGGCCCATTTCCACGACGGCTCGCGGCTCACCGCCCGGGATGCCGCCTTCAGCCTCAAGCTCCTGCGCGACAAGGGCCATCCGTCGATCGCCGAGGTGATCCGGCCGATGACCGACGCCCGGGCCGAGGGCGACGACACCCTCGTCGTCACCTTCGCGGAGGGCCGCGCCCGGGACCTGCCGCTGTTCGTGGCCCAGCTGCCGATCTTTTCCGCTGCCTATTACGGCGCCCGCGACTTCGAGGCGTCGAGCCTCGAGGCGCCGCTGGGCTCCGGCCCCTACCGAGTCGGCGCGGTCGATCCCGGCCGCTCGATCGGTCTGGACCGGGTCCCGGATTACTGGGCGGCGGACCTCGCCGTGACGGCCGGGCAGAACAATTTCGACGCGATCCGCTACGAGTATTTCCGCGATCGCACCGTGGCCTTCGAGGCGTTCAAGAGCGGCGCCTTCACGTTTCGCGAGGAGTTCACCGCCCGGGTCTGGGCCACCGGCTACGACTTTCCCGCCGCCACCGAGGGCCGCGTGATCCGCCAGACCGTGCCGGATGCGCGGCCCAGCGGCACGCAGGGCTGGTGGATCAACACCCGCCGCGCGCCGTTCCGCGATCCGCGCATCCGCGAGGCGATCGGCTTGTGCTTCGACTTCGAATGGTCGAATCGCAACCTGATGTACGGCGCCTACACGCGCACCGCTTCGTTCTTCGAGAATTCCGACCTCAAGGCCACCGGCAAGCCCTCGGCCGAGGAGCTGGCCCTGCTGGAGCCGTTCAAGGACCTCCCCCCGGAGGTGTTCGCCGAAGCCTGGACGCCGCCCGTCTCGGACGGGTCCGGCCAGGACCGGGCGCTGCTCAAGCGCGCCGACGCGCTGCTGCGCGAGGCCGGCTGCACCCGCCAGGGCGGCGGCCTCCTGCTGCCGGGCGGCCAGCCCCTGGCCATCGAATTCCTGGACGACGATCCCGTCTTCCAGGCGGTGACCCAGCCGTTCATCCGCAATCTTGGGCTGCTCGGGATCAAGGCGACCCACCGCACCGTCGACCCGTCGCAGTACCAGGCCAGGGTCAACGACTTCGACTTCGACGTCACGTCCCGCCGCTTCGCCGGCGGCGTCACCCCGGGCTCGGAGCTGCGCGAGCTCTACGGCTCCCGGGCGGCCGCCACCCCGGGCTCCAACAACCTCTCGGGCGTGGCCGACCCGGCCATCGACGCGCTGCTCACGGCCATCGCGGATGCCAAGTCCCGCGCCGCGCTGACGACCGCATGTCAAGCGCTCGACCGGGTGCTGCGGGCCCGGCGCCTCTGGGTGCCGATGTGGTATTCCGGCGCGCATCGCCTGGCCCTGTGGGACCTCTACGGCCGCCCCGCGAACCCGCCGACATACGATCTCGGCGCCCCCGGCACCTGGTGGTACGAGGCCGACAAAGCCAAGCGGATCGGGCGGGACTAGAACCAGTATGCTCGGCTACATCCTGCGCCGCATCGGCCTGATGATCCCGACCCTGTTCGGGATCATGCTGATCACCTTCACCATCGTGCAATTCGCCCCCGGCGGCCCGGTGGAGCGAGTGCTCTCGCAGATGAAGGGCCAGGGCGACGGCGCCCTGTCGCGAGTCACCGGCGGGACCGGCGATCTCGGCGGCGGCGGCCGGTCGGCAGGGGGCGGCGAGGGCAATTCCCGCTACCGCGGCGCCCAAGGGTTGAGCCCGGACTTCATCGCCAAGCTGGAGAAGCAGTTCGGCTTCGACAAGCCGGCCCCGGAGCGCTTCGCCAAGATGCTCTGGGACTACGCAAGGTTCGATTTCGGCCGCAGCTATTTTCGCGACGTCACCGTCATCCAGCTGATCAAGGAGCGCCTGCCGGTCTCGATCTCCCTCGGCCTGTGGATGACGCTGCTGTCCTACGCGATCTCGATCCCGCTGGGCATCCGCAAGGCCGTGAAGGACGGCGAGCGGTTCGACCGCTGGACCTCCTTTGTGGTGATCATCGGCTACGCGATCCCGGGCTTCATGTTCGGGCTGATGCTGATCATCCTGTTCGCGGGCGGCTCGTTCTACCAGTGGTTCCCGCTGCGCGGCCTGACCAGCGAGGGCTGGGAGAGTTTTTCCACCTGGCACAAGCTCACCGACTATGCCTGGCACATGGTGCTGCCGCTCACTGCCCTGGTAATCGGCGCCTTCGCCACTTCGACGCTGCTCACCAAGAATTCCTTTCTCGACGAGATCCGCAAGCAATACGTCCTCACCGCCCGGATGAAGGGCCTGTCCGAGCGCCGGGTGCTCTACGGCCACGTCTTCCGCAACGCCATGCTGATCGTGATCGCCGGCTTCCCGGGCGCGTTCATCTCGGCCTTCTTCACCGGCTCGCTGCTGATCGAGACGATCTTCTCCCTCGACGGCCTCGGCGAATTGTCGTTCCGGTCGATCGTGGGGCGCGACTATCCGGTGGTGTTCGCGACCCTCTACATCTTCTCCCTGCTCGGGCTGGCGGTGAACCTGCTCTCAGACCTGATCTACGTCTGGATCGACCCGCGGATCGATTTTTCCGCGCGGGCGACGTGAAGAGCTGAACGGGCGATATCGGGTGCTGGGTGCGGGCTGGTTTCGACCCAACTCGGCCACCTGCATCGCCTTCGGCGCTTCCCGAAAACGGCCCTTCGTCAGCCGACCACCGGCTTCGGCTAGGGATAGCAACTGGACCTTGGTCTTTCGTTTCAAAGTAGACGTTTCGTCTCCCACCAAACCTAAATTGCAATCAATTAACTTCGTCCTTCGCCGAAGAAGTATTATTTTCGAGCGAGTGGAAATTATCAAATCATTACCTACGGTAAAAATATTATATATGTCTTATTTATCATCACATACTAATTAAAATCTGCGGCAAACGATCTCAATGCATGTTCTGAGTGGAAGAATTTCTATCAATACATCGATAAATCGCGTGTTATACACATTTTTTGCAGCATTGGCAGATATGAACACACTCGATGCGGCATCTATGTGGCAATGATATTTATATATTCTGCATCTGGCGGAAGATATAGATAATACGCAACGTTACTACATCTACTGACTTGCTTCCTATTTTTGTAATTTTCTTACATTTCCGCAATCCGAAATGCAATGCTAGGATGTATTGCTATAACAGACAACCAGCATCCCATTTTTGAGGATCTCCATGGACATGCCGACGCCCAAGGGCCTCGACACGGAACCGGATACCAACAACGACGCGACGCTCGCCCGGTTAGCGCGAACGCTCGGCTGCAAGCCGGACCGCTTCTTCGACGTAGCTCGCACGGGCAAGGCGAAGGACACCTCGGAACTGATTCACGTATGGCTCGCGATCAGAAGCCCCGAAGGTCGAGATGCGGTGTTCGCTTTCGCGCGCGAGGTTCTGAATTCAGAGACGAAGGCAGCACACCACAATTTCCGCAAATAAATCACACCGGTAGAACCTATTATAATCGCACTGCGGGCTCGACTTGATCAATATAAATAATTGTCATTGTTTGATAATCGAGAAATCAAACTAATTTTGGATTGTATATATGCGTACCAATTTAACAACGACTATGTATATCAATTTACGTCGATGTAAAAATCCGATTTACTGAGATGGAGTGAAAGGAAATGCGTGATTTATTCCTAACAAAGGCCGCAAAACCACAAGATCGATATAAAGATTGGCGAGAATTCTCTGATGAGCGTTTCATGCCGATGGTTCACACCCGAACCAATGACGATGTTTTCGACGCCTCCGCCAAAGGAACGGCCTTAAGTTTTTTGGATATCACTCGGGTTTCATTAAGTGCAGTAACGCTGGATGCCACCGCTCAAACCGTTCGGCATCATCTTAATAAACCTGACGTGCTTGGCTTCAGCATAAAGATAGATGGTGGGTGCGCAGTAACTCAATATGATCGGACATTTATTCAGAAGCGCGGCGATATATCAATCGTGGATGCAAACGCGCCCTTCAGATTTACGCACTTTGAAAAATCTGAACATCTAATTGTTCAAATACCTCGAAGCAAGATTGAGTATCAATTAGGATCTGCTCGTAATTTTGTGGCACTCAGCATGAAAGATGCGCCGACGTCTACCCTTGTTGCATCATTTTTTCGGAATTTGCTTCAGATCAATCACGAACTGACGACCGATGCGGCTAGCCGATTGGCATCCATCGGCTCCGATCTCATCGTGGCCAGTGTAGCGGAACGCATGGCCATGGAAACGCCCAAATCTCTGCGGGGCACGGTTGCCGTGCAAAATGCCAAGGCATACATTGAAAGCAATATATCCGATCAAAATCTTGCCCCATCACAAGTAGCTGCTGCCGTAGGTGTTTCCTTACGTCAATTGCAAACCTTGTTTAGCGATCGTGGCCAGCAATTGTCGGCGTGGATATGGCGTAGAAGGCTTGAAATTGCAGCAGAACGGCTGACCGATCTTAGTATCGCACATCTGTCTATTGGAGATATTTCCTATTCCTGCGGATTCTCAAATCAATCACATTTCTCTCATCGTTTTAAAGAACGGTATGATATCAGCCCACTTGAATTTCGACATCTCAAGTCGTCAGCCGGCACGATGGCGACGTCTGCTTCAACGCTCACCCATCAGAGGCAGGTGATAGCAAAACCTCTGTGGACCCCCCCTCGGGTGGAAGCGATTTCCAGCGGATAGCACAGTGTCGGATGCTGCCATCTGCTCGGCCTCTCGATACGGCTGTTGGCTGCAGCCCGGATGGGCGTTCACGGATCGAAACCAAGTCACTCAAAGCTCCAGGCTGGCGAAGGCTCAGATGTGCGTGATCCGCGGGGCGCCGTCGAGGGCGTACAGGTTGGTCACGAGATGCGCGGTGTAGGCCCGGGCCGGCGCGATCGCCGCCTCCCAGGCTGCCAGCGTCGGCGCGAGGCCGCCGGGCCTGAGCCGATAGGTGCGGATCTCGTACATGCCGTCGCGCGAGCCGATCCGCACCGGCGGCAGGAACAGGAACGGTGCGTCGCTGTCCATGGTCAAGGCCGTGATGTGATCGCCCGCGTGGAACGGCAGGGCGTTCATCAGGGCGCTCCGCCGTCATCGCCTCGGGGGCCTCGAAGCCGAGCAGCGTCCCGGCCTCCGCCTCGGCGGCCCAGGCCCGCGCCCGCTCGGAGACCTGGCCGACCGCAAGCAATGGGCACGATAGCCTCGCGCGCTCACAGAGCAGGCTTGGAGGCTCGTCGATGCCAGCCGCGCCTCCCGCCCCAACCAACATGGCTTCGATCCCGGGACGCAGGTGCGGTGGCCGGCGCAATGCTCCGACGACGCTCGACCTCCGCGCCACCAAAACGCGAAACGCCGGGGCCATGCGCGCTCGCTTCAAGGCAGCCTGTCACGATCAAAGCTTCAGCCTCATTGATCCCGACCACGATTGCGGTAGCACTGCACGGGCCGTGCAACGCAGGATCGTACGGCGATCGTGATCGGAGCACCCATGCGCCTCTCGACCCTCCTCGTCGGCCTTTGTCTCGGAACCGCGCTGCCCGGCGCGGTGCTGGCGCAGCTGGCCCCGAAACCCGCGCCGGCGGCGGCACCGGATCCGGCGCTGCTGAAGGTTGCCCGGGAGACGGTGGCACAGATGCAGGGGGATCGCGCCGCCACGCTCGGCTCGATGGCGGCCCCAATGGTCGGCATGATGCAGCAGATCGGCATCAAGGAGCCCGACAAGGCGCAGGTGCTGGTCCAGGAGGTCGTGATGCCGACCCTGTCCGCGCATTACGACGAACTTCTCGACATCCAGGCCCGGGGCTTTGCCACGATCCTGAGCAAGGACGACCTGCAGGCGATCGCGGCGTTCTACGCCACGCCCACCGGCAAGCGCCTCGCGGCTGCCCAGCCGCAACTCGCCCAGATCCAGCTGGCGGGCATGCAGCAATGGATGCAGGCGGTGGCGCCCGAGATGCAGGCCAAGATCGTCAAGGCGGTCCAGGCCCATGGCTGGGGTCCGGGCGGCCAAGCGAAGCCGAAGTAAGGCGGTTTCATTTAGGAACGCACCGGCCTTCGCCAGCTCGAACCCAATGACGCTCGGGATACCAGCTGATCTCGAACGTCTTTTCCGCACCACATATCTTGCTTCACGACGCCGAATCGGTGATTGATCGCAGACGAGCGAGATTTCTATAAATTATCCTAAATATACACAATCATTTTAAGTGGCGAACTATAATATACGGGCTATTTTTATGCTTAATGAGGCGATTAGATCGAGCATCGGGAATTCGGTTCTCTGCTGGCTGGCCACGGTCGACTCGGCAGGGTTACCGAACGTCACTCCCAAAGAGATTTTTAAAGATTACGGTGACAATCACATTGTTATTGCTGACATTGCATCCTCGAATTCAACCCGCAATATCTCAAACCATCCGTCAGTCTGTGTCAGCTTTATCGACGTATTCCGGCAGTGTGGCTTCAAGATCGACGGCACCGCGAGCCTGGTGACGCCGGACAAGAATGATTTCCCGGTCGTTGGCGCTGAACTTCTCCGAATGACTGGAGACATTTATCCGATACGCAACATCATCCTGATCGCGATCGATCGTGTTTCACCGATATGGGCGCCGAGCTACAAATTGCTTCCGGATCAAACCGAGGCGCAGCGAATGCAGCAAGCCTTCGATACCTACGGTGTCATTCCAGTCGATCGATAATCGACCCTCTTTTACCCGGACGCTGTGATCACGCCGAACCCTCACTGCCCCCCCAAGACCCGCGCCACGGTGCTCCGCAGGGCCTGAGCGCTCCGGTAACCCACCGCCGCGGCGACCATCCCCGGCGGACGGCCCTCGGCAGTCAGCGCGAGCGCCCGGATCACCCGGGCCCGCGCCCGCCAGTCACCAAAGCTGAGCCCGGTCTCGGTGCGGAACCGCCGGGTCAGGGTGCGCCGGCTTGCCCCGGCGCGGTCGGCCCAGGCGTCGAGGTCCTCCGCCGCCGCGGGATCCTCGATCAGGGCGAGGCAGACCCGGCGCAGCCGGGCATCCCGGGGCAGCGGCAAGGTGAGCGGCGTCTCGGGGGCGCGGCCGATCTCGTCGAGCACCAGGGCGGCGAGGTGGCCGCCGCGGCCGGCCTCGTCGTACAGAACCAGCTCCGCCCCCAGCGCCGCGAGCGCCGCGGCGAGCAGGGGCGAGACCAGGATCACCCGGCAGCGATCCGGGAAGGCCGACACCGCGGCCGGGTCGAGATAGGCCGAGCACATCGCCACCGCACCGTGGGTCGCCACAGCGTGCGGCAGGCGCGGCGGGATCCAGAGCGCGTGCCCCTCCGGCACCACCCAGGTGCCGTCCTCGGCCGAGGCCGTCATCAGGCCCTCCGTGGCGTAGAGGAGTTGCGCGCGCGGGTGGAAATGCTGGTCCAGCCGCATCCCGGCTGGGTAGGTCTTGGGCATCACCGCGACGGTGCGGGGCACGTCCTGATAGTCGGCGGCATCCGTCGAGCGTCCGAGACGCAGCTGCCCGCTCGAAAAAAGTGGCCCGTTCGCATTCATATCCGGCCCGACACCTCCATCGGGCCAGGGTATCAGGGGACGATCCCGGAGGATACGCCGCGATGGATGCCGAAACCCTGTCCCGCCGCACGCTGCGCTTCGTCAACGTCGCGCATGCCCTCGATCACTTCGTGCTGCTGATCTACCCGACCGCGGTCATCGCCATCGCGGCCCAGACCGGGCTCGGCTACGGCGAACTGATCGGGCTCGCCACCGGTGCCTTCGTCGCCTTCGGCCTGTGCTCGCTGCCGATGGGTTGGCTGGCGGATCGGTTCGGCCGGCGCACCATGCTGGCGGTGTTCTTCTTCGGCTACGGCCTGTCCTGCCTGGGGGTGGCGAGTGCAACGACGCCCCTGAGCTTCGCGCTCTGGCTGTGCGTGCTCGGCCTTGCCTCGGCGATCTACCACCCGGTCGGCTCGACCATGCTGGTGACCCATGCGCGCCGGCTCGGGCGCGACCTCGGCGTCAACGGCGTCTGGGGCAATCTCGGCGCCGCCTCGGCTTCGGGGGTGACCGCGCTGCTCGCCACCACCGCCGGCTGGCGGGCGGCCTTCGTGGTGCCGGGCCTCGTCTGCCTCGCCTGCGGCGCCGCCTTCCTGGCGCTGGTCCCGGGCGACGGCGAGGCCGGGGGCAAGAAGGCCGGGGGCGCGGCCGCAATCGCGGTGAGCCGGCCCTTCGCGCTGATGGCCCTGTACGCCCTGGCGATCTTTGCCGGCGGCGTCACCTTCAACCTGACGACGATCAGCCTGCCCAAGGTGATCGACGAGGGCGTCGGCCACGCCCTGCCGCTGGCGCTGATCGGCTCGCTCGCCACCGTGGTCTTCCTGTTCGGCGCGCTGATGCAGCTCGCCATGGGCCGGCTGATCGACCGGTTCAGCCTGCCGTCCCTCTTCGTGACCCTCTCGGTGCTGCAGCCCCTGGGCCTCGGGATCGCGGCCCTCTCCACCGGCCTGCCGCTGCTCGCCGGGCTGATGCTCGCCATGACGGCGATCTACGGGCAGGTGGTGATCAACGACGCGATGATCGCCCGCTACGTGCCGCCGGCCTACCGGGCCCGGGCCTACAGCGTGCGCTACTTCGTCGGCTTCACCGCCAGCGGCTTCGTGGTCCCGGCGATCGCGGTCCTGCACGACCGCGGCGGCTTCGCGCTGGTGCTCGGCATCGCAGCCGCCTGCGGCGCGGTGATCTGGCTCTCGGCGATCGGCTTTTTGCGGGTGACTCAAGGAGGCCCGCGCCCCGCCCTGGCGGCGGCGGAATAGGCCGCCAGCCGGATTTACGCGACGCAGATGCCCGGGACGGCGACCGGCCGGAACAGATGCGGACTGGCCGTCGCGCTGTCCGGGTAATCGGCGAGGCGGGCCTGAAATTCCGGGTCGGCGAACGCCGCCCGGAACTGCGCGACCGACTCCCAGACGGCGTAGTTCAGGAACGCACCGCTGCCGGCGATGCCGCGATGCAGCTGGGTCGAGATGAAGCCCGGCTGGCGCTTCATGATCGCGGCGTCGGCGCTCCAGGCGGCGAGCAGGCGCTCGGCATCCGCGGGGGGCACGACGAACGTGTTGACGAGGACCACCGGCCCGCCGGCATCCGCATCCTTGAGCTGCTCGGCCAGCGTGACGGTGCGGTCCATCTCGATAAGGTTCGGCATCTCAGCAAGTCTCCTTCGATCTCTGCGCGGTGGGGGTTGAGGCGGGGGGATTGTCGAGGCGACGCTGCAACAGGCGCAGCAGATCACGGGCGGCCTCGATGCGCTCGAGCGGAAGGTCGGCGGCCAGAGCCTCGGCCCAGGATTCCTGGCGCCGGCTCGCGGCTTGATAGGCGGCCTCGCCCTGCTCGGTCATGCTGACCAGCATGGCGCGCCGATGGTGCGGGTTCGGATCCAGGCGGACGAGACCGTCCGCGCGCATGTCGTCGACGGAGCGCTGAACCGCCTGGCGGGTCAGGCCCATGTTGCGGGCGATGTGCGCCACCGGGAGCGGGACCGACGCGAACGCGATGGCGCCCAGCACCTGCCAGCGGGCACTGGTCAATCCAAGATCCGCAACCAAAGCGTCGCCGGAGGCGAGCAGGGCGCCGTTGAGCCGGAACACGTCGATGACGAGGTCCGTCAGCGCATCTCGGCGCCGGACAGCCGGCTTGGCTGACGAGGGATCCGCTTGCGTCATGCTCGCGACCATAGACAATCGCAACGAGCTGTCAAATTGACAGCGTGTTGTCATTTTTCCCGAAGATGGAATGCTTTTCGGACCATTGGGAAGCCTCGCTCCGTCGGCTGCCCACATCGCATCTCGGCCCGTCGTGGATCGGGGATCCGCACCATCGTCACCTCCCGCGGCGCGGTTTGCCGCCCCGGGCCGGCGCTGCTACGCGGCGATGGTTCCGAGCCGCGAGCCCGCCCTTGACCACACTCTCCCTCGTGATCCGGCCCGAGCGGCCGGAGGACGCCCCCGCGATCGAGCGGCTCCAGGCCCGGGCCTTTGGTCCCGGACGGTTCGCGCGCACCGCCTACCGGTTGCGCGAAGGTGCGGCCGAGCGGATCGATCTCGGCGTCACCGCCTCGGTCGGCAGTTTTCTGGTGGGCTCGGTGCGGATGGGGCCGGTGCGGACTGGGGCTGTGCCCTTCGTCATGCTCGGCCCCCTGGCCGTGGATCCGAGCTTCGCCGGCCGCGGCATCGGCGGCACCCTGACCCGCGCGGGCGTCGAGGCCGCCCGGCAGGCTGGCGAAGGCTTGGTAATCCTGGTGGGGGATGCGCCCTATTACAGCCGCTTCGGCTTCACCCCGGTCCCGCCGGGCCGCCTGACCCTGCCGGGACCGGTGGACCCGACCCGGCTCCTGTGGCTGGAACTGACGAGCGGCTTCGGCGCGGGCGTGTCTGGCTTGGTCAAGGCGGTACGAACCTGAACTCTCGCGCGACGCGCGACTCACAGAACGTCATGGTTTCAAAAGGGCAGGCCCTTTTGCGGGTCCAGGGCGGTTCCCTGGTTCATCGGGGCTCCGCCCCAAACCTCGCCAATGGGCTGAGCCCTTTGGAATCCCCGGCTTCGTCCCCGTTCTAGACCTGCGGCTCGACGCGTCCTTCGATCAGGCGCGCGTACTCGGTTTCCGCCGTGCCGTAGCCGTCCCCGGCGCAGTCGAGCAGCCCGTCGCGATCGGTGACTTCGACGCTGCCGCGGCGCTTCCGCACGAAACCGTCCTTCTCCAGCGTCCGCAGGGCCGCCGTCACGCCCGGGCGCTCGACGCCCAGCATGAACGACATGAAATCCTGCGTGACCGTGATCTGGTCGCCGTCGACCCGGTCGTGGCACATCAGCAACCACCGGGCGAGGCGGGTCGCCGTGTTGCCGCGCGCGTTAGCGAAGGCTGTCTGGGCCGTCTGGACGAACTGCGCTTGGATGAAGCGATGCAGCAGCCGGCGCAGGGCCGGGCGCAGGGCCACCTCGGTCCGCAGCACCGCCACGTCGAGGCTCAGCATGTGCCCGGCCATCTGCACGAAGTGGGTATGCGGGCTGCGGTCGTCGTCGAGCAGGATCGGGGCGGCGCCAACCAGACCCTCCCGGCCAATCAGACCGATCTCGACCCGGCCGCTGGGCTCGTCGTTGGTGATCGAGACGAAGCCCACCTCCGGGAAGTGGACCGCCTCAATCGTCGTATGAGAGGAGATCAGCACGTGGCGCAGACGCATCTCCTGGAGATGCAGCGCCGGCTGCAGCGCCGCGAAATCCTCCGGGAGAAGCACCCGGAGGAGGCGGTTGCGCACGTCCGATTGGTGAGGGGAAGCCATATTGCTCGCCTGCTACGGGCAAGAGCACACAGCGTCCCTCAATCACCAGCGCCCGAATCATGGCCGGCGATCGTCTCGATATGGTTTTTTCCCTCGTTACCGCAAGTGTTGCCGAAATGGCGTGTGAGTTTTACAGGACCCATCCGAGAATATTTCCCACATTCGAGCCGATCGATAACGCCCGTCGGATATTTTTTATCTATTTTCGGCCGAAATTATCGGATTGTGCCTTCAGGATTTCTTGGACACACGCGAAGACAGCCCGTCGATCCTCGGGGGCTCGGATCGCGAGCCACATCTGCAGAAGCTGAGCCGTGTGGCCGACCGAAGGGCCATCGGGTGCCTCGAAGAACAGATCCGTCGAACAGCCGAGCACCGCCGCCAGATCATCGAGCCTCCCCGACGTCCGAGCGGGGGCCAGCGCATTCAAGGCGTTCGGGGTTTTCATATCCATTTCGGGATCTCGATCGATAAATCACGTCGCAATGGCGACGAAAGCGTCTTATCACTGTAAATCGAGTTGCAAAACGGTAATTAAAATACAATACTTCAGAATGCGGAGATCTGAATGTAAAATTCTTACATTCCGAAAGCCAAATTCGAGCATCTTACAAATTGGATATGCAATGAAGCGGGCCTCTGACCTTGATGCCATAGCAGATGCGTGTATCGCCGCCCATGCCGTCATCGCGGAACACGGCACGCCGCAGATGAAGATGCTGAGCCGGGTTCTGCTGCACATTGTCGGCAAGGAGATCGCGCGGAACCTGTCATCCTCGCAGCATGAGGACGATCAGGCGCTGCATGGGGAGATCACGCGCGTCGCAGCGCCAGGGCTGCGACCAGGCCGGCCGTGAGCAGCGCCAGGGCCACGGGGGTCGCCGACGTCGCGGGCCAAGCCGAGGCCGCGGCCGTGAACAGAGCCCCGAAGGTCATCTGCGTGAAGCCGTAGAGACTGGAGGCGGAGCCCGCCGCATGCGGATCGACGTTCATCAGGCCGGCCACCGCATTGGGGCTGAGCAGGCCGACCCCGACCGCGTAAGCAAACAGCGGCACGATCAGGCTGACGACGCCGAGCATTCCCGTCCGGTCGACCAGCAGCAGCGCCAGGGCCGACGCGATGCACAGGAGGTTGCCGCTGCGCGCCGCCTTGCGGATCGGCACCCGGGTCGCGAGCCGGCTCGCCATTACGGCGCCCCCGACCATGCCGAACACCACGATCAGGCAATCGAACCCCACCTCCTGCGATGAGCGCCCGAGCCGGTCGACGAGTAGGAACGGCGCCACCGCCAGGAAGGCGTAGAGGCTGGTTCCGCCGCAGGCCCCCGCCACCAGGTAGGCGCGGAACACTGGGATCTTCACGAGCCGCAGATAGCCCGCCAGGACCGCGACGAAACCGGGCAGCGCCACCTTGTGCCGGTTGGTTTCCGGCAGGGTGAACACCACCAGGGCGCCGAGCAGAGCCACGATCCCGGCGAGCACCACGAACACGGCGCGCCAGCCGAACGCCTCGTTCACCACTCCGCCGATCGCCGGGGCCAGGGCGGGGGTGAGGGTCATGGCGGTGGTCAGGATCGCGAGCTTTTTGGCCGCGTCCTCGCGGGTCGAGACGTCCCGCACCATCGCCCGGCCGATCACCAGGGAGCCGCAGGCCCCGAGCGATTGCAGCACCCGCGCCACCAGCAGAGTGCCGATGTTCTGGGCCGGGATCGCGAGCAGCAATCCGGCCAGGTAGAGGCCCAGCCCGCCGATCAGGATCGGCCGACGGCCGTACCGGTCGGAGAGCGGGCCGTACAGGAGTTGGCCGCCCGCAAGCCCGATCAGGTAGACCGTGATGGTGAGCTGCGCGGCGGCCGTGGTGGTGCCGAGGTCGGCGGCGGCGGTGGCGAGCGCGGGCACGAAGATGTGCAGCGCCACCGTGCCGGTCATGGTCACGGCGACCAGCAACGGCAGGGGCGCCCGGCGCCCCGCCGGATCGGCGCTTCGATCGGGCAAGAGAATTCCTTCGCGGTGTCTGACCCGAACTGACATCGGGTCGCGGCCGCCTCAAGGCAAAGGCCGGGCCTGAGCCCGACCGGCTCCCTCGTCCCTACTCCTTCGGCGTTGGCAGCGGCGCGTTGAGGTCCTTGGTCGGGCCGTCGACCTCGAGGTTCTTGGCCCGGTCCACCGCCTCGGGATTGGCCTGGGCCGGGGGCTCCTTGGCGGCCGGGGCGGATGGCGCGGTCGGCTCGGCGGGGATCAGGCTCGACGGCGTGCCCTGCTGGTCGCCGTCATGGGCGCCGGCCGGCGGAGCCGGGGCATTGCGGTCGCTCGATTCGCTCGGCGCGCGCGGGCTGCCCGCGGATTTCTCCTCGACCGGCTTGGCCGTGCTGGTATCGGCGGGCTTGGCCGGGCTGTCCTTGCCCTCGGAGGCCTTGCCGGCGGCCGGCTTGTCGGCAGACGGCTTTTCAGGCGCGGGCGCGGGCTTGTCCTCGGACTTGGCGGCGGCGGGGGCTGCCTCCGGCTTGGCGTCGCTCTTCTCGACGGCCGGCAGCGGCTTGGGGCTGTCGGCGTTGGCGCGCAGGTAGGCGATGACGTTGGCGCGCTCCTGTGGCGAGGCGATTCCGGCAAACGCCATCTTGGTGCCCGGCGCGTAGCCCTTCGGGCTGGTCAGGAAGGCGTCCAGGTCGTCGTAGGTCCAGGCCCCGCCCTTGCCCTTCAGGGCCGCCGAGTATTCGAAGCCGGCATGGCCGCCCTTCGGCCGCTCGACCACCTCGTACAGGTCCGGGCCGACCTTGTTCGGGCCGCCCTTCTCGAAATTGTGGCAGGCCCGGCAGGCCTTGGTGCCGGCCTCGCCCTTCTCGGCGTTGGCGCTGGCGAGCCGCACCGCGATCGGCTCGACCTTGGCCTCCGGGGCCGCGGCGGCGGCCTGCGGCTCCGGCTCGGGCAAGTCGTAACCGGCTTTTCCGGCAGGTCTCGGATGGTAGATCAGCTCGGCGACGAACCCCGATCCGGCCGCGAACAACAGGGCGCCGAGCACGGCACCGAGCACTTTGTTCACCTCGAATGAGTTCATGCTCTTCTCTCGATCTGCCCATGCCGTCACAGGCAGGCACGCCGGGACACAGGACCTTGGAAGATTTCAAGGGTGCTTAGCCGTTCCGGCACGATCTTGACAATGGTGGTCGAGGGATCCGTGCCGTCGCGGGCCAAAACCCCCGTGCCAAATCGCCGAGCTTGTCACCCGGCGGCATCATTTTGCCGGATCGCGAGAGGGAGACCCACGTCGGCGCCAGGGACGACAACCGGGAACAGGCCTGTTAAGCAGCCGCGCTCCGCTGCGAGCCCCTGATCCCCGATCTTTCATGTCCGATCCCCTCGTCCTGATTCCGGCCCGCCTCGCCGCGACGCGCCTGCCGAACAAGCCGCTGGCCGAGATCGCCGGCGAGGCGATGATCGTCCATGTCTGGCGCCGGGCCATGGAGGCCGGGATCGGCCCCGTGGTGGTGGCCACCGACACCGCGGAGATCGTCCGCGTCGTCGAGGCGGCCGGTGGCATCGCCGTGATGACCCGGGCCGACCACCCGTCCGGCTCGGACCGCCTCGCCGAGGCGCTGGAGAGCGTCGACCCGGAGGGGCGCCACGACGTGGTGGTCAACGTCCAGGGCGACCTGCCGACCATCGATCCCGCGATCATCGGCGCCTCGATCGGCCCGCTCTCGGACCGGACCGTGGACATCGTCACGCTCTGCGCGCCGATCACCGACCCGCACGAGGCCGACAATCCCAACGTGGTCAAGCTGGTCGGCCATCAGGTCGGCCCGGGCCGCCTGCGGGCGCTCTACTTCACCCGCGCCCGCGCCCCCTGGGGCGAGGGTCCGCTCTGGCACCATATCGGCCTCTACGCCTATCGCCGCACCGCGCTGACCCGCTTCGTCGCCCTGCCCCCCGGGGAGCTGGAGACCCGGGAGAAGCTGGAGCAGCTGCGGGCGCTGGAGGCCGGCATGCGCATCGATGCCGTCATCGTCGACGACCTGCCGCTGGGCGTCGACACCCCCGCTGACCTGGAGCGCGCCCGCGCCCTGCTCCAGGCCCGCCGCCTGAACTGAACCGCATTCCCGATGACCGACCGCACCATCGCCTACCAGGGTGAGCCCGGGGCCAACTCGCACATCATCTGCGCCGAGGCGTTTCCGGACTGGGTTCCGCTGCCCTGCGCCACCTTCGAGGACGCCTTCGCGGCGGTCACGGAGGGCCGGGCGCAGCGGGCGATGATCCCGATCGAGAACTCGATCGCCGGCCGGGTGGCCGACATCCACCACCTGATCCCGACCTCGCCGCTGCACATCGTGGCCGAACATTTTCTACCGATCCATTTTCAGCTGATGGTCCTGCCGGGCACCGCATTGGAGACCGTGCGGACCGTGCACAGCCACGTCCACGCGCTGGGCCAGTGCCGGCGGATCGTCCGCCGGCTCGGCCTGAAGGCCGTGGTCGCCGGCGACACCGCAGGCGCCGCTCGCGAGGTCGCGGAGATCGGCGATCCGAGCCGGGCCGCCCTGGCGCCGGCGCTGGCCGCCGAGGTCTACGGCCTCGACATCCTGGAGCGCGACGTCGAGGACGAGGCGCACAACACCACCCGGTTCGTGGTGTTCTCCCCCGATCCCGAACCGGTGGCGGCCGGGACCGGCCCGTGCGTGACCAGCTTCGTGTTCCGCGTGCGCAACATCCCGGCTGCCCTCTACAAGGCGCTCGGCGGCTTCGCGACCAACGGCGTCAACATGTCGAAGCTCGAGAGCTACATGATGGACGGCGAGTTCACCGCCACGCAGTTCTACGCCGAGGTGGACGGCCATCCCGACGACCCGGGCCTCGCCCGGGCGCTCGACGAGCTCGGCTATTTTTCGCGCGAGCTCAGGGTGGTCGGCACCTACCCGGCGCACCCGTTTCGCGAGGCAGCGCGGCCGGCGGCGGAGTAGGGCCAGGACCGGCGGGGTACGGACGGCGGACGTGTTGACCACGCTGTCATTCCGGGGCGCCGTAGGCGAACCCGGAATCCAGAGCCGCCGACGGTGCAAAACCTGCTCCTGCCTGTGGTTATGGATTCCAGGCTCCGCAGCGCGGCCCCGGAATGACGCCGTGACGGATTGAACGAGGCTGTGCCGTCAGTTTGGCTCGGCAACGTTGAGGTCGGCCAGGAACGACGCCTCCGATCACTCCCGCCGCAGCACCCGGTCCACAGCTAGATCCGACCAGAACCCCGGCCGAAAATCCCGCTTGAGCGCCTCCGGGTCATAGATGGTCTCGACCCAGGTCAGGAAATCGATCCCCTTGGCCTCGCCCTCCACGCGGTAGCGCGCGAAGAACGCGTCGAGGATGCCGGTCTTGGCGAAGCGGAGATGGCCGTAGCGGGCCGAGAGCTGGCGGGCGGCCTCGGCCACCGGGCGGTTCTCGTGCAGGATCAGGTAGAGGGCCGAGGCGAGCCCGGCCCGGTCGGCGCCCGACTTGCAGTGCATCACCGCCGGGTACTGGATGCCGGCGAAGAAATCCTTCGCGGCGAGCAGGGTGGCGCGGTCGGGAGCCTCGCGGGAACGCAGCACGAACTCGACCAGGGTGAGCCCGTGCCGCTCGCACGCCTCCCGCTGCAGCGGCCAGGAGCCGTGCTCGCGCCCGCCGCGCAGGGAGATGACCGTGCGGACGCCCTCGGCGCGGAAGCGCGCGAGCTGGTGCGGCCCGGGCTGGGCCGAGCGCCAGAGCCGGCCGGTGCCGACCCGGTGACGGTTGAGATAGGCCAGCCGGAACACGCCGTGATCGATCAGCAGCATGTTCGCCCAGGCCTTCAGCCGGTCGCCGGGCCCGGCGATCGGCCGCTCGAAGCGGGCGATCCGGGCCATGCGGCGCGCGTAGCGCGTCTCGGGCTTGAGGAAGCGGTTGAACACGATGGGGGCTGCCGAGGAATCGGGAGCCGGCTCTA
Organism: Methylobacterium sp. E-066; assembly: GCF_022829635.1. GTDB lineage: Bacteria > Pseudomonadota > Alphaproteobacteria > Rhizobiales > Beijerinckiaceae > Methylobacterium. The sequence goes on from NZ_JAKSYO010000214.1 coordinate 161,078, forward strand.
ACAGCCCCCCGGAAGCCCGGCAATTCGCCTGTCGGACCGGCCGGTCACGCCCTTTTCCCACGGACCACGAAAACGTTCCAAAAAAACCGGCGCCGATCTTGCCTTCACTCTGCCTGGATCGGGATCGAACCTGGGCGGGCCGCGCGGGTTATCCGACGGTCGACGGGGGAAGGCCGGAAACCCATGAGCACGCGCACCACGAGCATCCGCCGGGCTCGCGAGGCCGATCTCGGCAGCCTGTCGACGGTGTTCGATGCCTCGTGGCGCGAGGCCTATCGCGGCATCATCCCCGGGGTGGCTCTGGAGCGGCTGATCGCCGGGCGCGACCGTGCCTGGTGGCGCAGCGCCCTGCGCCGGGGCCGGCCGATCGCCCTGGTCGAGACCGGCGAGCGGGTGGTCGGCTACGCCGCCTACGGGCGCACCCGCAGCCGGGCGCTCGGCACCGAGGCGGAGATCGACGAGCTCTACCTGCTGCCGGAATACCAGGGGGTCGGCCTCGGACGCCGCCTGTTCAAGGCGGTCCGCAACGATCTCGCCGATCATGGCCTCACCCAGCTCGGCGTCTGGAGCCTGGAGGACAATGCCCGGGCCGGCGCGTTCTACGAGGGGCTGGGCGGCCAGGCCGGGCCGCGGGTGCTGGACCGGGTGGCGGGGGTCGCGCTGCCCAAGGTCGGTTACCTGTTCAGCTAACGTTTCTTGGGACTCGTTGCCGGCCTCGCGCCGATACTGATTTGCATCGTGGAGCCAGGCATCTAAGAGGTCGGGGAAGCGGTGCAAGCCGCATCCCGGAAGCGATACGCCATGAACATCGACGCCATCCCGCTCGGCAAGAAGCCCCCGCACGACGTCAACGTCATCATCGAGGTGCCGCTCGGTGGCGAACCAATCAAGTACGAGATGGACAAGGAATCGGGCGCGCTGGTCGTCGACCGGTTCCTCTATACGCCGATGTTCTACCCCGGGAATTACGGCTTCATCCCGCACACCCTGTCGGGCGACGGCGATCCCTGCGACGTGCTGGTGGCCAACACCCGCGCGGTGCTGCCCGGCGCGATCATCAGCGCGCGCCCCGTCGGCGTGATGGTGATGCAGGACGAGGGCGGCGAGGACGAGAAGGTCATCGCGGTTCCCTCCCGCCACCTGACCAAGCGCTACGACCGGGTCGAGAACTACACCGACCTGCCCGACATCACGATCCAGCAGATCCAGCACTTCTTCGAGCACTACAAGGATCTGGAGCCCGGAAAGTGGGTCAAGTTCGTCCGCTGGGGCGACAAGGAAGAGGCCCACCGGCTGATCGAGGAAGCGATTGAGCGGGCGAAGAACAAGAAAGCCTGAGGCTACAAGGATCCAGATCTCCCCCTCATCCTGAGGTGCCGGGCGATCGCAGATCGTTCGGCCTCGAAGGAGCCCTCAGACATCTCAGCGATCCCTGGAGGGCTCCTTCGAGGCCCGCTGACGCGGGCACCTCAGGATGAGGTCGAGGGTGAGACCACCCGAAGTCCTATAGAGCCCCTTCCCTTGATGGGACGAGCTCGCTGATCTTTCTTATTCAGCCATGACCGGCACGCTGAATTTTCGCGAAGCCAAGCCGGCGTTCATCCGCGGCCTGGTGGAAGCGCGCATCGACCCCGTGCTGTTCCGCCTGTCGCACAACTACGTCGACGATCTGGCCGAGACCACGGCGTTGATCTGGCCCTCGACGCCTCTTCCGCCCCCCTCCGTGGGCTCCGGTCTTCACCCGGCACCGAATGAGGCGCAGGTCCCCTCTCCCGTGCGGGAGAGGGACAGGGTGAGGGATGCGAC